>JBHJGX010000054.1:0-53681 GCA_050331395.1 Paracoccaceae bacterium
CAACCGGATCGAGCGGATGTTCGGTTTCCTCAAGCACTTCCGCCGCTTCGCCACCCGCTACGACAAGACCGCCGCCAGCTTCCTCAGCTTCGTCCACCTCGCTGCAATCCACCGCTGGATGCGTTTTGTCCACACGGCCTAACTCAATACATTTTTTTGATATTTGAAAATTTTTTATGAAGCGTTTCAATTTAAGTGGGAAAAGTAATTTTATTATATTTGTGCAAAAAATATAAAAAACGGCCTCAACATACTCATAGTACCACCAATTCTGCATGCAGGGCGCCTGCTGCCTTGATCGCCTTTAGAATATCAATCATATCTCGAGGACCTATGCCAAGTGCATTTAACCCGTCAACAAGATCCGCAAGCGTGACGTTTCCATTTACCAAAGCGAGGCGATTTTCATCATCCTCATCGATTTCGACGTTTGTTCGAGGAACAACTAAGCTCTCGCCCTCTGCAAAAGGATTTGGTTGAACGGCCAAGGGAGTTTCCTCAACGCGAATGGCCAAGTTCCCTTGTGCGACCGCGACTTGGCTAATTTTCACATCTGCGCCAAGAACGATTGTTCCCGATCTTTGATCAACCACAACCCGCGCCGGCGCAGAAGGCTCGATCGGAAGGTTCTCAATCTTCGCCAGCAGCTCAGCCGGCCTCAGACTGACCTTCGTGAGATCAAGAGTAACCGTGCCACTGTCGCCCATCTGAGCGATGGAGGCCGGAAGGACGCTATTAATGGCAGCTTCAATTCGTGCTGCTGTTGTAAAATCCGGCTCCCGAAGCGCCAAGCGGACGCGTTCAAGAGCGGAAAATTCGAAGGGTATCTCTCGCTCGACGCGGGCGCCGCCTGGTATCGAGCCCGATGTCGCTATGCCGATCTGCGTTCTGGCGGCTTCGCCGCCGGCAGCAACCCCTCCTGCGAGCACCGGCCCTTGAGCGACGGCGTAGATTTCCCCATCTGCGGCATTCAATGGTGTCATAACCAAAGTCCCGCCAAGTAGGCTATCCGAGTCGCCAATTGCCGAAACCGTTATGTCAATCCGAGATCCTGGTCGTGCAAACGGGGGTAAAGTGGCTGTTACAATGACTGCAGCTACATTGTTTGGTCTAAATTGTTCCCCTGAGACATTCACGCCAAGACGCTCGAGCAAATTGACAAGGGCCTCTTCTGTGAAAGGGCTGTTACGTATGCCATCACCTGTTCCATTTAGGCCAACCACAAGGCCATAGCCAACCAGATCGTTGCCACGCACGCCTTCAATTTCAACGAGGTCTTTAATACGCGGGCCGGCGATAGCGAACACGGGAAATATTAATGCAACGATAAGTGTGCGAGTCAAAATCATCGAACAAAATTCACGAAGGAGAGTTGGGAAAATCTTGATGTAGTAAGATATAGTATTTCTAATTGCCCACTAATTTCCTGAAATTCGGCCGCGGCGATAAGTGGATCTACTGGGATGCGTTCGTTAAATGTCGTCGTCAATGCCGCTTCTTCGTTATTCAAGCGTGCCGACACTTGTTCAATGCGTGCTTCGGCGCTACCGATCCGAGCGCTGATGCGGTTAAGCGGATCGATGACCCCAAGAAGAGCATCGGTCGCCGATTGTGCAAGTGCTCGCCGATCGGCGTCCGACAAAGTTAGATCTGGGTCGTAGGCGGCGCCCAGTTGTGCCAAGGCGCGCAATGTATCTCGGATCGGCTGCTCATCGGCTCGGGCGCCGATTTCGATCCGTTCACCCTCTGCGATTTCGGCTGCGGGGGCAGGGCTGGTGCCTCCCGTATAAAACACTGTTTCGAATAGACCGCCCGGATCGTTAAATGCCCCGCGTAAATTGTCTTCTGCAGTTGTCGAATTTGGCGATGCGTCAATAAGTGCAGCGCTATCGGAGTAGATCGAATCAAGATTGAGTGGTGTTCGAGCGAGATCTCCGGCAAATACACCGCGTCCAGCAACGGTTACATTCAGAGCGGATATCGCAGCCGTCAACGCAGCACGTGCGTCTATCGAAAGAACTTCGAGGCCATTAGTCGCCTGATTTTGGAGGGCGGTGAGCGCCGACGTGGCGATGTCGTTAATGCTCTCCCCTATGGCCGAGAGGCTGCCTTGCGCAGCGGTTGTGCGGGTTTCAGCCAGCGCAATGATCTCTCTTCGTTGGCTGATTTCGGCAATTGCAGTTTCGAGATCAATCGCGTCGGAAATTCGCCCGCCGAGAGCCGCAGGAATGTCGGAGGGGCGCCCTGTCACGGCTTCTGTGCGCGCGGAAATTGCTTGGTCTCGTAGAGACGTCAACAACTGATTGAACAGGGCCTGTGAGCGTTGTGCTGGAAAGCCTAAGGGAGTGTCGATCATCGGATCCTCTGCAATTCTTCAAGCATACGGGAGGCCGTCTGAATTACCTGCGCGTTTGCGGCATAGGCTTGTTCGATTACGATTAAACGTTGCAATTCGGCGTCGCTGTCAACTCCGAGAATGTCAGACTCTTGTTGGGCGAGGGTTTCGCGCTCCGCTGCCAGAGCTGCAGTATTTGCTTCGCCAAAGACCCGATCTGTGGCCAGAAGCTCGGCAACCTGGGCAGTACGATCTGCAAATGAAAGCACGCCAAATAGACTGGGCGTCGCCGGAGGCGTGGTTGTATCTTCCGGCGTCTTCAACGCATCGAGAACTGCGCGGAGAATAGTGGCGTCGGCATCGGGCCGCGGCGTGACCGACGCGATGCCGTCGCGCAGTTTTGCCGGATCTCCTCCAAGTGCCGGATCGACGGCGGCGTTCAGCTCGATACGGCCGGCAATCCCAACATTGTCCACGAGCGCGAAGGCCGATTGCCGATCTGTGAACAGCCCGGGCGCTCCGATCACGAGTGTCGGATCCACTGCGGGGTCTTGGGTGCGGGTGATGAGATCGGCTGCGAGTGAATCGACTTGTTCCTGAAGGTGAGGACCGATGTCGTCGCGAACGGCGAAGAGACCTGCGAGGGCGCCGCCGCGGACTTGTTGAGCCCCCATGCCGCCTGGTGTGATGTCGAGTCCTTGGCTGGTCAGGCCGCTCAAAGTCGCAGGGAATGAGAGTGCAGAGGTCACGACAGGCGCGGCAACAAAGTTTATACGCCGAGCCGTCACGTCGGACAGCGGCACGCCTTCGAGCGTGCGAAGTTCCAAAACACCGTCGGGTCGCGAAGACTGCCGCACAGGAAGCGTCTGCGCCACGCGATCCACCAAACCCTCGCGGCGATCGATGAGCGGTGCAGTCTCGCGTCCTGCGGCGGTGGCGGTTTGGATCTGGCGGTTGACCCGGGCAATCGCGACCAGGTCGTCGTTCAAGGTTTCGACCCTGCGGGCAATTTCGGCGTCGGCTTGCGAGCGTGTCTGTCGAATTTGGGCGTCCACATCGCCGAAGGCGTCGGCGAGATCGCGGGCCGCTTCGGCCGTCGCTTGTTGGCGGGGCCCAAGCTCTGGCGTTTCAGCGAGGAGACGAAGAGACGCTTCGAACTCTGCGATGCGGCCGATCAATCCACTCGACGCATCGGTACCAATCAGCCGCTCGAGATCTGCCAGCGCCTCCGATCTGGCGGCACCGTCGGCGAGAGCCCCATCGGCGTCACGCCGGGCCTGGGAAAGTTCCGGATCAAGCGCGCGTTCGACATCTGTCACACGCACGCCAGTGCCCTGGGTCCCCGCCACCGCAGAGGTCAAAACCACGCTCTGTCGCCCATAGCCCGGCGTCAATGCATTGGCCAAATTTCCGGAGGTGACCTCGGCCAGGCGGCTCGTCGCCGTGAGGCCGGTCAGAGCGTTTTGCAGAGCGAGCCCGATGCTCATGGCTTTATCCCATCACTCTTAGCGTTTGATGTTGGTGGTTTCCTGCAGCATCTCGTCGACGGTCTGGATGACCGTTGCATTCGATGAGTAGGCGCGCTGGGTACTGATGAGATCGGTCAATTCACGGGCAATATCGACAGTGCTTTCCTGAAGTGAAAACGACTCGATAGACCCGACGGGCCCAGTATTTGCGTCATAGAGAAACAGATTTCCTGAATCGGGCGACAGGGCGAATGACTGATTGTCGAGTGCCACCAATCCATTGGGGTTTGGCACGTCGGCAATCGGGATCTGGAAGAGCGCCACCCGTTGCCCCGTGTCGTAGACGCCGAGGAGGACACCGCGCTCGTCGACTTCGAGCGATGAAAGTGTGCCCGCCGGCGCCCCGTCTTTAATAATATTGGTGGGTGCAAACTCCGCGTCGAGCTGCGTCAACCCGCCTTGGACGGCCGGATCCGGCGAGCCAATGAAAACGTCAATCGGTACCTCGCCATTCTTTGCCTGGATTCGGATTATCCCCGTCGTTTCGTCGAAAGAGGCCGGGCTGTAGCCCGTGGGCTCGCCACCCGAACCGGTCAGATCGTTTTCGACGACGCCGCCCGGATTGAGAAGAACACCGCCTTGGGTATCGTCGAACTGGAGATCGACAGAGGCGATCGGCAAGGCGGGATCGGGCCCGGCCGTGTCGAAGATGGAGAGGTTCCACATATCCGTTGGCGGATCGCCCGCAGCGGCGGGTAACATTGGCGTGTAGACAATCCGCAGGGTGTTAGCCCGGCCGCCGCGGTCGAAATACTGGATCGGGCTCTCGAAGGGTTGCGGCCCTGCGAGGTCGAATTCCGTCTCCCGCGCCGGCAAGTTGACCCCGAGGGAGACTTCGCTCGTGGCCTGGGCGGCCGTGAGGAAGGGCGAGACCTGGACGGGTTCGAGGCTCGATGTCCCGTCGCGGACCACCGCACCGAGCAGATTGCCGGCTGAGTCGGTCGGGAAGCCGAGCAGCGCGAGCCCCGATTTCGTGACCAGATTGCCCACTTCGTTGGTCTCGAACGACCCCGTCGGCGTCAGGAGAAACGGCCTTTCGTTGGATGGCAGGCCGAGGCGCGAAGCATCCGTGACCGGCAGCATTCCGTTGCCTGCCACTGCGAGATCGGTCGAGTTCGAGGTGGACCGCAGCGAGCCCGAGGTTTCGACGTCCCGGAACGGGATCGCCCGGACGCCCGCCGCGGTATAGACGGTGCTGCGCGGGTCTGGGGAGACGAGCGACGCGAATTCGACATCCGACCGGCGATAGCCTGGTGTCGCGCTGTTGGCGATGTTGTCCGAGATCGTGGCCAGCTTCGTCGCGTTGACGAAGAGACCGGCGACACCCGCATTGAGGGACGACGACAGGCTCATAATGTACCTCTTGGCGTAGCGAACCGTTTCTGCCGGCAAGTCTCTAAGGCCACAGAGTTAAGCGGCGCCTAACGCGGCGGCAGACGCAGAAGTGTGATCCCGATCCGCCGGTTCGGCGCGGCGTAGGGGTCCCCGTCGAGCGGCTCGGTCGCGGCCCGACCCGACACCCGCGCCACCCGCGCGATATCCAGCCCCGCTTCGAGCAAGAGCCGCCGCGCCGCGTTGGCCCGGTCCGTCGAAAGCTCCCAGTTGGTGTAGCCGGCCCGGTCGAGGGGGCGCGCATCGGTATGCCCGACAATTGCAATTGGGTTCAGCACCGGCTCGAGCACCGGCACGAGCATCTGCAGCAGCGCACGGAGGAGCGGCTCGGGTTGCGCAGAGCCAGACGCAAAGAGCGGCTCCCCGCCGGTATCCGTCAGTTCGATGACCAGGCCTTCCGGCGTAACCCGCACGAGGAAATGCGCGTCAAGCCCGGGAACATCGGCCATAATTCCACGGATTTCGGTCTCGAGCGCCTCCAAACGCGCCTGCTCCGCCGCCTCCGCCGCAGCGCGATCGGCAGCTTCTGAGGGCGTGACTTCGGCTGCCTCTGCGTTGGCAGGCCCATTGCCGCTGGCGGGTTCGCGCCGCGTCCCCGCATCCGTTTCCGGGACCATCACGCTGTCACCGTGCAGCATTCCCTGACCGCCGGCCGAGACTTTGCTTATCGGGATCGTTGGCTCGAAAAAGTCGGCAAGACCTTTTCGTTGTCTCTCTGTCGTTGCGTTCAAAAGCCACATCAACAGAAAGAATGCCATCATCGCTGTTACGAAATCTGCATAGGCGACCTTCCACGCACCTCCGTGGTGACCCTCCTCTCCTTTGACGACTTTTTTGACGATAATAGGATTTACCCGATCTGCCATGGTGACCTCCTCAAGGTTTTCGCGCCCTTGTCGATTAAGGAGCAGGGTTTTAATTGCAGTTTCAGGAGATGGCCAAAAAATTCCTGAGGATCGCCGCTAATGGGCCGTTGAGCTCAGCAGTTAACCGAACAGTCACCAAAATGCGAAAGGGTCGGCGCGTGATAGGCAGAAGGAGGGTGTATGGCGGGGTCCGCTCAACAACAGGCGCAACCGGTGCTTGCGCGGAAGATTCGTGGCCCGAAGATGCGGCTTGCTGGATTTCCGCCGATGGACGCGCTTTGCCATACTTTCGCAAGCATCGCAGCAACCCGGGTGCGGGCGGAATTGCGGCCTGGCATCGATGTAACGGTCTACGGCTTCGAAGTCGCGCGGCACGGCGATTATTTGCGGGGGCTTTTCGCACCTTCAGCAATCTATATATTATCGTTTTCTGCCCAATCGGGAATGGCGCTCATCAAGGCGCATCCGAGACTGCTCGGCAAAGTGTTGGATATTTATCTCGGTGGTGATGGAAGCTTTGAGGAGTCGAATTTCGCGCGGTCTTTAACGGCGATCGACCTCGCGATTTATGGCCGCTTCGTCGATTTGGTGGCCGGCTGCTTCGATGATGCAATCCGAGAGACCTGTGGGCGATCGGCGATTGGCGTTGGGTCCCGCGCACGCTTCGAGCAGCAGCCCGGTATGGTTCGGATCGCTCCCGATCAGGCCGAAGTCTTTGTGGTCAAACTGAATTTTCACATGAACGATGACAAGCGGGGCGCGGGCCTCGATTTCGTCGTTCCGGTTTCGGTGCTTGAGTTATTGAAACGCGACCTGATCGCAGCTCAAGGGCAGGGGTCCGACAGTATGCGAGGGGTTTGGGAACAGCATATGCTGAGCGAAATTGTAAGCAGCGCGCTCAAACTACGCGCCGTGATCCCGGCGGGACAGTATACGGTCGCGTCGGTCAGCCGCTTTGCCCATGGCGACGTGCTCGAATTGCCCAAGAACGCGCTGTCGCGGATCGAGTTACAGGCAAAGACCGCGGAGGGGCCCGTGGCGATTGCCAAGGGCAAGCTCGGCGCGGTGGATAGCAAAAAAGCCGTGCGTCTCGAGAGCGCAGTTAAAGCGGATTTTCTTGCACCGCTTTCCGGGCGCCTTGGCCGGGCCGACAAATGAGTCGCGTCCCTTTTCTGTTTCAGTCGGGCCCGCTCCCGCGCATAGTGAGACGGGAGACAGAGAGGGCGCAATGTGGATTTCTCGGATGCTAGCGGTTTGGCTGGTTCTTATCACGGTTTCCGGGACTGCCGGGGCACAGTCGGCGAAGGCGGCCTTCGGCGCCGCTGACCGTCCTTCAGGTGATGAAGCTGCGGCATACGGATCTTACGCGCGTGGTTGTATCGCCGGGGCCGTCGCGTTGGCTGGCGCGGGCGCCGGCTGGCAAACGATGCGCCCGTCACGCAACCGAGCCTGGGGCCATCCCGATCTGATCGCCTTTGTCGAGCGGCTTGGAGAGCGGGCTCGCGCTCTCGGCTGGCCCCGGCTTTTGATCGGCGATCTCAGCCAGCCGCGCGGCGGGCCGATGACCTTCGGCCATCGCTCGCACCAAATCGGCCTTGACGCCGATATCTGGTTCCGACAGCCGCCGGCCAAACCGCTCGATCGAGCGGCGCGCGAGAAATTGGCAATGGTCTCCATGGTTGCTCCGGGGGGGACGCGTGTCACCGCGGCCTTTAGAAACGCTCACATCGGCATCTTACGGGCCGCGGCCACCGATGAAGACGTTGCGCGGATTTTCGTGAACGCGGCGATCAAGGGGGAACTCTGCCGCCGTCTGCCGCCCGATGACCGCGCGTGGCTGCGGAAAATTCGTCCCTGGTGGGGCCACGATGGACATTTCCACGTGCGTCTCGCATGCCCTGTCGGGTCCCGAAGCTGTATCGATCAGGCGCCGCCCCCGCCGGGCGATGGCTGTGGGGATCTCGCGTGGTGGTTCTCGGACGAAGCTCTCAATCCGCGCCCGAGGTCCCCGTCGAAGCCGCGCGGCGAACTGACGCTTGGCGACTTGCCGGCCGCCTGCCGCGCGCTTTTGGGGCGCTGAGCCATGCGCGCCGCGGTTTTTGTTTTATTGTTGCTCGCAAATGCGGTGCAGGCATCCGATTGGTCGGATCCGGTCGCGGAGGGGCGGGCGCTCTCGATCCGGGCAGAGCCCGTGGAGATCGTGGCCGACCGCCTGCATCCCGCTCTCATCGCCGACGGCGCGTGGCGTCTGACCTCCGATGATGCCGCGTTCGGCGGGCTGTCCGGACTTGCTATCCGAGGCGGGGAGTTGCTCGCGGTCGGCGATCGCGGGGTCTGGCTCCGGGCGGACATAAAGCGCGAGGGCGATGAACTCATGCTTTCCGGGGCGCGGATCGCGCCGTTGCGTGGCGCTGACGGGGCGCCGCTGGCGACCGAGGCGGCCGATGCGGAGGCATTGGCCGTGACGTCCGACGGCCGGCTCTTGGTGGCGTTCGAGCGCGATCATCGGCTTTCGACCCATGGCGGCGCCGGCGCCCTCGCCGGACGGATCGCGCCTAAGGGGTTCGCCGCGCTGGATTTCAACGGCGGGATCGAAGGGCTGGCAGCGTTCCCCGATGGCCGGATCCTCGCGCTCGGCGAAAGCCAAAGCGAGGATGCGTCGCCGGTGTTCGTGTTAGGCCCGGAGGGTGGCGTGGTTTCGGCGCGCCTCGCGGCGCCGTCACGCCATCGGATCACAGGGGCTGATCTGTCGCCGACCGGTCATCGGCTTTATACGGTGGCGCGCGATTTTTCTCGAGTGACAGGCGTTTCGATCCGTATCTTCGCCTATCATCTCGATGCCGATGGGGTGCCGCGCGCGGACCGCAGAACCGAGCTCGCGGCCTTTGAAAGCGCTTCTGGCATCGACAATATGGAGGCCCTGGCGGTCGAGCCCACAGAGGACGGTCTTCGGCTTTGGATCGTTTCCGACAACAATTTTAATCCACCTCAACGGACGATCCTGATGGCCTTTCGCCTCAAGGGGTGAGGGCCGGATTGCGTCTGTTGAGGCTTGTCGGTATGGATCCGACGGCGCGAAGCAAGGGGCTCATCATGGACCGGGTTGAGTTGTCTGCACGGATCGACGCGGCCTGGGCGGCGCGCGACGATCTTTCGTCTGCCACGACCGGCGCGCATCGCGACGCGGTGCAGGCGACGCTCGACTTGCTCGATCGCGGGGCGCTCCGGGTGGCCGAAAGGGACACGGGCGGGCGTTGGTTGGTCCACGAATGGGCGAAAAAGGCCGTGCTTCTGTCATTTCGCCTGACGGACATGGCGCCGATCCATGGCGGCCCGGGCGCGGCGACTTGGTGGGACAAGGTCCCGTCGAAATTCGATGGCTGGGGCGAGGAGCAGTGGCGTGCGGCGGGGTTCCGCGCTGTGCCGACGGCCGTGGTCCGGCGGTCGGCTTATGTCGCGCCCGGCGTGGTATTGATGCCGAGTTTCATCAATTTGGGCGCATTCGTGGATAGCGGGACCATGATCGACACCTGGGCCACGGTCGGCTCCTGTGCACAGATTGGGCGCAATTGCCATATTTCCGGTGGGGCGGGCATTGGCGGTGTACTCGAACCGCTGCAAGCGAACCCGGTCATCATCGAAGACAACTGTTTCATCGGCGCGCGCTCCGAAGTTGCCGAAGGCGTTATCGTGCGCGAGGGCGCCGTGCTTTCAATGGGCTGCTTTGTCGGCGCCTCGACCAAGATCGTCGATCGTGTCACCGGCGAGATCCATCGGGGCGAAGTGCCGGCCTATTCGGTTGTCGTGCCGGGTACGTTGCCTGGCGCACCGCTGCCCGATGGCCGCCCGGGGCCGGGCCTTGCCTGCGCGGTGATTGTGAAGACGGTGGATGCCCAAACCCGCGCCAAGACGTCGATCAACGAGCTCCTTCGCGAGGCATGACCGCGTCCGGCGCCCACTCCGTCTTTACTCTGCTCGTGGAGGTCGGTCGGGCCCCCGGCGACGGCCTTCCCGACGGCTGCGACGGGGCCGCCATGCTCTGCTATACCGCCGCATCGGCGGAACGCCAGGCAGTTGATGAGACCGTCGACGTGCTTCGCCAAGCGGGTCTTTCACCGCTCGAGGTGCAGGTCCACGGCACGCTCGCCGAACGCGAGGCGGCGGGACACGAGATCGGCGAGGACGACCGGTCCCTCATGCAGCGGGCTCTCGACGAAAACGCCGTGATCGTCGCGCAGGTGATCCCGTTCGAAGACGACGGCAGCGAGGACGACCCGCACGACAACCCAGACGATGCTCAGATTGTGAGGACCGATCCGTGACCGTGCCCGATCCCGTGACGCTCACCCAAGAGCTCATCCGCTGTCCGTCGGTGACGCCCGAGGAGGCGGGGGCACTCGGGCTCATCGAAGGGCTCTTGGTCGGGGCGGGGTTTCGGTGCACGCGCATTCCGCGCGGCGGGGTCGAGAACCTTTATGCGCGTTGGGGGACGACGGAGCCTGTCTTTGGCTTTGCGGGACATGTGGATGTGGTCCCCGTCGGCGATGCCGGGGCGTGGACGGTGGATCCGTTCGGCGGGCTCAAGGCGCGCGGGCGGATTTGGGGGCGCGGCGCATGCGATATGAAATCGGGAGTTGCCGCCTTCGTTTCGGCCGCGATTGCGCATGCGCAGGCCGGGGAGGTTGGGTCGGTGGCCCTCCTTCTGACCGCGGATGAGGAGGGGCCGGCCACCGACGGGACGCGGGCGATCCTCGATTGGATGGGTGAAGCTGGCGAGTGTCTCGACTTTTGCCTCGTGGGAGAGCCCACATCGGTCGAGCGGCTCGGCGATGTCGTGAAGATTGGCCGGCGCGGCTCGATGTCGGCGGCGCTGACGGTGTTCGGCGCCCAGGGACACACCGCTTATCCCGACCGGGCGATCAATCCGCTGCCGGTTTTGGCGCGGGTTTGCGACCGGCTCGACGCGACGCCGCTCGATCTGGGCAGCACGCATTTCCCGGCCTCGACCGTCGCGCTGACCTCGATCGACACGGGCAACACGGCGACAAACGTGATCCCGGCCGCGGCGACGGCGCGGTTCAACATCCGCTTTAACGACCGGCATACCTCCGAAACCGTCAAGATCTGGGCCGATCAGGTGATCGAGGAGGTCTTGAAGAACACGGGCTGCACGGCCGAGATCGATTGGGAGGTGTCGGGTGAGAGCTTCCTGACCGCGCCAGGCCCGTTAACTGAGATCGTCGTGGACGCGATCACCGACCGGATGCTCGAGCGGCCGGCGCTGACCACGGGGGGCGGCACGTCCGATGCCCGATTCATCAAGGACCATTGTCCAGTGATGGAGGTCGGTTTGGTCGGTGACAGCATGCACCAGGTGGACGAGAGCGTATCCGAAGACGATATACGGATGTTGGCAACGCTTTACGGTGAAATTTTAAAGCGATTTTTCGGTGCCTGAGAGGGCGCCCGCCAAGGGCCGGCGGGCATCCTAAGGGCGTTGGTGGGCCGCTCAGGCGGCCTTTGCCACCAGCACCGCGTCCACCTTGGCAGCCGCATCGCCTTCGTCGAGGCGCTGCACCGCCGCGAGTTCCCGGGTCAAGCGCTCGAGGGCCGCCTCATATAGCTGGCGTTCCGAATAGGATTGCTCCGGCTGGTCCTCGGCGCGGTGCAGGTCGCGGACCACTTCGGCGATCGAGATCAGATCTCCGGAATTGATCTTTTGCTCGTATTCCTGCGCGCGGCGCGACCACATCGCCCGCTTGACCTTCGCCCGGCCTTTGAGCGTGTCGAGGGCCCGTTCCACAATGTCCGGACTGGAGAGCGATCGCATCCCGGTTGCATGGGCTTTGGCCGTCGGTACGCGGAGCGTCATCTTGTCCTTTTCAAAGGAGATGACGAACAGTTCGAGCCGCATCCCGGCAACGTCTTGCTCTTCGATCGACACGATGCGACCAACGCCGTGCGCCGGATAAACGACGTAATCGTTCGGACGGAACTCGAGCGACGCCAGCCCATGCTTTTTTGACATTCTTCTCTCCAGTCGACCAGGGTAAGTGCCCACAAGACGCACAAAAGCTGGCTGCGTATCGCTCCCCTTTAGGCGAACAGCGATACGGTCCAGCTCGATGACGGCCTGCCGGGCTCCCCAGAAATCCGACCCACCGTGAGTGCAACAATTATGTAACACACTCGTCGTCAGATTGCTAGTGCTGATCGGGGAATCCACGATCACAGGCGTGCAAAAGCGCGGTATCGCTCCTTCCGCGCCCGGCTTTGCGCCCGTTCGGCCGCCCGAACTCCCGCTCGGCGGCTCAGTCGCCCTCGCCCGGGGCTTCCGAGAAGAATTTTTCGAGCTTCCCTGATTCGCCGTCGAACTTTTCGGCCTCGGGCAGCGGCTCCTTTTTCTGCGTAATGTTCGGCCAGAGGTCCGAGTATTTCCGATTGAACGACACCCAGGTCTCGGTGTTCGGTTCGGTGTCCGGACGGATCGCATCGGCCGGGCACTCCGGCTCGCACACGCCGCAGTCGATGCACTCGTCCGGATGGATCACCAACATGTTTTCGCCTTCGTAAAAGCAGTCCACCGGACAGACTTCGACGCAGTCGGTGTATTTGCACTTGATGCAGTTGTCAGTCACGACATAGGTCATGCGTCCGTCTCCCGAAATGGCTTGCCGCACGGGTGTCAGCGCCCGTTTCCGACGGTTTAAGTTGGCTTTATCCCCGCATCAAGGATCGAACCGACGCAGCCGGTCGATTTCTCGCCGGTCCCGCTTTGTGGGGCGGCCCTCGCCGGGGTCGCGACCCACCGGCTCGGCAGGGTCGGTCGACCGGGCCTCGGCCGCGGGCGGCGGCGGATCGAGATCTGCATAAAGCGTCTCGGCCTCGGGGGCCGGCCCCCGCCGTTCGCCAAGCGCCTCGACCCGGATGACCCGGATGCGATTGCCTTGGGCAAAGGTCAACACGTCCCCCGGTCGAACGGTCTGCGCGGGTTTCGTGCAGCGCGTGCCGTTGATCCGAAGCGCGCCGCCACCGGCCACTTCACCGGCCCGCGCCCGCGACTTAAAGAACCGCGCATGCCAAAGCCACTTGTCGACGCGCAGTTTGGCGTCGTCGGATGGGGGCGCGGTCACTTGTTCTTGAGCTGGGCTAGGATCGCGAAGGGGCTGTCGGGATCGACGGGCTTTTCTTCGCGCTTCGGCTTTTGTCCGGACCGGGGCGCGCCGCCTTTGCCACCGTCGCGCTGCGGTTTCGGCGCGGATCCCTTGTCGGGACGATCACCGGCCTGGTCCCGAGGTTTGCCCCGCGGCCGGTCCCCACGCGCGGGTTTCTTGCCCTCACGCGTCGTAGGCGTGGCCTCGCTGGAGGGGGAGCCTTCGGTGGCCTGGCGGGGCGCGCGCTCGGCATTCGGGCGCTCGTCGCGCGGGCGTTTTTGCTCGCCATCCGCCGCGCGCGGTCCGCGGCGCCTGCCGCCGCCTTCGCTCCGTCCGCCGCCTTCCGACCGGTTGCCAGCCTCGGCGTCGGCCGGTCGTCTGCGAGGTGCGCCGCGCGGTGCGCGCGGGCGGAGCGAGAAGACGAAAAACGCCTCCATTTCAACCGGTTGATCGCCGGGAGCGGCGGGCTCGGTCGCGATCGTCTCGGTCCCGTCGCCGCCCTCTGAGGCGGTCGCATCGGGGATCGACGCATCAGGGGATGGATCGACCGGCGTCGCGTCTCCCGCGTCCTCGGGAGGGGCGCTTGCCGGTAGGGCGGTCTCAGGTTCCGTGATCTCTGCAGCGGCTGGGTCGGCCACGGCCTCCGTGGCGGCTTCAGCGGACAGCGGATCGGCCGTCTCGGTCGCCGGCGCCTCTGCCGACGGCGCAGCGTCAGCCCCTGTCGGCGCGGTCGACGCCTCGGGCGCATCCGGCGCCAGCGCCGCCACATCCTCGAGCCCTGGGCCGGTTTCGCCCGTCTCGGCAGGCACCGGTACAGCCTCGGTCCCCTCGGACGAAGCGGGCGCCTCGCCCTCCGTCGGCGTCTCCCCCTCACCCGACCGCGGTTTCTCGGCGGTCTTGACCGGAGCCGGCTTCCGTTCGGGCTTCGGTCGCTCACCGCGCTCGGCCTGGAAGCCGAGACCGTCCATCAGCTCGGCGAACTGCTCGAGCGTGCAGCCGGTGATCGAGAGCATCTCCGGGGTCGCTTCGAACCCCGCACGCACATCGAGCGGCCGGATCATGTCGGCGAGCCGCTCGAGCATGTCGATCCGGACCGCCCGCTCGCCCAGGAGCCGATACCCGGCTTTATCGTAAAAGCCCTGGGGCGCGCCTGCGACCGCCGGGATCGTCACATGTCCGGGCGGCGGCGCCGACGGGATCTCGGCCATCTCCTCCCAAAGCCCCCAGAGCAGGATCCGCATGCGGGCGGGCGCGGGCTTTAGCAGGGCCGGCTGGAAAATCGTGTGCTGACCGAAGCGCACGCCGTGTTTGCGCAGGAGCGCCCGTTCCTCCTGGCCTAGGGCCTTGATGTCGTCGGCGATCTGGCGGCGCGGGATCACGCCCATGGCCTCCACAAGCCGGAACGCCACGCCGCGAGCGAGGCCGGTGACGGTCTCGTCGTCGCGCATTTTGAGGAGCGGCTCGAAGAGCGCGTCGATCCGGCGCTTGAGCCAGTGCCCGAGGCGGCGCTCGACCTTCTCGGCGACCTGCGCATCGGCGGTGTCGTCGACAAAGACCTGAATTCGCGGTGCAAGCGCATCGTCGCCTTTGACGAGCCGGCCGATCGCGTCGGTGCCCCACATCAGCCCGCCCTGATCGGTAACGTCGATCTCCCCGTCCGGCGCGTTATAGAGCTTGTCCGCGCGCCGCGCGAGTTCGTCCCGGAGCGGGCCGAGGCTCGCCGAACGGAGCGTTTTCAGCTCGTCCGTCGTCGCGGTCTCATCGATCGTGAAGCGGAAGCCGTCCATCCGCCCCAGATACTCGCCCTCGACGGTGACTTCGCCCTTGTCGTTCACCTCGGCCACGAGCCGCTCCTTCTGCTTCAGCCGCCGGAGGAGCACGCTCGTCCGCCGGTCGACGAAACGCTGCGTCAGACGGTCGTGCAGCGCATCCGATAGCCTGTCTTCGATGGCCCGGGTGGTTTCCTGCCAATCCCGCGCGTCCTCGACCCAGGACGATCGGTTGGTGACGAACGTCCATGTCCGAATAAACGCGAGCCGCTTTGACAGGGTGTCGATATCGCCATCGGTCCTGTCAATCCGCCGCACCTGCGCCGCCAGCCACGAAGACGGTATAACCCCGGCATCCGTCAGCAGGAAACGATAAAGTTGGCCGACAAGGGCTGCATGTTCCTGCGGTGCGGTCTTGCGGAAATCGGGGATCTGGCAGACCTCCCACAAGAGCCGCACCCGGTCGGGGCGCCCGGCGAGGCGGCGGATTTCTCCATCCTCCCAGGCGGTTCTGAGGGCGATTTGATCCTCGGCCTCGCGTGCGCGGACCAGTTCGGGGCTTGCGGGGGCGGTCTCCAGGCTTTGGATAAGCCGCGGGACCGAGCCGAAATCGAGCGCGTGGTTCCGCCACATGAGCTTGCGGATCGGCTTGAAGCGGTGGCCCTCGATGGCGTCGGCGATCTCGGGCTCGACGGGCGGCGCCTCGCCGGTGGTGCCGAAGGTGCCGTCCTTCTTGTAGCGCCCGGCGCGGCCGGCGATCTGCGCGAGCTCGTTCGGCTCGAGGCGGCGGTGGCGGAGGCCGTCGAATTTCGAGAGCCCCGCAAAGGCCACATGGTCGATGTCGAGATTGAGCCCCATGCCGATGGCGTCGGTTGCGACGAGATAGTCGACATCGCCCTGTTGGTAGAGATCGACCTGGGCATTGCGCGTGCGTGGGCTGAGCGCGCCCATCACGACGGCCGCCCCGCCACGGGTGCGGCGAATGAGCTCGGCAATCGCATAGACTTGGTCGATCGAGAAGGCGACGACGGCCGCCCGCGGTTTCAGCCGGCCGATCTTTTTCGACCCTGAGAAGGAGAGCGTTGAATACCGCTCGCGACCGACGAAACTCGCTTCGGGGACGAGCGCACGGATCCGATCGCGCATGGCGTCCGAGCCGAGAAACAAGGTCTCGTAACGGCCGCGTGCGCGCAGGAGCCGGTCCGTAAAGATGTGACCGCGCTCAGGATCGGCGCACATCTGCACCTCGTCGATGGCCACGAAATCGACCGGATAGTCGAGCGGCATCGCTTCGACGGTGCAGATGAAATACCGCGCGGTCTTCGGCTGGATCTTCTCCTCGCCGGTGATCAGCGCCGCCGCGCCGGGGCCGCGGAGATCCACCACCTTGTCGTAGATCTCGCGCGCCAATAGCCGCAGCGGCAGGCCGAACACGCCGTCGGCCCGGGCAAGCATCCGCTCGATCGCATAATGGGTCTTGCCGGTATTGGTCGGACCGAGAACGGCGATGACCTGGGAGGTCCCGGCAGCCGTCGCCCCGTAGGCAGACATGAGAGGCCTCCCCTCAATGGGGCTTCGCCACGTGCCTAATCGCTTTGCATCGGGCCGGCAAGGCCCGTGCGCGGAGAGCTCAGAGTTCGCGGCCTTCCACTTCGGGCTCAAGGCGTTCGATCGCTTCCTTGGCCCCTTCGAGGTGGGGATGGATCTCAAGCGCCCGGCGGAACACCCGAAGCGCGTCCGCGTCTTGGTCCAGCCGATCGAGGATGATGCCGAGCCCGGCCAATGCCCCGAAATGCCGAGGCTCGAGCGCGAGCGTCCGCTGGATGTCCGCAACGGACCTGCCATATTCTTTCTGTAAGAAATACAAGGTCGCCCGACGGTTCCAGCCTTCGGCAAAATCGGGTGCCAGTCGGACGAGGTCGTTCAGAAAGACGAGCGCCTTCTCATAGTTCTGTTCTTCCATCGCCTTGCTCGCGCGAGACAGCAAAAGCGTCATCGCGGCCGACTCCGAGCGGGACCAAAGCGCCTGGATCTGTTGTTGGAGTGGCTTCCACTCGCCGGCGCCAGAGGTCGCGAGCGCCTTGTAGAGGGCGTCGAGTTCCGCGCTTTGGTCGATTATCGGGGCTGCCGCGGGCTCTTGCAGCGGCTCCGGCGCCGTCATCGGCGGCGGCGCAGGCTCAGGCTCTTGGATCGCGGTTTGCGCGACAGCC
This sequence comes from Paracoccaceae bacterium, assembly GCA_050331395.1. Classification (GTDB taxonomy): domain Bacteria; phylum Pseudomonadota; class Alphaproteobacteria; order Rhodobacterales; family Rhodobacteraceae; genus Thermohalobaculum. The sequence goes on from JBHJGX010000054.1 coordinate 17,256, forward strand.
GCACCGGCCACGAGCCCCATAGTCACGATCATCGGGCGAAGCATCCACATCATTGCTCTAGCATAGGAAAGCCGGTTAGGTCGGTAAAGCCCGCGCGGCGGGGCGGCGCCGGGCGCAGGATCACAGAGGGGAGAGGTCATGAGCGAGGCTTTCGATACGGCCGTGGCAGCGGTTAAGAAGCGCTTGTCAGGTGGGGCGCCGGACGGGCGGTTCAAATTCAACATTCCAGGCGAAGGCGTGATTATCGTCGAGGGCAGTGAGGTCACCACCGAGGACGGCCCGGCCGACGTGACTGTGCGCGCCGATCTCCAGACCTTCCGGTCGCTGATCGAAGGATCGCTCGATCCGGCCAACGCCTTCATGACTGGTAAGATCGAGGTCGACGGCGATATGAGCACCGCGATGAAGCTCGCTCAGCTGCTCGATTGACCGGCCGGGCCGTGGCGGCCGGCGAAGGGAGCGCCCCTGCGGTCGCGCTGCCGCCCGGGGCGACGGCGCCCGATCTCATCTTTCGAATTGCAGCCGAGGACGGGATCGGCCTGAGGGCAGCGATTTGGCGGGGCGGCGGACGCGGCCTCGCGCTTCTGCTGCCGGGGCGCACCGAGTTTATCGAGAAAGTTGCGCTGCCGGCGACGGCGCTCCGGCGCCTCGGCTTTGCGGTCGCAAGCCTCGACTGGCGGGGGCAGGGGCTCTCGGACCGGCTGCTCGCGGAGCCGCTCAAGGGGCATGTCGACGATTTCGCCGAGTATGACCGGGATCTGGCGGCGCTCATGGCGGCTGGGCCCGTCGCTGCCGAGGGGGCGCCGCGCCTCGTGGTTGCCCACTCCATGGGCGGGACGATCGCGCTCGGACCCGCCCAGGCGCGGATCGGGGGGCTGCCGATTGTGCTCACCGCCCCGTTGCTGGGGATCGCCTTCCCGGCCGGAGTGCGGACCGCTGCGGCGCTGCTGCCCCGGCTCGCCACCGTCATGGGGTATGCCGGTCGCTGGCCGCCGGTCGGCGACCCCGAGGTTCCTTATCCCCTGCGCACGGCCGCCGAGGCGAATGCGCTGACCGGGGATCCGGCGCTTTTCAATTGGCTGCTCCGGGCAATCGCCGACGAGCCGCGGTTTGCGCTCGCGATGCCCACACTCGGCTGGTTTCGGGCGGCGGAGCGCGCGATACAGGTGGCCCGGCAGGCGCGCCCTTCGCGCGCGTTCGTCGCGCTCGGCGGTGCCGAAGCGATTGTTGACGCCGCGGCGATCCGTCGCTTCGCGCGGGAGGCGGGTGCCGAGTTCCTCGAAATCCCCGAGGGGCGCCACGACTTACCCATCGAGACCGAGGCGATCCGAGCGCAGATCTGGGCGGCCGTCGACCGGTTCGTCGGTTAGAGCCCGAGCAGCGCGAGCGCCTCGGCCTGGATCCGCGGATCGCCGGCGGCGAGCACCTGGCCGCCCCAACGGCAGTCCCCGCCCCGCCAATCGCTTACCAGCCCGCCGGCCGCCCGGATGATCGCCGCCGGTGCTGCGATGTCATAGGCGTGGAGCCCGGCTTCGATCACCAAATCGACCTGCCCGAGGGCAAGGAGTGCATAGGCGTAGCAATCGGTCCCGTAGCGGGTCAGACGGCACCGCCGGCGGACGGCTTCGAAGCGGGCACGCTCTTCGATGTCGAAGAGCTCGGGCGCTGTGGTCATCAACACGGCTTCGTCCAGCCTGCGGCAGGGCCGGGGTGTGAGCGGCCGCCGAACGCCCCGGTGCCAGAGCGCGGCGCTCGGCCCTGCCTCGGTCAGGGTCGCGAGAAATCGCTCTCCCGTGAACGGTTGATCGATCACGCCGAGCCGCCCCCGTGCGCCATCGTCGAGCGCGATCAACACGCCCCAGGTCGGAAGGCCGGCGAGAAAGGCGCGGGTCCCGTCGATCGGGTCGATGATCCAGGTCAGCCCGGTGGTGCCCGCGACGGTCTCGCCTTCTTCGCCGAGGATCGCGTCGTCGGGGCGTTCGGCGGCAAGGACCGCGCGTATGGCGGCCTCCGCATCACGATCGGCCGCGGTCACCGGGTCAAAGGCGCCGGTCGGGTTCTTGTCGTCCGCCGCGAGGCCCGCCCGGCGGAAATGCCGAAGGGCTGCGGCACCGCCCGCTGCCGCGAGACGGTGCCCGAGATCTTCGAGGAGCCGAGGCTCGGTCAGAAGCGGGTCGCTTAGACCGGGGTCGGAGCCGCGGGGAGGGGTGTGATTCATTCCCCCAGTTGCCCGCGGTGCCCGGGGCGGGTCAACCGCCCCGGATCATAAAGTCAGGCCGCGTTCCGGCCCATCGACTGGGCCAGATCGAAAAGGCTGCGGCGCTGCGTCTCCGGGATCGCGTAGTAAGCACGGACCAGATCGAGCGCTTCTTTGTCGGTGAGCACGTCGCCTTGCGGCGCTGTTGCGCTCACATCGCCGTGGATGCCTTCGAAGAAGAACGACACCGGCACGTCGAGCGCGTCGGCGATGTCCCAAAGGCGGGATGCCGAAATCCGGTTGGCTCCCGTCTCGTATTTTTGGATTTGTTGAAATTTTATGCCGACATTGTTGGCCAGCTGCTGCTGCGTCATGCCGATCATCCAGCGCCGCTGACGAACGCGCTGCCCGACATGGGTATCGACTGGGTGGGTCATCGGGTCACTCCGTTATAAAACCTTGCCTCGCTCCGGAGACGTTCACGCAAAAGTGGGGCCAACTGCCCGAATGCTCGATCTGCGGCTGTGATCTCGGGATTAATGCAATTTTCAGACAGCATTCGGACCTTCTGGCCCGCTCTGATGCACGTAAAGCGGGAATTTTCCGCGCCGCACCAGATCTCTACAACCAGAGGTCGCGCATTTTGCACATCGCTAAGATAGCTATTTGCAAATTGCATCTCATTATGCACCAAATGCGAGAACGCGATCCGGGGGCCGTCGCCCAAAGCTTGTAAAATCACATCCCACACCGCTGACCGCCGACGGGCCGAACCGGGTTGCCAGCGCCGTCAGCGGGATCAGACGGCGGCCTTCTTCGCCTCGCGCTTGCGCTCGTGCGGGTCGAGAAAGCGCTTGCGCAGGCGCACCGATTTCGGCGTGACCTCGACGAGTTCGTCATCGTCGATATAGGCGATCGCCTCTTCCAGCGAGAACCGCACCGGGGTCGTCAGCCGGATCGCGTCGTCCTTGCCGGCCGCGCGCACGTTGGTGAGCTGTTTGCCCTTAAGCGGATTGACCTCGAGATCGTTGTCGCGGCTGTGCTCGCCGATGATCATGCCCTGATAGACTTTTTCGCCGCCGCCGATGAAAAGCCGCCCCCGGTCCTCGAGGTTGAAGAGCGCATAGGCCACGCTGTCGCCGTCCTCCATCGAGATCAGCACGCCGCGGCTGCGGCCAGGGATCGGCCCTTTGTAGGGCGCCCAGGAGTGAAACACCCGGTTAAGCACGCCCGTGCCGCGGGTGTCGGTCAGGAATTCGCCGTGATAGCCGATCAGCCCGCGAGACGGGACAAGCGCGACGATCCGGGTCTTGCCCGCCCCGGTCGCGCGCATCTCGGCGAGCTCTCCCTTGCGGGTCGAGAGCTTCTCGACGACCGAGCCCGAATATTCTTCGTCGACGTCGATGGTGGCCTCTTCGATGGGCTCGAGGCGTTGGCCGTCCTCGTCGCGCATCACGACGCGCGGCCGCGAGATCGAGAGCTCGAAGCCCTCGCGGCGCATATTCTCAATGAGAACGCCCATCTGCAACTCGCCCCGGCCCGAGACTTCGAACGCCTCGCCGCCCGGCGTGTCGGCGACCCGGATCGCCACGTTCGACTGGGTCTCGCGCATGAGCCGCTCCCGGATCACGCGGGACTGCACCTTGGAGCCGTCGCGCCCGGCAAGCGGGGTGTGGTTGATGGCGAAGGTGACGGTGATCGTGGGCGGATCGATGGGCTGCGCGGGTATTGCCGCGTCGACAGCCGGGTCGCAAAGGGTATCGGCCACGGTTGCCTTGGCCATGCCGGAGATCGCGACGATGTCGCCCGCCTCGGCCGCCTCGATGGGCTGCCGCGAGAGGCCGCGGAACGCGAGGATCTTCGAGACCCGGAAGCGTTCGACTTCGGTGCCGTCGCGGGCAAGCGCCTTCACGGTGGCATTCGCTGTGAGCCGGCCTTGCTCGACCCGGCCTGTCAGCAGGCGTCCAAGGAACGGGTCGGCCTCGAGCGTGGTCGCCAGCATCGCGAAAGGCTCGCCGACCCGCGCGATCTGTTTCGGGGCCGGCACATGGCGGACAACCAGATCGAAGAGCGGGGCCAGGTTTTCGCGGGGCGCGTCGAGCGCCTCGGCCGCCCAACCGTTGCGCCCGGAGGCGTAGAGCGAGGGGAATTCGAGCTGGTCGTCATCCGCACCGAGGCCGACGAAGAGATCGAACACCTCGTCGAGCGCACGGTCGGGTTCCGCATCGGGTTTGTCGACCTTGTTGAGCACCACGATCGGGCGGAGGCCGAGCGCCAGCGCCTTCGAGGTCACGAATTTGGTCTGCGGCATCGGCCCCTCGGCCGCGTCGACAAGAAGCACCACCCCGTCGACCATCGAGAGGATGCGCTCGACCTCGCCGCCGAAATCCGCGTGGCCCGGCGTGTCGACGATGTTGATCCGGGTCCCTTGCCACTCGACCGAGGTGCATTTCGCCAGGATCGTGATCCCGCGTTCGCGTTCCAGATCGTTCGAATCCATCGCGCGTTCGCTGACGGCCTGGTTGTCGCGAAAGACCCCGGACTGTTTCAGCAGCTCGTCGACGAGCGTGGTCTTGCCATGGTCGACGTGGGCGATGATGGCGATGTTGCGCAAATCCACGGGCGGGCTCCTCGCGAGGCTCGATTTGTCAGCCGTATGACCGAAATGCTGCGCCGCGACAAGTCGGGTCGGCTCCGCGACCTCAGCGCAAGAGCCGCATGGCGAGCCAGGCCGCCAGCGCCCCGACCGCCACGAGCAGGAGCCCGAAGATCGGAAACGACGCCGGGTCCTCGGCAAACGGGATGCCGGCGAGATTGACACCCAAGAGCCCGGTCAGCGCGGTGATGGGCAGGAAGACGACCGAGACCGCCGATAGGAGGAGGATCGTCCGGTTCATCCGCTCGGAGGCGACGAGGGCCGCTTCCTCGGCGACGATCTGGGCGCGGTCCCGCACGGCCTCGAGGTCCGAGGCGATCCGGCGGAAGGCCTCGGCCTCGGATTTGAGGACACGGCGCTCGGTCAGCCAGTCGGGCTTGAGGCGGGTGAGGGCGGCAACCGCTTGGCCTTGGGGGGCGATATAGCGGTGGAGCATGATCGCGTCCTGGCGGGTGTCGCTCAGGGCGGCGCGTTCGGCGCGGCCGAGGGCGCGTTCGCTCCGCAAGAGCCGTTTCTCGAGGCGGGCGACATCGGTCTCGAGTTCGTCGAGGACGGGCTCCACATCCGCACGCAGAACCGAGACGAGGGCGCAGAGAAGCGCGCCCGGGTTCTCGGGCGTCCGGCCCGCGCGGCACTCGGCGATCAGCCGGTCGATCTGGCGGAGGCGCCGGAGCTCGACGGACACGACCTGCCGCCCCGAGATCGCGAGGCGGATCGAGATCATGTCTTCGGGCTCGGCGCCTTGGGCATGGTTGATCCCGCGCAGGATCAAAAGCGTGTGCCCGTCGATCGCGTGAACCCGCGGCTGGGTATCCCGCTCGAGGAGCGCATCGGTCAGATCGGGCGGGATGTCCGGATCGCTGCGGAGCGCGGTTTCGGTTTGCGCCGAGTGCTTGAGGTGCCACCAGTCGAGGCCGACCGTGGACGGATCGGAGCGAAAGACCACTTGCGCTCCGGCAATCCCGTCGAGGGGTTTCGGCGCCCAAGGCTGCGCCGGGGCGCCGGGGCCGGCCTCGGACATCAGCCTGCGCGTTCGGCCCAGGCCCGCGCCCAGGTGACGCTCTCGGCCACTTGATCCCGGTGGCGCTCGGTCAGCTCGAGGTTCGCGACCGTCGGCCCCGCAAAGGGCAGCTCAGCCAGCGCGTCCCAAGGCAGGTTGCCGCGCCCGGGCGGCAGATGCAGATCGCCCATACCGAAGAGGATCGCCTCGCCGCGGGAATAGGCGGCGAAGCTTCGCGGGAGGCCGAAACTGTCGTGCAAATGCAAATGCCGGGTGAGGGGCGCGAGCTCGACCAGTTCGGCCAGAGGATCGAAGCCGCGTTCGCCCGCATTCAGGAACACATGCGAGAAGTCGATCGTCGCGCGGACCGCTTCGCTGTCGACGGCGCGGAGTTGGCGGGCGAGCTCGGCCGGCGAGGCGGTCCATTCCTCGATCCGCCCGAAGAGCGTCTCGACGCAAAGAACGACCCCGCCTTCGGCAAAATGGGGCGCGATCTCGGCGAGGGTCTCGGTCTCGCGCGCCAGCACCTCGGCCCGCTGCGCGGCGCTCAAGGGTCCGAGGAGCCCCGCATGGTGCACCTGCGCGGTCGCGCCGATCGCAACACCGACCTCGAGGCAAGCCCGGCAGGCATCGATCTGCAACGCCCGGTGGCGGGCATCGGTAAAGCTCGACTTGATGGGTCCGTGCACGGAGTAGCCGAAGGGCCGATCCGCGCAGATCCGCTTCAGCTCCTCGAGCCGGTCCGCATAGACCTGGCAGCCGCCGATCACTTCGAAATTGGCGAGGCCGAGCTCGACACTGTCCACGCCCAAGGTCTCGAACCAGTCGAGGACGGCGCCCAAACGGCTGAGGGTGGGCGCGAAATCGGACGTGCTAAGCCCGATGCCCGAGATGGTCGCCATGCCGCTCCTCCTGTGAAATCCGCGGCACAGTCGGGCAAAGCCGCTGCCGGCGCAAGGGCGTTCCCAAGCGCGCGCGGTCGTGGCATGGGCGGGCCGCGGGCAGAGCACCGCGTGCGGATTAAGGAGGCGGCGATGGGCGAGATGCGGGCGATGCGGCTGCACGAGACAGGGGGGGCTCTCGTCGAGGATCGGGTGCCGCGGCCCGAGCCCGGCCCGGGCGAGGTGCTGATCCGGGTCGCCGCCTGCGGGGTCAACTTCGCCGATACGCTGATGGTGAAGGGCAGCTACCAGGAGACGCCGCCCGTGCCGTTCGCCCCGGGGATGGAGGTCTGCGGCACCGTCGAGGCGACCGGGCAGGGGGTCGCGCTCGCGCCCGGGCAGCGGATCGCGGCGGTCTGCGGCTCGGGCGGCTTTGCCGAGTATGTGCTCGCGCCTGCCGCCGCTGCGGTCCCGGTGCCCGATGGGATGCCCGATGCCGAGGCGGCCGCGCTTCAAGTCGCCTATGGGACGTCGGATCTCGCGCTTCGCCACCGGGCGCGGCTCGCGGCCGGCGAGCGGCTCGTCGTCCTCGGTGCGGCCGGCGGCGTCGGGCTGACGGCGGTTGAGATCGGCGCGCTCCTCGGCGCCGAGGTCGTCGCGGTCGCCAGGGGCGCGGATCGGCTCGAGCGGGCCCGGGCCAAGGGGGCGCATCATCTTCTCGACAGCGAGGCGGGCGATCTGCGCGAGGCGCTCCTCGCGCTCGGCGGCGTCGATGTGGTCTACGACCCGGTCGGCGGCGCGCAATGGGTGGCCGCGTTCCGCGCCGCCCGGCCCGAGGCGCGGCTGATCCCCATCGGCTTCGCAAGCGGCGAGGTCCCCCAAATCCCGGCCAACATCCTGTTGGTCAAGAACCTCACGGTGATCGGCCTTTATTGGGGCGCCTATCTGCGCTTTGCGCCCGAGGTGCTCGCGGCGAGCCTCCGGCAGCTTCTCGCCTGGTACGCCGAAGGCCGGATCCGCCCCCATGTGAGCCACACGCTCCCGCTGGCCGAGGCCGAGACCGCGCTCGATCTGCTGCGCCGCCGCGAGGCGACGGGCAAGGTCGTACTCGTGCCCTGAGGCTCAATCGTCGACGGCCGGTTGGGCCCGGCTTGCAGCGCCCGCCGGCGACAAAGTCTCGCGAAGTTCGGCCGTCCGAAAGCCGCAGCGCAGCATGTTGCGGTAGGAGTGCTGTGGGTCGCCTTCGACCGCCTCGCCCGTGCAAGTGAAGACCCGCTCCACGCCGCGGGCATGCGCGATCCGCACCCGCTCGGCCAGGCAGAACCGCTGCACCCCCTGACGGCGCATTTCGGGATGGGTGACCGCCCAATCGGTCCAGGCTTCGACCCCGTCGGAGAAAAGCGCGCCTGTGCCGGCCGGGCGGCCGTCTTTTATCACAAGCCAGGCCGTCCAGTCCGGGTGCTGCGGCAGACGGGCGAGCCAATCCGCGGCCTCGGCGCCGAGATCGAAGCCCCGCGCCGCGATCTCGCCGAAAAGCCCTGCGGCGGTCCCGTCCTCCGGATCGACCTCCGCGAGCGCGAGCCCGTCTTCGGTCTCCGGTAACGGCGCTTCGGGGCCGCGTACGAATTTCTGCCACCGCCGCGTCCGCACGAGCCCGGCCTCCGCGATCGCCTCGGCGAACGGCGCCGGATCCTCGGTCAGAAGATGGATGACGAATTCGGGCACCCCGGCGGCGCGATAGCGGGCAACCGCTTCGCCGAGCCAGGCCGGGTCGAGCGGACCCGCGGTGCCGAGCCCGAGCGTGCGGTTGATGTCGATTGCATCCGTCGGCAGCCGCGTGCCCATCGAGACGACCCCGTCGCCGAGCGCCGTGAGCGAAAGCCCGAGACGCGCCCGGATCTCGGGTGTGGCCACCTCGTGGAGCGCTTCGAGCGCGCGCCGTTCAATCCGTTCGCTGATCTCCGGGCCGTCTCCGGCCGCCATAGTCTCGGTCATCGACGCCTCCCCTTGCGCCTCCGATTGGGGGAGGCGTCCTGCGCTGTCAATCGTGCTCAGCAGACGGGCTCAGCGGACGGGCTCGGCGGGACGGGCGACCGGTCGAGGGTTGCGATTTTTCTCCGCGAATGCCTTCCGCCGGGGCCCTTCTGACCAGACCGCAGCGAACCGGACGCCCGACCGAGGTCGGCGCTTGCCTCCGGCGCACGTCTCAGCCAATCTCCCGCGTGTCAGATCTGAGGGGTCGACGCGCATGTCACTTCTCGAGGAAACTCTTGCTGCGGCACACGCCGACGCCGAAACGGTGCGTGCCGACGGCTCGTCGCTACGCCGTCTGACCGAAGGCGTGACGCCGCGTCCTGCGATCCGCCATATCGACAACCGCGGGTCGGTCGTGGAGGTTTTCGATGCCCGCTGGAACTGGCATACAGCCCCGGTGAGCTTCGTTTACAGTTTTACGATCCGCCCGGGCGTCGTGAAGGGGTGGGGGCTACACCAGCACCATGACGACCGTTACTTTCTCCTGACCGGCGAAGTTGAACTCGTTCTCTACGACGTTCGCCCCGAAAGCCCGACCTGCGGGCAGATCTCCAAGATCTACATGAGCGAACGGACGCCGCAGCTCGTCAATATTCCAGCACGGGTCTGGCATGCCGACCGCAATATCGGCACCACTGAGGCGGTGGTGCTCAACATGCCGACCGAGCCCTACAATCACGCCGCGCCGGATAAGGTCAAACTGCCCGTCGGCACGCCGTTGATCCCGCATGATTTCGGCCCGGTCGAAGGCGGGTGACGCGCTGTCGTGCCCCGCCGTCACCTGGGGCTTGCGGACGCACGACCGGGCGAGGGCTCAGATCTCGCCTTCGATCACGAACACCGCATCGTTCGCGGCCGTCATCAGCGGCGTCGAGAACTCGACGATCTGACGCAACTCCTCGGCGGTCATATCGCCGCGCGCGATGGCGGCCATGAGCGGCGTGCGCATTCCGCCCCAAAGCTCGGCGACCCGGTCGAGGCTCCGCACCAATTCCGGATCCGTGGCGGGCGGCAGCCCGATCAGGATTTCGCCGTCCCGGAGCGCGGCAAGGCGCGCCTCGAAGAGCGTCACGCTGTCCTGAAGCTCGATCCGATAGAGTCCCTTCTGTTCGGTAGTGGCCAGCATGCAGGCTTCCTTGACCAACTTCTGCGAGAGCCAAAGCTGCAGGCCGGCATAGTCGAGCTTGCTGATCGTTGGCAGCGAGAAGTGATCGCGCACATAAATCCGGTCGATCAGTCCGCCGAGGCGCTCGAGCGCTGCCAAGAGGCCCGAAGTCCCGCCGATCTTGTCCTTGAGAAGCGCCGGATCCCGGGCGCCGTCGCGGACCGCGAGCGCCGCCTCGTCGAACGGAGCGAAAAGTTTTTCCACGTCCGAAAGCCGTTCGAGAACGCGGGTATTGGTCTCCGCCTCGAGCCCGAGCGCCGTGTTTCCGTCCCGCAGGACCGCTTGCGTCGCGACGAAGAGCTCATGCGCCTCGTCGAGCTTCGGCCCATGGTCGGATGCGTCGAAATCATTGATGAGGAAACATGATTTCGCCGCCATCCGCTCGACGAGCATCTTCTGGCGGGACACGAAATTCGCCCGCCGCCGGTCGTCGACCGTGTTGCCGACCGCAAAGAAGTCCTCGGCCACGGCCTGGGGAGCCGAAATTTGCATGCTCATGCACGCAAAAACGCCGATCGAAAGAGCCTTAAGAACCTTATCGCGAAGAGACATGGTGACCCTCACTTATAGTTGCTCGCGCGAGACCCATCGGATCATGGCGAAATGGCTCGCCAGATTACAATCTTTAGATGCACTGACAAGACAAATTTTCTGATTATTGGCAATTTCCGGAGCGGATCGCGTTCCAGCTAGGCCGCCACGCTCACCGCGCTCGCATAAGCTTTCCGAATGAGCTCGGCGAGCGCTTCGACGGGCAGACCGCGGGACTGCGGCGACACGTAAAATCCGACGAGGCTCGACGGCAATTCCGGCAAAGCCCCGCCATGGGCGATCGGCGAGAGATAGGGGCTCACCGCGTTCTCCAGCATCGCATGCACCGCGAGATCCGCTGAGACGCTCGCCTCCACGGTCCGCGTCGCCTTGGTGTCGGTCGCCATCTCCCAAGCGATCCCCGCCTCGTCGAGTGCGCGCTGGGCCCAGGGTTTGAACTTGCACTGCTGCTCGAAAGCAAGCCGGAGCGGCCGCTGTCGCCAAGCGATCCCGTCCGGCGCCCCGACCCAGACCAGCCGCTCATGGGCGAGCGCCTCACCGGTCATCTCGCGCCGGTCTTCGGTTGTCAGGATAATGTCGACCTGACGGCGGTCGATCAGGTCTTTCAGATTCGCCGTGTACGAGGAGACGAGCTGCACTTTGACCCGGGGAAATTCGCGGTCGAACTGACGGAGCACCCGCGGGATGTGCGGATAGACAATGTCGGTCGGCACGCCGAGCCGGATCCGCCCTTCGAAGCCCTTGTCCATCATCCGCGCCATCACCTCGTCATTGAGCTCGAGGATCCGCCGACCGTAGCCGAGCAATTGATCGCCATGCGCGGTCAGCTGCACGCCCCGCCCCGCTCGGTCGAGCAGCGGCACTTGGAGCAGATCCTCCAGACGCTTCAGCTGCATCGACACGGCCGATTGCGACAGGTTGAGCTGCTGCGCCGCTTTGGTCACCCCGCCGGTCTCGGCGACGGTCACAAAGCTGCGGAGCGCGGTCAGATCGAGGTTGCGGATCATAATATCACCTCTCGTGATGCCTATGTGTGAGATTATTCATTTTTCTGATGGGCGAAACCCCTTATGATATCAAACAACGCGATGATCCTTGTCGCTGTCATCACGTTTATGCATGGAGGCACAGATGACCACGCTCGTTTTCGGACGCAAGTTCCGCTTTCCGGCCCTGACCGCGCCGTCGATCTTCCGCATTTCGGAGGTGCGCCGGCAGCGCCGCACACTTGCCCGACTGACCGACGCACAGCTGCGCGATATCGGCGTCTCGCGGGCCGATGCGGACGCCGAGGCGTCGCGCCCGTTCTGGGACCTCCCCGCTCATCGTTGAGCGTTCACCCGAGGGCGTAATCCGCCAGCGGCTCGTAGATTGCGCCCAAGCTTCGCAAATGCGAGCGGAAGAGCGTGAAGGCGGAGACCTGGAAAGGCCCCGCCCTCAAACTCATGCGCCGTGCGGCGAAGGCTTCGACGGCGATGATGTCTTCGGGCGGCATCTCTCGCGGGAAGCGCGCCAGGGTCACATGGGGCACATAGCGTTCCCGCGGCAGGTCGATCGCGCAGGCCCGGGCCGCTGTCAGCACCTTACTCCTCAGATGCTTGAGCGTCGGATCGGGGGTCACACGGGCGTGGAGCGACCGCGGGCGCTCTCCGCCGAAAAGGCCGGCCCCGGCGAGCGAGAGCGCAAAGGCCGGGGCGTCGAGATCCTCGAGCGCGAGATGCAGATCGTCGATCACCGTCTCCCGCAATTCGCCCAAAAAGGCGAGCGTGATGTGCAGCATTTCGGGCTCGACCGCGCGACCCGCCGGCAGACCGGCTTGCGCACCGGCGAGCTGGGATCTGATGTCGGCGGGCAACTCGAGCCCCAAAAACGCTCGGATCATCGCGGGTTTTTCTCAGTTGTCGCGGATCGACACAACCGACCCGGAGTTGCCAGATAAACTCGACGCCAGCGGTCGGAAAACGACACCGGTTCTGCTTGAAACCGCAACTCTCCTTGCCGATATCCTCGATCTGAGCGGACGGGTTTCCCGGGCGCTTCCAAGGCAATGGAAAACTCAGCAACAGGTGCGAGATGGCAAACCCGAATTACGTGCGCAACCAGGCCATTGGAACGGCGACCGCCGCCGAGATCGATGCCGGCCTGCGCGCCCATATGAACAAAGTCTACGCCCTCATGGGCGGCGCGATGATCATCACCGCGCTCGTGTCCTACGTGATCGGATCGGATCTGAACGCGTTCACCGACGGCCGGCCGACCACGCTGCTCTCTGAAGGCATGATCCAGGCGATGTACGGCTCGCCGCTGCGCTGGGTCATCATGCTCGCCCCGCTCGCGGTGGTGTTCTTCTTCAGCTTCCGCCTCCACAAGATGTCGGCGAGCACGGCAAACTTCGTCTTTTGGGGCTTTGCAGCCCTGATGGGCCTTTCGATCGCATCGATCTTCGCCATCTACACCGGCATCTCGATCGCACAGACCTTCCTTGCGACCGCCGCTGGCTTCGGCGCGATGTCGCTCTATGGCTATACGACCGAAAAGGACCTCTCCGGCTGGGGCCGGTTCTTGTTCATGGGCGTCATCGGTCTGATCGTCGCATCGCTGCTCAACATCTTCTTCTTTGAGAGCTCGGCGCTGCAGTTCGCGATCTCGCTCCTCGGTGTGCTGATCTTTGCTGGTCTGACCGCGTATGACACGCAGAACATCAAGAACACCTATCTCGAGATGCGTACGTCGCCGGAAGGCCAGGCGTGGCTCGAGCATGCGGCGATCTCCGGCGCGCTGTCGCTCTACCTGAACTTCCTGAACATGTTCATGTTCCTGCTCCAGTTCATGGGCGCGCAGCAGGAGTGATCCTCGCGCGGAAATCGTGGACGTGACATGGAAAGGGGCCGCGTGGACGGCCCCTTTTTTCGTGTCTCAGCCTGAGGTCGGACGCGCCCGATAGGCCCCCAAATCGATGACCTCGGCCGAGACGGATCCCACGTCCCGCCCGCTTTGCCCGGCCCGTGCGGGCATCACCGCCTCAGACGGCATCTCAGCGAGGGCGACGAGCGCCGATCCGCATGCGCTCGGCCCCCGACGCGCGCTCAGCAGATCCTCTTTCAGTGCCTCTACGATCCGCTTCGCCCGATAGGCGGAGAAGTCGATCACGTCGCCGGCATGGGGCTCGATCGCGGCGAGATCCGCAACAAGCGCTCCGGTCCGCGCGAGGGCGTCCGGCGCGACGTTGCCCACGGCCATCAACGGCGCACGGGCGAAAGAAGGGGGAAAGGCGATCACATTCGACATCTGGTTACTCCCGGTTTGACGCGCCGCTCGTTCTTGCGGGTGGCCCCACGCTTCTGCCCTTCGCTGAATTCTGTTCGCCGGGAGATCGATCGCCGTCGGCGCGGCCACGACAGTGTCTAGTGGGTGAGCCTTCGGTCGAGAACGAGAGCGTGCCTAGCCTTTCGGATAGCGGTGCGGGTCGGATCGCAGTGCCGGTCGGACAACTGTGCGAGAAAAAGCGCAAAGGCCGCCGCGTCGCCGCGACGGCCCTGCATGTTTCACCAAAGATCGGCAAATTACTTGATCTTGCCTTCTTTGAATTCGACGTGTTTGCGTGCCACCGGATCGTATTTGCGCACGGTCATTTTTTCCGTCATTGTCCGAGAGTTCTTCTTGGTCACGTAGAAGAACCCGGTGCCGGCGGTCGAGTTCAGCCGGATCTTGATCGTGGTCGGTTTGGCCATGGATCGTCCTCGTCGCAGATCCCCGCGGCCAGGGCCACGGAACAAGGGCTCCGGCCCCAACGGCCCGAGCGGTTTTGCGCTACCTGCGGCGGGCGCGCTGCCATGTCAAGGCCGATCGCCGACCGCCCGCCCTCCGCGCAGGATCCGCAGCGTCGCCAACCCCACATAGCCCATTGCCGCAACCGACGTGACCACCAGCAGACCGTCCGGCGGGATCGCGTCCATGGCGAAGCCGAGCAGCCCCGGCGAGACCAGCCCACCGATCCCGTAGGCGAGGATCACGGCCGCGTTCCCCTCAGAGAGGCGACCGCCGGAATAGCGGGCACCGAGCTCGGTCAGGGGCAGCGCATAGAGCCCGACCGCCGTTCCTCCCCAGAGGAGCCCCGCGCCGATGAGCGGCCAGACCGCGGACGCGAGGGCCATCGCCACGAGCGGCATGACGACGGCACCGATCCCGACCCCGAGGAGCAAGAGCCGCCGGTCGAACCGGTCCCCCGCCCAGCCGATGAGCGGGGCGAAGAGGATCGAGCCGGCCGCGAAACTCGCCATCACCAGGACCGCATCGTCCTCCGAGAGGCCCGACCGCACCGCCCAAACCGGCAACAAGGCAACAGTGCCGAACTCGATGAGCCCGAAAAGCGCGACGCCCCAAAGGAGCGTCGGGTCGCTCACGAAAAAGCCGAGCGTCGCGCGGATAGTCGGCGGCGGGCCGGGCTCGGGGTTTGGCGCTTCGTGCCGCCCCCAAAATAGCGGCAGCGTCCCGATTAGCATCACGCAGGAGCCGACCAGAAACGGCAGCCAGCCCTCGGTGCCGGTTACCCGCACGATGAGCGGGCCGAGCGCGAAGCTGACCGAGAGCGCCATCGTATAGATCCCGACGAGCTGCCCGCGATTGGCCGGCGTCGCAGCGGCAACGATCCAGTACTCGGCGGCGAAAAAGAGGACGGTGCCGAGAAGCCCGGTCACGAGCCTGAGAAGCGTCCAGGCCTCATAGGACGGCACCGCCGGGAAGAGGGCGAAGACTACCGTCATCGCGAGGCCCGCACCGACTAGAAGCGGCGCCAGCCCCGTCCGTGCCAGGACCCGCGGCAGCACGGGCGCGAGCGTCACCATGCCGAGCGCCGCGAACATCGCCGTCACGCCGATCATCCAGCCCGACGCCCCCATGCGCTCGAGCCCGAGATTGAGCAGCGGAATGCTCATGGAAATCGACAGGCCGAAGACGGCGATCGCGGCGATGGGCGCGGCCTGTCCCCGCACCCGGGTGATCCGGTCCATGCTCAGACCGCGTCGATGAAGGAGCGCCCGTCGGCGTGGTGGAAGAAGGGGGCGGGCCGGATCGCGGCCGGATCGTCGAGGCGGGCGGCCACTTCGCCGAGTACGACCTCGGTGATGAAGGGCAGATCGAGGCGCCGCGCCTCGGCGAGGCTGACCCAGGCGAGGTGCGAGAGCTCGTCACAGGCCCCGGAGAAATCATCGAGATCGGTCGGGATCCGCTCCGCCTCGACGAGGAAGAAGCGCGCATCGAAGCGGCGGGGCCGGCCGGGCGGCGTGATCGCACGAAAGACGAAGTTGAGCCCGTCGGCGGCGGGCGCATGGCCGGCCGCGCGGAAGCTCTGCCAGTCGGGGGCCAGCTCGTCCGGGACGTCCCACGGCCCGGAACCCGCGAGCGGAAGCCCGGTCTCCTCCCAAAGCTCCCGGATCGCCGCGAGCGCCAGCGCCTCGGGCGTGCAACCCGGCGATTGCCGGGCGAGCATGGTCCGCGTCTCGCCCCGAAGCGGCCGGTCGAGGGGGAGCCGCGTGTCGTCCGGATCGACCGCCCCGCCCGGAAAGACGAATTTCGACGGCATGAAGACGGCGCTGCGTCCGCGTTGGCCCATCAGCAGCCGTGGCTCGGCCCCGTCGCGGCGGAGCAGGATCACCGTGGCGGCATCGCGCACCGGCGGGTCTAGGGCAACAGAGGCGGCGGGCGCGGTCATCGGTGATCCTGTCGGATGGCGTCGCAAGTATCGCCCGGACCCGGTCGGGCTGTCCAGGCACCCCGGCCGATCAGGGGTCGCCGCCGAAGCCGTGCATGCGCCAGGCCCATTGCATCGCGACGACGGCGCCCTTGATGCGCGGCAGAAGCCAGAGCGAGAGGCCGAGGACCAGCACGGGCCACATCACGTAATGCACCCAAAGCGCCGGGCGGAGGTTTTGCTCGACGGCAAGGACGAGCACGGCAAAGACATGCCCCACGATGAGGATCGTCGCCCAGGCGGGCAGATCGTCGGCGCGGTGATGGTGAAGCGCCTCGCCGCAGACCGGGCAGGCGACGCGCACGTTCAAATAGCCGTCCATCATCGCTCCGGTCCCGCAATGCGGACAGCGCCGGGCCCAGCCGCGGCGAAGCGCCGGACCGAGGGGCCGAACCGTGGGGGTGGGATCGCTCTCGCGCATGGCCTGATGTCTCGCTCTTCGTCGCCCCGAATTTCGCTCCCACACATGGGTCACGCAGCCCTCCGCGTCGCCGAGCCGGCCGCGGTCCCGGCCGCACTGTGCCGCAAAAGCCTCACCTTTCGTTTCTCTGCCGCCACGTCCCCCGCCGGGCGACGGAACCGGCAGGATTGCACGATTTGACGGGCAGCGGATCGGCGCTCGATGGACGCAGAACAGGAGATGGGCGGTGCCCGCCATTCATGAAAGCTTATCCGGTCCGGTGCGCCTGTGCAGCGATGGAGGCGTCGGTCCTCGGATCGGCCGCGACGGAGATCGGTGGGGTATACGTGCAACTGTCGTGCAACCGTCGGGACCCGAATGCCCCAGGCTCGACGCGGCCCTCTGCGGTGATAAGGTGTCGGCCAGCCGTGCGGGAGGCCCGGTGTGATCCGGGTCGCAGGCCCGTCAGGGGCGGAGGTGACGAAGGCGAATGCGCGAAAGGGTCGATCATGTCGAGGATCCGGACGCGCAGCTCTTGGCGCGGTTCGCCGAGGGCGACCAGGCAGCCGCGCGGGCGCTGACCGAGCGGCTGCTGCCGGGGACGCTGCGGCAGGCCTGGCGGCTCCTCGGCGACGAGGCCGAGGCGGAGGACGTGGCGCAGGAGGCGATGCTCCGGCTTTGGCGCCAGGCGGGCGACTGGCGGAGCGGCGAGGCAAAGGTGAGCACCTGGCTCTACCGGGTGACCTACAACCTCTGCATCGACCGTATCCGCAAACGCCGACCGAGCACGGGGATCGAGGACGTGCCGGAGCCGGCGGATCCGGCCCCCTCGGTGCTCGCCGGGCTCGTCCAAAGCGAGGAGGCCCGCGCGCTCGCTCGGGCGATTACGACCCTGCCGTCGCGGCAGCGCCTGGCGCTCGAATTGAGGCATTTCGAGGGGTTGGGGAACCCCGAGATCGCCGCGCGCTTGGAGAGCACCGTCGAGGCGGTCGAAAGTCTGCTGGCCCGCGCCCGGCGCCAGTTGGTGAAACTGATGAGAGAGGATGAAGGGGACGCAAATGATGGCTGATGGACACGACTTCGATCTGGACAAAGCGCTCGGCCGGCTCGCCGAGGCCGAAGCCCGGCACGCCCCCCGGCCGGGGCCCGAACTGACAGCGCGGGTGCTCGCGGATGCGGCCTCCGTCGCCGAACGGCGGGCCGCTCCCCCGGAAAGCCCGCGGGCGTGGGGCTGGCGGCTGCGGCTGCCGAGTGTTGATATCCGCTATGGGGCGGCGCTTGCCATGGGGCTGTGTCTGACGGTCGGCTTCGGCCTCGGCTACGAGGGCGCCTTGCCGGGGTCGGACTTCGAGATGGCCGCGGCGAGCGCCGAGGGCGAGATGGCGGCGCTGCTCCTCGCCGGCTTGCCGTTCTGAGCGTGCGGGCGGGGTGGATCGCATGAGCGCATCGACGAAAAACGGCGGACCCGAGCCCAAGCTGCGGGGCCCGGGTTGGCTTTGGGGCGCTCTGTTGCTCTCGGTTTCGCTCAACCTGCTCGGAGCGGGGCTCCTCCTCGGCGATGCGGCGCGACCGGAGGAGCGTCGCCGGTTCACGGACGAAATCCTCGGGGCGCTGCCGGATCACCGGCAGGCCGAGGCACGCGAAATCTTGTCGCGACGTCCGGCAGCCGACGCGGAGATTTGGCAGGAGATGATGGCGGCGACGGAGCGCGCGATCGAGCTTTTTCGCGCCGAGCCTTACGATCCCGAGGCATATCGCGCGGCACTCGAGGCCCGCTCGACCGTGATCTCCCGGCGGTTCCGCGGGCGGAACGATCGGCTGGTCGAACTCGGGACCACGCTCGACGTCGAGGAACGGGCGATCGTCGCCGCGATTATGGGCGAGCGCTCGAGGCGGTGGATGGAGCGAATGCAGCGCAGATCCGAAGAAAGATCTAGCCAAACGACCGACAACTGACGGGCGGCGGGCCTCCCGACGGAGAACCTGCCCGCCCGCTCAAGCCGCCGAGAGGGTCACCATGTTCCGTCCTCCGGCTTTCGACGCATAGAGCGCGTGATCCGCCCGTTCCACCAGGGCGGCCCCGGTCTCCTCCGTACCCAGCATCGCCAGACCGATCGAGACCGTGATATCGAGCGGCTCCGACTGGCCCTCGAGCCGGAAAGGCGGTGTCTCGACGGCGTTTCGGATGCGCTCGGCGGCACGGGTCGCATTGTCTGGCGTGATGTCCGGGAGCACCACGAGAAACTCCTCGCCGCCGATCCGCGCCACGAGGTCGACGCTGCGCACATTGGCTTGCAGTCGTCGGGCGAATTCCACGAGGACCCGGTCGCCGGACGCGTGCCCGAAGCGATCGTTCACTCGCTTGAAGTTGTCGAGATCGAGCACCATTGCCGCCAGTGGACTGGTCTCCCGCCGCGCCCGGTCGATCATCCCGTCGAGATGGGTCGCCGTATAGCGCCGGTTATAGAGCCGGGTCAGCGGATCGGTGGCTGCCATGACAAGGCCGTCCTGCACGGACTTCCTCAGTTGATCCGCGTAGTATTTGCGTCGAAGTTGCACACGCAGCCGGGCGGCGAGTTCTTCGGCATCGGGCGGCACATGCAGGCAGTCATTGACGCCGATCTCCATCGCTTTGGCCGGCCCGAAGCTGTCCCGCTCCCCGAAGAGCATCATTGTCGCCGAAAGCCGCGTATCGGGGCGCCCGCGCAGAAACGAGGCGATCCTGAGCGGCTCGCCATCGGCGGGGTCGTGGCTGATGATGAAGGCGTCGTAGGCGTTCACGCGGACGAGTGCCCGGGTCTCGTGCTCGCCCCGCGCAATCTCGGCCGTGCAGCCGAGGCTCGCCCGCAAGGCGGCGCCGAGCGTTTGGGCAAAGGACGCGTCGCGGGTCACGAGGAGGATGGCGCTCGCCGCGTAATCCGGTTCGCGGATTTGCACGGGCTGCCGGTCGAGACCGAGTTCCTCGGCAGTCGCGGCCCGCAGGCGGAGTTCGTCCACCATCATCTTCATGCGCACGAGGCTGTTGACGCGGCTGAGAAGCGCACCGTCCTCGAAGGGCTTTGATAGAAACGCATCGGCACCAACCTCGAGGCCGCGCATTCGGGCCTCGCGGTTGCCGAGTGCGGTCAGCATCACCACAGGGATATGCGCGGTTTGCGGATCTTCCTTGAGCTTTCGGCATACCTCAAACCCGTCTGGGCCCGGCATCAAGACGTCGAGGATCACCAGATCCGGCTGTTCCTCGCACGCCAGACGGTGGGCTGTCTCGCCATCCGCGGCTTCGATCACGTCGAAATAGGCAGAGGACAGCTTGGCCTTTGCCAGAAGCCGGCTCGTGGCGACGTCGTCGACGACAAGGATCCGCCCTGGCATGCGCTTATTCCCGATCCGCAGCCCGGCGCCCGGAGAGCGCCGCGGTCACGGCGGCGACGAGCGCGTCGGGACGCACGGGCTTCGGCAGATAGGCATCGCACCCCCCCTCTCGCGCGGCGATCGCATCGGCCGCGCCGGCAAAGGCCGAGATGGCCAGTATCGGGGTCGCTGCGAGGCCCGGATCCGCCTTGATCCGCCGTGTCGCCTCGAGCCCGGGCAGGCGCGGCAACTCCATATCCATCAGGATCACGTCCGGACGCAGGCGCTGTGCGGCCGCGATCGCCTCGCGCCCGTCCGCCGCCTGATAGACCTCGAACCCCGCATGGCGTAGAACATCGGTGAACAGCCGCCGGTTCAACTCGTTATCCTCCACGATGAGTACGGTCTGGGCCAAGCTTGCGCTCCCGAACGAAAGTCGGGACCCCGCCGAGCGGCCGAGAAACCCGTTGCATCGGCCGGCACTATGGGGCGAGACAGTTTAACGAAGTCTTGCAAGCCGTAACGGAGAGCGGGGATGAAGGCGGACGATAGGGCCGGGGCCGAAGCGCTCGCGCGCGATATGCTGCTTTGGCTCGCCGGGCGGCCCGAGGATTTCGGCCGGTTTCTCGCCGCAACCGGTGCGGGACCGTCCGATATCCGCCGCGCCGCCGCCGATCCGGAGATGCTCGGTTTCGTGCTCGACTTTCTGCTGTCGGACGAGGCGCTTCTGAGCGACGCCTGCAACGCCCTCGCGATCCCGCCCGACCGGCCGCTGCGGGCCCGCACCCGCCTGCCGGGCGGCGACGCGCCCCACTGGACCTGACCGCAGTGCCGTCGGCCCGGCTCGAAGAGGGGATCGACCCGGTCGTCCTCGAGCAACTCCGCCAGGTGCCGATCCGGCCCGGCCGACCGCTGCTCGTGGTCGACGCGGACGAGGTGCTGGTCGTTTTCTCGGCGCATCTGGCGCGCTTTGCCGCCGCGCAAGGGGTCGAGATGCGGCTGAAACGCTACGAACTCGAAGGCACGTTTTTTCTCACGGGCACCGAGAGGGCGTTGGATTTCCAGGAATCGATCGGGCTGATCAACCGGTTCTTCGCGGAGGAATGCGGGCGGATGGAGGCGATCCCGGGCGCGCGGGAGGCGCTCGGCCGGCTCGCTGAAATCGCTCAGATCGTCGTGTTGACGAACGTTCCGCGCCAGGCCCGAGCCGCACGGGTCGAGAACTTGGCGGAGCTCGGGATGGGCTACCCGCTCGTCGAGAACGGCGGAGGCAAGGGCAAGGCGCTCGCCTGGTTGGCGGCGAAAGCCGGTGCGGGCGCGGGACCGGACGGCGTCCCGGGCGCCTTCATCGATGACAGCCCGCGGCAGATCGAGAGCGCGGCGAAACGCGCGCCTGTCCTCCGACGGCTTCACTTCGTCGGGGCACCTCTGGTCGCACGGGTGATCCCCGACTGTGCCGCGGCGGATCAGCGGGTGCGGAACTGGGACGAGGCCGAGCGGCATCTGCGGGCTCATCTCGACAGGTGACCGTCCGGCCGGCGCGAGGCGAGGCGCGTCTCGAGGGGTGGCTTGCGTGCCATCCACCTCGGGGGCGCCGCGCAGACGACGCGGTCGGCTGCCGCATCTGGCCCGCGGCGGGGGGCCGGGGTCCGTGCGCGATGCGGGCCCCGCGGTCGGCCAAGCGGTGCCGTATCGGCAACCCGCCGCGGGTGCGGGGGCGGCCAAGCAGACCACGGGTCGTCGCGGCGGCGCGCTGGCGCGCTCTCGTCGCGCCCCCGGACGAACCTCAGCGCGGGCTCCCGAGCGCGACGGCGCCCTTGCGGCGGGCCGTCATCCGGCGGCATATGAGGCTATGGCGTTTCCTCCCGGTTTCCTCGATGAGCTTCGCGCGCGGATCACGCCCTCCGCCATCGTGGGGCGCAAAGTCGTCTGGGACCGAGGCAAGACGAACGCCGCCCGTGGCGACTATTGGGCGCCGTGCCCGTTCCATCAGGAAAAGACCGCCTCTTTTCACATCGACGATCGCAAGGGCTTTTACAAATGCTTCGGCTGCGGCGCGTCGGGCGATATCATAACCTTCGTGCGCGAGACCGAAAACGTTTCGTTCATCGAAGCGGTTGAGTTCTTGGCGCGGGACGTGGGCCTCGAGATGCCGCGGGGCCGCGAGACCGCCGGGGACCGGGCCAAGCGGGACCGGCTCACTCGGCTTGCCGAGGTGATGGAGGACGCCGTGCGCGCCTTCGGTCTCGGCCTGCGGTCGGCCGCGGGGCAGGCGGCGCGGGACTACGCGGCCGCCCGCGGGCTCGATGCGGAGACGCTCCGGCGTTTCGAGATCGGCTATGCCGCACGGGACCGGACGGCGCTCACCGCGAAGATGCGCGAGAGCGGGTGCCTTGACGAGGCGATCGAGGCGGGGCTCGTGATCCGGCCCGAGGACGGCGCGGCGCCCTATGACCGGTTTCGCGACCGATTGATGTTCCCGATCCGCGACCCGCGCGGGCGCTGCATCGCGTTTGGCGGTCGGGCGCTCTCGCCAGAGGCGCGCGCCAAATACCTCAATTCGCCGGAGACACCGCTCTTTCAGAAAGGCCGCACGCTCTACAATCACGGGCCGGCGCGCGAGGCTGCGGGCCGGGCCGACACGCTTGTCGTCGCCGAGGGCTATATGGACGTGATCGCGCTTGCCCGCGCCGGCGTCGCCCACGCGCTCGCCCCCCTCGGCACCGCGGTGACCGAGGAGCAACTCAATCTCCTCTGGCGGATCGTGCCCGAGCCGGTCTTCGCCCTCGACGGGGATGCGGCCGGGCTCCGCGCCGCCCATAAAGTCCTCGATCTCGCGCTGCCCAAGCTTGGCGCCGAGAAGACGCTGCGCTTTGCGCTCCTGCCCCCCGGCAAAGATCCGGACGATCTTCTGCGCGAGGGCGGCGTTCAGGCCGTGGAGGCGGCGCTCGCCGGGAGCGTGCCGTTTATCGATCTCCTTTGGACCCGGGAGCGGGAGGCCCAGCCGCTCGACACGCCGGAAAGACGCTCGGGCTTCGAGCGGCGCTGGCGGGCCGCGGTCGCGCAAATCCCCGATCCGCTCGTCCGCAGCCACTACGAGGACGAGCTAAAACGCCGCCAGTGGAGCCTCTTCCGGGGGCTTGCGCGGCCCGCCGACAGCGCCCGCCGCCCGTGGCCTGGCCGCCGGGGGGCGCCGCCGCCGCCGCCCGGACCGCTGCCTCAGACACGCGGCTCCGCCCTGGCCCAAACAGTCCCGGAAGACGTCGCCCGGCGGGATGCGGCGCGCCTCCGCGAGGCGACGATCCTCCTCGTCGCGCTCGAGAACCCCGGGGCGGCCGGCGCGCTCGCCGACGCGATCGACGACATGCCGCTCGAGACCGAGGCCTTCGCCCCCCATCGCCGCACGCTGCTCGCCCATCTCGACGGGACGGCCGCGCCCGACGTGCTCGCAGATGCGCGATCCGCTTTCGGCGCGGTCGGCCCCGCACGGGCCCATCCGATGGCGCGGCCCCGTCCGGATGAGGCGGGGCGGGTGCGGGCCGTGCTCGAGGAAGCGATCGCCCGACATCGCGCGCTGATCGGCCTCTGGCAAGAGACCGCCGAGGCCGCGCGGGAGCTCGCCGATGCGGACAGCGAAGCCTGGACATGGCGTCTACGTCAGAGCCGGGCGGCCTGTGCCGAGGTGGATGCGGCGGCGCTCGCCGCGAGCGAAGCGGAGGACAAGGACGCCGAAAGCCCGCTCGCAGCGATGCTCGAAGCGGCAGAAGCGCGCCACCCCAAAACAAAAATTACCGAACCTGCCCCTTCGAAATGGAAAGGGGACCCCTAACTTTGGTATATCGCTGGCGACCCGCGCGCCGGCGAAATGGCGCGTGGCACGAGCCTGCCCGGTTCGCATGACCAAACCCGCCGCCCGAGAGCGAGGGAGCAAGAGGACACTTATGGCGCCCAAGGACGAAGATCAGACCGAGACCGAGACCCAGGAACAGCCCGGCCCGATCCTCGACATGAGCCAGGCCTCGGTGAAGAAGATGATCGCCAAGGCAAAGGCGAAAGGCTTCATCACCTACGACGAATTGAACCGGGTTCTGCCATCTGACCAATTTTCGTCCGAACAGATCGAAGACGTCATGGCGCTTCTTTCGGAAATGGGCGTGAATGTCGTCGAAAATGACGGCGATGCGGAGAGCGAAGAGCAGGCCGAGCCGGCGGAATCGCGAGAAGTCGTGGCTGTACAACCGCAAGCCACCGAAAACGATCGGACCGACGACCCTGTGCGCATGTATTTGCGCGAGATGGGAACCGTCGAATTGTTGTCTCGGGAAGGCGAGATCGCGATCGCCAAGCGGATCGAGGCCGGCCGGGCGACAATGATCGGCGGGCTATGCGAGAGCCCGTTGACCTTCCAGGCGATCACGATTTGGCGCGACGAGCTGGTCGAAGAAAAGATATTGCTTCGTGACGTGATCGATCTCGAAACGACCTTCGGCGAAGCGACGGAGGTCGACGATTTGGCGCCGGTGGAGCCGGCCAGCCCGCCTGCCGATGTGGTTGCGGACGCGCCCGCCGAGGCGAAGACCGAAAAGGAACCGCCAGACGACGGGGAGGGCGGTGAAGCGACCCCTGCACCAGTCGAGGCCTTGGAGCCGGATGAAGACGAAGCTCAAGCCAATTTGTCGCTTGCGGCGATGGAAGCCGAGCTAAAGCCTGCGGTTCTTGAGCGGCTCGACGACATTGCAAAGAACTATGAGCAGCTCCGGGCCATGCAGGTGCGTCGGATCGGGGCCGCAATCAATATCGGTGAGACCTTCACGGCTCCGGAAGAGCGGGCCTACCAAAAGCTGCGTCGGGAGATGGTTGAGCAAGTGAATGCGCTCCACTTGCACAACAACCGGATCGAAGCGCTGGTCGATCAGATTTATGGCATCAATCGCCGGCTGATGTCGCTGGAAGGTCAGTTCGTCAAGATGGTCGACCACTACCGGGTCAACCGCAAGCAATTTATCGACGAATATCGTGGCAGCGAGTTAGATCCGGATTGGACCGACCGGATCGCCAAGCTCTCTGGGCGTGGTTGGGCCGAAATGGTGCGGCGCGAACGCCATCGGATCGAGGCGATCCGGCACGAAATCGCGGAAATTGGCCAGCATGTCGGGCTCGATATTCCGGAGTTTCGGCGGATCGTTCACACGGTCCAGAAGGGCGAAAAAGAAGCCCGGATTGCTAAGACAGAAATGGTCGAGGCCAACCTGCGCCTGGTGATCTCGATCGCCAAGAAATACACGAACCGCGGGCTGCAATTCTTGGATTTGATCCAGGAGGGGAATATCGGTTTGATGAAGGCGGTCGACAAGTTCGAATACCGCCGCGGATATAAGTTTTCGACCTACGCGACTTGGTGGATCCGTCAGGCGATCACGCGTTCGATTGCCGATCAGGCGCGCACGATCCGCATTCCCGTGCATATGATCGAAACCATCAACAAACTCGTGCGCACGTCGCGGCAGATGTTGCACGAAATCGGACGGGAACCAACGCCCGAAGAATTGGCGGCAAAGCTACAAATGCCGCTCGAGAAGGTTCGCAAGGTGATGAAAATTGCCAAGGAACCGATCAGCCTCGAGACACCGATCGGCGACGAGGAAGACAGCCAGCTCGGCGACTTTATCGAGGACAAGAACGCCGTCCTGCCGCTCGACAGTGCAATTCAATCGAACTTGAAAGATACCACAACGCGGATACTCTCATCGTTGACACCGCGGGAAGAGCGTGTGCTGCGAATGCGTTTCGGCATTGGGATGAATACCGACCACACGCTGGAAGAGGTCGGTCAACAGTTTTCAGTTACAAGGGAACGGATCCGCCAGATCGAGGCAAAAGCGCTGCGAAAGCTGAAACATCCGAGCCGCTCACGACGCCTCCGGTCCTTCCTTGACAACTGACCGCTGACAACTGACCGCCAGCGGACTGCCGGCCTCGAGGGAATTATATACTGCCGAGCAACGCTGGCAGCGCTCCGATGGACGGAACCACGCGGTCTGCATCGGCAGCCAGATCGGCCGAGCTTGAAGGCCCGGTGAGCACACCGACGGCCATCGCGCCGGCTGCGCGGGCCATCTGCAGGTCGTGCACGCTGTCGCCGGCAACCATTATCTCCCCGGCCGGAAGGTCAACCGCCGCCGCGAACGCGTCGATCATGCCGGTGCCGGGCTTAAGACCGAACCCGCTGTCATACCCGGCAACGAAGTCGAAGGCGTCAAGCGCGTCCACAGCCGCAAGATGCGCACGCGCGGCGGCTTCGCTGTCGTGGGTGGCGACACCGAGGCGGAGCCCAGTGCCGCGA
Organism: Paracoccaceae bacterium; assembly: GCA_050331395.1. GTDB lineage: Bacteria > Pseudomonadota > Alphaproteobacteria > Rhodobacterales > Rhodobacteraceae > Thermohalobaculum. Next base: position 43,584 of record JBHJGX010000054.1, read on the forward strand.
AGCGCATCCAAAAGCCCCGGAAGATCCGCAACGGCCGGCACGAGCGTATCCGGACCGGTCATCTCGGCCGATAGATCGTCGATGCGACGCGCGATGTGCGCGGCAGAGAGACCTGGCAGGAACGGCGCCCAAAGCGTTGCCGTCTCGAGCACCGCGCCGGCGACAATGGGCGAACCGGGCCGGAAGCGACCGCTCTCGAGGTCGAGCCCGCCTGCCGCGGCCAAGGCGCTCGCGGTGCCTGGATCGGGTGCGAGCCGGACGATGACGCGCCGGACCACGGCGCTCCAGGTTGCGTCGAAGTCGAAAAGCGTACCGTCCTTGTCGAAGAGGACCGCGCGGATGGTGCGGGACATGGTCTCGGTCTCTCCGTCGAACTGACTGGCGTCGCGTTCCGGGTCGGATGTTGCGTGGTGGACGCGGACGGGGACGCCAACCGAACTCGACACGGCTCGAAGCGGAAAGCGCTTGCGTATTTCAGCCGTAATTTCTATGCAAATAGCAGCCTCCCGCTCGGGGTCATTAGCGGAGCAGAGCAAAATGCGCGAGAAACTGGACCGGAAGCCATGGGAGCCGCCACGGATCGAGGAGATCCGGATCAGCGAAAGCCGTGTGCAGAAAGCGTCGAACCCGGAGATCGAGACGCGGAACGACGGCGACGGCATCGTTCCTGGGTCGTGAGGGGTCGGCCTAATCGACGCGTGTTCTTTGGCTCGGACAAGACGGGCGGCGGGAGCGCCGGATGACCTGGGAGGATGTGCGCGATGGCGATCTTCCGCTCCGGCGCGCCGACGGGGTGCTTGATGCGGACCTGCACGGGGAAACCTTGATGATGAGCGTCGAGCAAGGCGCCTATTTCGCAATCGCCGGCGCCGGCACGCGGATCTGGTCTGCCCTCGCCGAACCTCGCCGACCTTCGGAGATCGTTGCTGTCCTCCTGGCGGAATACGACGTTTCGCCCGAGCGCTGCCGAAGCGAGGCGTGGGGGTTCCTCGAGACGCTGCTCGCACGGCGGCTGATCGAGCCCGCGGAGAAATGAGGACGGCGGGTCTCGAAATCCTCGAGGCGGGGGGGCTGCTCCTCGCTGCCCGGATCGCCCGGACCGTGCCGCCGCGATACTATCTCGGTCGTGCAGTGCCGAACGCGATGCCGCGCGAGATCGGTGCCGGACGCGAGGCTATGGGGCGCAGTGCAGCATGTCCCGAGCGGGACCTGCGCGTGCGGCGCTTGGCGGTTCGGGTCACGTGGGCGGCCGACCGGCTCGGTCTTCGCCTCAGCTGTCTCGATCGTGCGCTGGCGCTGCGCTGGATGCTGCGGCGTCGGGGATACCGGCCTGCACTTTGTCTCGGGCTTTCCTCGGGAACGGACGGCCCCCGCGAGGCCCATGCCTGGCTAACGCTCGGCGACCGGGTGATCCTCGGCGGCGGCAATCTCGGCCGCTATGTTCCGCTCGGCCGGTTCGGCTGAGCCGGGCGCGGCGGCCGCGCCGCCCGTTCACTTGCCATCTGTCGAAGGGCCGCCCGCGCACTGGCCGCCCGCCCTTCGCGCCCTCGCCGCCGGCCTGGTCGGGGCACCCGCAGAGCTCGCGCCCGCTGACAGCGATGCCTTCGCCGTCGCCGCGGTCCGAACCCATCGCGTGGCCGGGTTTCTAGCGGGAGCCGGCCGGTTGCCGGACGGGCTCTCTCGCCAAGCCGCAGACCGGATCGCCGACGCCGCCCGGTGCGAGGCCTTCGCCGCGCTCAGACAAAAGGCGGAGACCCTCCGCCTCGTCCGCCGCCTCGCGGCTGCTCGTCCCGTCGTGCTCAAGGGTTGGCCGCTCGCCGAGCGTCTCCACGGCAGCGCCGCGCGGCGCCAGGCCAAGGATATCGATCTGCTGATCGCCTCCGAGGCGCTGCCGGATGCCGTGGCGCGGCTGATGGCGGACGGCTACCGCCCGCTCCCCGAGCACGCGCTGCGGGCGCGGCTTCTCGGTTCCGCGGCGCTCATCGAGGAGTGCAACGACTTGGCGCTTCGTCAGCCGGACACCGGGCACGAAGTCGAACTCCATTGGCGGAGCCACCATTTTCGCGGCTGGCCGGATCTCGCGGATTTGCCCGGCGCGGTCGAGCCGCATGGCGCCGCGGACGATGCGGTCCGGGTGCCGTCGGATGGGGCGCATCTCGTCTATCTGGCGCTCCACGGCGAGGCGCATCTGTGGCTGAGGCTTAAGTGGCTCCACGACGTGCGGGTGTTGTCGCTGCGCCGCAGCACGCATCTCGGCGAGGATCTGGCGCTTGCCGGGCGGATCGGGGCGGGGCCTGCGCTTATGCGGGCGATCCGGCTTGCGGGCCTCATCTTCGGCGGCGCATGTCCCGAGGGCGGTCCTGCGCCCAATGGGCGAGACGCGCGTTTCGCGGCCCGGTGCCTTGCGCTCATCGGCCGGGGGGTCGAGCCGGGCAGTGCGCCCGCGCGGCGGTCCTTTTATCAGGCGGCGCTCGGCCGCGCGGAGGGCCCGGGCCAAGCGCTCGGCGTCCTGCGCTATCTCCTTTGGCGGCGGATGCGCCTCGGGGCGGCCGCCCTCGGTGCGGCGCGCGGGCCGGCCGTGCGGACCGCCGAGGGCACGCCATGAGCGCGGGCCGGTTCCGCCGCGGGCTCCGGCATCTGAGCCGGTCCGGCTGGCCGGTGGCGCTGCCGGCCTCTCCGACCGCAAGTGCTGCGCAAATCCGTCTGAAACGCGCCGCCCGGGCTGCGATCCTGGCGCGATGGCCATGGCCCCTCCGTCCGATCGCCGCCTTTGCGATGGCGCTCGCCTGGCCGGTCGGGGCCTATCGAGCGGCCCGGGCAGCGCAGCACCTCGCGCTCAGACCGACAAAACCCGGGCTCGCAGGCCGGGCCTTTCGGGCGGCGCTCCGGCATAACATCGCGCCGTGGGACTATGTGGTCTGCGGTATGGACGGCTCGGATGCGCCGTCGGAGGCCTGGCTCGGCAGCGTAGAGCTCCCCGCCCTCGCCGCGCGGCTCGCCCCGCGCGCGGCCGAGGCGTTGATCGCCGACAAAGAGGCCTTTGCCCGGCTCATGGCGGCCGAAGGGCTGCCCCATCCGCAGACCCTCGAGGCCGGCGCGCCGTGGCCGCCCGTCGATTTGATCGAGAAACCGCGCCGGGGCGCCCGCGCAGAAGGACTTCGCCGGCTCGTTTGGCGGGGCGACCGACACTGGCCCGGGCCGATGGGAGGGCTCCTGCAACCCTTCGTGCCGCCCGATCCTCGGATCGCATCGGGAGGTCTCGGCCCACCGGTCGTCCGTGCGATATCGGTCTGCCCCCCGGGGCGGGCGCCACGGGTCGCGCTCGCGCTCGTACAGCTTCCGCCGGCCGGACGCATCGCCTCGCAGGGCGGCCCGTTTCGCCTCATCGACCCGGAGACCGGTCGCATCGCCCGGGCCGGGCCCGGCCAGCCGCCCGAGACCGTCGCCCCCCTCGAGACCGGAGCCCTGCTGCCCGATTGGGCACGGCTTTTGGAGGCAGTGCGGGTCGCCCACGCGATGCTTCCGGGGCCGCCCGGGCTGCTCGGCTTCGACATCGCGCTCGGGCCGGAGGGTCCGCAGATCCTCGAGGCGAACCTCGGGGTCGCCGTCGCCCCGTGGCAGTGGTCGCTTCAGACGCCAGCCTGGGATGCGCTCGGCGAAGATCTCGCCCGCTGTCTCGCGGCGCCCGGTCGAGGGGCTCAGATGCCCGCGCCCCGCGCCCCACACCAAGAGCCCCGTCCGCCCCCCGAGCCCCGCCCGCGCCCCGAGTTCCGTCCGTGACCCGCGCCATCGCCGGGATGCTCTGCCTCGACGGGAGCGCCGCAGACCCGGCCCGCGTCCACGCCATGCTGGATGCGCTCGTGAGGCCGGGCCTCGCGGTCGAACGACGGCTGATCAGCGAGGGGCCTGTGGCCCTCGGCGCGCTCGGGCTCGCCCCCGCGGCACCGGCGCCCGAACCGGTGGCGCGCGCAGCCGGCGGGCTCCGCATGGTTGCCGATCTGCCGGACGCGGAGATTGCCGAGGCAGGGACCCTGGCCGCCGCGCTCGCTGAGGACCGCTCCGCGCTGATTGTCGAGGACGCGGCCCTCGCGGTCTGGTCCGCCGAGACCGGGAAGCTCACGCTCTTTCGCGACCTCTTCGGCGTGCGCCCGCTCCGATACACGCATCAGGCCGGCCGCTATTTGGCCTTCGCCTCGCATCCGCGGGCGCTGCTGGCCACCGGCCTCGCATCGCGGCGGATCGACCCGACGGGCCTCGCGAACGCCGCCGTGACCGCCGACGCGCCGGCGCCCTCGACGCTCTTCGCCGAGATCCGCGCGGTCGAACCGGGCCACGCGCTCACGCTCACGCTCTCGTCCGGGAGCAAGCCCCGCTCCCGCGCGAGGGACCGCCTCCCGCTCGGCAGGGCGCTTGCGCTCGATACGGACCCGGGCGAGATCGCCTGCGAAATCCGCAGGCTGCTCGACCGGGCCGTGCGCCGGCGTCTGCCCGGCGGGCCCGCGGCGGCGCATGTCTCGGGCGGGCTCGACAGCGCGTCGGTCGCGTGCCTGGCCGCCCGTGCGGAAGCCGAGGCCGGCCGGACGCTCCGGGGCTATGCCCTTGTCGAGACGCCCGACCCGCGCTGGCCGGCTCTGCCCGACGAGCGCCCGTTTGCGCAGGCGGTTGCCGTGGCCGCGGGGATCGAGCTTCGAGCCGTGCCCGCCTGCGGCCTCCTTCGCGAACTCGCCGAGATCGATCCGGACACGGGGCTCGCCATCGGCGCCGGAGAGCCCGAAACGCAGATCCTCGGCGATGCGCGGGCGGCGGAGATCACGACGATCCTGACCGGTTGGGGCGGCGATCAGGGCGTGTCGCATAAGGGCACGGGCGCGCAGGCAGAGCTGTTGCTGCGGGGCGCGTTCCGCTGCCTTGTCCGGGATCTGCGGGCGCGGTCGGCCGCGATGGGCCAAGCGTGGCCGCGGCTCTTCTGGCACCGGGCGCTTTTGCCGTGCGTGCCTCACGCCCTGAGGCGAGCGGCGGGCCGGGCACTCGAGGGCGCAAACCTGCGCGAGGAAACCCGCGCGGCGCATCTGAGGTTTCTTCGAGCCGAATTGCGGCCGCTCGTCCATCCGCCCCATCTGCGCGACGGGCCGGACAGCCGGGCGAACCGCCGTCGCGCCCTCGGCCATCCGGTGCTCGCGGCTCGGCTCGAGGCCCTGGCCCTCCGCGGGCTCGACGAGGGGATCGGCTATGCGCATCCGCTCCTCGACCGCGCGCTCCTCGATCTCGTGCTGCGGGTGCCTGGCCGCGTTCTGGATCGACCGCAGCGGCCGCGGGCGCTCCTCCGCGCGGCGATGACCGGTATGCTGCCCGATCCGGTCCGCGAACGGGTGATGAAGCTCGACCCGACGCCGGCGGAGCCGTTCCGCCGCTCGGCCGATTGGGAGGGGCTCGCTGCTCGCGCCGAACGCGTCGCCGCCCTGCCTGCCGCGAGAGAGGTGCTCGATGTCCGCGCCCTAGCGGTAGCCGTGGCCGGGATCCCCCCGCTCGGAGCGCGTCTTGCGGAGCCCACGAGCCGGCCTGACCCCCCGTTCGCCGATGCGCTCCGGCTCGGGCTCTTTCTCAGCGCCCAGACGAGGGCAGACAGATGAGGGGGCGGAGCTGCAGCTCGGCGCGCGCTCGTCGGTGGAGGGCTGGGGAGAGCGGCCCGATCCGAGGCCTTGGGGCGCCAGGGTGCGGGGCCTTCGGCCCCGGCCGCCGCGACGACCCCCACACGGCTTGGCCCGTGCCGCGCCCGCGGCGGATTGCCGGCATCGCACGGCGTGGCGGGTCGGACCGCATGGGGCAAGCCAAGGCGCGACCTCGGCGCGCTGGCCGCGGGGCGGGCGCCGGAGACGCGCCGGATCGGGCACGGATCAGAGGGCGGAGCCGCAGGGCAACGGCCGCGACAGCCGATCTGTGGGAGCTCTGGGGCGATAGGCCGCCCGCGGGCACCGCTCAGGGGGGGCGGCAGGGATGACCGTGTGCTACCGGGTGCACGGGGTCACCGTGGCCGGACCGCCGGGGCTTCCTTTGATGCCGGGGGGCGGGGCGGCGACGCTGATCATCGGGTCCTCTTGGGCGGCGAGAGGTGCGGCCGATGCGGTGGCGGCCGGACGCCGGGGCTTCGACTTCGACCGCGTATCGGGGCCGTCCGTTGCAACGGCGATGCGCGTGCCGGGTGTGGGCGATTTTCTCGTGCGTGGCGGCTCCGAGATCCTCACCGATCCGTCCGCACAGGAACGGCCGGGCTATCGACTGTACCTCCTCGGCGGGGCGCTCGGCATGGCGCTGCACCAGAAGGGGGCTCTGGTCCTTCATGCGGGCGCTGTCGCGGGACCGGCGGGAGCCGTCCTTTTGCTCGGCGACCGTGGGGCGGGGAAATCGACGCTTGCAGTTGCCGTCGAGCAGCGCGGGGCAGAGGTTCTGAGCGACGATGTGGTGGCGCTTTGGCCCTTAGACGGGGGACGTCTCGTCCATGCCGGGCCGCGCGAGGCGAAGTTGTGCCGAGATGCGGCGATCCGGCTCGGTCGGAACGACGGCGCTGCGGTCGGCGGAGACGTCGAGAAGCGCTATGCCGCTCTCGCGGCGACCGCGCCGACGCATGGCCTGGCGGAGATCTTGACCCTCGGCTGGGGAGAGGGGCCGCATGCCTTGCCGCTCCGAGGACGGGCAGCCTTGGAAACCCTGCTGCGCCACACATACCGTCCGCGTTATCTTGAGTTGCTCGGCTCCCGGGCGACGCATTTTCGCGCAGTCACCGGGTTGGCCGGGCGCATCGCAATGGCGACGCTCCTGCGCCCACGCGACATTGCCCGCCTCTCGGAAATCGCCGATTTTTTGGCGCGCCGTCTCGGTCTCTGAGCCTCGGTGCGGTGCCTGCGGCCCCGTCCGCCGCGTCTGGTGCCGCACCGTTTGGCCAGCGCCGGTCGCGCGGCGGGCTTTTGGCATCGCACCGCGTGGCGGAGGCGCGTCCGCCACGGGCACGGACCCATGAGCCCGCCGCGGGCCCGTGGCCGCAGAGGGTGCGATCGCCGGCGCGGCGCCTCTGCCCAAGGGGTGCGCCAGCGCCCTGCGGGAGCCGTCCGCCGCTCGCTGATTGCCGATCAGCCGAAGAGACCGAGGCTCTCGAGCTTCAGCATTACGTCATGGGCGCAGTCGTCTGGCGAAACATTCACCGTGTTCACCCGCAGCTCTGGCCTCTCCGGCTCTTCGTAAGGATCCGAGATGCCGGTGAATTCCTTAATCTTGCCTTCGCGGGCGAGCTTGTAGAGGCCCTTTCGGTCGCGCCGTTCGCATTCCTCCAGAGGTGTCGCCACATGCACCTCGACGAAGGCGCCATACTCCTCGATCATCTGCCGCACGCTCTTGCGCGTCGCCGCATAAGGCGCAATCGGCGCACAGATCGCGATGCCGCCGTTCTTTGTGATCTCCGAGGCCACGAAGCCGATCCGCCGGATGTTGATATCGCGGTGTTCCTTCGAAAAGCCGAGTTCGGAGGAGAGGTGCTTGCGCACCACGTCGCCGTCGAGAAGCGTGACCGGCCGACCGCCGAGCTCCATCAGCTTGACCATGAGCGCGTTTGCAATCGTCGATTTGCCCGATCCCGACAGCCCGGTGAAGAAGACCGTGAAGCCCTGCTGCGCCCGCGCGGGCCGGGTCCGACGGAGTTCGGCCACCACTTCCGGAAAGGAGAACCAATCGGGGATCTCGATCCCCTCTGCGAGACGGCGGCGGAGTTCGGTCCCCGAGATGTTGAGGACCGTCTCGCCCTCATGCACCTCGTCCGAGGGCACGTACTGCGCTTTGTCCTGGACGAACACCATCTGTTTGAATGGCACCATCTCGATGCCGATTTCCTCCTGGTGCGCGGCGACGAGATCTTGAGCGTCGTAGGGACCATAGAAATCTTCGCCGGCCGAGTTCTTACCAGGCCCCGCATGATCGCGCCCGACGATGAAATGCGTGCAGCCGTGGTTCCGCCGGATGATCGCGTGCCAGAGTGCCTCGCGCGGGCCGGCCATCCGCATCGCGAGGTTGAGGAGCGACAGATGCGTCGTCGCCGCGGGATACTTGTCGAGCACCGCCTCGTAGCACCTCACCCGAGTGAAATGATCGATATCGCCCGGTTTGGTCATGCCGACCACCGGATGGATCATCAGGTTGGCCCGTGCCTCCTTGGCAGCCCGAAACGTCAATTCCTGATGCGCCCGGTGGAGCGGATTGCGGGTCTGGAAGGCCACGATCCGCCGCCAGCCGAGTTTCCGGAAAAACGCCCGCAGCTCGTTCGGCGTGTCCCGGCGGCTCTTGAAGTCGTAATGCACCGGCGGCTGGATGCCCGTCACCGGCCCGCCGAGATAGACCGGTCCCGCAGTGGCATGCAGATACTCGACCGCCGGATGCGCCCGGTCGTCCGCCCCGAACACCGCCGTCGCTTCGGCCGATTTCTCCGGCCGCCATTTGTCGGTTACCGACATGATTGCGAGGATCACGCCCTCTTGGTCGCGCAGCGCAATGTCCTGGCCGGGCTCGACCCGGGCCGCAAACGTCTCGGACACGTCGAGCGTGACCGGGATCGGCCAAAGCGTGCCGTCGCCCAAGCGCATCTCGGACAAGACCCGCCGATAATCGGCCTCGCTCAAAAAGCCCTTGAGCGGCCAGAACCCGCCGTTCATCAAGAGCTCGAGATCGCAAACCTGCCGCGGCGTCAGGTCGTGGCTGAGGAGGTCGGCGGCGTCTTGCTTGAGCTTGCGGGCGCTCTCGGCCGAGACGTAAAGTTCAGGGATCGGCGCGGTATTGGCATCCATGGCGAGGGACCTTGTGGGACGGCGTCGGTGGGCGACGGGTGGAGCGCCGGGTCGGCGCGGCGGACGGGCGCAAGGGCGCGGCGGACCCGGTGGGTTCGCACAACGCCCGTCTCCTGCGCGGAAGCTTTCTGAAAATCAATCCCGCCACGGATACCGGGCCCGACCTGTGACATTCCGCAGCGCAACAGAGCTTGCCCGCGGCCGTGACTGAGCCGCCGGCGACCCCCCTGCCGGTGTCGGTCTTCCTCATCACCCGCGATGAGGAGGCTCGGCTGCCCCGGACGCTCGCCGCGCTCGATTGGGCAGACGAGATCGTCGTGGTAGACGCGGGCAGCCGCGACCGGACACGCGCGATCGCCGAGGCAGCCGGGGCGCGGGTGGAGCTTCGGGATTGGGAGGGCTACGGCCCGCAAAAGGCCTTTGCCGAGGGACTCTGCCGGCATGACTGGGTTCTGAACGTCGATGCGGACGAAGTGGTGAGCCCCGCGCTGCGGAGTGCGATCGCAGCGCTCTTTGCCGATGGGCCGCCGCCGCCGGCCGCGTTTCGGGTGCGGATCCTAAACGTCTATCCGGGCGATCGCCGTCCCCGTCCGCTCGCCAACGACTATGACGTGGTCCGCCTCTATCACCGCAGCGTCGGACGCTATCGGGCGCATCCGCTCTTTGACCGGGTGGAAACGGCGGGGCCAGTGCGACGACTTTTTGCGCCGATCTGGCATCACCCGGTCATTTCCTGGGCGCAATTCGTCGACAAGGAGAACCGATACACGAGCTTTCAGGCCGAGACGGCGCGCCCGCGATCGCGCTGGCAGCTGCTTCTCAGATTGCCGATCGAATTCCCCCTCGTCTTCCTCAAATTCTACCTCCTGCGGCGCCATTTCACGGGGGGATGGAAAGGCTTTGCGTTCTCTCTCATCGCCGCCTTCGGTCGGACCCTGAGGATCGCCAAACTCCTCGAACGCGGCGAAGCCGACCGGCCGCTTGACGGGTGTCGCGGAGAAAAATGACAGAAGCATGAAGATCGCGCTTGACCGAGCCGGGTCGTTTCCCATATCTCCAACTCAACGGCGGCAACGTCGGCACGAGAGAACAGGATAGCGGGTTGGGCGAATGTCCGGCGCGGATTTGTTTTCTCCGCTCTATGAGACTGATATGAAGAGAAGGGATATGCGGGCGGTTTGGCTTGTTTCGACGGGTCGGATTGTTCGGATATCGCGAGGTAGGGGCTTTGGCTTTTGGCTGAGGTTTCCGATGATCCTCGTGCCAGCGCCGA
>JBHJGX010000055.1:0-7314 GCA_050331395.1 Paracoccaceae bacterium
AGCCGTACATAGAACGGGCCCTCGGCGTGGGCGGGCTCGGTGATATATAAGCGGTCGCGATTGTTGGCGTCGCCGTCGCGGCTCGCGGCTTCGGGCCCGTAGACGATGTTGAGCGGTTGGGTCTGCGCGGCGGCCGTGGCCGCGAGGCAGACCGCCAGAGCGGATCCGCCGAGGCCCTGTCGGAGACGCGCGCCGAAGCGGCCGTTCGAAAGGCCCAAGACGTCGAAGCTTCTGCCCATGCTCATCCCCCGCGGGTCGTCTGCCCTGGTCGCTGTCCGCCGCCTCAGTTGAAACGGAGGGCCGCGCTGTTGCCTGCGTAATCTTCGATGGTGACGTCGACGCGCACGATCGGTCCGGCACCGGCCGGCACCACGGCCCTATAGAGCCCGTTCGCCCGGTCATAGCGCAAATGCCCCCGACGCTCGGTATCGGCGATCAAGAGCCGGAACGGCGCCGCCTGGCGGAGCCCCGAGGGATCCTCGACCCGCACGGCGATCTCGACGGGCGCATCCGCGGCTTCGCCGAGCCGCGCTACCCGCGTCTCGAGCACCTCGGGCGGGCTCTGGTCGAGCTGCACGGTCACCCGGCGCAGCGTGACGTTGCCGACCGCATCCGTCGCAACCAGCTCGAGCGTGTTCGTCCCGGCCGCGAGCCGCAGGATGTGCGAGAACCGCCCGCCTTCGAGCGGGATCTCCGCCCCGTCCGCCGTCAGCCGCTCCGCATCCGAGGCGGTGCCGGCGATCTCGACGAAATCGGTCGACGTCGCCGCGGGCGGCGGCACATCGAGCGCGATCTCGGGCATGGTCCGGTCGCTCCGGGCCACAAAGGACGCGCGCCCCTCTTCGGCACCGCTCACCGCGATGAGCGTCAGGGTATAGGCGATGCCCTCGGCGCTCGCCGGCACCGAGACGGCAAATTCCCCGAGGGCTCCGACAACCGTGCCCGCGGCCTCTGCGCCGGTGGGGTCGATGACGCGCACGCGCGATCCGGGCTCGGCATCCGTCGTTCCGGCGAGGGCGAGTTGGTCGCTCGCGGTCAGGAACCGCCCCTCGTCATCGGTCACCATGGTGTCGGAGAAGCGGATCTCGGCGGTGCGGTCGGGACGGAAAACGATCCGGTGCGTGCGTTCGCTCCGGTTGCCGGCCGGGTCGACGGCGACGAGCGAGACGCTGTTCTCGCCGGGCGCGAGCAGCAGATCGACGCGGAAGGTGCCGTCCCCGGAGGGCGTCAGCTCGGTGCCGTCCACCGCAAGCTCGGCGTCGGGTTCCGTCTCGCCCGAAAGCGCCACGCGGTCGGCGCGCAAGATCGTGCCTTCGGCGGGCTCGATCACGGCGAGAAAGGGAGCTGTCCGGTCTTCGATCACCCGAAAGCGGCGCTCGCGGCTCCGCCGGCCGGGCAAACCGGTGGGATCGAGCGCCGAGACCCGCCAGAAGTAAACCCCAGGCGCGAGCCCGTCGAGCTGGCGTTCCGGAGCCTCGAGACCCCAGTCGGAGACCTGCATCCGGTTGAAGCCCGGATCGTCGGCAACCTCGAGCCAATAGGCGATGGCATCGGGCAGGGCGGACCAGGCCAGCGCGACCGAGCCGTTGTAGGTGGTGCCGTCGTCGGCCGGCCGCGTGAGGGCCACTTCCTTGAGGACCGTGAGCCCGGCCGCGGAGATCGCCCCGTCCGAGACGATCGCGCCTTGGTTCAGACCGAGATCTACGCTCTCCTCGCCGGTGCGGATGCGAAGCGCGCCGGTGTCGTAATTGGCAAAGCGGGATCCCGCCTCGGAGTGGCTGACGAAAAAATCGCGGGACGCGATCTCGGCCGCGGCTCCCGGCACTTCGACCTCGAACGCATTGCGCCCTCCGGTATCGGTCAGGAGCGCGTAGAAATCCCCCTCGACGAGCGCGACCTTGGCCGAGCCGGTGCGCCGCAGCGGATCGGTGCGCATCCGCTCGATCACCGCGTTCGAATTGGCGTTGAGGCGGATCCGGCTGAAATCGCGGAAGGTGACCTGCGCGGTCGAACCCGAGAGCGTGCGGATCCGCTCGAACTCGACGAGAACATCGCGTTCGGCCCGCGGGGACCAGGCGGAATCCTCGGGGCGGAGGCCCTCGACTTCGCCATGTCGGTCGGTGAGCACCGCTTCCGCCGCCCGGTCGCGTTCGGCAACCGAGATGTCGCGGGCGTCATTGGCAAAGCCCTCGGCCTCGCCGGCCTGGCTTCGGGTGCGGCTCCAGGCACCCAGGGAGCGCGCGCCGAGCGCGGCGGAGTGCAGATCGATTGCGGTCTCGATCTCCTCGGGCGCAAAGAGCCGGGCCCCTTCTGCGGTCGCGCCCTGGATCGCCTGAAGCGCCTGTCCGAGCGCCGCATCGGCGGATTGCACCTCGCCGACGGGGATCCGCAGGACGGCCCCCGGGCGCACCTCGACCACCGAGGACAGCCCCGACAGCTCGAGGATTTGCGGCCAGAGATCGGGATCGCTCAAATAGGTCTCGGACAGCCCGCGGATCGTGTCGCCTTCGCGTACCTCGACCTCGATCACGGCCTCCACCTCGGTCGGACCCGCGTCGGTCTGTGCGGCCGGAGAGAGAGGCGCGAAGAAAAGAACGAGAGCGAGACACCGCCCGGTCAGTCGTCGCAATGCACGTACCCTCCGAAGCATCGACGACCCGTCGGCGCCGGTTCACCCCACGGCCGCGGAGCCTACTGGAACCGCGGGCGATTGCAACCGAGACGGGCGACCGGCAGGCGCGGCATCATACGCTGCGCGCGGTCGTCGCCTCGAGCCGCCGGGCGAGCACGCGGATCATCTCGAGCGAGAAATCCGGGAACTCGCGCAACAGGCTCAGGATCACCGAGCGGTCGAAGCGCATCACCTCGACATCGCTCTTGGCGGCGATGGCCGTCGATCGGATCCCGTCGGTCAGCACGGCCATTTCGCCGACGATCTGGCCGGGGCCGAGGACGGCGACCGACGTCTCCCCGGCCGGGACCGGCACGAGCACATCCACCTCACCTCGCAACACCACATAGGCCGCGTCGCCGTCGTCGCCTTTCTCGAACAGCCGCTCCCCCGCCCGAAACGCGAGCGTCTCGCCAGTCATCGCGATCACCCGCAGCCGCCGCGGATCGATGTTCCGAAAGAGCGGCATCTCCGAGAGGACTTTCAGGTTCTGGTGCAGGCTCATCTCACGTCTCGCCTCCCGAGTGCAGCCAGCGCCGATCTTGTTGGAAATCAGTATGGCGCGTCGGACGAGCGGGGCCAACCCTCACGTGACCGCTCGCAAGACGCCGGCATCGTCGACCTCCGCCAATCGGGTGGCGCCCTCGCGCGCCTCGGGCGAGGCGGCCGCATAGACCATGATCGCCTCGGCCGGCAGCTCCGCGCGAAGCTGCACACGCAGCGCCCGATCCCCCGGAGTGTCGGCGCCGGCGATGCCGTCCAGCAAGAGCGCGCGCGGCCGTTTCACGAGCCCCCGCACAAGCGCCAGCCGCCGCCGTCCGACCGCCGAGAGATCGCCCACATTGAGCGGCACCCGAAGCCCGAGGGCGATCAGATCGAGGCGCAGGCCCTCGGCGTCGATCGCGCGCTCGAGATACTCGTCGAGCCGGCGCCAAGCCGAGCGCCGGTCAAAGCGCCGCCGCGCGTGCAGGATGTTCTCGGCCACGGTGCGGGCCGGGTTGAACCGGTCCTCGTCGAAGGCGACGAAGTCGTCGAGGGTGGAGACGATCGGCCGGACCACCTCGCGGGTCGCGATGATCTGCGCCTCGCGCTCGGGCGTCAGCACGTCGAGCTGGTCGCGCACGGGCACGAATTTTGCCGCGAGTTTGCGGAGCCGCCCCTTGCCGCGGCTGTCGAGCGCGTCCAGTCCACGGGGATGGACCGCCGCGACGAGCGCCGCCGCCTCCTGGATTTCCGTCCGGCTATAGCCGGCGACGCTATCGAGCACGCCCGAGCTTTCGCCCACCGCATCCACGAGCACGGCGAATTCCCGCCCGATTTCCCAGCCGATCTCCAGCAGAAGCGCTTTGCCTTTAGAGGCCTCGAGCAGCTTCTCGACAACCGGGATACTCAGATGCTCGGACACGTCGCCGGCGGTTTTCGTCGGCAGACCAAAGAAAAGATTTGCGAGCACTGTGCCGTTTCGGTTGTAGCGCCCGCGGTCCCACGGCTCGAGGAGATCCGCGAGCTCTTCGGATTGGGGCCCGAGGCGGGCTCGGGTCCGCAGGATCGGGTCGGTCCAGCGCGCGGCCTCGGCCTCGTCGAGATGCGAGGAAAGGGCGGCCGAATAAAGATCGTCCGCCAACCCAACCGCATCGATGAGCGAAAGAAGACGGGCCTCGAGGGCGGCCGTGTCCGCGACGCCCGCAGCCGCGTAGTCCACCCAATCGCCTTCCGGATCGGCGGTCAGGTTGCCGGTCGCCCGGGCCTCCCGCAGAAAGATCGCGGTCTCCTCGCCGCCCGCCGCCTTGAGATCGGGCGGTTGCCGGAAGAGGCCGTAGAGCAGGTTCTCGCGAATGGTTCCCGAGACCAGCCCCGGTTCCTGGCCGACATAGCAGATCGACGCGCCAAGTTGGGGCAGCGTCGCATCGCCGAGGGGGGTGGCCCCCAGTGTGACGGTGCCGCCGGCCGGCTCGGCGAGCCCGGCCATAATCCGGATCGCCGTCTCCCGCGCGCCGGTCAGACCGCCGACAATGGCGAGTGTCTCCCCCGGGGCGACCTCGAGCCGGCGGACCGCGAGCCCGCCCGAGCCCGGTCCGCCCTCGATCTCCTCGAGCCGGAGGGGCGGGCCGAGCGGCTCACCGGCGCGGGTCAGCATCTCGGGCGGCGCAACGTCCTCGCCCTGGAAGCTTTCGACGACATAGGTGAATCGCGAGTTAAAATCCGCCCAGCGTTGCACATAGGTCAACAGCGCTTTCCATGGCCCCGCCAGATCTTTGTACGCTGCGAGAACTGCGACCAGTGCGCCAAAATCAAGATCGCCCTTTATGACCAGGTACCCGCCGATCGAATAAAAGAAAAATGGTGTGAGCTGATTTATAAAGTTATTGATGAATTTGATCGTGAATTTACGTTTAAAGAGTTCGAGCCGAATCCTCGTGTTCGAGAAAAGCTTTCCCGAAATTTGTGCCAAATGCCAAAGTGCCGTGCCGTTGGTGCGGATGTCCGAGATTGTGCCAACGCTCTCGCCGATGGTGTCGGCAAGTCGACGGGTGTTGCGCGCGCGGTCCTTGTTCAGGCGGATCACCTTGCGCTGCAGCTTTGGGATCAGCCAGGCCTGGATCGGATAGAATGCAATCGCGGCGGCGCCGAGGAGCGGGTCCTGCGCGAAGATGAACCCCACGTAGACCAAAAGCAAACCGCCCTGGAAAATCGGTGTGGCAATGACTTCACCGATAAAACCACCGAGCGGTTCGACCTCGCCGAGCATCGCCTGAATGACGTCTCCAGCCCGTGTGCCACGAAATCGGCGCATGCGAAATCGCATTAGATGCTCGAACAGCATAAAACGGAGCCGGCGCAGCATACGCTCGCCGCACATGCCAATCGATACGTTGATCAGCCATTTAAGCCCATTGATTGCCACGACGAGGCCGAGAAAGACAAAGCATAGAAAGAGCAGATACGGCACTTGATCGAAATCGATACCAAAAATCGAGATCGGAAAGTCGGTGCCATTGATCGCTTGGTTGATAATGATTTTAGGAATTTCAAGGGACGCGTAGACGAGCGGAAAGGTGGCGATCGTCAGCGCCAGGATCGTCAGCTGTTGAGCGCGCGAATGCCGCCAGACGAACGCGAAAAGCTTAGTGTCCATACCGGTCCCCTGCTGCAGGGCACCATCGACCATCCGCCATCGCCGATCAAGCGCACGCCCTATCCGGAGGAAGGGGCTCTTGCCCGGCATCTGGCATCGCGGTTGCTAAGACTTCGGTAACCTCCCTGAACGAATGGTAAATCTGTTCGGTTCCGGGACGGTTTCGGGCCGCCTGGGCGGCCTTTCGGCGGGTGCTGAACGAGACGGGAGCGCGGCATGGACGATTGGATCGGCGAAGCGGGCAGCCTGATGCTCTCCCAACCGGATGCGGAGGCCTGGACCCGGGTCGCGTTCACCCGGCCGCTCGAAAACCCGGTGGTGGTCGCGACCGCGAACACCGCGCATGGCATGCAACCCTTTACGCTCGCCATCCGCGACGTGACGGCGAGGGGCTTCGCGCTGCAACTCGACGAGTGGGATTACCTCGACGGACGGCACGTGGCGGAGACGGTCTCGTGGCTTGCGGTCGAAGCGGGGCGGCACGGGCTGCCGGACGGCCGGCGGATTGTCGCGGGGACCGTCGAGACCGGCGCGACGGGGCGGACAGATGTGGCGCTGGCCGGATTTGCGGACGCCCCCCTCGTCTTTGCCGAGACCCAGACTGCTCGGGGCGGGGCGGCGGCCGAGGCGCGCGTCGCGGACGTGACGGCCGACCGGGTTCAACTCGTCCTCCAGGAGGAGGAGGCGTCGGCGACGACGGGTCATGTGCCCGAGACGCTCGGCTGGATCGCGATCGAGGCCGGGCCGGGCGCCCTTCTGACCCCGGATGCGGTCACCCATGCCCCGTTCGATACGGGGGTTTCGGGCGCGGTACTGATCGCCTATCTGCAAAGCCAACACGGCCCCGACCCGGCAACCTTGCGCGCGCTGCCGGACGGTCGGCTCTTGCTCGAGGAAGAGACGTCGGCGGATCCGGAGACGTGGCACACGTCGGAGATTGCGGGCGTTGCGGCGTTCGAGCCGGGCGGGATCGGACGAGCGACCGCGGCGCCCGCCATTATCGAGCGGTGGTCGGACCCGGCGACCTGGGGCGGAACGCTCCCGGGCCCCCACGAGACCGTCGTCATCGATGCGGGCCGCACGGTCCTCCTGGACACCGACGCCGCGGTCGCCGGCCTCTCGATCGCCGGCACGCTTCTCGTCGAGGACCGTGGGGCCACCGCGCTTGAGGCCGGCGGGATCATCGTCGAGGAGGGCGGGGCGTTTCGGATCGGCACCCCGGAGGACCGCCATGAGAGCGCGTTCACGCTGACCCTCACCGACGCGCGTCACCCAGACGGCTTGGGCGCACCGCATAAGCACGGCCCTGAGGTGGTCGCCGATCCCCGGCACGTCGACGGGGCCAGTCCGAGCACCGGCGGCGTGGGCCAGACCGGTGTCCACAAGACGGACGACGATCAAACGGCGTTTCTGATGGCAATGGGGGAGGGGGCTTCGATCGAGATCTGGGGGGCGGACGCGGCGAAGGCGTCATGGACGCAGCTTGCGGCGACGGCCGAGGCGGGTG
>JBHJGX010000056.1:0-23020 GCA_050331395.1 Paracoccaceae bacterium
CAATTCCATGTTTAGGGATGCCTTCGTCCAGTCTGCCTGCTGAAGAAGGCAATTCCGAGAACAGAGACGAAAAAGAAACGTTGACTAATGATCCTGGGCCTAGCTCCCCTAGATGAGAAATCAAGATGTCAAGCGTTGACAAAACCAGAAAGCCGGAGATTGACCATTTCGGGCATGAATATGACAATTACGTTGATCAACGTCCAACACGTGAGACAGAGCTTTTCAGGGAAAAAAAATTTGTAACAGGGCGCATCAGCGATACGTGCCGATTTATTGGATTTGGATTAATGGCGGCGTTTTATGCGATAGTAAGCTCGGGTCAGGCACCTACCCAAGAAGCAAATATATCCGCGCGCATCTTTTTATGGGTTTCTGGCACGGCAGGCGTAGTGACAGTCTTTCTAGACTACCTACAATACGTTGCAGGGCTTGTGGCGACACACAAGGCACTGAACAACCATAGCGGAAATTTCGCTTATAATAAGAGATGGATCTCATACAAAATGAGACAATTTCTATTTGTTTCAAAGCAATTAACAGCCATGTCTGGCGGCGTTGCGCTCGTTATATTTATGGTTTACATCTTATAAAATTTAAATCTCTGGTTTTGTCCTGCGAAGGCAACGACTAACCTCCGTTACCGCTGCGCTGCTGCATCATCTGGCGCATCTGCTCGCACGGATCCGGACGCTCGGCGCGCGGGGTCAGCCAGACGAAGTCGGCGATCGGCGTTCCGTCCGGGCCGGCGTCGACATAATCGCCCGGCACAAGGCCCCCGTCGTTTAACTCCATGAGCATCACAACCGCAACCTCGCTGTCGGCCGCACGCCGGCGCAAATACCACGGCACGCCGCGATCCGCGCGCACATGGCCGTTGCCCGCGATCAGCACAGCATTCTCGCGGCCAGAGCTCAGCAAACCGTCGGCCATGAATGCATCGCGGAGCCGTTGGATCGCCGCCATCGGAGCTAGCTTATCGCGCGGCACCATTTGGCAGTGGCCGTCATAAAGCTCATCGCTCAGCGCATCGACCAGCTCGGGAGAAAGCGGCTCATCCAATGCAAGTTCCGCTGTGCGCGCCTGATCCAGAGTGTCGAAACCCTGCTGCGCTATTGCGCGCGTCAATTCACCAGATGGATTACCCGTGAGGATCGGCAGCCCTGCATCGAAAGCCGCCTCGGCGATCGGCTGATATTCGCGCCAGGCCGGCCAGCCCGACTCGCCCCAGTTCAGCGCCGGCCCAAGCCCCTCGGCTGAAGCCCCGGGCTGCGCCAGATACGCTTCCAGCGCATCTGACTTGTCCCGCGAGATCATCTCCATGACCACGGCGGGCGACGCGCCCGCAGCCGCGAGCCGCGCTATAATCCAGCCCTGAAGGCGGTGATGGTCCGGGTTGTCGTGGATTTCGCCAATCAGGACAAAGCGCGCCTGCGCCAGCCGCTCGATCATCTGCGCGGGCGTGATAACCTGCTGAGCGCGCGCGTCCCACACCTTCCCGGCCATCTCGCTGTCGGCGTAAAGCGGGGTTTGCCAGGTGGTCCAGGGTTCGCTTGCATGCATCGGTATAACCATCACCCAAAGCAGCGCGAGGGCGGCGAGAGACAGGCGCAACATGGTCGACCTCACGAGTCTGTTGGCTCGGCGGTCTCGGGACCGGTGCGGTGATCCCAGACCTCGGGCAGTTGGGACTCGCCCCGCGCCGCGCGGATCAGGTTCATAAAGCGCACGAACAGGTAGTGGCTGTCCTGCGGACCCGGCGAGCCTTCCGGGTGGTATTGCACGGAGAATACGGGGCGACCCTCCATGCGGATCCCGCAGTTGCTGCCGTCAAATAGCGAAACATGCGTCTCGGTGACACCGGAGGGCAGGCTGTCCCGGTCCACTGCGAAGCCGTGGTTCATCGAGGTGATCTCGACCTTGCCGGTCTCGAGATCCTTGACCGGATGGTTCGCACCGTGATGGCCGTGATGCATCTTGATCGTGCGACCGCCGAGCGCGAGCCCGAGGATCTGGTGGCCGAGGCAAATGCCGAAGATCGGCATGCCCCGGTCCAAGAGCGCCCGGAGCATGGGCACCGCGTATGCGCCGGTCGCCGCCGGATCGCCGGGCCCGTTCGACAGAAACACCCCGTCGGGCTCGTGCGCGTGCACCTCCTCGGCCGACGCCGTCGCCGGCAAGACGGTCACCCGACAGCCCGCAGAGACGAGACACCGAAGAATGTTCCGTTTGATCCCGTAGTCGATTGCGACGACGTGACGATGGCGCTCGGGACCCGTCTCGAAACCGGACGGCCAGGCCCAGCGCCCCTCCTCCCAGCGATAGGACTGCGCCGTGGTCACCCCGCGGGCGAGATCCGCGCCTTCGAGCCCGGCAAAAGCCCGCGCCTCGGCCACCAACGCCTCCGCATCGATCCCGCCATCGGGATCGTGGGCGATCGCCGCATGCGGCATCCCTCGGGTCCGGATCGCCCGCGTCAGGCGCCGCGTATCGATACCCGAGATCCCGATGCGCCCGTGCTGTGCCAACCAGGCCGAGAGCGGCGCGACCACGCGCCAGTTGGACGGCTCGGTGACCGCACTGCGCACCACAAGGCCGAGCGCCACGGGCTCGGCGGTCTCCGCGTCCTCGGGCGTCGTGCCCACATTGCCGATATGCGGAAAGGTAAAGGTCAGGATCTGCCCCGCATAGGAGGGGTCGGTCAGGATCTCCTGGTACCCAGTCATCGCGGTATTGAAGCAAAGCTCCCCCGCGACCCGGCCGGCTGCGCCGAAGCCGTGGCCCCAGAAGAGCGTGCCGTCGGCGAGCGCGAGACAGGCGGTCGGGGTCTGGCCCCGCGGCGGGGCGGCTGGGGGCGCGGTGGACATCGGAACCCTCTTCGCTGGCAAACCGCTCGGGCTTTAGGGGGGGAGCCTGCGGCCGGTCAAGCGCCACGCCGATTGCGGTGCCCGTCGGCCCGCGCTAGCGTCCTGTCGAGCGGTCGGGAGGGTGGCATGCGCGCGCGGATCACGGACGCCCTCAAGGAGGCGATGCGCTCCGGGGACCCGATCCGGATCGGTATGCTCCGGCTGATGATCGCCGCGCTCAAGGACCGGGAAGCGGCGCTTCGGATGCGGGACGGGCCGGACGAGTTGGTCGATGCGGACGTCATCGCCCTCCTCAGCCGGATGATCGCGCAGCGCGAAGTCTCCGTGGCGACCTACGAGCAGGCGGGCCGCATGGAGCTCGCCGAGCAGGAGCGCGCCGAGATCAAGGTGATCCGCGAGTTTTTGCCGAGGCCGCTCACCGAGGACGAGGTGCGGGCGGAAATCCGGAAGGTGATCGAGGAGACGGGCGCCAATTCGGTGCGCGACATGGGCAAGGTGATGGCGACGCTCAAGGCGCGCCACGCCGGGCGGATGGATTTCGCCGCCGCAAGCGCTGCGGTCAAGACCGCCCTCGGATAAGCGCGGTTCGGGGCGGCGTTCGGAACAGGGTTCGCCGCGGGCCTCGGACCGAGGGCCCGGGAGCGCGCCTTGCCCTCTCCGGGCCGATCCGCTAGGCAACGCTCGCTTTCGCCCCGAGGACGCCCCCAATGGCCAAGGACAAACCGAAGAAACAGCCGCGGCCCAAGGCACAGACGCCGCGGGGCTTCCGCGACTATTTCGGGCCCGAGGTCACCGAGCGCCGGGCGATGCTCGACCGCATCTGCGAGGTCTATCACGCCTATGGCTTCGACCCGCTCGAGACTTCGGGCATCGAGACCGTCGAAGCGCTCGGCAAGTTTCTCCCCGATGTGGACCGGCCGAACGAGGGCGTCTTCGCCTGGCAGGACGACGACGAAACTTGGCTTGCGCTCCGCTACGACCTGACGGCGCCGCTCGCCCGCGTGGTCGCCGAACACCGCGACAGCCTGCCGAGCCCCTATCGGCGGTATGCGGTCGGCCCGGTCTGGCGGAACGAAAAACCGGGGCCCGGTCGCTATCGGCAGTTCTATCAGTGCGACGCCGACACCGTGGGCACGCCGACGGTCGCGGCGGATGCGGAGATCTGCATGATGCTCGCGGACGCCTTCGAGGCGCTGGGCATCGGCCGGGGCGACGTCACGATCCGCATCAACAACCGCAAGGTGCTGAATGGCGTGATGGAGACCGCGGGACTTCTCGACCCCGCCGCGCCTGAGGCCCGTGCCAATGCGCGCGGGATCGTGCTCCGTGCCATCGACAAGCTCGACCGGCTCGGCGAGGACGGCGTGCGTGCGCTCCTCGGCGAGGGGCGCAAGGACCCCTCGGGCGATTTCACCAAAGGCGCCGGCCTCGCGCCGGAGCAGGCCGAGATCATCATGGGCTTCACCGCAGCCCGGCGCGCGACCGGTGCCGAGACCTGCGCACGGCTCGCCGAACTCGTGGGCCGCTCCGAGACCGGTTGCGACGGCGTTGCGGAACTCGAGACGATCGCGGAGTTGCTCGACGCCCAAGGCTATGGCGCGCGGGCGGTGCTCGACCCGTCCGTGGTCCGCGGGCTGGGCTACTACACGGGGCCGGTCTACGAGGCGGAACTCACCTTCGAGATCACCGATGAAGATGGGACCCGGCGGCAATTCGGCTCGGTCGCGGGCGGCGGTCGCTATGACGACCTGGTCAAGCGCTTTACCGGTCAGGCGGTCCCGGCGACCGGCATCTCGATCGGCGTCGACCGGCTCCTGGCCGCGCTTGCCGCGATCGGCCGGGCAGGCAGCGGCGCGGCGCCGGGGCCCGTGGTCATCCTGCCGATGGATCGCGACCGGATGGCCGATTACCAGACCATGTGCGCCGAGCTTCGCGGGGCCGGTATCCGTGCGGAGGTCTTTCTCGGCGGCGGCAACATGGCAAAGCAGCTGAAATATGCCGATCGCCGCGGGTCGCCGGTGGCGATCATCGAAGGCGCCGACGAGCGCGCCGCCGGCCAGGTGACGCTCAAGGACCTCGCCCTCGGCGCGCGGCTCGCGGCCGAGATCGAAACCCGCGCCGAATGGGCCGCGCAACCCGCACAAGTGAGCGTCGATCGCGCCGATCTCGTCGCCGAGATCCGGGCCATGCTCGCCCGGGCGGACGGCTGAGCCCATGCCCGGCGGCGTCCTGACGGGGACCGACCTCTCGGCGGTCGAGGCGGTGCTGTCGGATCTGGCGCAACTCTTCGCCGAAGCGGGCTATCTGCCCGTGAAACCGCGTCACCTCTTCGCCGCGGACCGATTGCTCGACCTTTACGGCGAGGACATCCGCACCCGCGCCTTCCTCTTTCCCGATCCCGAGCAGCAGGGGGAGCTCTGCCTTCGACCGGATTTCACCGTGCCGGTGGCCCTCGCGCACGGGGCGGTCGGCTGGGACCGACCGGCATCCTATGCCTATGCGGGCCCGGTGTTCCGACGACAGGCGGCCGAGACCCACCGCCCCATCGAATATCTCCAAGCCGGAGTGGAAAATTTCGGCGCGCTCGACCGATCGACGGCCGATGCGACGGTCTTCGCGCTGATGCTGCGGGGGCTCGATGTGATCGGTGTCGGCGAGCGCCGGATCGAAACGGGCGATCTCGGCATCGTCTTCGCCCTCCTCGACGCGCTTTCGATGCCCGAACACCGACGCTGGAGCCTCCGCCGTCACGTTTGGCGGCCGCGGCGGTTTCAGACGCTGCTCGAGACCTTTGGACGCGTGGCCCCGCGGCCGTCGCCGCGGCGGGCCGCCCTTTTGTCGGCGGTGGAGGCCGGCGAGGATGCGGTCGCGGCGCTTGCCTTGGATGCAGGAGAACCGGTCGGTCTTCGCGGCCTCGACGAGGTCGCCGACCGGGCCCGCGATCTTCGCCGGCAAATGGACGAGCCGCCCCTGGCCGCCGAGCAAATCGCGCTCGTCGAAGCGGTGCTCGCACTCTCGGCGCCGTCCGGCACCGCGCTCAGCCGGCTCCGCGAGATCACCGTAGCGGCAAACGTGGACATCACCGCTGCGCTCGATCGGTTCGAAGCGCGCCTCGATGCCCTGAACCGCATCGGCATTGACGCAGAAGAATTGCCGTTTTCCGCCGCCTTCGGCCGCAGCCTCGAATATTATGATGGCTTCGTCTTCGAGATACGCGCGCGCGGGCCCGACCTGCCCCCGCTCGCCGGCGGCGGGCGATACGATGCGATGACCTCCCGCCTCGGCGCACGCCGCCCGGTTCCGGCGGTGGGCGCAATGATCCGCCCCGAAGCTGCCGTCGCCGCGGGGGCCGAGCGGTGAGTTCGCTCTTCCTTGGATTGCCGTCGAAGGGACGGCTGCAGGAGGCGAGCTTGGCCTGGTTTGCCGAGCGTGGGGTCGAGATCCGTCGGACCGGACGCACGCGCGAATACCGGGCCGAGATGCACGGGGTCGAGGGGGTCGAGGTGGCTATGCTCTCGGCCGGCGAGATACCCGGGGAACTCGCGGCCGGGCGCATTCACCTGGGGGTGACCGGCGAGGATTTGATCCGTGAGCATATCCCGCTTTGGCAGACGCGGGTGCGTCTTGCTGCGCGCATGGGGTTCGGCCATGCGGATCTCGTGGTGGCGGTACCGGCCTTTTGGGTGGATGTGGAGACGCTCTCGGATTTGGATGTGGTTTGCTGGGATTTTCGCCGGCGGCATGGGCGCGCGCTGAGGGTCGCGACGAAATATCACACCTTGACGCGGCGGTTTTTTCAAGAGCACGGCGTCGCCGATTACCGACTGATCGACAGCCAGGGAGCGACTGAGGCCGCGCCCAAAAACCAGACCGCCGAGGCGATCGTCGACATCACATCGACCGGGTCGACACTCGCAGCCAATCATCTGAGGGTGCTCGAAGACGGTCTCATCCTCAAATCCGAGGCAACGCTTTGTGTGTCCCGCAGCGCGCCTTGGCAGAGCGACGCGACCGAAGCCTTTGGCGTTCTTTCGGACCGGCTCGGGCTTTCTTGGAAGTAAGCGCGGCGACGCGGCCGCGGCGAGACTTTCTGCCAGTGAGACAATGCCGGCATCGCCGTCAAACCCCGTCCGCAACGGCCATGACCAACATGTTCTCGACCCCTGGCAATACCGTCTCAAGCATTGCGAAAAGCGCGAGATCCATGACCGCCTCGCCCCGGCCCTCCGACCGCGTGAGTGTGGCGACGGGGCGGTCCACCATCCGCGCTGACGCCTCGGAGATGGACGCGCCCGTCCTCAGATCAATCAGGTGGGCAAAGGCACTGCCGTGCGCCTCAGTCGTAACGGTCCCGGGCACGATCCCGCCGAAGATCGGCAGCGACGCCGCAATCGCGGCAGCACGATCGTCTTCCGCACGGACGGCAAGGTCGTATATCAATAGCGCGTCGAAACCGAAGGTGCGCGCGTGTTCAACCGGATCAGCGGAGACCGAATTGCCTTGATCGTCCGTCGGGCGCATCGGAACTTGAAGGGGGCGAAACGACAGCTTTACCGGTAGCAAGGCATTCACCTCGCGCAATGCCCCGGCCCAAAGGACCCGTTCTGCTGCAGGTATCGCCGTTGGGTGGCCCTCAACGGTCCGCACGAGCGCGATTTGCGCACCGAGTGCGAGACGCCCGATGGCGCCGACCGTGGATGCCCGCGTCACGACATCGGACGCCGGGGCCGCCGCCCTTGGCGGCGCTCCACAGGCGGCAAGCACCACGAGGATGAGAAGCCAGTAAGCGGCGGGGACGTGTGACTGCATCTTAGCCTCGCTTGAACCACGCTCGAGAGCTATCCGAATGTCCTTAATCGCGGCTTAACGTTCGATGCGCTCTTGAGATTGACGCCTCGGGCAGCGTATATCGCCCAAAGGCCGGTCTAGCTCAGCTGGTAGAGCGCCTGATTTGTAATCAGGATGTCGGGGGTTCGAGTCCCTCGACCGGCACCGTGGACCTTCTGAAAAAACTTCCGCATTATTGAATACAGGTTATGCGAATGGGCCAATTTCAATCGGCTTTTTTTTGAGATGCCTCCTCGGCTCATCAGGATTTGTGATTGAGGCATCGATTAAAACGTGATTTTAACGCAAATTTACGGTGTCATAGGCTTTCTAGACGCGCGCCGCCGCTGCTGGAAACTTAATGTTCATATTCCACCCCGATAAGCTTAGCATGGTCAATCAAATCAAGTAAATCCGAATTACTTTCAATGCGGGTTATAGATCAGTAGATCTACAATAATAAAAATGCAAAGCGCCCTCTTAGAAAAAATAAAGGGGATAACGAACTTTGTGAAGCCCAGCTGAAGCTGCCTTTCTTATTGATTGTGATATGTTACCAACAGTGACGATAGGACGATATATTTGAATAATATTCTTGACACTCCCCAGAAAATCTCATGATTTGCGAAATAATTATACTTGAGCGAGCTTGTCTCACCGGTCACCCATTCGACCTCTTGTTACTGGCCAGCCCGAGAATTCGGTGACCGCAATTTTGGCCCGGCCCTTACAGGACGTTGACCGCAAGAACGTACAATCAGGCAAGCTGGCTCGCCTCTTTCCGGCCACTCGCGACGAGCCCGATTTTTCGGCTGTTTCGGCACCGCACGCAAAGGCAATCGTCCGCCCGGCTAAAACATCCATATGTCCTGAAAGTTTGCGAAAGGGTTGTTCGTTCGTTCTTCCCCGGTACGACATTGCATCATCGCCCGCGCGTCCACCGAACGCCCTCGACCTGCGTCGTCCAATGGCATACGGTCCCGCTGAGCAGCGCCATCGGCCCGAAGAAGACGCGGCCCGTACGCCGCTCAAATATGACGTATGAAAAGCGAAAAACGCGAAACAGGGAGATCCGAATGACATCCGCAATCACCACGTCGACGCGCCGCAAATTCTTGGCCCGAAGCGCTCTCGTCGGGGGCGCGACGCTCGCTGCGCCGGCGATTGCCACCGCGCAAGGTCAAACGACGACGTGGCGCGTGCAAACCTCATGGCCCGGCGGCATCGGCCTCGAAATTTTTCGCACCTGGTGCGCGAGCATCGTCGAGAAGACGGGCGGCGAACTCGCGTTTGAACCCTTTGGCGCCAACGACGTGGTTGGCGATTTCCAGCTCTATGACGCGGTCAAGAATGGCGTGCTCGAGGCGGTAAACCCCTTCACCATTTACGCGCAGGGCATTATCCCAGCGGCCGTCTTCCTCACGAGCTACCCGCTTGGGCTGCGAAACCCGCACGAATTCGACACGTTCTACTACGGCCTCGGCGGCATTGACATTGCGCGAGAGCTCTACGCCGCGCAAGGCATGCATTTTGTCGGGCCGATACATCACGGACCCAACATCATTCACTCCAAGGTGCCGATCCGCTCCATCGATGACTTCGCGGGCCGCAAGATGCGCGCACCAGGCGGCATGGTCGCCGAACTCTTCTCGGAAATCGGCGCCGAGACGACGCTGCTGCCGGGTTCGGAGATCTTCCCTGCGCTGGAGAAAGGCACGATCGATGTCGCCGACTATGTGGGCCCGGCCGTGAATTACGCGCTCGGCTTCTCGCAAGTCACCGACTATATTTCGATGGGCCCTCCGGGCTTTATGTCGGTCTATCAGCCGGTCGACCTTATGGATCTGACAGTCGGCGAGGCAGCGTGGAATGCGCTCAGCCCGCAGATGAAGCAATTCGTCGAACTGGAGACGCATGCCTATTCGGACACGCACCATGCGGCGATCCAAAAGGCGGACCAAGAGGCATGGGCCAAGTTCGAGGCCGACGGAACCGAAGTGACCCGCCTATCGCAGGATGACGTGGAGATCATGACCGAAGTCGCGGTGCCGATCTGGTTCAAATACGCCAATCGGGACAAAGCCTCGGCACGGGTCTTTAAGATCCAGCTCGACTATATGATGTCGGGCTCGCTCGGTTACGTCACGCCGTCGATGATCGAAGGCCTGACGCTCGACCTCTGAGATCGGTCCCGCGCTCGGCTACGCTGAGGCGTAGCCGGGCCGCTTTTCTCTCGTCTCACGCTTTCGAACGGATCCGAAATGCCGAGCCTCGACTTCGAGCTCCCGCATTGGGCCTATTGGTCGATGCTGGGCGTCTTTCCTCTTGTCGCGATGCTTCTGGCGCACCGCGGCCGCGCCACGGGCTACTCTCTGCCGCTCGGCTATTTCATCCTGCTCACAGGTGGGATGCTGGGACTGCATCGATTTTATTTGCGTAGCATTTGGGGATTATTGTTTCTGCCGCTTTTCCTTGGCATATTGTTTGCGAATTCCGAGGAACGTGCGGCCCGTGAGGTGCAGTCCGAAGCGGCCAACGGTGTGCGCACCGCCGAACGCGTTGTCGCGCGGAACGCGCCACGGCTTGAGGGGGCAGCAGCGCGCCTCGAGGAGCTTCGCGCGGCTGCCGCCGAAGCAACCGAGACCGGCACGCGCATTCAACAGATCAGGGCAGAACGGGCGCTCGAGCGGGAAGAGGCTCGCATCGACGAGGCGCGAGAGGCGGTCGCCGACGCCGAAGCGACGCTCGCCACCGGTCGGCCCGCGCTTGAAGACGCGACCGCCGCGCGGGAATTCTGGTCGGACGCGGCCTTCGCGCTGTTTTGCGCGATCCTTGCCTTCATGGCGGTGGACGCGCTGCTTCTCCCCGGGCTCCGACGCCGGGCCGAAGCGGCCGCTGCGGCCGAAGATCCCACGTCGACTGACGTCGAACACGCCATCGAGACCGTCGAAGCCGAAGAGACCAAACGAGACGAAGACCATATCGGCCGCGGCCCGTTCGGCTCGATCGACCGCCTGTCGTTCTATGCTGGCGAGTTCGTGAGTTACTGGGCCGTGATCGCCGTCTTTGTCTACTACTACGAAGTCGTTGCGCGGTATGTCTTCAACTCGCCCACCAATTGGGCCCATGAGGGCATGTTCCTGATGTTCGGGATGCAATACTTGATTGCTGGCGCCTATGCCGCACTCACCGAAGCCCATGTGCGCGTCGATATTTTCTATGCGCGCTGGTCACCACTCGGCAAAGCCTGGGTCGATCTCTTAACCTCGGTGTTCTTCTTCATTTTTGCCGGGACGCTGCTGGTCACTGGCTGGATCTTTGCCATGGACGCGACGCGGGTCGGCGAACTCTCCTTCTCCGAGTGGCAGATCGCCTATTGGCCCTTCAAATGGGCGATCGTCGTCGGCGGTGCGCTCCTCGTCTTGCAGGGCGTGGCCAAGCTCGGCCGTGACATCGCCACCATCCGCAACGCACGGGAGGCCTGAGCCATGGGCATCGAGATCTCGATCGAATGGTTGACAGTCTTGATGTTCGGCAGCCTCCTTGTGCTGCTGATGCTCGGCCTGCCGCTCGCCTTCGTCACTGGCGGTCTTGCCTGTGTCTTCCTCTTTATCCTCGGCGACGCGCAAACGCTCAATATCGTGCCGAGCCGGATCTTTCCGTTGATGACAAACTATCAGCTTTCGGCGATCCCGCTCTTTATCTTTATGGCCGCAATGCTGGAGCGCGCCGGCATCATCAACGACATGTTCGATGTGATTTACAAGCTGTTGGGCGGGGTGAAAGGCGGGCTCGCCTCGGCAACGATCATCGCTTCGACGATCCTGGCGGCCATGGTCGGCGTGATCGGCGCGGCCGTGGTCACCATGGGCATCATCGCCCTGCCTGCCATGCTTAAGCGCGCCTATCGCCCCGAGATCGCCATGGGCAGCATCATGGCCGGCGGGACGCTCGGCATCCTGATCCCGCCCTCGATCCTCGCGATCATCTACGCGGTCGTCGCCGAGCAGTCGGTGGGCGAGCTTTTCATCGGCGCGGTGATCCCGGGGTTGCTGCTGTCCGGGCTCTACATCCTCTATGTGACGCTCACCTGTTATGCGCGGCCGTCTTTCGGGCCGCCGATCCCCGTCGAAGAGCGCGTGCCATTCGCCGAGAAACTGCGCTTGGTCAACAAGATGTCGGCACCCATCGCGCTCGTCGCCGTGGTCCTCGGCGTGATCTTCACCGGTGTGGCGACGCCCGTCGAGGCAGCCGGCATCGGCACGTTCGGCGCGTTCGTGGTCGCCGCCATCCACCGCAAGCTCGACTGGCCGACCATCCGGGGCGCCTGTCTGACCACGCTCAAAGCGTCGGCAATGGTCATCTGGATCATGTTCGGCGCGACGATATTCGTCGGACTCTATGTGCTGAATGGCGGGCAGCAATTCGTTCAAGAGACCATGCAAGGCCTCGGCCTCGGGCCGTGGGGGATCCTGATCCTGATGCAGGTGCTGTTGATTGCGCTCGGCATGTTTCTCGATTGGGTGGGGATCCTGCTCCTCGCGGTGCCGATCTTCGTGCCCATCATAAAGGCGCTCGGCGCGGCCGCCTTCGGGCTCGGCTCCGAAAGCGAACTCGTGCTTTGGTTCGGGGTGCTTTACCTGGTGAACATGCAGATGAGCTTTTTGTCGCCGCCCTTCGGCTACGCGCTTTTTTACCTGCGCGGGGTGGCGCCGGACACGATCCCCATGGCACGCATCTTTCGCGCGGCGCTGCCGTTTTTGGCGATCCAGGCGATTGGACTGGCGCTCTGCATGCTGTTCCCCGGTCTGATCACTTGGCTGCCGAGCGTGGTCTACGGCTAAAGCGTCAGAATACCGAGCCGATCACCCAACCAAGAAGCGCGATCGATCCGGCCATGAAGAGGTAACCGGCCCCCGCAAAAATCCCGTCCTCGCCCGCCAAGGCGAGACCGAGCAGCACGATGCCGATGCCCGGTACGGCGGCAAGGCCGGGCACAAAGCTGACCGGTATTAGGATGATGGCCAGAAGAAGCGCGGCCCCGGACGCAACGGTGCGGGCAGGTTCCCCTTTTGCGAGGAATGCGAGGCGCTGGTTCACGACGAGCCCGTCGACCCATTCGGCCGCCGGGCGGACACGGGCGAGCACGGCGCGGACCGATCCCGCGTCGACCGTACGTTCTCGGATTGCCGTCGGCGCATAGAAGTGGGTGCCGCCACCGAACCAGGAATGCGCAACCGTGGCGACGACGGCGAGCGCCACGATATTCGGCAGGCCGGGGATCGCGCCGATCACCGGCAGTGAGACAAGAAGGCCAAGTGCGACGAGAATGAGCCCCATCGGCCGTTTCTCGAGACGGTCGAGAAGGTCGCCCACGGAAACGCGGCCCCCCTCCGCCTCGGCCGACAATTGATCGATGGCGTTCTCGAGCGGTTCGGCTTGTGCTGTCACAATGGCCTCCTCTGTATTGGCCATGTGAGAACGCGAAGGTGCCGCCAAAGTTCCACACCGTCGAGACACACACGCACGGTGGGAACGTTAGGCTCAGTCCCGCGTTCCTTGCTCAATGGTCCACAGTTGGGCCGAGCCCACAACATAGGAGCCGAAGATGTCTCACCGCTTTCTCTCACTCCCCGCCGCTCTTTTCGGTGCCGTACTGCTCAGCGGATGCGGCGCGGTCGTCGCCGGTACGGCGGGCGGCTTGATTGTCGATGAAGGGATCAACGAAAATGATGGCGAATTCGATCCGCTCGAGAACACCGAAGCTGCAAAAACCGTTGAAGAGGCGCTCGAGTAAGAGTGGTGTCTACGTCGAACGGCCCGGATCGCGATGATCCGGGCCGTTTGTGCTCGGATTAAGTTTCCGCTCAATTACGCCGCCGCGCAGGAACCGAAGATCACCCAAGCCTCGTGCGAGCCTCGATACATGCGCCGCGGCCCCCCGTCGTCATCCGGATCGAGCGTGAGTTGGGCGTCCCCGCAGACATCCGCTCGGCGCGCAACCTCCTTGGCGAGCGCCACCGCCACCTGTTCGTAATCGGCCCCTTCGAAGGGCGCAGTGACCGGTAGTCCCTCGGCGGGCCCAGGCGGATTGAAGGCAAACCGCTCCCACGCGGCGTCACTTGTCCCATCGTCCTGCCGGATCGCAATCACCATTTGCCCGATGACCCGCACATAGCGGACATTCACGCGGAATTGCGTCCACCCTGCATCGACCAAATACTTAACACGCCGCGTTCCGGGATCGCGCCCGGTGGCCGCCCGTTCGGCGCCGCCCGCCCGTTCGACGGGGCCGACTGCAAGCTCAGTCGGCGCTGGCGCGGCGCAGGCGCCGATGAGGACGGCGACGCTTAGCGCCATCACCGTCACACCCCTCTTGCCATGCGAAGCGACGGTCATGTCTCGGGACCTTCGGTGTGAAAGAGCGCCTGGGAAATCGCGGCTTCGACGACGTCCGGGCGGAAGGGCTTGGTGATCAGAAAGGTAGGTTCCGTCCGCTCGCCGGTCAGCAAACGCTCGGGAAAGGCGGTGATGAAAATGACCGGAACGACCATGCTCTCGAGAATGTCCTTGACCGCGCTGATCCCCGAGGAGCCGTCCGCCAGCTGAATGTCTGCCAGGATGATCGACGGACGCGTTTCCTCGGCCAACGCCACAGCGCTCGCGTGGGTATCGGCGATCCCGACGACCTGATGCCCCATCCCTGTGACGATGCTTTCCAGATCGAGCGCGATGATCGGCTCGTCTTCGATGATCATCACCCGGGCGCGGCTCTGTGCGTCGAGCTCCCCCCGGGCGCGGTCGGCCAGCTCGGCCGCCTCGTCGGTCCCGATCCCCAAGATCGCCGCAGCCTCGCCGGTGCCGAAGCCCTCGACCGTCGTTAGCAGCAAGAGCCGGCGCGAGGCCGGGGTCAACCGAGCCACCCGGCCCGTCGCAGTGTCGGGTTCTGCCGCCTCGGATGCGTCGGGCTCGACCTGGGTGCTGTCCCACATGCGCTGAAAAAGCCGGTAAAGGCCCACACGGATGCTGACCGACCGGTCGATGGCATCCCGATCCGCGATCAGCGCTTCGAGCGTTGCAGCCACATAGGTGTCGCCGGAGCTCTGGGTTCCGCAGAGCGCCCGCGCATAGCGCCGGAGCAGCGGCAGGTGCGGTGCGATCAGGACCGCAAGATTGTCCGTGTCGGCTTCGGAAACGACACTTGGCGTATCGGGGGTCACCATTTTTCTCCTGTTAAGCCGTGTTGGGAACGAAACGGCAGTCGGATCGTTTGGTTCCACGATGATAGCGCTAGAGTGGTGCTGCGATGGGTGTTGTCGAATGACGGACATGGAGACCATGAACGAGCGACCTGCGAACGAAAAGGACGCCACCGCGAGCGCGGCCTCCGGGGATGCCGAAGCGAAATTGGACCAGGAGTTGGCGGGCGATCCGATGATCGGTCAACTGCGCGCGCTCTATGATCAGGTGGCAGCGGAGCCATTGCCCGAGCCTCTGCTCGAGCTTTTGAAGAAACTCGACGATCGGGAGCGGAACCGATGAGCGATCCGTTCGACACCGATTTGGTTGAGGCCATGCGATCGCTCCGCGCCTTTGCTCGAACCTTCCACCGCGATCCGGCCAGGGCGGACGATCTGGTGCAGGAAACGGTCTTGAAAGCGTTGGCCAAGCGCGATCAGTACAAGCCGAACACCAATTTTCGCGCCTGGCTCTTCACCATTCTGCGGAACACGTACATCTCCGAGGTGCGCAAACGAAAGCGGGAAGTCGAGGATGCGGATGGCAGCTTCGTGAACGGGCTCGTGGAGAAACCGGCACAAGAGGGGCACATGGCGCTGCAAGACTTGCAGGATGCGCTCGCCCGTCTGAACGACGACCAGCGCGAGGCGCTGATCCTGGTGGGTGCGGCCGGGTTCTCCTATGAAGAAGCGGGCGAGATCTGCGGCGCGGCCGCAGGCACGATCAAGAGCCGTGTGAGCCGCGCCCGGAGCCGCCTGAGCGAGCTCATGGCCGCCGCACCCGACGACATCGCCACCGCCGACGAGTTGGTCGAGGCGGCGGGCGGCGCTGCGCTCGACCGCGGCGCACAGGCTTTCTGAGCCACCGTGGCGCCGCTTGCGACCTGGCTCATGCCTCTCACCCGGCTTCGGGTGCAGTTCGTGGTAATCTTGACGGCGGCAATGTTGCCGGCGGGCGTCCTTGCCATCGGTCAAGCGCTCTTCGCCATCGAGCAACAACGCGTCGAACAGGCCCGCGAAGTCTGGGCACAGGCGCAATTGCAGGCCGGTCCCGAGCGCGACACGTTTTTGCTCATCCGTGTCGGTCTGCGGGCGGCGGCGGAGATGGTCGAACAGAATGAGAGCGGGGACATCGGCGACCGGTGCCGCGAGGTGAGCCTGTGGCTGAGGCGAACCCACTGGGCGATCACCGATGGCATTCTGATCGGCTCGAACGGGCGCGTCGAATGCGTGGAGACCGCCGACGAGGCGGGCGCGAGCGAGGCGGATTGGGCGGCCTTCCGAGAAGCGCAGCGCTTCATGATTGGCGAGCCCCGGGTGGATGCTGCGTCCGGCCGGATCGGCGCGCTTTTCTACCACCCGATCCGCAGCGACGAGAGCGGGATCGCCGCCATCGCCGCACGCGTCGATATCGACAGGATCCACGACTTCGTGCGCGGGCTCGACAGTGCCGCACCCGAGATGCCCTTCGCCTTGGTGGAGGCGGACGGGTCGATCCTCGCCATGCGCCGGCTCGAGGATCGCCCATCGATGCCGTCCGAGCCGCGCTCCCTCCTGACGCCGGGCGGGACCGCAAAGGTCGACCGCGCAAACGACGGCGAGGACCGCGTCTTCGCCAGCTTGCCGATGATCCCGGGCCAGCTTTGGTGGATCGGGGCCGCGCCGAGCCGCGATCTCGCGGATTTCGTCTTCTCCTGGCAGGTGCTGCCGCTCGTGTCGCCGCTTTTGCTCTGGCTGATCGCCGTGGCGGTCATCGTCTTTTCCGTGGATCGGCTGGTCGGCCAGCATGTGCGGCGCCTCCAGCGCACAGCGGACCGGATCGGTCGCGGCGAACTCGACATCCGGATCAACCGGGCCAGCAACGCCCCCTTCGAAATCCGCCGGCTCGGCGACGCGATCACCGCGATGGCCGGCAACCTGGCCGACCGCGAGGCCCGATTGCGCGAGGCACTGGCCACCCAACGGAGCCTCCTTCTCGAAGTCCACCACCGGGTGAAAAACAATCTCCAGATGATCTCGAGCCTGATCAATATCCAGCTTCGGCGGATCGACAATCCCCGTGAGCGAACCGCGTTGCACCTGCTCCAGGACCGGATCCACAGTCTCGCCCTCGTCCATCAGAGCCTTTACGCGACGGAGCGCCTCGACCACGTCGCCCTCGATCAGCTGGTGCGCGAATTGGCCGAGCACCTCAATCGGTCCTTCGGCCAGGCGAAAGAGAGCACGGAGCTCGCGTTTCGGCTCGAGCCGGTCACCGTCGATGCGGAGGTCGCGACGCCGACCGCGCTTTTCATCACCGAGGCGATGGCCAATGTCTTCAAGCATGCCAGCAGCTGTTCGGAGGGGCAGAGGATCGAGATCGCGCTTTGCATCGAGGACGGGTGGTTCACGATCTCCATTACAAATTGCCTCTGTCCGAACCAGCAGGCGGATAGCGAACCGGCGCGCGGCTCCGGGCTCGGCCTCCGGCTGATGGAAGGCTTTGCCCGGCAACTCGGCGGGCGCTTCGAGCGGACGAAGACCGAGCGGCGCTTTTGCGTGCGGTTGAGTGCCCCGATCTGGACGGACAAAACGGCCTTTGATCCCGCCGCGCCGCCGCCGTCCGGCACGAGATCGCCGGAGCCCGCGCTGACGGAGTGACGGGAGACCTGAGAGTTTCCCCAACTTGGCCGCTCCCGTCGCCCTGCGCGACCCGCTATCTCTGGCGCGGCGCGATCCTTAAGATCGGGGATCAGGCGTCGAGAAAGCCGGTGAGCACATTGACCGTGTTCACGCCGACCTCCGCGATCGCATAGCCCCCCTCCATGCAAAAGACCGTCGGGAGGCCGGCCTTGCCGATCCGGCGGCCGCAATCGGTGAAGTCGTCGCTCTCCAAAGCGAAAAAGCTGATCGGATCGTTTTTATAGGCATCGACCCCGAGCGAGACCACAAGCGCGTCGGCGCCAAAGGCATGAATGGCCGAGAGAGCATCGTCGAGCGCTGCCGCCCATGCGGGATAAGCGGTGCCCGGTGAAAGCGGATAATTGCGATTGGCACCCTCTCCAGCGCCAGCGCCCGTCTCGTCGGCATATCCGAGATAAAACGGAAAGGCGTGTTCCGGCGCACCGTGTATCGAGCAGAAGAGCACGTCGCCGCGGTCGTAGAAAATGTCCTGGGTGCCATTGCCGTGGTGGAAATCGATATCGAGGATCGCGACCCGTGTGGCACCGCGGTCGCGCATGCGCTCGGCGACGATGGCGGCATTGTTGAGGAAACAGTATCCGCCGAAGAGATCGCGGGCGGCATGATGGCCAGGCGGACGACAGAGGGCAAAGGCCGCGCGCGCGCCGTCGGCCACCAGCAATTCGGCCGTTTGCGCCACCGCCGCCGAAGCGGTGGCCGCCGTCCAGGTGCCGTGGGTGATCGCGGTCTCGACGGCGAGGGCATAATAGCCGGCCTTGCCGTCGATGTTCTCGGGCACGCGATCGCGC
Organism: Paracoccaceae bacterium; assembly: GCA_050331395.1. Lineage (GTDB taxonomy): Bacteria > Pseudomonadota > Alphaproteobacteria > Rhodobacterales > Rhodobacteraceae > Thermohalobaculum. The sequence goes on from JBHJGX010000056.1 coordinate 18,403, forward strand.
ATCCGCCGGGCGGGAATTTGGCACGGAATGATCTCGCCGCGCATGCCGGCCGCCTGCCACTCGCTCCAGGCGGTCTCGAGGAACCGCAGATAGCCCGCATCGTGGAGGCGCGCCGCAGGAGCCGGGTCGTAGGCGTTCGGACCGCGCCGGTCGGTGAGACCGACCGCCTCAAGCCGCGCGATGATATGCTCGATCCGGGCCGGCCGCTCGAACGGGGTGACGAATTCGCCGCCGTAAAGCTCGGCCTGGGGGAAATGGGCCCGGTGGGCATCGGTGTAGACGATCTGCATCGGCCGCTCCGCGTCTTTGCCGGGACTGTCACCCGGAGCGGGCCCGGATGTCCAGCCGCCGGTCAGTCGACCGGACCGACACCGAGCCCGGGCCAGAGGCTTTCGGGGGTGGCATCCGTCTCAACAGGCCCCGGATCCGCGATGCGGGAGCGCGCCCGCGGCGGCGGGTCGCGGGTCTCGCGCTCGAAGACGAGGGCATCGGCGTCTTCGGCCGCCTCGAGCCGACGGATCCGCGCATAGGCTTCGGCGGCGGTCTCAGGGCGCGCCTCACCGGCACGGCGCCCGATCTCGCGCCGCTGGCGGTCGAGCCGGATCTGCGGCGCGTTGCGCCCCCCCTCCTCGAACCGGGTTCGGCGGCGGAACACCTCGCGCTCATGGCTTTCGATCGCGGTGTCGAGACCCGTCGGACCGCGGGACCGGGTTGCCGATAGCGCTTCGGTCCGGGCGCGCACGGCCTGTCGTTCGCGGCGGAAAGCCTCGGACCGGCTCTCGCCCGGTCGGGCGGTCTGGGCGTCGGCCGTCCGTGCGGGGCCGAGCGGCAGCAGTACGCACACCAAAATGAGCAAAACCCGTACCATGTGTGACAGGTAGGAGCGCACCGCCCCATCTTCCAGGGCGCGTGTCAGGCGCGCACGACGTCGCGGATCTCGGACAACAGCGCGTCCTCGACCGCAATTCCGGCGGCGTCCCGTTCGGCTCGGAGCGCTTGCCGCCGGCGCCCTGGCAGCCGCGCCTCCGGATCCGCTTCGATAAGATGCGCGAGCCGCGCCACCCGCCCGGCGCCATCTCGGCCGAAGGCGGCCGGATCGATTGCCAGGATCAGTTGCCCCGTGCCCGGCGGCGCTCCATCGGCCGAAAAGAACGACGTTGCCTCCGCAGCGAGCGCAGCGCCCGCGATCGCCGCGAGGGCCTCAACCATCAACGCGAGCGCCGCGCCCTTGGCCCCACCGAAGGGCAGCATGGTGCCCGCAAGCGCCGCTTCGGCATCGGTCGTCGCCTCGCCCGCCGCATCGAGCGCCCAGCCCTCGGGGATCGGCAGCCCCTGCTGCGCGGCCGCCATCACCTTGCCGCGCGCGACGAGGCTGAGCGAAAGGTCGACCACGATCGGGTCTTCGGCGGGGATCGGAGCGGCGAAGGCGATCGGATTGGTGCCGAAGACAGCGGTGGTGCCGCCGGCCGCGGCCATCGCCGCCGGGGTATTCGCGAAGAAAAGCGCGACGACCCCGGCCTCGGCCAGGGCCTCGACCGTCAGCCCGGCGACCCCCGCATGGTGCGAGCGCCGGATGCCCGCGACCGCGACGCCCTGGGCGCGGGTGAGGCTCGGCAGGGCCGCGACGGCGCGGTCGAGGGCGGGATAGGCAAAGCCGTGGCAGGCATCGATGGCGAGCACGCCCGGGCGGGTGCGCTCGACAACCGGGATCGCCCACCCATCGACCTTGCCCGACGCCGCTTGCGCCGCATAGGCGGGCAACCGCCGGAGGCCGTGTCCCGATTGCCCGACCCGCTCCGCTCCGACAAGGGCCCGCGCCACGCTCGCGGCCTGTTCGGGGCCGGTCCGCGCCGCACGCAGCCGCTCGGAGACGAGCGCCTCCGCCTCGTCGATCGTCAATACTGTGCTCGCCATCGGTCCCCTGTCCCCACGTTGTGCCTCCCGCCCCCGACCCATGGGCGGGCGGGGGGAGGGTCGGGGGCGGGCCCGCGCGCCCGGAGGGGCGCGCAAAGGATCGCGCGCGCCGGAGGGCCCCCGCCCTCAGGCGCTCCGATACAACTTAGTCATGACGAATTCGCGATGGCCGAGGACTTCTGCCGCCGTCGCCCGTCCGTTCGCCGTGCGCAGGATCATGTCGATCAGCGCGTCGCCCGCCTGATCGATGGTCATCTCGCGGGTCAAGATCCCCGTCACGTCCAGATCGATATGTTCGGCCATCGTCCGCAGGGTGCGCGGGTTCCCCGAGATCTTGATGACCGGCACGATCGGATTGCCGACCACATTGCCTTGGCCCGTCGGGAAAGTGTGCACCACATATCCAGCCGCGGCCATGAGCGTGACGCATTCCGCCGCCGCGCTCGAGGTATCCATAAAGTAAAGGCCGGGCCCCTTTGCCGGCGCTTCCGCCGGTCCGAGCGCGTCGATATAGACGCTCGTGCGGCCGATCTTCTCGAGATTGCCGAGCGCCTTTTCCTCGATGGTCGACAGCCCCCCCTCGATATTGCCTTTGGTCGGCTGGCTCTCGGAGAGGTCAGAGACCTTGTGGGGTTCGATGACGTCGTCCTGATAGGCCTGAAAGATCCGGAGAAATTTTTCGCCCGCCTCGGGCGTCGCCGCGCGGCGCGCGCAAATATGCTCGGCGCCCGTCAATTCCGAGGTTTCTCCGAAACAGCCGTGGATCCCCTGGGGCAGCAGCTTGTCGTACATGTTGCCGACGGTCGGGCAGGAGGCGAGGCCCGTCGTCGTGTCGCTCTCGCCGCATTTGGTCGAGACCCACAGATCCGAGACCGGGCAGGTCTCGCGCGGCCGTTCGCTCGCCCAGTGGACAAAGTCTTTGGCCTGGCGCGCGGCGGCGGCGATGGTGGCGATGTCGCCGTTCTGCTCGATCGAGAATTCGGCGACCGGTTTGCCTGTCGACCGGATCCCGTCGGCGACGACCTTGGTCCAACCGGGCTCGATGCCGATCACGACGCAGGCGGCGACATTCGGGTTGCTGCCCGCACCGATCAATGTGCGGAAATGGAGCTCGAGATCCGCGCCGAACTGCAGCCGGCCATAGCTGTGCGGAAGGGCAAGGGTGCCGAAGATGTTTCGCGCCACGCCTTCAGCGGCCGCGTTCGAGATGTCGTCGACCGGCAGGATCGCGACATGGTTGCGCACGCCGACGCGGCCGTTCTCGCGGCGCCAGGCCTCGACGGTGAGGGAAGAGAGATCGAGCGGCATTGGCGGCTCCTCGGTTGGGGGGAAGGGGGCCGGGCTCAGGCGAGCGGCGGATCACCAGCGCTTTGTCTTGAGATTATGCACATGCACATGGTCACCGGCGGCGGCGGGGGCGATCATTCGGCCGATATCTTCGCCGTATTTGACGACCGTGTCGCCCTCGGCCAGATCCTTGAGCGCGATTTTATGCCCGATGGGCACGTCGGCCCGCGCGGCAAGCCGGAAGGCGCTGTCGTCCAAGGTGACGACGCAGAGCATCTCGGTCCCTGCCGCCAGCCCTTCGACGGCGACGACCCCCACATTGTCGCCGGCGTGGTGCACGAGAAGATGCGGATGGGTCGGGCGGTCGGTCATCGGGCGCTCCCGTCGCTATATATCATATGCAGGGCTTAGCGCGGCGGCGCTCCGCTGGCGAGGGGAAATCGTCGCCCGGCTCAGCGCTCCGGTTGCCAGCTTGCGCCGGATGGGCTCTGGTAACTGTCCACCCCCGCTTCGGAGAGGCCGCCGCCCGATGCCCCCGCGCCCCGTCCTCACGCCCGGCACGCCGCTTTATGCGCAAATCCGCACGGTGCTTCGCGATCGGATCGCAGGCGGCGAGCTCCGCCCGGGCGCCACCCTGCCGAGCGAATTGCGTCTGGCGACCGAACTCGGCGTGAGCACGGGGACGATCCGAAAAGCCGTCGATGCCCTCGTCGCGGACGGCACACTCATCCGCCACCAGGGCCGCGGGACCTTCGTGGCCGAGGAAACGCCGGAGCGCGCGGCCTATCGCTTTTTTCGGGTGATCGCACCCGACGGCCGTCGGCTCGTGCCCGAACCCGTCTCCGAGAGGGTCACACGGACCGAGCGCGCCGAGGCGGAGGCAGTGGTGCCGCAGGCGGGCGGGCCGCTCGGGCTCGACCGCGATGAACGCGTCATCCTCATCGAGCGGGTCCGGGCGCTCCTCGGGACGCCGGCGCTCTTCGAAATCTCCGTGCTCGCCGAGACCCGGTTCGCCGCGCTCGACGCGCCGCCCCTGCCGAACGCGCTCTATCCGCATTATCAGGCGCGCTGCGGCGTCTCGGTGCACGAGGCGGAAGATCGCCTCGCCGCGGCGCCAGCCGACCAGCGAACGGCGTCAGCGCTCGGCCTTGCGGAAGGCACGCCCGTGCTTCGGATCGATCGGATCGCCCGCGATCTCGAGGGTCGGGCCGTGGAACGCCGGCGAAGTTGGCTCGCACCGGGGCCTTGGAGCTATGCCGTCGACCTGCCTTGACCGCCCGAAGCCGAAGAAGAACGCCACGTGCAGGTGCCGCACGATCCGGCAGTCGGCGCCCCGTCGGCCCGCGCCCCCGCGCCAACCCCCCCGCCCTCAGGCGGACAGCCCACCCGCCGCCGACACCCCACAACGCAACGCCGG
>JBHJGX010000057.1:0-7944 GCA_050331395.1 Paracoccaceae bacterium
CGCGCTGGTGCGCGATCAACGCGGCCCGCGCCCCCGCCCGACGGGCGGCGATTGCGCCGCCCATGTCGCGGTTGCGCGGGCGGCGCGCGCCGATCCGCGCCTCGCGCCTGAAGCCGCCGCGCACGACCGGGGCGAGCCGCGGGCGTCCGGCATCGTCGAGTGCATCGGTCACGATCTCCGGCAAGTCCCGCTCGGCGGGATCGGCGATCGCGCGCAGCACATAGACATCGACCGCCGAGTGGTCCCCGACAGCGGCCACCCGGTGGCTCTCCATATCGACGGCCGAGGCGCCCGTTTCGGTGTGAAGCGTCGCCTTATCAACCGCGCGCAGCACGATGCCGTCGCCGCCGAGCAGGGTGACCCCCGTCGCGATCCGCGCGTCCTGACTGACCCGATAGCGCGCGCCATCGGCCGTGGCGACGAGAGCCGGATGCATGACATCGCCCGGGACGAGCCGGGGGTCGAGCCCGCCGGCAATGCCCCAGGAGAGAAGACGTACGCAGCCCTCCTCCACCATGCGCTTTGCCGCGCGGGTCGCCCGGTCGGGTTGTCCGGCTGTCACGCCGACGATGGCGCGGCTATGGCTCCGCCACCCGCCGAGTGCCCGGGCCTCACGCTCCAGACCGCAAAGGATACCGAGCGTCGCCATCCCCGCCTCACATCGCCCAGGGGACGTCGCGGTCGTTGGCCGTCCGGAGTTGGGCGTGCCGCGCGATTGCCCAGATCGGGAAGACCGCCGCATAGCCGTGATATTTGAGGTAGAAGACCTTGGGAAACCCGGTTCCGGTCCAGTGTTTTTCTTCCCAGCGCGGGCCATCCTCCTCGCGCGGGGCCTCGCGCAGCCACGCGACGCCGCGGCTGACCTCGTCGGAGCCGTATTCGCCCGCGGACATCAGGCCGAGAAGCGCCCAGGCGGTCTGCGAGGCGGTGGCAGCCCGGGCATGGCCCTGGCCCCAATCCTCGTAGCTCTCGAGCCCCTCGCCCCAGCCGCCATCGGCGCGTTGCCGGGCCTTCAGCCAGTCGACGGCCTTGCGGACATAGGGTTTTTGCATGTCCTCGCCGGCGGCCTTGAGCGCGACAAGGGCCGACCAGGTGCCATAGATATAATTTGACCCCCAGCGGCCGAACCAGGATCCGTCGGGCTCTTGCTCGCGGCGGATAAAGTCGAGGCCCCGCCGGATCGCGGCCGCGTACCGGTCCCGGTCGACTTGGGCGAGCGCGCCGATACAGCGGGCGGTCACATCGACGGTCGGCGGATCGAGGAGCGCACCGTGATCCGCGAACGGGATCGAGTTCAGGTAGAAATGCTCGTTCTCCGGATCGAACGCCCCCCAGCCGCCAGAGCGCGACTGCATCCCCTCGAGCCACTCGCAGCCCCGGGAAATATTCTCGGCATAGCGCTCCGGGTCGGCCCGGTGGAGCGCGGCGATCACCACGGCGCTGTCGTCCACATCCGGATAGTCCGGGTTCTCGTATTGGAACGCCCACCCGCCCGGTCTGAGCCCGGGCCGCCGCACCGCCCAGTCGCCCACATGGTCGAGCACCTGTTTCGAGGCGAGCCAGTCGAGCGCCTTGGTCAGCCGCGGATCGTCGCGGGCGCCGGCCTCGAGGAAGGCATGCGCGGCAAGGCAGGTGTCCCAGACGGGCGAGAGGCAGGGCTGGTAATAGAGCTCGTCCTCGCGCTCCACCAAGAGCTTTTCGATCGCCGCACGCGCCGTCACCACATGCGGATCGTCGTCCGGATAGCCGAGCGTGCGGAAGGCCATGAGCGCGTTGGCCATCGCCGGATAAATGCCGCCGAGCCCGTCTTCGCCGTTCAGATGGCTCTTGACGAAGGCCTCGGCGTCGCGGACGGCGCGTTCGCGGGTCCAGCGCGGCATCCAGGGCTCAAAGACGCGCATCATCCGGTCGGTCAGCAGAAAGACTTCGCCGATCCACGCGCCCGTGGGGTTGATCTGCCAACGGGTCTCGCGCTCGGGCGGGCGGAGAAAGAGTTCGCGGATGTCCCGGCCCGTCGGGTTGGCCGCCCGCGCCCGCCGCGCATAGAGGATCAGCAGCGGGATCAGCACGGTTCGCGACCAATATGCGATCTTGGACATATGGAACGGAAACCAGCGCGGCAGCAGCATGGATTCGACCGGCATGCAGGGCATCCCGTGCCACGGGATCTGCCGGAACAGCGCCATGGTGATCCGGGTGAAGACATTCGCCCGCGCCGCGCCCCCTTGGCCGAGAAGCCAGGATCGCGCCCGCGCCATATGCGGCGCCTCGGGCGCGTCGCCGATCAGCTTGAGCGCCCAATAGGCCTTGACGGTGGCCGAGATATTGCCCGCGCCCTCATGGAAAAGCGGCCAGGAGCCGTCCTCGTTCTGCAGCCCGCGAAGATACCGGGCAATGCGCGCCTCGCGGGGGGCGTCGATCTCGCCAAGGAAATGCCGGAGCAGCACGTATTCCGACGGGATCGTCGCGTCGGCCTCGAGCTCAAAGGCGAAATGCCCGTCCTCGGCCTGGCAGGCCCACAGCTTGGCCAGCTGCTCGGCGATCAGCCCGCGCTCGGCCTCGCGTTCGGGCGGGGGTTTGGCGGACACACCGGCCAGACGGCCGAGGCTCCCAGGATCTACCGGCTGGTTCATACTGCCTCTGCTCTTCTCATTCTCACGCGACCAGACGCGCCGCCGTCTCGCCGGAGCGGATCGCGCCCTCGATGGTCGCCGGCAATCCGGTGGCCGTCGCATCGCCTGCGAGCACCACGTTAGGGAACCGCGTCTCGGCCTTCAGCCGCTTGGCCACCCCCTCCGGCGATTGATCGAACGTTGCACGCCGCTCTTTGTTGATCCGCGCTGCGGCATAGCGGGTCTCGCTCGGCAGGCCAAGGGCACGGCGTGTCTCGTCCCAGAGCCGCGGGAGCAGCACCTCGCCCGCCTCCGCATCGAGGCCGAGAGCGTCCGATGCCGAGACGGTGACCGAGACGACATCGCCGCGCCGAAAGATCCAGTGGGTGTCCGCCGAAAGGACGCCGAGGATCCGCGGTCCGGTCGCGACCCGGTCCGCAGCCGCCTCGGGCAGTACGAAGAACGCGTTCAAGATCGAGGAGGCGTCTCCCGGCGGGTCGAGCTCGGGCAACACGGCGCGAAGCCGCGATGGCGGCAGTGCGAGCACCACCCGGTCGGCCGGACCGATCGCCTCGCGCCCGTCCGAGAAGACGAGCCCGGTCGCCCGACCCTCGGCCTCCTCGATCGCACGGAGGACCCGGCCGTGGCGGATCTCGACCCCGGCTGCGGCGAGCCGACGAACCGCGGGCGCGACGAGCGCGGACCCGAGCCCGCCCGGCGCCAGCATCGGCCGCGCATAGGCCGCGCCGCGGGCGAAGGTTCCGGCAAGCACCCGCCAGAGCAGCCGCGCCGAGGCGCGCTCGGGCACGGCGTTGATCGCGGCAAGCGTGAGCGGCTCCCAGAACCGCGTCCAGAGAGGGCCTCGGTCGGCAAGCGCGTCGGCGACCGTCGCCCGGTCGTTGGCGAGCGCCAGCCGCGCGGCCGAGAGATAATCCCCGAGCCGCGTCTCGGGGATTCGGCGCGAGGGAACGCCCACCCACCAGGGGATCGGCCCCGCGTTCATCGCCACCTCCCACCGCGCATCGCTCGCCAGATCGACGAAAGCGAAGCGCGCCTCGGGCTCGGCGAGCAAGCGGTCTTCGGCGCCGATCGCCCGCAAATAGCGGCGGACCGCGTCATTGCCGGTCAGAACCAGGTGGTTGCCGTTGTCGATCTCGCGGCCGAGCCGCGGGTCGTGGAAGCTTCGGCAGCGCCCGCCGGCATGGGGCAGCGCCTCGTGGATCACGACTTGCCGCCGTCCGGCGAGGCGCACAGCCGTCGAGAGCCCGGCGAGGCCGGCGCCCACCACATGCACCCGCCCCTCAGCCATGCGCAGTCCCCGCCCGCGCGACCGCGCGACCGACCGCGCCCGGGGCCGCGAAACAGAGGAGCCCCCGCCAGAGCTTGCCCGCCGAGGAAAGCCGGACGACCGTCTCCCGGCGAAATCCGGCCGCTTCCATCCGCGCGAGATACGTCGCGTAAACGCCTGTCATCAAAAGCGCAGGCGCGAGCGCTCGGCGGGAATGCGCGGGGATGAGCGCCCGCGCGGTCTCGAATTCGGCCCGGGCGAGCGCGCCCACCTCCGCACAGGCGGCCGAAAGCCCGGGATGGCGGACCGCGGCGTCCGGGTCGTGCGGCACGCCCGCCCGGTCGAGCGCCTCTGCCGGCAGGTACAGTCTGCCGAGGGCGGCATCTTCCTCCACATCGCGCAGGATGTTGGTCAGCTGAAACGCATCGCCGAGTGCGCGCGCATAATCGTCGGAGATCTCGCCCCGCCAGGCGCCGAAGATCCGCATCGACACAAGCCCGACCGCGCCCGCGACCCGCCGGGTATAGAGGCGAAGCGTTGCCATGGGCGGTGCGACGATCGGACCCTCCGCATCCATCTGCATGCCGTCGATGAGCGCGTGGAACTCCCCGACCGGCAAATCGTAGGCGGCCCGGGCCTCGGCGAGCGCCTGTCCGACCGCCGAGACCGGCGCCCCGGCCTCGATGCGATCGACCTCGGCCCGCCAGTCCGTCAACAGACGGCGCTTCTCGGCGACGGGCCAATCTTCGTCGGCGATGTCGTCGATCAGCCGCGAGAACGCGTAGAGGGCCCACATCGCCTCGCGCCGGGGCTTCGAGAGGATGCGCATGCCTGTGGAAAAGCTCGACCGGGCCCGTGCGGTGATCCGCGCGACAATGGCGGCGGGGTCGTCGCCCGGGCCTGCCGGCAGAGGGCCGAGGGCGTCGATGCCGATGCCCGCGCTCATCGCCGCCCCCTGAGAAGCCGCGCGCCGCCGGCGATTGCCCCGGCCGCCAGATCCGACGCCCGATGCTTGACCCGACCCGCAAGCGGATCCTCGCCCCGGAGCCGCGTCGAGAGCCGCCGGGCGAGGCGTTGGATCACCGCGGTCTCGGCGCCGAGCCGGCGCGCGCGCATCGCCCCCGCCAGCGGTTCCGAGCGGTCGAGAAGCGCATCCGTCCCGTCGAGGCAGCGGTCGATCACGCGTCTGAGCCCCGGGCTCGCCCGCTCCGCTTCAAGATCGGCCCGCGTCACGCCCTCCGCGGCGAGCCAGTCCTCGGGCAGATAGACCCGGTCGAGGCCGGCCGCATCCGCCTTGATGTCCTGGAGATGGTTGAGGATCTGGAGCGCGGCGCAAAGCGCGTCCCCCATGGGCCCGAGCGCGGGGTCCTCGCCATGGAGCGCCATCAGATAACGTCCGACCGGATGCGCCGAATAGCGACAGTAGGTCAGGAGGGCGTCCCAGTCCGCATAGCGCGTCACGATCGCGTCCTGGCGAAAGGCAATCAGGAGATCGCGTGCCGTCTCCACCGGAACCCCGGTCGCCGCAAGACTGTCCCGGAGCCGCACGGCGATCTCGGGCGCGGTCGCCCCGGGCGCGAGGCCCTGGTCGAAGAGATCGAGCCGCCGGATCTTGTCCTCGGGCGAAAGCGCCGGGTTGTCAGCAATATCGTCGGTCGCCCGAGCGAACGCATAATATCGCGCCACATGCGGCCGCAGCGCACGCGCAATCAGCCATGAGCCGACCGGAAAGTTCTCGTCCGATGCGCCCTTACCGGAGGGCGTCTCGACCACGTCCGGCGTGAGCGCCGTGTTATGGGTCATGGTTTTTGTCCCTCTCGTCGCTCGAAACTAGTCACTCGCGACCGCGAAGACAATCGCACCCGGCACCGCTCGTTAATTTGTGAATTGCGCGACGACGGACGGCCGCCGCGAGGATCTGGCCCTTGCCGTGCGCGTGGCGCCGCGGCTAAGGGCTCGCTCATGGACCTCGCCACCGACGCGCTCGCCCTTGCGGCCCTCGCCTCCGCGGCGATCTGGGCCTGGCTCCTCGCCGGCCACGGCAGGTTCTGGCGCGCGGATCAGCGGCTCGGCCGACCGCCGCCACCCTCCGAGTGGCCCGACGTCGTGGCGGTGATCCCCGCCCGCGACGAGGCCGAGACCGTGGCCCAAACCCTCTCCGCCCACGGCGCGACCACCTACCCGGGCCGCTTCTCGGTGATCCTCGTAGACGACGCCTCGACGGACGGCACCGGCGAGATCGCCCGGAGCGTCGCCGAGAAGAGCGCACGGCCGATCCGCATCGTGCCTGCGCCGCCGCTCCCGCCGGGCTGGACCGGCAAGCTCTGGGCGCTCGAGGCGGGGCTTGCCGCCGCAGACACCCATGCGCCCCGGGCCGAGTACGTCCTGCTGACCGATGCGGATATCCTGCACGCGCCCGAGACCCTGGCTCGCCTCGTCGCCAAGGCGCATGGCGAAGTTCGTGCCCTCGTGTCGCTGATGGCCCGGCTCGACGACCGGGGGCTCTGGGGCGGGCTGCTGATCCCGGCCTTCGTTTTCTTTTTCCAAAAGCTCTATCCCTTCCCTCGGGTCAACGATCCGGAACGGGCCGAGGCCGGGGCCGCGGGCGGTTGCGTGCTCCTCCGCCGCGACACGCTGGCGGCCATCGGCGGGATCGCGGCGATCCGCACGGCGCTCATCGACGATTGCACGCTGGCCGGGCGGGTGAAGACGGGCCCGCCGCGCCGGTCGATTTGGCTCGGCCTCGCCGAAGACGAGGTGATCAGTCTCCGCGACAACCGCGCGCTCGCCTCGGTCTGGAAGATGGTGGCGCGCACCGCATTCACGCAGCTCGACCATTCGCCTCTGCGGCTCGCTGGAACTTTGGCGGGGATGGCGCTCGTCTATATGGCAGGCCCGGTTGCGGCGCTCGGTGGGGGCGCGACCGGCGCGCCGGGGCCGCTCGCGGCGGGAGCGCTCGCCTCGGGACTGTCGGCAATCGCCTATGCGCCGACGCTTGCGCTCTACGGCCGGCCCCGCTGGCAGGCGCTCGGACTTCCCGCGGCGGCCGCATTGTTCACACTCATGACCCTCGACAGCGCCCGGGCGCACTGGGCCGGTCGGGGCGGCGCTTGGAAGGGACGGAGCTACCCGAAGCCGGCCGACCAATAGCCGCCGCGTGTCCGGCGACCGGAGCACCGGGCCGCAAGACCGGGGACGCGCCCGGTCGGGCCGGAGGCCCGAGCCCGGCGGAGGGGGGCTCGATGCCCCCCGAGGCCGGCCCCCGTCCCCACGCGAAACGCGAGGCGCGGGGGCCCGCCGCCGTCTCAGGCCGGCAGCTTGTCGAGCCCCGGCAAATCCCGTTCAAGCCGCCCGACACTCCGCAGCCATAAAAGCGCGTCGCGGATCGCGCCATCGACGGGCGGCGGAGCGAAGCCCAATTCTCTCCGGGCCTTGGCGTTGTCGAAGGCAATCCGCGGACCCGCCAACCGGACCCCCGTCAAAGGCGCTTGCGGCGGGCGGCCGGTGACCCGGGCGACCGCCTCGCCGACATGCGCCGCCGCGAGCGCCACGCCGTAGGGCACGCGCATCCGCGGCCCCGCCACCCCCGACGCGGCCTCGAAGCGCGCAAGTACCCCCTCGGTGTCCAGGTTTTCCCCCGACAACAGATACCGCGCCCCCGGCCGGCCGCGGGCGAGCGCCGCCACCACCCCGTCCGCGACGGCCCGCACATCGACAAGGTTCCAGCTGCAATCAAGCATCGCCGGCAACCGTCCGTTGGCCATATCCGCCAAAAGCGCCCCCGGCGGCGTCGGCCGCCAGTCTCCGGGGCCGACCGGCGCGGACGGCTGCACGATCACCGTCGGGAGTGCCGCCTCGAGTGCGGCAAGTTCCGCTCGGCGCTTCGACCGCGGATAGGGTCCGAGCAAATCCTCGGGCGCGAGGTCCACGCTCTCATCCACTTGTGCGAGCGAGGGATGCCGCCGGCCGGCAATCAGCGTCGTATAGGACGACACGAGGACCGCCCGCCCCGCCCCCGCCGCGGCCGCCGCCGCAAGCACCGTG
>JBHJGX010000058.1:0-73856 GCA_050331395.1 Paracoccaceae bacterium
CCGCCGCCCCCTCGCCGCTGGGTCTGCGGACTTCGGGCGGCGTGGCTTGCACGCAGGTGAAGCGCGGCGTATGGCGAGGCTCGCACGGGCAGGGAGAGCAGCTGATGGACGACGGCAGCGCGGCGGCGCATGGTATCTCTGCGGGTCAACTGACGGCGTTAGTCGAGCGGATTGAGCGCCTCGAAGAAGAAAAGCGCGAGATCGCCGACCAAATCAAAGAGGTCTATGCAGAGGCCAAGGCGCATGGTTTCGATACGAAAACGCTGCGTAAAGTCGTGAGCCTGCGCAAGAAACCAGCCGATGAGCGTGAAGAGGAGGAGGCCCTTTTGGCGGTTTACCTCGCCGCGCTCGGGATGGAAATCCCGACCTGATGGGTTAGCGGTCCGAGGGGCCAATGCGAAGCTCCTCGATCTTGCGATAAAGGGTCGAGCGGCCGATGCCGAGGCGCCGTGCGGTTTCGGACATCTTACCTTTGTAGAGCGCGATCGCCCGTTGGATCGCGTCGGCCTCGATCTCGATCAGCCGGCGGATATGGCCGTCTTCCCGCAAGAACGGATCTTCGCAGGGCGCCGTGTCGTCATGCGGATCGCGGGGCCCGGCCTCGCCTAGGCCGCAGTCGCCGCGCGTCGGACGTGTGCAGGCGCCGTCGACGGGGGCCGGGTCGGGCGGATCGCTCGCACGGTCGGGCGGGGCGCGCCGGAGGCCGATTGCCCCTGACGGTCCGCGCAGGTCTTCGGGTTCGATCATCGGGCCGTCCGCCAGGACCACCGCGCGGTGGATGGTGTTCTCGAGCTCGCGCACGTTCCCCGGCCAGGGGGCGGCCATGATCGCCTCCATCGCGGTCCGCGAAATCCCCTCGATCGGCACTTCTTCTTCGGCGACGAAGCGGCTTAGGAACATTCGCGCGAGCCCGGGGATATCGTCGCGCCGGTCGCGCAGCGGCGGCAGCCGGAGCGGGAAGACGCTGAGACGGTAGTAGAGGTCCTCGCGAAAGCGGCCGTCGGCGATCATTTCTTCGAGCCGGCGGTTGGTGGCGGAGATCAGCCGGATGTCGACCCGCACGGGCTCGGAGGCGCCGACCGGGTCGACCTCGCCGGTTTGCAGCGCGCGCAGAAGCTTGACCTGGGCATCCAGGGGCAGTTCGCCGACCTCGTCGAGGAACAGCGTGCCGCCCTGCGCTTCTTGAAACATGCCGGCGCGGCGGGCTGTCGCGCCGGTGAAGGCGCCTTTCTCATGGCCGAAGAGGGTCGATTCGACCAGCGTCGCCGGGATCGCGCCGCAATTGACCGCGACGAAGGGCCGGCCCGCCCGGTCGCCGGACCCGTGGACGGCGCGGGCGAAGACTTCTTTTCCGGTGCCCGACTCCCCCTCGATCAAGAGCGGGATATCCGAGCGTGCTGCCCGCCGAGCGAGCGCGATGGCCTCGCGCATGGGCCCCGCGATCGCGATCAATTCGTCGAAGGATAGCCGGTTGTCGTGCCGCCGCGAGAGGCGCCGAACCTCGGTCGACAGATCGGCGATGGCGAGCGCGTTCCGGATCGAGACCGTGAGCCGCTCGGGCGCGACGGGCTTCACGAGAAAATCGGTGGCGCCGGCGCGCATCGCTTCGACCGCACGGGTGATCGAGCCATCGGCGGTGATCACCAAGACCGGCAATGTGAGGCCGGCGGCGCGGATCTTTCGCAGGACCGAAAGGCCGTCGAGGTCGGGCATCAACAAATCGAGAAGAAGAAGAGAAACGCCCCCGCCCTCGGTTCCGAGCAAGCGTTCGACGGCCGCGCCGCCGCCGCCGGCCTCCTCGATCCGATACCCGTCTGCCGAAAGCACGGTGCTGAGGAACCGCCGTTGGGCGCGGTCGTCGTCGGCGATCAGGATCGAAGCGGTCATCGTATCATTCCTCACCGGTTAACGGCCAAATCCCCGCCCTTTGCCCGCGCAAACCCGGTCCGGGACGAAAGTCGGCCGGCCGAGAGGCACGGGACGACCCGCGACCTTGCTAAACGCTCGATGGTTTAGAAACCGTCACTCTCGGCCCTGCGTTCCGAACCGTCGTGGCGAGGGGGTCTCGCACTGTTGTGAAATCGCGACGGCGCGCATAATCTGCCGGCCGGGTTGGCGATTTCGGGGCGCGCCGATTGCGATTCCCGGAGCGCTGTGCCAAGCCAAAGTCACGGGTCGGCTTATGCGTCGGCAATTATATTCAGGACGCGCGGTCAAGCGGCGTCCGAACACGGAACGGAGAGAGGGATGAAGACTGTTGTTCGTCTGGTGCTGGGTGCTGTGGCCCTCGCGGCCGCCGCAGGCTGCTCGCAGCTCCCTGGGTCCTCGTTGGGGGCCACCTTCATCGCGGAGGACTACCTCGCGGTCGACCACGGCGGTCCGGGCTTCACCGGCGCGCTGGCTTCCGAATACACCGAGCTCGCCCGCGATCAGGCCAACATGGTGGCGTGGCTGAACTCGACCGCGTTCATCGCGAAAGCCCAGCAGGCCGAGGCCGGCACCAATCCGGGCCCCTGGTCGCCCGACCAGCTCGGCGTGAACGGCGATGCCGCTCAGCTCTTCAATCGCGTCGTCGCGACGGTGAACGAGAATTCGAGCCAGCGCCCGGCGGAATGCGCGCGCGCTCAGGCGATGTGGGACCAGTACTTGACGGTGCTGCGGGCCGAAGGAAACGGTGCCAAGTGTCCGCTCACCTCGGATGAGGCGCTGGCACTCCTGAACGAAGCTCTCGTGGCTTGCGAAGGCGTCGCACCGCCGGCCGACTTCATCGTCTACTTCGGCTTTAACCGCACCGATCTGACCGAGCGAGCGCTCAACACCATCGGGCGCGTCATGGACAGCTTCAACACCAATGGCGCGTCGGGCGTGTCGATCGTCGGTCACACCGACACCGTCGGCTCGGTCCAGTACAACCAGCGCCTGTCGGAGGCGCGCGCCCGCCGTGTGGCTCAGGCCCTCGTCGATCGCGGTATTCCGGCCGACATCATGGTCCTCGCCGGCCGCTCGGAGCTGGAGCCTGCCCGCATCACCGGCGACGGTGTCCGCGAGCCGCTCAACCGCCGCGCCGAGATCAGCCTGTCGCAGTAAGCGACCGGCCTCGCAAACAAAGAGACCCCGCGCCATTGCGCGGGGTCTTTTCATTTTTGCGCCGGATCCGGCTCCCTCGGTGCCGCGGCGCAGCCTCCGACTGCCCCCCTCGTCCGGCTTTTTCGGCCAGGCGCCTTGGTCCTCCCCCGACCGAGCATATCTGCTCCGGAAACCCGACTGAAGGAGCCCCCCATGACCCGTGCCGCCCATCTCGCCGCGACCCGCCCTCTCTTCGAGAAGGCCACGGACACCGGAGGCGACGGCGACCGCTTCGGTGCGCTTCCGGACTGGGACCTGACGGATCTCTACCCGGCCATGGACGCGCCCGAGGTCGAGAGCGATCTCGCGACGGCCGAGACCGAGGCGCGCGCCTTCGCAGAGCGGTACGAAGGCAAGCTGGATGGCCTCGACGGCGAGGGCTACGCCACGGCGATTGCGGCCTATGAGGCGATCGAGAAGCGGCTGTCGCGGCTCGTGACCTATGCGACGCTCCTCTATGCTCAAGATACGGGGCCCGAGCGCGCCAAATTCATGGGCGATATCCGCGGGCGCATCACACAGATCACGCAACCGCTCGTTTTCTTCACGCTTGAGCTCAACCGCGTAGAAGAGGATGCCCTCGCAGCCCGCATGGCCGAGAGCGCGGCCCTTGCCCGCTACCGGCCTTGGCTCAAGCGGTTGCGGGCGCTGCGGCCTTATCAGCTTTCGGACGAGCTCGAGAAATTTCTGCACGATCAGTCGGTTGTGGGCGCGGCCGCCTGGCACCGGCTTTTCGACGAGACGATCGCCGGGCTCAGCTTCGAGGTGGAGGGCGAGGACGGCCCGCTCGGCTTCGAAGCGACGGTGACGCTTCTGTCCGACCCCAACCGGACGCGCCGCCGGGCGGCCGGCGAGGCGCTTGCCCGGGTGCTGAGCGAAAACATCCGCCTTTTCACGCTCATCACCAACACGCTCGCCAAAGAGAAAGAGGTCGAGGACCGCTGGCGCAAGCTGCCTACGCCGGAATTCGCTCGCCACCTCTCGAACGATGTGGAACCCGCGGTGGTCGACGCGCTCAGAACCGCCGTTCAGTCCGCGTATCCGCGGCTCTCGCACCGCTACTACGCGATGAAGGCCAAATGGCTAGGGCTCGAGCGACTTGAATACTGGGATCGAAATGCCCCTCTGCCCGAGGCCGAGGACCGTACCGTTCCCTGGGATGAAGCCGTGGATACGGTTCTTGGCGCCTATCGGGGCTTCTCACCCAAGATGGCGGAGCTCGCCGAGCCGTTCTTCGGGTCGGGTTGGATCGATGCGGGCGTCAAGCCTGGCAAGATGCCGGGCGCATTTGCGCACCCGGCCGTCACCGATGTTCACCCGTTTCTCATGCTTAACTATCTGGGCAAGACGCGGGACGTCATGACCCTCGCGCATGAGCTCGGGCATGGGGTGCATCAGCGCCTCGCGGCCGAACAGGGTGAATTGCTGTCGCGAACGCCGCTCACGCTGGCCGAGACAGCCTCGGTCTTCGGCGAGATGCTGACCTTCCGTCGCGTGCTCTCCAGCGAAAGCGACCCGAAAAAGCGCAAGAGCCTCCTCGCCTCCAAGGTCGAGGACATGATCAATACCGTGGTCCGTCAGATCGCGTTCTATGAGTTTGAACTGCGGGTGCATGCAGCTCGGCGCGACGGAGAGTTGACATCGGAAGATCTCGGGCGGATCTGGCTCGACGTTCAGCGCGAAAGTTTGGGACCCGCGATCAATTTTGCCGAGGGATACGAGACCTATTGGGCCTATATCCCGCACTTCATCCACTCGCCATTTTACGTCTATGCCTATGCGTTCGGTGACGGGCTGGTGAACGCGCTGTTCGCCGTCTATGAACAGGGTGCCGACGGTTTCGAGGACAAATATTTCGATATGCTGCGGGCCGGCGGCACGCGTCATCACTCCGACCTGCTCGCGCCCTTCGGCCTCGACGCGTCCGACCCGGCTTTTTGGGACAAGGGGCTCACGCTCATCGCCGGCATGATCGACGAACTCGAGGGGATGGACTGATGCGGTGGCCCTGGCTGCGGCGGCCGCGCCGGGGCCCGACCGTTCTGCCGCCTCGGCCAGAGCCGCAATCCCCATCCCGACCCGAGCCGTCCCGACGGCAGGCCTTCGCGCGGTGGCCGGGCGAGGCGGTCCCCGATCCCTCGACGAAGGGCGGCGACGACAGCCCATTTCGCGACCGCGATGCGCGCGCCGGCGTGGGCGCGGAGATGAGCGGTCCGCGCGGCCACGCTTTCTTCCGCCTCCCGTCGCCCATCCCCGACAACGGCGAGGATCTGCGCAGGCGCGATTGTGTGATCTCGACCGGCTCGGAACGCCTCCTCGGCACCGATAGGGGTCCGCATGTTAGCGGCCGGCCGATCTGGTGCCCACGGGAGGAAAACGCGAGCGGGTGCTTCGGCAGAGCCCAGCGGGTGGGTCATGGGACGGTCTGACCGCGCGGAGCGGGTGATCCGCCGCGGCGTCGTCCGCCGCCTCTTCGGGCTCATGGGCTCACTCGGGGCTGCCTTGCTCGGGGCGGGCCTGCTCGAGACGGGCGGGCCTGCGGCAGCAGAACCCACGCTTCGCGTGCTCTTTGTCGGGAACTCGTTTACCCGGCAGCACGACGTTCCGGCCCGTGTCGCCGCGCGCGCCGAGGCCGACGGCATCTCGCTCCGCCCGACGATGCTCGCCCGTGACGGCGCGCGCCTCTCTGAACATCTCGCCCGCGGGCTCGAAGCGCGCCTTGCGGAGGGCTGGGACGCGGTTGTCGTGCAAGGCTTCAGCACCGAGGCGCTCTATCCCGACCGGGCCGCGCGGGCCGAGGCCGCCTTTGCCCGGATCGCCGCAGCGGCGCAGCCTGCGCCCGTTGTGCTTTTCCAGCCTTGGCCGCGTGCGCCCGGCCACCGGTTTTATGCGGCGCCCGAACGCATCGGGTTTGTGCCGCCCGGGAGCCCGGCCGAAATGGCCGCGCGGGTCCACGCCTTCTATGCCCGCCTTGCAACCGCAACGGGCGCCGATCTCGCGCCCGTGGGTCTCGTCTGGGCCCGCGAGACCGCCGCCGGTGCCCGGCTTTACGCAGCCGATCGGTATCACGCGAACCCCGATGGCGCGGCGCTTGCGGCCCGTGAGATCTGGGCCGCGCTCCGCCCCGCGCTCGGCCGCTGAGCCCGGCTTGCAATCGTCCTGCCGCGTGATACCCCTCCGCCGTGTCAGCTGAGGAGCCCGCCATGCCCGATCTCG
Source organism: Paracoccaceae bacterium (assembly GCA_050331395.1). Classification (GTDB taxonomy): domain Bacteria; phylum Pseudomonadota; class Alphaproteobacteria; order Rhodobacterales; family Rhodobacteraceae; genus Thermohalobaculum. Next base: position 6,343 of record JBHJGX010000058.1, read on the forward strand.
ATCCCGTCCGTGCGCGCTATCTCGACGAGGTCGCCGCCGCCGCCGACGAGGCTGCCATCGAGGCCGTGCGTGTCTCGGCTCTTGGTAAAAAGGGCGAGATCAGCCTGATGATGCGCGAACTCGGGCGCATGTCGCCCGAAGAACGCCAAACGGCCGGCCCTGCCCTCAACGCCCTCAAGGACGAGATCAACGACGCCATCGCGGCGCGGAAAACCGCCCTCGCCGAAGCGGCCCTCGAAGCGCGGCTCGCGACCGAATGGCAAGACGTGACGCTGGCAAGCCGGCCGACCGCACAAGGCACCATCCATCCGATCAGCCAGGTGATGGACGAGGTAATCGCGATCTTTGCCGATCTGGGTTTCTCGGTCGCCGAAGGTCCGCAAATCGAGACCGACTGGTACAATTTCGACGCCCTCAATATCCCGCCCGAGCACCCCTCTCGGACCGAGATGGATACGTTCTATCTGCATCGGCGCGAGGGCGACAATCGACCGCCCCATGTGCTGCGGACCCATACCTCGCCGGTGCAGATCCGGTATCTTGAGGCCCATGGGGCGCCTTGCCGGATCATCGCGCCCGGACGGGTTTACCGTTCGGATTACGACCAGACTCACACGCCGATGTTCCACCAATACGAGGGGCTCTGCATCGACCGGGACATCTCGATGGCGCATCTCAAATGGACCCTAGAAGAGTTCTGCCGGACCTTCTTCGAGGTGGACGGGGTCGAATTGCGGTTCCGCGCCTCGCATTTCCCGTTCACCGAGCCGTCGGCCGAGGTCGACATCCGGTATTCGGTCGAGGGCGGGCAGATCCGTCTCGGCCAGGGGGATCGCTGGATGGAGATCCTCGGCAGCGGCATGGTGCATCCGAAGGTGCTCGCAGCCGGCGGTGTCGATCCGGAGATCTATCAGGGCTTCGCTTTCGGCATGGGGATCGACCGGATCGCGATGCTGAAATACGGGATCCCCGATCTGAGGGCGTTCTTCGACAGCGACCTGCGCTGGCTCCGCCATTACGGCTTTGCGCCCGAGGACGTGCCCGCGCTCCACTCGGGTCTCAGCCGCTGAGGCGGAGCCGGTGCGGCCTCAGGCGCCGGAGGGTCCCCATGGTCAGCGGTCCATCTTGTCCCAGCCGAGCGCTTTGCGCACCGCCCAGAGATACCAGCGGTTCGGCAAGAGCCCGACCGTCCGCAGGATTAGGGCGAATTGCCAGGGAAAGCGGATCTCGAAGCCTGGACGCTTCAGCCCGGCGACGATCTTGGCGGCTGCCGCGTCGGTGGACATTAGCATCGGCATCTTGAACTCGTTGACCGCCGTCGCTTCGGTCTCGACAAAGCCCGGATTGATGACGGAAATCCGCACGCCGAGGTCGACCAGATCCATGGCAAGCGCCTCGGCCATGGCGATCACGCCCGCCTTCGTCGCGGAATAGGCGGCCGCGTTCGGCAGACCGCGATAGCCTGCGACCGAGGCCATGAGCGCCAGGTGCCCCGTGCCGCGCTCGATCATGTGGGCCATCGCCGGGGCGAGAGCGTTCGCCACTCCGGTCAGGTTCACGTCGATGGTCTGCGCGGCCTTGGCCACGTCGAAGGTCTGCGCCCGCATCGGATGGTAGATCCCCGCGTTGAGGACCGCGAGCGCGAGCGGACCGTCGGCGAGGATCCGCGCGACTGCCGATTGCATGGCGTCCGGGTCCGTCACATCGCCCGGAAGCGGCACGATCCGCCCCGGATGGCCAGCATCGACGGACCCTGCTGCAAGCTTCTCGAGCGGCTCCGGGCTGCGCGCGGTTGCATAGACCGTCCAGCCTTCGGCCGCGAGCGCAGTCGCGAGCGCCGCCCCGATCCCTTTGGAGGCACCGGTCACCCAGGCCGCCCCGTCGGTCGGCCGCATGATCTTCCGAAAAACGCTCATGCCCGATCAGGCATCCGCCCAAAGAGCGGCGATCTGTCCGACGTCTTCCAACACCTCGTAGCGGGCGCGCTCGCCGCCGGCATCGAATTCCGAGCCCATCCATTCGCCGCGGTCGTCATAGAAGAGCTCGGTCGTCAGCTCGCCCGTGACCTGATAGCGCCCAGTGGCCTCGCGTGCCGTGCTGATCTCGAGGAGCTTGCCGGACTGGGTCGAGATCCACGGGCGGCGCTCCAGAAACGGTTTTGCATAGTACGACGTCGTTGCTGCGCCGAGCGGGCCGCTCCCCGAATAGCCCGATCCGTCGATCTCGAGCGCGTCGCCGCCACGGCTGATCTTAACGTATTCGCGGTCGCCGTCGTCGTTGGCGCGACTGTCGATCGAGAGGATCTGGCCGCCTTGCCACCGCTCGGTGTTCTCCAATTCGTAGCGATAGGCGGTGATGCCGAGGAATTTGACGGCGATATCGATCTCGATCCGGATCTCGAAGGCGTCGGCGGTCCGGCGCGCCGACAGCGTGTGCCGGCCGATATCGGACCCGTCGCGCAAGATCTTGAAGCTGCGGCGGGCCGCTCCGTCGGCCCGACCGACTGAGGGAATAATTCCCACGGAAAAGGCGCAGAAAGAAGTTGTTAGCAGATCGCGTCTGTTCACGGCAGATCCTCCGGTTCAGTTGTCGGCGTGCTTGTCGGCAAAGAAGTTGAGCGCCCGCCCGAAACGGCCGGTGAAACGCACACCACCCGTCATGACGATTAGACAATAGCACATCTGGTCGCCGATGATGCGCGGATTGTGGTCATCCTGCTCGTCGTTGATGGCGATCTCGCCGGCGGTATAGACGATGTTGCCGTCTTGCAGCGCGCCGGTGAGCACGAGGGTCAGCTCCTCGCCGTCATGGGTATGCTTCGGAACCCCGGTGCCCGGACGGGCGCGCAGCAGGCTCACTTTCTCGCCGTCGAACCCACCGATCTCGTATTCGGCCACGCCCGGCAGCAAGAACCGCCACGGGATCGTCGGGAAGTCCGTGCCGACCGCTTGGATCACGTTTTGCGGCAAAGGCCCCTGGTCCAATCGGGCACCGACCCCGTCCGCGTCGCCCCCGTCGATCCGATCGAAAACCGAGGCAAGCAATCCGTCAGACACCTCCGATATCGGTTCGTCGCGCAGCAAGGCACCGCCAAGCTGTTCGTAACGCGCCACGAAATCCCGGCTTTCGTCGACCCGATCCAAGTGCGCCGCCAAGAGAAACGCTACGCCCGGAGAGACAACCCCAGTTGCGTAGTCGATCAACATTTCCTGCGGCGGCATGGTCTTGGTCATCGAGGCATCCTCATGTTTCGACGTCATACGTAGCTTGCCAAGGCTTGGATCACATCACCAAGAGCGAAAAGGTCGGTTTTTCCTGTCGGGTCGTCGCAGGCCATGGCCATCGCCGCCCAAGGCCGATAGAGACCGCGCGGCGGCCGTGGGGCGGGCGCGGGCGCACCAGAGGACGGAGACGCGGGAATGGACACGCTTTTCTTTTACGGCTCGCTGCGGGATCGGCGTCTCACCGAGGTCGTGGTCGGTCAGGCGGTCTCGGAGGCGCGGTTTCGGCCGGCGCGGGCTCCGGGCTATGCGACCCGCGCGCTCCCGCGCGAGGCCTATCCGATGTTGGTCGAGGCGCCCGGCGAGGCGGCCGAGGGTGTGGTTCTCTCCGAAATTTCGGCGGTCGAGCGGGCGCGGCTCGAGTATTTCGAAGAGGCGGAGTACGGCCTCGTGCCGATTACCGTCGAGACCGACACCGGACCGGTCGAGGCCGCTTATTTCCGCGCCACCGACAAACCCGGGAAGACCGACACGCCTTGGGACTTCGCCCGCTGGCAGACCGAGGAGCGGGCGACCGCGATCGCCGCGGCTGAGGAATACATGAGCTATTTCGGCCGGTTAAGCATCGAGGAAGTCGATGCGATTTGGCCTGCCATCATGGCGCGCGCCCGGCAGAAGACCCGCGCCGCAGCGACCCCGCCGACGCTTGGCCGGGTGCGCACGGCGTTCGGCCCCGACGACGTGTCGATCGAGGCCCATGCGCGGCCCTATGCGGGTTTCCTTACGGTCGAGACGTTGCGGCTTCGGCACAAGCGCTTCGACGGGGGCTGGTCGCCGTCCCTCGAACGCACGGTCGTGCTGTGGGGCGACGCGGTCACCGTGCTGCCCTATGACCCGGTGCGGGACGCGGTCCTGCTGATCGAGCAGTTCCGGCCGGCGCCCCTTGGCCGCGGCGATCCGAACCCCTGGTGTCTCGAGGTCGTCGCCGGCCGGATCGACGGGGATCGCGGGCCAGAGGCGACGGCCCGGACCGAGGCGGCCGAGGAAGCGGGGTTGGCGCTCGGCCGACTGCGCGAAATCGGGCGGTATTACTCGACGGCAGGCCTCGCGGGCGAACATATGACGGCCTTTGTCGGCGAGGCGGATCTCTCGGCGCCCGGCGGTCTTCACGGGGTGGCGGACGAGGGCGAGGATATCCGGACCATGGTGCTCGATTGGCAGGAGGCGTGGGCCGCCGTAACCGACGGGGCCGTCAACACGGCACAGGCGCTCTTCTCGCTCTATTGGCTCGCCGCCCATCGCGAAAGCCTTCGGGCCGCATGGGTGGCGGAGGGGCAAAGCCGAAGCGCCGGCGGGACTTGAGCCCGTCCGGGGATCGGCATAGGTACGGACAGCGCGCGGCTCCGCCGCCATGAAGGAGAGCGTTCCATGCGCATTTACCGGGACGTCCCCGAGGCCGTCGGCAACACTCCGCTGATCCGGCTCCGAAAGGCATCCGAGCTCACCGGCTGCGAGATCCTCGGCAAGGCGGAGTTCATGAACCCCGGCCAGTCGGTCAAGGACCGGGCGGCGCTCTGGATTATCCGCGACGCGATCGCCCGGGGCGCGCTCCGCCCGGGCGGGACCATCGTCGAGGGTACCGCGGGCAACACCGGCATCGGGCTTTCGGTGGTCGGCGCGGCAATGGGGTTCCGCACGGTCATCGTGATCCCCGAGACGCAGTCCGAGGAAAAGAAGGACATGCTCCGGCTGGCGGGCGCGCGTCTTGTCGAGGTGCCGGCGGTGCCTTATCGGAACCCCAACAACTATGTGAAATATTCGGCGCGCCTCGCCGAAGCGCTCGACCGGAGCGAGCCGAACGGCGCCGTCTGGGCCAACCAATTCGACAATGTGGCCAACCGGCAGGCGCATATCGACACCACCGCGCCCGAGATCTGGGCCCAGACCGAAGGTCACGTGGACGGGTTCATTTGTTCGGTCGGCTCTGGCGGGACGCTGGCGGGGACCGCAGCGGCGCTCCGCGAGCGGAAGCCGGCGGTCAAGATCGGGCTCGCCGATCCGCTCGGTTCCGCGCTTTATCACTATTACGCGCATGGCGAGATCAAGGCCGAGGGGAGCTCGATCTCCGAGGGCATCGGCCAGGGGCGCGTGACGGCCAATCTCGAGGGGCTGACGGTCGATTTTCCCTATCAGATCCCCGACGAGGAGGGCTTGCCCATCGTCTTCGATCTTCTCCGGGAAGAGGGGCTCTGCATGGGGCTCTCCACCGGCATCAACGTGGCCGGCGCGATCCGCCTCGCCCGCGAGATGGGGCCCGGGCACACCATCGTGACCATCCTCTGCGATTACGGCACGCGATACCAAAGCAAAGTGTTCAATCCGACGTTCCTGCGGGAAAAGGGTTTGCCCGTGCCGGACTGGCGCGGCGCGGCCGGGACGGCGGATTTGCCGAACGTTTTCGATAAAGTCGATCCCTGAGGGCCGCGGCCTCCGGCGCGGCCGCCCGGTCCGGCGCCTCTGGGCAGCCGCTCTGCTTGCCATCATCGGGGCGCTCTGCCTCGGCCTCGCAGCGGTCGCACAACAGACGGCCGATGCCGCGAACGAGAGCGTCGGCGCCAAGCTTGAGCGTTGGGACGGCGAAGCGGCGGCGATCCAACGGCGCATCGACGAAAACGATATCGGGATCGAGCAAATCGCCGCGATGCGGCAGACGCTCGATGCCCAGCTTGCCGAAATCGCTCCGATCCAGGAGCAAGTCCAGACCCGCCTGGACCCCCTCCGCCAACAGCTCGAAGCGTTGGGCGAGCCGCCGGCCGACGGCACCGAAGAACTCCCGCAGATCGCCGAAGAGCGCCGGCGCATCGCCTCGGACCTCGCCGAGATCGAAGCGCAGGCGCGCCGCGCCGACCAGGCCGAAGCGCGCGCCGAGGGGCTCGTCACCCGCCTGGCCACACTTCGCCAATCGCTCTTCACAGCGCAGTTGCTCGCCCGCGGCCCGACGATCCTGTTGCCGCATGTGTTCTTCGAGGGGATCGCGGCGATCGAGCGCACGGTCCGGACCGTGGTCGCCGAGACCCGGCTCCGCTGGCAGAACCTCGCCGGCGATATCGCCGGGCAGCTTCGCATCCTCGTGCCTCTTCTCGGCGTCGTGGTCGGCGCGCTCGCCCTTCTGCGCGCCCGGAAGATGGCGCTCGACTGGCTGTTGTCGGGGCTGAGCGAAGAGACCCCCCACTCGCGGCGCGTGAGCATCGGGGCCGGCGTGACGCTCGCCCGGCTGCTGATGCCGGCCGGGGCGCTCGCGCTCTTCTTCAGCGGGATCTATTTCATTGGCATTGCCGGGCCGCGCGGCGAAGCGGTGATCATCGGTCTCGGTACGGCGGCGGCGGCGGTGATCGGGGCCTATGCGCTCGGCGGGGCTTATTTTGCGCCCACGTCGCGGACGCTCCGCCTGGCCGCCCTCGACGACGCGGACGCGCTCGCCGCCCATCGCTGGATCATGCTGCTTGCGGCCGTCGTCGGCTTCGACCGGGCCTTCATCCATGTCGGCCAGCAGCTTGGCCTCGCCATCGAGGGGCTTACGCTCCTCAACGCGGCGCTGATGACCGTGGGCGGTGTCTCGCTCTTTTTCGTCACCCGGTATGTGCGCCCGCCGGAGCCCGCGGCGCGCCTCGAAAAACCGGGCGACGAGGACGACGCCGAAGCGCCGCGGCCCCTTCGCGTCGATCGGCCCATCGTCAGCCTGCTGCGTTTCCTCTCGCGCGTCTCGGCGGTCGCGGCCCCGATCCTCGCCCTCGCCGGCTACTACGCCGCGTCCCGCTATGCGTTCTTTCCGGTGGTCTTCTCGGGCGCGTTGATCGGGATCTGCCTGCTGCTGTATCACATCGTACGGACGATCCTCGGCGAGGCTTCGAGCCGGAACGGCGAAGAGGAGGGGGCTGTCGCCCGGCTCAAGCTCGTCGAGCTTGGCCTCGGCTTTCTGATCTTCTGCGCCGCGCTGCCGGCAATCGCGCTCATCTGGGGCGCGGACCCGCAGGATCTGGGCGTCGGTTGGCGCCGGGTCGTGGCGGGCTTCACCATCGGCGACGTGACGATTGCGCCGATCGATTTCTTCATCTTCGTCATCGTGCTGGTGGTGGGGATCATCCTCGTGCGCCGGTTCCAGGCGCTCCTGCGGCGCACGGTGTTGCCGTTCACCGGGCTCGATACCGGCGGGCGCGACGCGGTCGCCTCGGGCGCGGGGCATCTCGGCATCGTCGTCGTCGCGCTCATCGCGATCTCGAGCACCGGGCTCGATCTGTCGAACCTTGCCATCGTTGCTGGGGCGCTCTCGGTCGGCATCGGCTTCGGGTTGCAGAACATCGTCAACAACTTCGTCTCGGGCGTGATCCTGCTGGTGGAGCGGCCGATCAAGGCCGGCGACTGGATCGAGCTTCCCTCGGGCATGGGCTATGTGAAGTCGATTAATATCCGCTCGACCATGGTCGAGACGTTCGACCGGGCGGCGCTTTTCGTGCCGAATTCAGAATTGATCTCGAGCCCGGTGATCAACTGGACCCACTCGAACCTGAATGGGCGGATTATCGTCTCGGTCGGCGTCGATTATGAGAGCGACCCGCGCAAGGTCGAGCGGATCCTCCTCGAAATCGGCAAGGCGCACCCGATGCTGTTGCGCCGGCCGCCACCTTATGTGCTTTTCCGCGGGTTCGGGGCGGACTCGCTCAATTTCGAGATCCGCGGGATCCTCCGCGACGTGAACTGGCTCCTGAATGTGCAGTCGGACCTCTATTTCGAGATCGCCCGGCGGTTTGATCAGGAGGGCATCGGCATCCCGTTCCGCCAGGCCGATATCAAACTGAAGAATGCCGAGCAGATCGCCCACGCCTTCGGCACCGCCCTGCGCCCGGCGCACGGCCCGTTCGAGGAGGCCTCCCGGAGCCGCGTGCCCCGCGAGCTCGCCGTGCCGCGCGAGCGGACAGCGGCCGGTTACGAGGGCGCAGATGGTGACGGAGACCACTGAGGGAGCCGACCGATGACCGAGCCGCTTTTCCGCGACGACGCCTATCTCCGCACCTGCACGGCGCGTGTGCTCGCGGTGGGGCCCGAGGGCGTGTTGCTCGATCGCACGGTCTTCTATGCCACCGGCGGCGGCCAGCCGGGGGATCGAGGCGCGCTCGTCTGGGAGGGCGGCAAATTGCCGGTCACCACGGCGGTCAAGGGGGAGGGCGGCATTCTCCATGTGTCGGCTGAGGGCGCTGCCCTTCCGCCCGAGGGCGCCGAGGTGACTGCGCGCCTCGATTGGGAGACGCGGCACCGCCATATGCGTGTGCACACCGCGCTCCATCTGCTTTCGGTGGTGATCCCGCTCCCCGTCACCGGCGGTTCGATCGGCGCCGAGAAAGGCCGGCTCGATTTCGATATGCCCGAGGCGCCCGAGGACAAGGACGCGATCGAAGCGCGGCTGAACGCGCTCATCGCCGAGGATCACCCGGTGACCGCCGAGTGGATCACGGATGCGGAGCTCGACGCGAACCCGGGCCTTGTGAAAACGATGGCGGTCAAACCGCCCATGGGCGCCGGTCGTGTCCGGCTCATCCGCATCGGCGACGGCGCGCCGCCCGTCGATCTCCAGCCCTGCGGCGGGACCCATGTGCGCACGACCGCGGAGATCGGCCCCGTCGCCCTCGGCAAGATCGAGAAGAAGGGCAAGCAAAACCGACGGGTGACCCTGCTGCTCGGCTGAGCGCAGTTGCATGGGGCCGGTTCTGCCCCTAGGACTCGAACGAGGCCCTGAAGAGGACGTGATGTCGGATCCTACCCACCTCGTATCGACCGAATGGCTCGCCGGGCAGCTCGGCGCGCCCGATATTCGCGTGCTCGACGGCAGCTATCACTTGCCCGAAACCGGCCGGGACGCCCGCGGCGAGTATGCCGAGCGTCACATCCCCGGCGCGCGGTTCTTCGATATCGAGAAGATCGCCGATACCCGCTCGAGCCTTCCGCATATGGTCCCGCCGCTCGAGCAGTTCGTCTCGGCGGTGCGCAAGCTCGGCATCGGCGACGGCCACCGGGTCGTGGTCTACGATCAGGCGGGGCTCTTCTCGGCCGCGCGGGTCTGGTGGATGTTTCGAATGCACGGGCATCAGGACGTCGCGGTTCTGGACGGCGGTTTGCCGAAATGGATCGCCGAGGGCCGCCCCACGGACGACGAGAGCCCGGATCTGCGGGACCGGCATTTCACCGCCCGGCGCAACAATGCGATGATCCGCGACGTCACCCAGGTGGCGGCCGCGATGAAGCTCGGAAACGAACAGATCGTCGATGCGCGGAGCCCCGAGAGGTTCCGCGGCGAGGCGCCGGAGCCCCGCGAGGGACTGCGCTCCGGTCATATCCCGAGCGCCTGCAACGTTTATTACCGATCGCTCCTGAACGCCGACGGCACGATGAAGACGCCCGCGGAGATCCGCGCGGCCTTCGAAGGGGCCGGCGTCGATCTCGCCCGGCCGATCGTGACGACCTGCGGTTCCGGCGTCACGGCCTGCGTGCTCAGCCTCGCGCTCCACCGGATCGGCCACGGGCGAAACGCGGTCTATGACGGTTCTTGGGCGGAGTGGGGCGCCTATCCCGACCTCGCCGTCGAGACCGGACCCGCGGCGGATCCCGCCCGCTCGGCATGACCGGGACGGCCGAGAGCTACACCGTCACCTATCTCGAGATGACGAGGCGGCCCTCGGCCCCGCCGCCCTTGCCGTCGGGCGCCCGGGTGGCCCTCTTGAAGGCGACCGATCCGCCGGTCGACTATTTCCTCTATCTCTACCGGCAGGTGGGCGACGGCTATCTGTGGACCGACTGGCTCAACCAGCCCAGAGAGGCGCAGGAGGCCTTTGTCGCCGATCGGCAGGTCGGGCTCTTCACCATGGTGCTCGACGGTTGGCCCGGCGGGTTCTTCATGCTCGACACCCGCCAAAGCGGCGTCTGCGATCTCGCCTATTTCGGCCTCGTTCCGCAGGCAATCGGCCGGGGCCTCGGCCATTGGCTCTTGGCAACGGCGGTTTCGACCGGCTGGAGCCTGCCCGGGGTCGCCCGGATGACCGTAAACACCTGCACGCTCGATCACCCGCGCGCGTTGCCGCTCTACCAGAAGATCGGCTTTCGACCGATCCGTCGGGAGGAGCGTCCGATGGATGAAAACGGATCCTGATCCTGCTATAGGTCTGTGCGCCACGTTTCCCGGAGGACGCCATGGACCATCCCGACACCCAACAGACCGAATTCGTCCGCTTCTGGAACGAGATCCTCGTCCCGAAATTCATCCGCTGGAAGCATGTGCTCGTCGGCGGGCTCGGTAAGCATTCCGATGCAATCCTTCCCAAGCTCGAGGTGCATCCGGGCGAACGGGTCCTCGATGCGGGCGCGGGTTTCGGCGACACGGCCTGCTGGCTCGCCGAACGCGTCGGCCCGACGGGCGAAGTGGTCGCGATGGACTGCTGCGACGCTTTCCTCGACTATGGTCGACAAGAAGCCGCCGAAAAGGGCCTGACCAATGTCCAATTCAAGGCCGCTGACGTGGAGAGCTACCCGTTCCAGGGTGATTTCGACATGATCTTTTCGCGGTTCGGGACAATGTTCTTTTCGAACCCGGTCGCGGCGATGCGCAACATGTCGAAAGCGCTGAAACCCGGCGGTCGCTTCGTGCACATCGTCTGGCGGGATCGCGCGGACAATCACTGGGGTACGGTGCCGAAGGAGGTGCTGCTGCGCCATGTGCCGCCCCCGGGCGACGACGCGCAGACCTGCGGGCCTGGCCCCTTCTCGATGGCTGACGAAGAGACGACCCGCGGGCAGATGCAGGCGGCGGGCTTCACCGACATCGTCTTCGAGCGGGTCGATTGCCCGTTCCGCACCGGCGACGACATCGAGGACGCGATCGGCTTCCAGCTCGCGGTCGGCCCGGCTGGCGAGGTCTATCGCGAAGCGGGGGACGAGGCGAAGGCCAAGCACGACGCGATCATGGCCGATCTTCGTGCAGCCTATGCGCCCTATGCCACGCCGGACGGGGTGTTTATGCCGTCCTCATCCTGGGTCATCACGGCGCGCAAACCTGCCTGACCCCACAGCCGGAGCGATTTACAGGCAGGCGGCGGGTGCCCACAGTGATGACGCGGAACACCACTTCGAAGTTGTCAAGGGGCCGCCTGTGCGCCTCCTTCTCCTGGGCCTGCGGGGCCAAGCGCTCGCCGCTCCCGTCTCGGTCACCTGGACCGGGACGGTCGTCCCGGAGAACCTCGACGAAGCGCCGGTCGGTCGAACCATCACTGGGGCCTTCACCTTCGACATCACCGGCGTCAGCCCCAAGGTGTTCGCATTCCCTTCGACGCGCTCGCGGCCGCCATGGGGCTCCTGACCATGTGATCGGCAAGGATCGGCCTTGATTGGCCTTGCCGCCCCGGCTGGGCTAGAGAGGAGCGCCCGTCTTATCGGAGGCTCTATGTTCGACCCGGCCCGGCCCTACAGCTTTCACATCGAGCTGACCGACAAGTGCAATGCGGGCTGCCCGATGTGCCCGCGCACCGATCACATGAACGGCTGCCGCGCGGACCGCAGCGTGGTGGCCAATGTCGAACTCGGCCTTGGGGATTTCGAGACCCATTTCGACGACGCGTTCGCGGCCCGCACCTCCGAGGTGATCTTCGGCGGCGCCTATGGCGATCCGCTTGCCGCACGGGAACTCCTTGAGATCGTCGAGCATCTGACGGCACGCGGCGTGGCCGTCGCCATTGCCACCAATGGATCGCTCCGGCGTCCGGATTGGTGGGCCCGCATGGGCCGTGCCATGGCGAAGGTGCCCGGCAGCCGGCTCGAGCTCCATATCGACGGGCTCCACGACACCTCGCCGCTCTACCGGGTGAACACCGACGTCGCGAAGATCCTCGAGAACGCGGCCGCCTATATCGCGACCGGTGCGAGGGCCGAGTGGCATTTCATCATCTTCCGCCATAACGAGCACCAGATCGAGGAGGCGTTCCGGCTCTCGCGCCGGCTGGGTTTCGCCCGCTTCGTGCTGATCGACACGGTGCGGTTCGGCCCGGGCGGGCAGTTCGACTATGTGATGCCGTCTGGCGAAGCGCGGGTGCTTGAGCGGCCGACCCGTCGCGCGGACGACTTCGCACTTGCTGGCGGCGAGATCGCGCTGGCAAGCCGCGACGAGGCGGCAGAGGCCGCGGCGGAGCCCTCTCCCTTTGCGGTGAACGGTATCGACTGCAAATCGGCGGTCCGGAACAGCCCCTATATCTCGGCGCACGGGCAGGTTTCGGCCTGTTGCTGGGTCGCGGGTTCGGGCGAGGAGCGGGGCTTCTTCGCAGCAAACGGTCTTTCGCAGGCGCGCTACAATCTGCGCGCGCGCCCGCTCGCCGAGATCATGGCCGACGAGCCCTTCGCCAGCCGCTACGCCGCCGCTTGGGCGGCCGACAGTTTGCCCACCTGCCGCCACAAATGCGGGAAGATGCGGCGGAACCGTCGAAACGCGCTCTGAACCGAGGACGCCCGGCCCCACCGGTGTGACGCGGCGACGCGGTTGTGCCGCACTGCAATGGCTGAGAAGCTTGATGAGCCGGGTTTCGCAGAAAAGATGGGCCGCTTCAGATCACGCCCGGCGCGACGGTCCGAACCCAATCCGAGAAGACGCCAATGAAACTCTCCCCCGACCAGATCGCGGCCGCATCGGCCGTGCTCGGTGCCGAGCCCTTGCCGGCCGAGCACCCGGCAATCCTCGACCTGCAACAGGCATTCGGCGACAAGACGTTCTACGTCGATACGAACGGTCTTCTGGTCTTTGAGCCGACCGCGCCCGATATGCCGGACGACACAGAGGCCAGGCTTATGCTCGTCGCCGCCTGGACCGGCGAGGACAAAACCAAGCTCGGCGTCGTCGAGCCGGTCGATACCGGCATCGCCGTGGAACTCGGCGCCCCCACGGACAGCACGACGAACTGAGCGTGATCCGGTCCGGGCGCGCGGGACTGTCCGTTCGTCCGGGCCCGCTCAGCGGCGAAAGAGCCCCTCGAGCACGTCGTCGAGCGCGGAGCCGTCGCCGTCTCGATCCAGCAGGGCCAGAAGAGGTCCGAGGTCGGAGCCACCGCCGCCCCGACGCAGGCCGCCGAGCATCCCCATCACTCCGCCAAGGAGCCCGCCCGCGCGTCCGCCCATCATGCCGCGGAGTGTCTCGTCGGGCATCCGCTTTTGCAGACCGCCCTGCAGCATCGCAGCGATCGCCGGAAGGAACCGCTCGACAATGCCGAGATCGATGCCTGTCCGCTCTGACGCGGCCGAGGCGAGCGAGCGGGTCGCATCGCGCGAGCCGAGGATCTCCTCGAGGAAGGCCTGACCTTGGGCCTGACCGGCGACGCTCGCGGCCTCGGCCGGCCGATCGAAAAACCCCGCCTTGTCTTCTCCCAGCATCGGCGTGAGCGCGCGCTCAGTCTCGCCTCGTTCGGCCCGCTTGCGCACGGCCTTCCCGATTGCCGGCGCCAAAAGCTCGGTCAGCCGATCGGCCTCGTCCGCCGCGAGCCCCACTTCCCGGCCGACAGTCTCGATGCCGCGGCCTCCCTCGGCGTCCCGGATCAGTGCGTTGAGCGACATAAGTGTCCTCCCCTATCGTCCCTCGTCGCGAGACTGTAGAGCCCGAGCGTGACAGTTTGCCCGGCAGAGGCGGGGGCGCGGCGGAAAGGTAGACGATTGCCATGGACATGAAAGCGCTGGCGATGGGTGTGGCGTTTGCGCTGATGTGGTCCTCGGCCTTTACCTCGGCGCGGATCATCGTCGTCGACGCGCCCCCGCTCACGGCGCTCGCGGTCCGGTTCCTGATCTCCGGGGTTTTGGCCGTGGCCGTTGCCCGGGCGCTCGGTCAGAGCTGGGCGCTCAGCCCGGCCCAGTGGCGGGCGACGGCGCTCTTCGGGCTCTGCCAAAACGCGCTTTATCTCGGGCTCTATTTCGTTGCGATGCAGACCGTGGAGGCCTCGCTCGCGGCCATCGTCGCCTCGACGCTGCCGCTTCTCGTGGCACTCTCCGGTTGGGCGGTCAGGGGCGAGCGTATCCGTCCCCTCGGTGCAGCGGGGCTCGTCGCCGGCATGGGCGGCGTCGCGCTCATCATGGGGACGCGGATCGGCGGCGGCGCGGTCGACCCGATCGGCCTCGGGCTCTGCGTGGCGGGGGTGCTCGCGCTCACGGTCGCCACGCTCAGCATGCGCACGGCGAGCTCGGGCGGAAACCTGCTCATGATCGTCGGGCTTCAGATGCTCGTGGGCGCAACGGCGCTCGCGGCGGTCGGCCTCGCAACCGAACCGCTCGAGGTCCGCTGGACATGGACGCTGGCGGCGGCCTTCGTCTACACGACCCTCGTACCGGGATTGGCGGCGACCTTCGTGTGGTTCCTGCTGGTCGAGCGGGTGGGCGCCGTCCGAGCGGCGACCTTCCACTTCTTGAACCCGTTTCTCGGCGTGGCGATCGCGGCCTTAGTCCTCGGCGAACGGATCGGCGCGCTCGATGCGCTCGGCGTCGCGGTCATCGCGGCCGGGATCCTGGCGGTTCAGCTCTCGAAGACGGCCGGGCCCCGTCCGGCCGCCTCCGCCCCGTGAGCTTACTCGACGGGGGTCACGTCGCAGACGATGGCGGTCGCCGGCCGCTCGCCTCGGTTGAAGAACCAGTGGACCGTGTCCTCGTCTTCGATGATCCCGACGCTGTCCTCGGCCGCATAGACCGTCTCGCCGCTCTCGCGGCCTTCGATCCACTCGCCCGAGACGACCTTGACGAGGCCCGGCCGGTTCGCGTGACTGTGCTTGGCGATTTGCCCGCCCGGCATGATCGTGATCGCGCGGAGCTGGAGTTTGTGGCCCGTGAGCCCGATCGTCGTTTCCATCGACTGGGGTGAAATCAGGCCGAGCGCTTCGACGGCGAGGCCCTTGTGCTCGGTCGGCGGTTCGGCCGGCGTTGTGGCGGCGGTGACCGCGCCGGCCCCGATCAACGCGCCGATGACAAGCCCGGGCAAGAGCATTCCGAGGCTGAGATGTCGCGTGTGCATGGCAGATCTCTCCTTTTTTGCCTTCGGGGATGCTACTCTTTTGGCAGAATGCGACCGAACGAGGGTTTCTCACCAGGAGATGAGGCATGCTCATGCGACGCCGGCTTCCTCCTTTATCCGCGATCCGAGCGTTCGAGGCGGCCGCCCGGCACCTCAGTTTTCGCATGGCGGCGGCGGAAATCTGCGTGACGCCCTCGGCGATCAGCCACCAGGTCCGTGCGCTCGAGGAGCATCTCGGCCAGGCGCTTTTCCTGCGCGCGGGCGGGCGCATCGTGCTGACCCGGGCGGGACAGGCCTATCTCGAGGAACTGACGCAGCTCCTCGACGGTCTCGACACGGCTACGCGCGCCGTCTCGACCCTATCGGGCGGGCCCTTCCGCGTGTTGTCGACACCCGGCTTCGCGGCGCGCTGGCTTGCTCCGCGGCTGGCGGCGTGTCCGCTCGGCGCACGGTTCGAGATGCGGGTGTCCGATGGGGCGCCGTCCACGGATTTCGCGACGAACGGGGTGGATGTCACGATCCAATGGCAAGCGGACACGGTGGCCGGTGTCGTGACCGAGCCTTTGATGCAATCCGTTCGTTACCCGGTCGCGGCACCCGCCGTCGCCGCCCGGATCCCACACCCTGAAACGCTCCTGTCGGAGACGCTGCTCTACGCCGAGGTCGCCGATGGCTGGCCCGAATGGTTTCGCCTCGCCGGGGTCAGCCCGGTTCATATGCCGCCCGGGCCGCGCCTCGCGCATTGCGAACTGTCGCTCACGGCCGCCGAGCGGGGCCAAGGCGTGACCCTCGCCTATGACGCGATGGCGCGGACGAGTTTGGCCGAGGGGCGGCTCGTACGGCTCTTCGATGTGACAGTGCCGGCAATGACGCTTTATTCGGTCGCCTACCCGGTCAGCCGCGCCCGCTGTCCCGACATTCGCCGCTTTCGCGACTGGCTCTTTGCCGAAGTGACCGCGGAGGGCACGCTCGACCACCAAAGCCGGCTCGACGCGGCCGAGTGATGTCAGGCGGCGGCACGCAGCGTCCGCGCGGTGAGATCTTGCATTTCTTGATGCCCGCGCCGAGTAGCGTCGAGGCAGAGCTCAAGTTTCCGCGCGTCCTCCATGAGGTCGAGGCGGCTCGCAAGCGCCAGGCAATTTGCATACCCGGCCATGGCATAAAGCGTCATCCGCTGGTACTGCGCCGCGATCATCGCGTCTTGTGCCAGGCGCGACCCGAACGGCGCGTTGAGCGCGTGCGCCTCGGCTTCGGCACAGAGCCCCTCCATGCCTTTGCAGAAGTCGGCCTGCGTGTCGAACCCGTGCCCTTCGAGCAGCCGGCTAACCGTATCGAGACCCCGTGCGATCCCTTCAACGCCATCCGAAAGCGCGTCCCGTAGCCGCTCGTCTTCGGCCGTCTCAGCCAGGCGCCGGGTCATCTCCATCGCCTGCGTGTTCGCGCTCGAAAGATCCCTCAGCTGATCGATGTACACGTCGTTCAGTGTGGCCAAAGCCATGATCCACCTCCTGTTTTCCGTTCACCAAGAGAACGTCGGAGGCCCGGGTCACGTTCCTGGGCTAAGAAAAAGGGGCCCGCGCGGGGCCCCCATCCGATCGCCGTGCGGCCTGCCGATCACTCGGCCGGTTCGGCCTCTTCCTTGGCGATTTCCTTACCGGTCTTCTGGTCGACGATCTTCATCGAGAGACGCACCTTGCCCCGGTCGTCGAAGCCCATCAGCTTGACCTTCACCTCTTGGCCTTCCTTGACCACGTCCTTGGGGTTGATGCCGCGCTCATGGCTCATCTGCGAGACGTGCACGAGACCGTCACGCTTGCCGAAGAAGTTCACGAAGGCCCCGAAATCCATGATCTTGACGACCTTGCCCGTATAGATCCGGCCGATCTCCGGTTCCTCGACGATGGCGGCGATCAGATCGCGGGCTTTCTGGATCGCTTCGCCGTTCGCCGAGGCGATCTTGATCACGCCGTCGTCGTTCACGTCGATCTTGGCGCCCGATTCCTCGACGATCGAGCGGATCACCTTGCCGCCGGCGCCGATCACCTCGCGGATCTTGTCCGGATTGATCTGAATCGTCTCGATCCGCGGCGCATGGGCCGAGAACTCGCCCGCCGTCGAGAGCGCCTTGGACATTTCGCCGAGGATATGCATCCGCCCGTCTTTGGCCTGGGTGAGCGCCTGGCGCATGATCTCGGGCGTGATGCCCGCGACCTTGATGTCCATCTGCAGCGAGGTGATCCCGGCCTCGGTGCCCGCGACCTTGAAATCCATGTCGCCCAGATGGTCTTCGTCGCCGAGGATGTCCGTCAGCACCGCGAACCGACCGTCCGCCTCGAGAATGAGGCCCATGGCAACGCCTGCGACCGGCGCTTTGAGCGGCACGCCCGCATCCATCATCGACAGGGACGCGCCGCAGACCGTCGCCATCGAGGACGAGCCGTTCGACTCGGTGATCTCCGAGACGATGCGGATCGTGTATGGAAAGTCGGTCGCTGGCGGCAGAACGGCCTGAAGCGCGCGCCAGGCGAGCTTGCCGTGGCCGATCTCCCGGCGTCCGGGGGCGCCCATCCGGCCGGCCTCGCCCACCGAGAAGGGCGGGAAGTTATAGTGCAGCATGAAGTTGGCGCGGCTCTCGCCCTCGAGCGCGTCGACGATCTGCTCGTCGTCGCCGGTGCCGAGGGTGGTGACCACGAGGGCCTGGGTCTCGCCGCGCGTGAAGAGCGCCGAGCCGTGCGTGCGCCGGAGAAGACCGGTCTCGCATTCGATGGCGCGCACATCGCCGAGGCCGCGGCTGTCGATGCGCTTGCCGCTGTCGACCACGTCGCCGCGCAAGATGTCGGCCTCGAGCTCTTTGAAACAGGCGCCGACGGCGTTTTTGTCGGCCGCCTCGTCCTCATTCAGCCCGGCCAGGAGCGCCTCTTTGGCTGCGGCAATCTTCGTCTGACGCTCTTGTTTGTCGAGCGTGGCGAACGCGTCGCGGAGCGGAGCTTCCACCAGACCGCGGACCCGGGCCATCAGCACCGAATGGTCGGGCGGCTGGAAGTCGAAGGGCTCTTTCGCCGCGTCTTCGGCCAGATCGATGATCAGGTCGATCACCGGCTGCATCGCGTCATGGCCGAAGGTCACCGCGCCGAGCATCTCTTCCTCGGAGAGCTCGTATGCCTCCGACTCGACCATCATCACGGCCTTTTTTGTGCCGGCAACGATGAGGTCGAGGCGAAGATCGTCGATCTGGTCGATCTTGGGATTGAGGACGTAATTGCCCTTGTCGTCGAAGCCGACGCGCGCCCCGCCGATCGGACCCATGAAAGGTGCGCCCGAGATCGTGAGGGCGGCCGAAGCGGCGACCATCGCGACGATATCCGGGTCATTCTCCAGATCGTGGGAGAGCACGGTGCAGATCACCTGCACTTCGTTCTTGAAGCCTGGCACAAAGAGCGGGCGCACAGGGCGATCGATCAACCGCGAGGTTAGCACCTCTTTTTCGGTCGGTTTCGCCTCACGTTTAAAGAACCCGCCCGGGATCTTGCCCGCAGCATAGTACTTTTCTTGGTAGTGGACGGTGAGGGGAAAGAAGTCCAACCCCTCCTTTTGCTTCTTTTCGTAGACGACGGTGGCGAGGACGCAAGTCTCGCCATAGGTCGCGACCACGGCGCCGTCGGCCTGGCGCGCCATCTTGCCGGTTTCGAGCGTGAGCGTTTCGCCGCCCCACTCGATGGATTTTTTCACGATATCGAACATTCCGTTTCCTTCCAGGGTCGGCCGCCCCCTGGCGGCGGACCGGACGTGCCCCGGCGAGGCGGCCCCCATGGCGCGCGCTCGCGGTCGTGGGGCCGAAGCGGGCCGCGGGGCAACGGCGCGGTTCGGCGTGACGGGCCGTGGCCCGTCGCAAAACGCACGCCCCGGGGGGCGTGCGCTCGACGTCTCAGCGGCGGATGCCGAGGCGCTTGATCAGCACCTGGTACCGCTCCTCTTCCTTACCGCGCAGGTAATCGAGGAGTTTGCGGCGTTGGCTCACAAGCTTGAGCAGGCCGCGGCGCGAATGGTTGTCCTTCGCGTGGGTCTTGAAGTGGCCGGTCAGGTTGACAATCCGTTCGGTGAGGATCGCAACTTGCACCTCCGGCGAGCCGGTATCGCCCTCGGCCCGGGCGAATTCGTTGATGAGCGCCTCTTTGCGCTCGGGCGTGATCGACATCGGGGTCTCCTTGACGCTTAGAACGGAACCGCCGCTCGGGCCAGAGCCGGGATGTCGTCCAGCACGGTCAGAGGGGAGCGGGGGCGAGCCCATTTGCTCGCCAGCAGCTTTTATGGCCGTTCGGTCATCTGAATTCCAGGGGAAAGTGCGACGGAGGCCGCGGCTCATCCAGCCCCGCTGCCCAGGAAAACCCGTTCGGGCTTGAGCTTGCCGGCGCGGTGACGCACCAGGGCGACGGCTTGGCCGGCGTGGCTCGCCCAAGCGTCTGCGCCGAATTCGAGGCGCGCGGTTGTTGCCACTTCGCGCCCTTGCCGGAGCGCCGCCGCCGAAGCGGCGGTCACCCGCACCTCGGGCAGATCCGCCAGCCCTGCTTCGAGCGGCAAGAGCGGGGCCGCAAGCGTCCCCTCGCGCACCGCATCGAGGGCGTCCATCGGCAGCGCGGTCTCCACTGAAAACGCTCCGGAGGCGCGGCGGCGGAGCGTTGCCACATGCCCATGGCAGCCGAGCGCTTCGCCGAGGTCGCGGGCGATCGACCGGACATAGCCGCCTTTGCCGCAGACCATATCGAGCACCGCATGATCCGCATCGGGACGGGCGACGAGCGCGAGCCGCTCGACCCAGACCGGCCGGGCCTCGAGCGCCACCGTCTCCCCGTCGCGGGCGATGTCGTAGGCCCGTTCCCCCGCCACCTTGATCGCGGAGAATTGCGGAGGGACCTGGGCGATCTCGCCTTCGAAGGCGGGGAGTGCCGCGGCAATCGCCGCGTCCGAAGGCCGGTCGGCGCTCTCGGCGGTCACGGCGCCCTCGGCATCGTCGGTCTCGGTCCGCTGACCAAGGCGCAGGGTGAAGCGGTAGGTCTTGAGGCCCTCTTGCGCGACCGGCACGGTCTTGGTGGCTTCGCCGAAGGCGACCGCCAGGAGCCCCGTGGCGAGCGGGTCCAGCGTGCCCGCATGTCCCGCCTTTTGCGCGCGGAGGGCCCAGCGCGCCTTCGCCACCACCTGGGTGGAGGTGACGCCTTCGGGCTTGTCGATCAGGAGCCAGCCGTCGACCGGGTTGCCCTTGCGGCGCCGCGCAGCCATGACCGCGTCCCCCGAGCCGCGGGCCGGCTCAGCGTCCCTCGCGCCGCCAGGCGGCCACGAAGAGAAGACCGGTTGCGAGCGCAGCGATCCAGGCCGGCAGAAGCGGCGTGAGCTCGATCCCGGTGACCCGGAACGCGTCGCGGGCCTCGAGCCCTAGCCAACGCCGCGAATGCGCCCGTCGGCCTTCGGCGACGAAGCGGATCTCCGGCACGCCGTCCGAGAGCCAACCGGTCCGCCCGCCCGTCGCCTCGACGAGCGGCTCGAGGGGCAGCGGGCTCGCCAGCGGGGTCTCGTATTCGCGGGGTGCGGGCGGGCCCACGGCGGCGACGGCCTGGAAGAGCCCGTCGCGGAAGCGCCACAGCCCTTCTTCGGCCCCTTCCAGCACCGCCTCCCAGCGACCCGGCCCGACCTCGGTATAAGGGATCGTCCGGAACTCGCCATCCATCGACCCGTCGGGCGGCAGGGCGATCACCGATTGCGGCTCGGTCGAGACGCTGCGGCGTTCGAGGCGGACGGTGTCGCCTTCGGTCGTGGCAAAAAGCGCCTCTTCCTCGAGCGCGGGCTCTTTCATCAGCCAATGGGCCGTGCGCCGCAAGAGATCCGCCTGCGGGCCGCCAGCCTAAAAGGCGCGCGACCAGAGCCTGTGATGGTCAGAGACGAGGAACGCGACCGGCCCCTCACCGACCCGATCGAGCTCGAGAAGCGGGCGCTCGTCGACCCCGGACATCACCGCCTGACCCGAGCGCAGGTCGACCGGCACCTGCCGCAGCCAGCGGCCCCAGCGGGGCCCGTCCTCTGTCCGTCCCGCCGCCGCCTCGAGGCCGGCCGTCACCGGATGGCGCGCGCCGAGATCGGTCACCCGCGGCAAAAACGGCCGTTCGATCACCTCGATGCTCGGTGCCACCGGCAAGACCGATTGGAGCGGCGTCCGGTTGAGGCTCTCAGGGCCCGCGAAGGCCGGCCCGGAGGCGAGGAACACGGCGCCGCCTTCGCGCACGTAATTCGCAATATTGGCCAAATACGCCGACCGCAGCACGCCGCGCCAGCGATACCGGTCGAAGATGATCAAGTCGAAACCGTCGATCTTTTCGAGAAAGAGCTCGCGGGTGGGGAAGGCGATCAGCGACAGCTCGGAGACCGGGGTGCCGTCCTGTTTCGCGGGCGGGCGCAAGATGGTGAAATGGATGAGATCCACAGCCGGATCGGACTTCAGCAGATCGCGCCAAGTGCGCCCGCCGGGATGCGGTTCGCCCGAGACCAGCAACACGCGGAGCCGATCGCGGACCCCGTTCACCCGAGCGATCACCCGGTTGTTCCGCGCGGTGAGCTCGCCTTCGATTTCCGGCACGCGGATGTCCACGACGACCGGCCCGCCATGCTCGATGGGCACACGGATCTCGGTCTCGGCGCCGAGGGCGAGCCGTTCGCGGCGGGGCAGACCGCCATCGACCGAGATTTCCGCCGTCAGAGAAGCGCCGATTTCGCCAGGCGCCCGGCCGAGCGCGCGGGCTCGCAACACCATGGTGACCTGGTTCCCGACGATCCCGAAGCCCGGCGCGGTGACCAGATCGAGCGCGATGTCGAAAGCGTCCTCCTCGCCCGCGATGAGGGCATGGACGGGCGCGGGGAAGCTCTCGAGCCGGCCGGCGTCATGGATCTGCCCGTCGGTCAAGAGAACGGCGCCGGCAATTTGGTCGGGCGGAACGGGCGCCGCGGCCTCGTCGAGGGCCGTGAGAAGGCGCGTCCCCCGGTTGTCGCCCGGTGCGGCAGGGCCGACCTCGACGACCTCGACATCGAGGGACGCGCCGTCCTCCGAGGCGAGCGCGCGCATCGCCGCCTCGATTTCGGCGGCGGCCGCGTCGATGTCGGCCGCCCGGTCTTCGAGCCGGGTGCTATCGCTTCGGTCGACCACGAGATAGGCGACGCTCGGCAGCGCGTCCCGCTCTTCGCGCCTCAGCTGCGGTCCGGCGAGCGCGAGGATCAGGATCGCGAGGCCCAGGCCGCGCAGCCACCAGCCCGGCAGCCCGCGCCAGAGCGCGAAACCCACGAAGGCGGAAGCGGCGATCCCGAGCACGACGACAGCCGCGAAGGGCAGGAGCGGCGCGAAACTGAGCGAGACATCCATCGGGCGTCCTTTCCGGTTGGGGCGGCGAGGGGCGCAGGCGCGCCCCGTCCGTCATTGGCCGAGGCGGCGGAGCACCTCGGGCGCGTGCACCTGGTCGGACTTATAGTTTCCGGTCAGTGCGTACATCACGAGATTGACGCCGAAGCGCACCGCCATCTCGCGTTGCCGGTCGCCTGGGCGGCCAATCGGAAACATCGGCCGGCCCCCTTCGTCGACGGCCCAGGCGGCGGCCCAGTCGGCCGAGCCGACGACGACCGGCGAGACGTTGTCGTCCACCCGGTCGAATTGCGGCAGATCGAGCGCCTCTTCGGCCGCCTCGCGTTGCGGCGCCGCCTCCGCCCAGACCCGTTCGCCCCGCCAGCGGCCGGGGAAGCGGTCGAGCAGATAAAAGGCCCGCGTGAGCACATGGTCGCCGGAGACCGGCTCGAGCGGCGGCAAGTTGAGGGCGCGGGCGATCTCCCGCATTTGCGCCGGGCTCGGACCGAGGCCACCGGCGCCGCCGTCCTTGGTGTCGATCACGAGAAGCCCGCCGCCCGCGAGATACGCAGCCAGCCGGCCGAGCGCGGCCTCGGACGGCATCGTCCGGGCGGTGAGCGGCCAATACAGCACCGGATAGAGCGCGAGCACCGAGGTCTCGGGATCGACGCCCATCGGCGGCCCGGGTTCGACGGCGGTGCGCCGGGTCATCTCGTTGCCGAGCCCGACGAGGGCGCGCGCCGAGATCCGGTCGATCTGCGGATCGCCGGTGAGCACATAGCCGAGCGTCGTCTCAGCGGTTGCCTCGATGGTCGCGGCGATCGTGTCCGAGGCCCGCGGTTCGGTCGTCCCCGCGGTGAGGATCGCAAAGGCGAGGAGCGACACGGCGGTGCTCCGCGTCCCGGGCACCGGCAGCCGGCCGGAGATCCAGAGTGTCGCGATCACATCGGCGAGGGCCATCAGCGTTGCGGCCACCAGGAGCCACTGCCCGAAACGCAGCGTTTCGCCGCCGCCGAGCGTCTCGACCTGTGCGCCTGCCGGGGGCGGCGGGAAGGCCGCAAGCGTGTCGTCTGCGCGCGTAAGGTTGAGCACGATCTCTCCCGCCTCGCCGGCGCGGAGATTGGTGTTGTTCGCGCGCACATAGAGCCCGGGCGGCATGCCCGGCCCGATATCATGCGCGGCGATCCGTTCCCCGGTCACGGGCGCGGCGCTGCCGTCGGCGGGTCCGGAGATGCCGTCCGGTCCGAGCACCCGGTCCGCTCGCCAAAGCGTCCCGGCGAGGTCCTCTTCGCTCGGCGTGTCGCGGACCTGTCCGGGCGCGAGCGCGAGCAACCGACCCAGCATCTCGACGAAGAGGCCCGAGAGCGGGATCGACGACCACTCCGCATCCGCGGTCACGTGAAAGAGCACGACCGTCCCTTCGCCGAGGGACGCCCCGGTGACGAGCGGCGTGCCGTCGTCGAGCGCGGCCCAGACCCGGCGGGTCAGATCGGGGGACGGCTCGGCCAGCACCTGGGTTCGGATCTCCACGTCCTCGGGCAACTCGAGGCGCCGGAAGATCCCGTCCGGATCGAACGCGCCGAGGCTCCGAGGGCTCGACCAGGCAAGCGCACCGCCGAGCACCCGACCGCCCCGGCGGAGGCGCACGGGAAGAAGCGGGTCGTCGGCCGTCTGTCCGATCCGCTCGCTGACGGCGGCGGCGAGGCGGGGCCCGGCAAAGCGCACCAAGAGCCCGCCGTCTTCGACCCATTCGGTCAGGGCCTCGCGTTCGGCGCCCGAAATCGCCCCGTAATCGGCAAGGAAGAGCGCCGCCGGCGGCGCCTCGAGCATCTCGTCGAGGCTGCCCTCGCGGATATCGGCCCAAGGTACCAGCGCTTCGCGGAGATAATGCCGCGCGGAGGTGAGCGAAATGTCCGTCGCCCGCGTCTCGGGCGCGACGAGGCCCGCCGACACGCGCCGGATCGCACCGGTCGCAAGCGCCGTGCCGCCGGCGGTCGGGGCGTCCACAAGGGCGATGCGGGTGACGTCGCGCACGATTTGCGGCGGCAGGTTGAACGCCACCGTGGCGCGTGACTGGCCCTCGGCAAAGACCGCATCGGCCACGGCCACACGCCGCTCCAGCGCGTCCGCGTCCGCGTCGCTCCGGTCGCCGCGGGCGAGGGCGAGCACCGGCAGCGTCGCCGCGGGGCCCGGCACACGGAGCACATCGGCCACGAGCCGACCCTCGACCAGGCGCGCAGGGGTAAGCGCCGCCGCAGGCTCTGCCGGCCCGATCAAGCGGAGCGGTCCGGCCGCGTCGAGGGCGGCGAGGAGCGCCTCGGTCGTCTCCCCATCGTGGCCAAGCCCGTCATGGAGCCAGACGGTTTGCGAGAGCGCGGGCAGGCGTCCGTCCTCTAGCGCGGCGAGCACGGCGCTTCGATCCGGCGCCCAGGGCCGGGGGGTCGCGCCATCGAGCAGCGGGCGCATCGCCTCCGCCGCCGAGGCGGGCGGAACGGCCTCGGCCCCCGACGCGACCGGCCAGAAGATCACCGCGCGGTCGTCCTCCGCCGCTTCGTCGAGCGCGGCCCGGGCCGCTGCCTGACGGGCCTCCCAGTCCGGCGCACTCGCCCAGCCCTGATCCATCAGAACGAGCACCGGTCCGTCGCCCTCGGCTGTGACCAGATGCGAAGACGGGTTCACCACCGGCTGGGCAAAGCCGAGGACCGCTGCGGCGATCGCGGCGATCCGCAATGCAAGCAGCCACCAGGGCGTGCGCTGGGCCTCGCGTTCGGGGTCTTCGAGCCCGAGGAGCAGGCGGACCGCGGCGAAATCCTGGCGCCGCGGGCTCGGCGGGATCGCCCGCAACAGCCACCACAGAAGGGGCAAGGCGACGAGCCCGGCCAGCAGCCACGGATTGAGGAATGCGAGCGCACCCATCGTCAGCATCAGGAGCCTCCCAAAGCGGTGTGGAGCGCGAGGAGCGCGCGGCGAGGGCTCTCGTCGGTCCGATGGCGGATCAGCCGCCAACCCCGCGCCGCCGCGGCCAATGCATCGCGACGTCTCGCCAGCCGGCCGAGATACTCCGAGCGCAGGGCATGCGCCTCATCGGTCTCGTAGTCGATGTCCTGCCCGAGCGACACGAACTTTGTCCGCCCGCCGAAGGGGTAATCCTCCTCGACCGGATCGAGGATCTGCACCAGCACGCCCGCGATGCCCCGCTTTGCCGCCTGACGGATCGGCGCGAGCACCTCCTCTTCCGGCCCGAGGAAGTCGGAGAAATAAACCGCCCGGCCGATCCGCGGGCGTAGGATCTCGGGCGCCGCGCCGAACGACCGGCCGTCCGGCGCGCGGGCGAGGATCGCGCCGATGCGGAAGAGCTGCGCTTCGCCCGTCGTCGGGATCTCGGCTTCGGTGCCGAGAAGCCCGAAGCGCTCGTCGCCGCGCGAAAGCAGCACCGCGAGGGCGAGGGTCAAGAGTTCCGCTCGCGCGCCTTTGGTCCGGGGGCTGCGCTCGGACTTGAACGCCATCGAAAGCGACCGGTCGCACCAGATCATCACGCTCTGCGCGGCCTCCCACTCCATCTCGCGCACGAAAAGCTTGTCGGAGCGGCCCGAGCGGCGCCAGTCGATCTGCGAAAGACTGTCGCCCGGATGGGCCGGGCGATACTGCCAGAACGTCTCGCCGGGGCCCGATCGCTTGCGCCCGTGCACGCCTGGCAAAAGCGACGCCACCAAGCGGTCTGCCTCGACCAAAAGCGGCGGCAAGGCGCCGGAGATGCGTTCGGCATCCCGACGCAGCCAGGCGGCGCGGCCCGGCTCGTCGAGGGTCTCAAGATCCGGACGATCGCTCATCAGACGGTCTCCTCGCAGGGCCGGCCGGTCTCGAAGGCGGCGGCGAAGAAGTACCAGGCCCGCGCATCCGCGACCGAGACCTTGACGACCACACAATGGCGATCGAGCCGCCACCACCAATCGCAGCGCGACCGGCCCGGCACGCCGCGGCACTCGCGAAGGATCGTCCGGCCGCTGATGGTGGCGATCCGGCGCTCGACCGCGTCGAGCATGGGCCGATGCGGCCGCCGGTCGTCCCGGGCGGGCGAGAAGGTGCAGATGTTGACCTTCAGCCCGTCGTTCGGCACGCGAAGTTGTATGGAACCATCGCCGCGGGCGATTTCGCCGAAGCGGGCGATGGGTGGGCGCCCGCCGTTCGGGTAATAACCATCGAACCGGAAGCCCGCCTTGACGAAGGCATCGCCGGCTTCGATGAAATTGGGCAGCCCGTCGAGACAGGCATCGAGAAAAGCGCCGACGCTGCGTTCGCTCGCCGCGCCGGCCGCGGGCAGGCAGAGAAGCCCCGACAGGGTCGCCGCCAGAACCCGAATGCGGACGCGGCTTGCGGTCGACCGGATCGCGATCCGGGCGACCGACGCCGGCGCGCGCTGACGGCAGCTATCGCTCATTCCAAACCTCCGCGCGCAACATGGGCACAGGCGTTGGTTGTCTCGGCCGTGGTCAAAAAAGCGTAGTGGCGAATGCGTTTGGTCGCGCCCGTCGCCGCCGGAAGGATCGTCGCCATCCAATCGAGCCTGAGACAGTGATCGTCCCCGCGCCCGAACCAGCGGCAGCTGCGGGTCGGTCCGTCGCTCCCAATGCAAGCCGGAGCTTCGCCGCCGGTCAGACTTGCGCCCCAAGCGGCAAGGGTCGGGGGGGCTGCGTCCGGCAAAGCCCCTGGCACCGTTTCGGCCACACCGCAGGCCAGCCCCTGCCCCCATGGCCCGCTGAGCGCAGAGATGGCGGCCACGGTCGATGCCAGCGCGTCGGTCCCGGGGCGACGCCAAACCTGCCGGTCCGGATCACCTGTGCCGGCCTCCGCCCCCGCCTGCTTCCGCTCAAGCCCGGCATCGGCAAATGCGTCGGCAGCCCCGTCGAACCCGGGGGATCCGTCGAGGCAAGCGCGCACGAAGAGGGCCGCGCCGCCCTGACCGGTGGCATCGGCGGCCCCGACCGCGGCGCCGACGCCGATCGCAAGGGCCGCAGACCGCCTCAAGCCGCGGCCTCGAGCCGCTGACCCTCCATCAGCTCGGCGATCACGGCGGAGACCGACGCTCCCTCCGCCCGTGCGGCAAAGGTGAGCGCCATCCGATGCGTAAGCGCAGGCGGCGTGAGCGCGATCACGTCCTCTATCGTCGGCGCGAGCCGGCCCTGCAGCAGCGCGCGCGCGCGAATGGCGAGCATCAGCGACTGCGCCGCCCGCGGACCCGGGCCGAAGGCGAGGCGGTCATTCGCCACCGCCGAGGCGCCCTCCTCGCCCGGGCGCGCCGAGCGGACGATCTGCAGGATCGCATCGATCACCCGCTCGCCGACCGGCATTTCGCGCACCAGCCGTTGCAGCGCGATCAGCCGCTCGGGATCGAAGACGGGCGCCGCCTCGGCTTCGTCCGCCCCGGTGGTGGAGAGCAGGATTTCCCGTTCTTCGTCCAGGGTTGGATAATCCACGTCGATTTGCAGCATGAACCGGTCGAGCTGCGCCTCCGGCAGCGGGTAGGTTCCCTCTTGCTCGATGGGGTTCTGCGTCGCCAGCACGTGGAAGGGCCGGGCTAGCACCCGGTGTTCGCCGGCCACCGTCACGGATTTCTCCTGCATCGCCTGCAAGAGCGCCGATTGCGTCCGCGGCGAGGCGCGGTTGATCTCGTCCGCCATCAGCAGGCGCGTAAAGATCGGCCCGGGGATGAACTTGAACACCCGGCTGCCATCGACGCCGGTCTCGAGCACCTCCGCGCCGAGGATATCCGCCGGCATCAGATCCGGGGTGAATTGGATCCGGTTGCTGTCGAGGCCGAGCACGGTGCCGAGCGTCTCGACGAGGCGGGTCTTTGCGAGCCCCGGCACGCCGACAAGAAGCGCATGGCCGCCCGAAAGGATGGCGGTGAGGGCGAGTTCGATGACCTTGTCCTGACCGACGATCCGCTTCGCGATCTCGCCGCGGGCGCGCGCCAGGTCTGCTCCGGCCGCCTCGACGCGGGCTAAAGGGTCCGCGGACGTGTCGCTCATGGGCTGCCTCTCAAGCTTTTTGAACTGGGTTTCGATAGGTTAAGGTATGCGCAGGGCGCGAAAGACAACAGGGGTCAACTGGCATGGCGGGCGAAAAACCGAACGGCTCGGGAACGGACGGCACGAGCGCGGCGGCGGGCGCTTCGCCGGCCCAGCCTCACGACCCGGAGGCGGCGCAGAGCCTTGCCAAGGCCGTGCAGGCCGCGCGGCGCGAGGCCAAAGGTCCCCCGCCCGTGCATCTCTGGAACCCGCCCCATTGCGGCGATCTGGACATCCGGATCCGCCGAGACGGCTCATGGTGGTATCTCGGCACGCCCATCGGCCGGGTCGAACTCGTGCGCCTGTTTGCGAGCGTCCTCAAACGCGAGGACGGTCGGCATTTCCTGGTGACCCCGGTGGAGAAAATCGGCATTCGGGTCGACGATGCGCCGTTCGTCGCGGTGGATTTCCGCGTCGAGGGAGACGGCGCGGATCGCGCAATCGTGTTCGTGACCAATGTGGGCGACGAGACCGTGGCGGGCCCCGAGAACCCGATCCGCGTGGTGCGCGACCCGGCGACCGGGGAGCCTGCGCCTTACGTGCATGTGCGTCGCGGGCTTGAGGCGCTCATCGACCGGAAGTCGTTTTATCGGCTGGTCGATGTGGCCGAGCACTCCGAGGTCGAGGGCGTCTCGTGGTTCGGACTTCGGTCGCGGGGCCGGTTCTTCCCGGTCGTCCCGTCGGCGGAGCTGCCCGACTGAGCGCCAACGGGCTGACACGCGCGACGATCCGACATCCGTCACAAATGCCGAAATTCGTCGCAATTTCGACACTATCCACGGCATAGTCTGCCCCAAGGCAATTTCGCCTTTTGGTAGCTTTCCGGAGATCACCGTGACGAGCATCGTTCCCGCATCCACCGACCGTCTCATCAACCGCTTCACCAGCGGCGGCCCGACCGGCGAGCCGACCCTCGAGGCCCTCGAGGGCGGTCTCTACATCGCGGCTTGGGAAACCGGCACCGTTGACGGAGACATCCTCTTCCAGATCTTCGGCATCGACGGCACGCCCTTCGGCGGCGAGTCGCTCGCCAACCAGCAGACCAACGGCTAGCAGGACGACCCGCGGCTTTTCAAAGACAACGACGGCAGCGTCCTTCTCTATTGGGAGTCCGACAGCGGCACCGACGACGATATCGCCGCGCGCCGGATCAACACCTCAGGTTTTGTGGTCGGGGACGAATTCAATCTCGCGGATGACGAAGAATCGAATTATTTTCTTTCCGAGAACGCACTCATCGGGATTCCAGGGGGGGTACTTTCTCCTTTTCTCGAATAATTTTTCGTCGATACTTGAATCGCACGCCATCCGATTGAACGGTGTGTTTCAAAAGATAGGTGAGATTGATTTTGGGCGTTTCGGGGTTGGTCCTGATAACTCGCCCTTTGATGCGGTGTTGCTCGAAAACGGCAACATCGTGGTCGCTTTGGATGACGGTCTTCGCGACTCGGACGGCGATGGTTTTTATGATGCCGGCGACGTATACGGTCTGATCGTCGATCCGCTCCGCTTCGAGCCGATCAGTGACGAATTCCTGCTCTCAGGGACTGTTGCGGGCGGGCAGAATTTCGCCCGTCTCGCACCGACCGATGATGGCGGCTTCATTGCAATCTACGAGTCTGAACTCGTCGATGGCGACGGGTACGCCATCGCAGGCCGCCGCTTCTCCGAGAACGGAGATCCGCAAACCTTTGAGTTCATCGTCAATGAGACAACCTTTGGCGACCAGGTTGGTGCAGAGATCCTTTAGGTTGGGCCCGATACCTACATGGTCGCCTGGGTGGGCGACGTGCCCGACGGAACGACAAACATCTACGGGCGGCTGATCGATGCCGACGGGCGCCCGCTGACCGACGAGATCGTGCTCTCGGAAGCGACTGCGGGGAACCAAGAACAGCTCGGTCTCGCGGATTTCAGCGATCTGGGCGAAGGGCTCGTCGGTGTCGCGTGGCGGTCGAACACGCCGGCCTCGCCGGAGGACTACGACGTGTATTCTAGGATCTTCCGAATTGTGCCGGAAGGGGTTGAGATCCTCAACGCCGACCAAGTGAAAACCGTCGGTTATCTCTATGCCACGGCGCTCGACCGGAACGGGCCGTTCGAGCTCGACGGGCTCAACTTTTGGATCGACAGCCGCGAGCAGGGGCTGACCGAGCGTGAAATGGCGACGCTCTTCCTCGACAACCCGGAGTTCCAGTTCCGCTTCGGCGATATCGACACGCTCTCCAACGAGGAGATCATCGACACGTTCTACCTGAACGCGCTCGGGCGGATCGGCGACCCGAACGGCCGGAACTTCTGGCTGTCGCGGCTCGAGGACCCGACCGTCGCGGCGGGCGATGTGCTGCTCGCCTTCTCGACCAGCCCGGAGAACGTGGCGGATCTGACCTTTGTCGAGACGCTCGCCGAAACCGCGCCGGGGTTCTGGGACTTTGTCGGCTGACCGACTGAGCGCAGCGCTGTGTCAGTGAGCCTCTGGGACGGCTCGCCTTTCGGGGCGGGCTCCCTTATGGTGCGCGAACAACCGAGGGGGGAGTTCGGCCCGTCCGGCACACCCGCCTTTCCCGCGTTCCGTTCCAACCGGAGAGCCCGCCCATGGCCGTAATTCAACCGGGGTCCGAGGACCGCCTTCTCAACCGTTTCGACCGTCCGGACGACCAGGTCACGCCGCAGATCGTCCCTCTGACGAACGGCACCTATCTCGGCGTCTGGGCCGACCGGGATGCGTCGAGCGACGTGAACGCCCAGGTCTTTGCCTTCGACGGCACGGCCCTCGGCGATCCGTTGCTCGTCAACCAACAGACCGAGAGCAAGCAATCCGATCCCCGCGTCACGGTGCTCGACGACGGCCGCGTGCTGATCTCCTGGATCTCTGATGCCGGCGACGATGAGGATCTCGCCGCCCGGCTTCTCACCGCGTCGGGGGCGCTCTCGGGATCCGAATTCGATTTGATCGACAGCGCCTTCGATAGCTACACGGTCGGCGACACGGTCGCGGTCGAGGCCGCAGGCAGCGTCTTTCTGCTCTATGGCGGCAATGAGCGCCTCGAACGGCTCGCCATCCTCAACGAGCGCGACAGCGGGCTCGACGACGTGGCCGACCGGGCGCTCTTCAACGCGCCGAACCGGTCCGATTTCAACGCGCCCGGCGACGTGGCAATCCTCGCGGACGGACGGATCGCGGTGACCTATCACACGCTCGACACGGCCGGGATGGGCAACGCAATTCTCGAGGCCGACGACGTCTTCACGCAAATCCACAATCCGGAGACGCTCGCCCTCGACAGTCTCGTCAACCGGGTGAACGTCACGGGTGCGGGTGAACAGGGTGCCTCGGTGATCACGCCGCTCGCCGATGGCGGCTATTTCGTCGCCTTCGAGGGTGAGAACATCGACGGCGACGGGCGCGGCGTGGTCGGCCGGCGCTTCGATGCCGACGCGAATTTGCTCGGCGGTCAATTCGTGCTGAACGAGACGACCGCCGGCGACCAGCGCAGCCCGCAGGTGCTGACCGTCGACGGCAACGCGGTGCTCGTCGTCTGGGATGGCCTGAGCCCGGCTGGGGATTTCGACATCTATGGTCGGCTCTTCACACCGAATGGCACCCCGCTCACCGACGAGATCGTCCTCAACGACATCCGCGAAGGCGACCAGACCATGCCCGATATCGTCGATTTCTCAGAATTCGGCGAGGGTTATGTCGGGCTCTCCTTTGAGAGCGACGGTGCCGCCCGCGACGACGACCGCGACGTCTATACCAGCGTCTTCCGCGTCAGCCTCGACGATCTCGGCGAGGGGCTTTCGGTCGCGGACGCCCGCGAAGTCGCCTATCTCTATGCCACGGCGCTCGACCGGAACGGCCCGTTCGAGCTCGGCGGGCTCAATTTCTGGATCGACGCGCGGGAAGGCGGGCTCACCCGCCGCGAGACGGCCGAAGAGTTCCTAGACAATCCCGAATTCGAGGAACGGTTCGGCGATGTGGACACGCTCACCGACGAGCAGATTATCGACACGTTCTATCAAAACGCGCTCGGCCGCGACGGCGACCCGGCCGGCTTCGAGTTCTGGCTCGGCCGATTGCAGGACCCCACGACGACGGTGGGCGATGTGCTGCTCGCCTTCGCGACTGCGCCGGAGAACACGGCCGAACTGACGTTTGTGGAGACGGTAAACGAAGTCTTCCCGGGCGAGTGGGATTTCGTCGCATAAGCGGATCGGCTTCGGCCGGAACTTCCAGCGGGCCGCCATGCAGGGGATGCATGGCGGCTCCTTCTTTTTGTCTGCTTGTCGGGTGTGTCGGCGGCGCCGACATGGGTGTCATCGAACCTTCACAATCCCCGAAAAGGAGACAACCGATGATCCGAGCCCTCTTCGCCCGTCTGCGCCGTGCCCGCGCCCGCACCGCCGCACTTGCCGAACTTCGCGCGATGGACGCGCACCAACTCCGCGACCTTGGGATCGAGCCCGGCGAAATTGGCGCATATGTCGATGGATGCGCCCGGCGCTGAGCCGACCGTCACTCGGCGGCAGGTTCCTCGACGATGCGTTGAACGTCCTCGTTCGTGACGCCGATGTCGATGCCGATCGCCGGCAGGATGCCGAGCACGCCGAAGCCAATCAGGAAGATGGCGATCACCCAATTGAGCAGATCGGCTTTGATGAGGATCAGGATCCCGCCGATGAGGGCCATGAGCGGAAGAAGCGGGATGCCGAAGACGTCGGTAGGCATAAGCAGTCTCCTGTCAATACTTGGGCGGGATCGCCTAAGTCAGGCTTTGGAGATTACGCCCCAAGCGTGACGGTCGCGCGACAGTCCCGGGCCCCCGTTGCCCGGGACCGGGTCTTCGTCTCAGAAATGGATCACCGCATCGGCTGTGATCCGCCAGCCGGTGACCGAATTCGCGCTTTCGGAGCCGATATCGAGCACGTTGCCCTCGACGACTGCGCCGAGCGAAACCGACGGCAGCGGCAGAAACCGCGCGCCGATCGCCAGCGTAAAGGTCGGGTCTGGATCCGAGGCGCCGATATCGAACACGTCTGCGCCGGTCAGCGACGCCCCCGGGATCCGGTCGCCGCCATTCGTCGGCAGGATCGCATTCGCCTCGATCAGCGGAAAGACGCCCGGAAAGAACTCCTTGGTGAGCTGACCGTGCAGGTGGAAATAACTCCAACTCCGGTCCGAGATCCCCCACTGATAGCCGAATGTGCCTTGCGCCTGCGAGCCGTCCTCGAAGATTTTGGCCGCCGTAACGAAGCCGTCGAGAAAGCCCGAGGTCGAGCCGGTTAGATCGATGCCCGCCGTCTCGACATTGCCGACGGGGGCGGTATAGCGCGCACCGACCGTGACGATGTTGCCGTTTTCCGGATCGCTTACCACCGCGTATTTCGCGCCGGCGGTGAGGTCGAGAAAGCCGTCGGTATCGGGCAGCACCTCGTCAAAGTTCAGATCCACAAAGCCGTCCGTGGTCGCGATCAGGCCGAACCGGTCGCCGAGCGCGAGGCGCGCCTGAACGGCGCCGCCGATCACCCGGCCGCCATCGGTGACGAAGCCGGACGGAATGCGGTGATAGATGAAGATCGGCCGCACTTCGGTGGTGATGAACGGCGTCTCGTTGAGCGTGAACATGCTGACCGGCGGCACGTAGTTCTGGAAGCGGCCCTGACCGAGCGAGCCTTTTAGGTCGAAGCCGAAGACCTCCTGCGCAGAGGCAGGGGCCGAAAGGAAGCCGGCAGCCAGCACTGCGGCCGCAATGGGGGATCTGGGGAATGTCATTTTCGCTCTCCGTCGCTGTCCCGATCGGAGCGCCAGGACGCGCGCTCCGGAGTTCGAGAGACGCCTCTCCGCCTCACGAAACCTTGATCTCGGTCAGCAGACGGACGTTCTGAGTGACGGAAATGGCCGTTGAGCGGAGGCCGCGTCGCGGGCCTTCGACAATAATCAATTTTCGACGCAGCTTGGCGCCGGTCGCGTCCGGCCGGCCGGACGAGACCGAAACCCTGCGCAGGCCCGGCGTGCCTGCGATGCCGTCAATACCGGTAGTGGTCGGGCTTAAACGGTCCCTCGGCACCGATGCCGAGATAAGACGATTGCTCCGGGCTCATCTCGGTCAGCCGCACGCCCAGTTTGTCGAGGTGCAGCCGCGCGACCTTTTCGTCGAGATGCTTCGGCAAGACATAGACCTCGTTCTTGTAGGCGTCGCCCTTCGACCAGAGCTCAATTTGCGCGAGCACCTGGTTCGTAAAAGACGCGGACATCACGAAAGACGGGTGCCCGGTCGCGTTGCCGAGATTGAGCAGCCGACCTTCAGAGAGCAAAATCATGCGCTTGCCGTCAGGAAACTCAACCATATCGACTTGCGGCTTGATGTTGGTCCACTTGAAGTTCTTGAGCCCCGCCACCTGGATCTCGTTGTCGAAGTGACCGATATTGCCGACAATCGCCATATCCTTAAGCGCGCGCATATGGTCGAGGGTCACCACGTCCTTGTTCCCGGTCGCCGTGATCACGATGTCGGCGCGCGGCGCGGCCTCCTCGAGGGTAACGACCTCATAGCCGTCCATCGCCGCCTGAAGCGCGCAAATCGGGTCGATTTCGGTCACCAGCACCCGTGCGCCCGCGCCCTGGAGCGAGGCGGCCGAGCCCTTGCCCACATCGCCGTAGCCGCAGACGACCGCGACCTTGCCGGCCATCATCACATCGGTGCCCCGGCGGATGCCGTCGACAAGGCTCTCTTTACAGCCGTATTTGTTGTCGAACTTCGACTTGGTCACGCTGTCGTTGACGTTGATCGCCGGGAACGGCAGCGAGCCGCGTTTCGACAGCTGATAGAGCCGGTTGACGCCCGTGGTCGTCTCCTCGGTCACGCCGCGGATCGCCGCACGCTGGCGCACGAACCAGCCCGGCGAGGCCGCCATCCGCCGGCGGATCTGCGCGAACAGATACTCCTCTTCCTCGGAGCCCGGTTTGTCGAGAAATGCGGTGTCGCCTTCTTCGGCCCGCGCGCCGAGGAGCACGTACATCGTCGCGTCGCCGCCGTCGTCGAGGATCATGTTGGTCGGCTCGCCGTCCGGCCACTGGAAGATCTGATCGGTATAGGTCCAGTAATCCTCGAGGCTCTCGCCCTTGATCGCGAAGACAGGCACGCCCGAGGCGGCGATCGCGGCTGCCGCATGGTCCTGGGTCGAGAAGATGTTGCAGGACGCCCAGCGCACTTTGGCGCCGAGCGCGGTCAGCGTCTCGATCAGCACGGCGGTCTGGATGGTCATATGCAGCGAGCCCGAGATCCGCGCGCCGGCAAGCGGTTTCGACGCGCCGAATTCGTCCCGCGCGGCCATCAGCCCTGGCATCTCGGTCTCGGCGATGTCGATCTCCTTGCGCCCGTAATCGGCGAGCGCGAGGTCGGCAATGGCGTAGTCGTGCTGAGCGGTATCGGGCATTCTGTCCTCCGGGGGCCTCCGTGATCGCTGCGCCAGATAGCAGCCCGGAGGTGAACCGTCCATTGCGCCGCCGCCGGGGGCGGGGCGAAGCCCTGCGCTCTGCGGATTGACGGGATCGGCACGGCCGCCGGCAGGGGCGCGGTGGGGCTCAGTCTTCGGTGCGGTGGTCCTTGGTGCCGAAGAGCCGGGCGCCCGCATCGCCGAGGCCGGGCACGATGTAGGCCCGGTCGTCGAGGCGTTCGTCCATCGCGGCCGCGAAGACCGGCACGTCCGGATGCGCCGCATGAAAGCGGGCGGCGCCTTCGGGGGCGGCGCGGAGCGCGAGGAAGCGGACATCGCCCGCGCCGGCGGACTTGGCGATGCGCACGGCCTCGATCGCCGAGCCTGCGGTCGCGAGCATCGGGTCGACGAGCACGGTCACCCGGTCGGTCAGATCGTCCGGAAGTTTCACGAGGTATTGGACGGGACGTTTGGTCGTCTCGTCTCGAAAAAGCCCGATATGGCCGACCCGGGCCGAGGGGACCAGATCGAGGAGCCCCTGAAGAAGCCCGTCCCCCGCGCGCAGGATCGAGACGAAGCAGACTTTCTTACCGGCCAGTTTGGGCGCACGCATGGGGGCGACCGGGGTCTCGATTTCCACCTCGTCGAGGGGCAGATCGCGCAAGAGTTCGTAGGCGAGCAGGAGGCTGATCTCGCGAAGCAACATGCGAAACGAGGCGGTGGAGGTGTCTTTCATCCGCATCCGGGTCAGCTTGTGCTGCACGAGCGGGTGGGCGACCAGGGTGAAGTTCTCGGGTAACGCCGGTGTCTCCATCGCCCTCTCCTGTCGTTTGGGGAGGCTTACCCAGGCGCGCGGCCCCCCGCAACTCTGCGGGTGCGGAAGCTGCGGCGGGCCCGGAGCACGGGCCAGAGCGCGAGCCCGAGCATCAACGCGCCGGAGGCCGGCACGGGGATGTGGGTTGTGACTGCCAGATCGATCGTCGCCCGGTAGGGATAGCTGTCGTTGTTGGTGCCGAAGGTAAACTCGCCCGTGCCGTTCAGGATCGCGAGGATATCGTCCGGCGAGTAGAGTTCCGCGAGGTCGAAGGTCTCCGTGAAGTCCGAGAACCGGGTGGCGTTCCCGAAGACGGCCACCTCAGGCAAGCGGTTCAGCCGCAACGTGTCGTTGCCCGGAGTGTCCCCCTCCGTCCGCCAGGTGAGCTCGAGCGTGGCCGCGCGGAGCGCGAGGGCAGGCGTCGCGAGCGCGCCGGTGAACTCAAAAGTCCAAACGACCCGTTCCTCCTCCGCATCGTTGAGGATGCTCGGTCCGCCAATAGAATTGACGGTGAAATCCCCGTTCTGGAAGCTGAGCCCCGTCACCAGCTCAGGGGCCCGCTCCCCAACCGCAGTGTCGGTGAGCCGCACGACCCCGGCATCGGCGGGGGCCGACCAGACCGACCCGAACAGGGCGCAGACCGCCGCAGCAGCGGTCAGAGCGAATGGCTTCTGCATAATCGCGTTCTCCCGTAAAACCCCGCCCACAAAAATGCGCGGCAACATCCATGACGTTCGTATTTACAACTCCGGCACGGGAAAGGAAAGGCAGGATGGCCGCACGGGCCTGGCAGCGGATGCTCTCTGGGCGCAGGCTCGATCTGCTCGACCCCTCGCCGCTCGATATCGAGATCGAGGATATCGCCCACGGGCTCGCCCGCGTCGCGCGCTGGAACGGGCAGACGGTCGGCGACTGGCCCTATTCTGTGGCCGAGCATTGCCTGTTGGGCGAGGAGATCTTCGTCCGCCTCCGGCCGAAGGCGGACGCGCCGGAGCGGCTGGCGGCGCTGTTGCACGACGCGCCCGAATACGTGATCGGCGATATGATCTCGCCCTTCAAAGCGGCGCTCGGGATCGATTACCGGGCCTTCGAGGCGCGGCTTCTCGCGGCGGTGCATCTGCGCTTCGGTCTGCCGGCCGCACCGCCGTCTGCGGTGGCCAAGGCGATCAAGCGCGCGGACCGGGCTTCGGCCTGGTTCGAGGCGACACAGCTCGCGGGCTTCTCCGAGGCGGAGGCGGCGAAGTTCTTTCCCCGGCCGCGGTTCGAGGGGGCGGCGGCGGTGCGCCTCTCGCCGCGGCCGACGGGGGAGGTCAAGGCGCTCTATCTCGACCGCTTCCGCACGCTTTCGGCGGAGGCCCCGTGACCCGGAGGGTGGATGTCGAGCTCTCGGCGGTGATCCTGGCGCTCGACACGCGGGCCGAGGCTGCGCGGCCTGTGGTGCTGACGCCGACCGGACCGGCGGGCGAAGATCTGCCGACGGCGCGCTTCGATCCGGACCGACATCCGCGGCTTCAAAGCGCGCTGCGGGACTGGGTGGCCGAGCGCACGGGGCTCGAGCTCGGCTATGTGGAACAGCTCTACACCTTCGGCGATCCCATTCGCAGCGCCCGCGCGCCCGACGCGCCGCATACGGTCTCCATCGGGTATCTCGCGCTCACCGGGCCCGAAGCGGCGGCAGGGCCGGCCTGGACGCCGTGGGCCCGTTGGTTCCCGTGGGAGGACCGGCGCGCGGGTGTGCCGCCGCTCTTGGCCGAGGCGATCCTGCCGCGCCTTGGCCGTTGGTGCGGGGCGGGCGATCCGCAGCGCGCAGACCGGGTGGCGCTTCTCTTCGGCGAACACGCGCGCGGTGGCGACGGGCGCTGGCGGGACGAGTTGGTGCTCGAGCGCTACGAGCTTCTGTACGAGGCCGGCTTGGTGGCGGAGGCGTGGCGGGACCGGGGCGCAGCGGTGCCCGAGGATTTGCCCCGGCTCGGGCAGCCGGCGCCGCGGGACCATCGCCGGATCCTCGCGACCGGCATCGGCCGGCTTCGCGGAAAGCTCAAATATCGCCCCGTGCTCTTCGAGCTTGTGGGGCCGTGCTTCACGCTCTACGAATTGCAGCGGGCGGCCGAGGCGGTGGCCGGCGTTCTGCTCCACAAGCAGAATTTCCGGCGCATGGTGCTGAAATCGGGGCTCATCGAGCCGACGGGCGCCACCACGGGCCGGCACGGAGGGCGGCCTGCGGCGGAATATCGCCTCGCGCCCGAGGCGCTCTCCGAACGGCGGGCGGCAGCGGTCCGCTTCGGTGGCGCGCGCCGGGGGCCGGGGTAGGCGCATGCGGAGCTGGATCGCGGCGCGGCATGTCTTCTCCTCCCCGCTGCCTGCGGATCTCGGCGAGGATCTGCGGCTCTCCGAGGCCGTGCTCGAGACGCTGATCGAGGCGTTCAGCGCGCCGGGCGATACGGTCTTCGACCCGTTCGCCGGGTTCGGGACCACGCTTTTGGTGGCCGAGCGCCTAGGCCGCGCCGGCTGGGGCGTCGAGCGCTGCCCGCGTCGTGCGGCGCATGGGCGGAGCCTTTTTGCCAATCCGGCGCGGCTTTTGACCGGGGATATCCGCGCCACCGACCTTGCGGGCCTCCCTGCGCCGCGGCTCACGCTGACCTCGCCGATCTATATGCACCGCCACGAAACGGCGGACCCGCTCTCGGGCTTTCGTTCGGAGGGGCAATACGGCGCCTATCTGGCCGAGCTCGGTCGGATCTTCCGCCGGATCGCCGCCATCAGCGCCCCGGGCGGTCGGTTGGTCGTCGAGGCCGCGAACCTCACCGGGCCCGAAGGGCATACCCCCTTCGCCTGGGATCTCGCCCGCGCCGTTGCCGCGCCGGGCGGTCCGACGCTCGCGCGCGAGATCGTCCTTGTCTGGGACCGCTACGGCCACGGAACCGATCACAGCTATGCGCACGTCTTCGACACCGCCCGGGCGGCGGGTCAGGCCGCGCCCGCCACAGAGCCCAACTAAAGCGTAGAGCACGCGGAGACCCGCCCCCTCGGCCCGGGTAATCCGCCAGCCCCCGCCCGCTTGATCCCGGCGCGTCTTTGGCTCAAGAGGCGCAGAGGCGATGAGCGGCCGGCAAAGGGGAGCGCAGACATGAAACTCTTGATCCTGGCGGGCGACGGTATCGGCCCCGAAGTCATGGCCGAAGTCGTCAAGGTCATCGACTGGTATCGGGGTGCCCGCGGTCTCGCCTTCGAGGTCGAGCACGATCTCGTGGGCGGTGTCGCCTATGACGCCCACGGAGCGCCGCTCAGCGACGCGACCATGGCCAAGGCCCAGGCGGCCGATGCGGTCCTGCTCGGCGCGGTGGGCGGGCCGCAATACGACGCGCTCGACTTTTCGCTGAAACCCGAGCGCGGCTTGCTCCGGCTCCGCAAGGAGATGGACCTCTTCGCCAATCTCCGCCCGGCCCAGTGTTTCGACGCCCTCGCCGACGCGTCCTCGCTCAAACGCGAGGTGATCTCGGGCCTCGATCTGATGATCGTGCGCGAGCTGACCTCGGGGGTCTATTTCGGGGAGCCCCGCGGGGTCTTCGAGGAGGGGAACGAGCGCGTCGGGATCAATACCCACCGCTATAGCGAGAGCGAAATCGCCCGCGTCGCCCGTTCGGCCTTCGAGCTTGCGCGCAAACGCTCGAACCGGGTGTGCTCGATGGAGAAGCGGAACGTGATGGAGGCCGGCGTCCTCTGGCACGACGTGGTCGAGGAGGTACACCGGGCCGAGTTTGCCGATGTGGAACTCAGCCATATGCTGGCGGATGCGGGGGCCATGCAGCTCGTGCGCTGGCCGAAGCAGTTCGATGTGATCGTGACCGACAATCTGTTCGGCGATCTGCTGTCCGATTGCGCTGCGATGTTGACGGGCTCGCTCGGCATGCTGCCGTCGGCCTCGCTCGGCGCGCCCGATCCGAAGACGGGGCGGCCGAAAGCGCTCTACGAGCCCGTGCATGGCAGCGCGCCCGATATCGCCGGACAGGGCAAGGCGAACCCGACGGCCTGTCTCCTCTCGTTTGCGATGGCGCTGCGGTATTCTTTCGATCTGGGCGCGGAGGCGGATCTTCTCGAGCGCGCGGTCGACGACGTGCTGGCCGAGGGAACGCGGACGGGCGATCTCATGCAGCTCGAGGGGCGGACGCCGGTCAGCACCGGCGAGATGGGCGATGCGGTTGTCCGGGCGCTGGCGGCGCGGGCGGCCTGAGCCGGAGACGGGCTTTGGGCAAAGCCGGCCCGGCTCGGAGGCGGCGCGAGGCCCGTCCGGTGCCGATACACGCGGGACGGGCCTTTCGGCGGGGGCAGGGCCGCCCCCGAAGAGTGGCGGCCGCTTATTTCTTGGCCGGGGTGTCGACGTCGCCGGCTTCGGCAAGCGCGACCGCGGCATCGTCCGCCAGATCCTTGAGCGTGGCGAGGGTTTCGCCCGTCACGATGTCGGTGGCCGTGCCGCCATTGCACATGCCAATGGCTTTCCAATAGCCGGCGACGGTGCATTCCTGGTACCAGCCGTCGCCCGAGCACATGGTGTAGCCGACCGGATAGCTGTACCCCTGGTGATAGCAGCTGGCGGAGGCTTGGGCGGCGACGAGGGCGAGGGCGGCGGCGGTGGCGAAGGTGCGAAAGCGAAGCATGGGTCGGTCCTCTCTAAGCTAAGTGGCGCGGCGGTGCGTCCTGCCCTTCTCGATGGCGCCCATAGGCGTGAATTTCGTCACGAATGCGCGAGATTTCGCGACGGAATTGGCCCTTCGTGCGTTCTGCATCTGTTGCACAATCTCCGGTTGTTTGCGGCAGGAGTGTGCTAGGCTCCGCCCGACCAAAGCGCGAAGGACCGCCCCATGACTGCGAAACGCGTCACGCTCCGCCTCTCCGGCGATGCCCCCGTTGCCGGCACCACGTTCGCGGCGACGCTCACCTATCGCACGGACGCGCCGCCGCTCACCTTCAACGGCGACATCGCGAGCTATCGGATCGCCGGCAGCCTGGATGTCGACGGGCTGATGCTCTCGAGCGACACGCTCAATCTCCGCCTCTCGGACGATATCGATCCGAACGGAGACGGGATCGACCCGGAAGACCAGATCCGCATCCAAGGTTCGCTCGACAGCGGCGCTGGTGCGAGCCGGTCGCTGACCGTTCTCTTGTTTTCACGGGACACGGACGTGCTCGACGGCGTTGCGCCGCCCGAAACGCTTTCG
Organism: Paracoccaceae bacterium; assembly: GCA_050331395.1. Classification (GTDB taxonomy): domain Bacteria; phylum Pseudomonadota; class Alphaproteobacteria; order Rhodobacterales; family Rhodobacteraceae; genus Thermohalobaculum. The sequence continues at coordinate 48,550 of JBHJGX010000058.1, forward strand.
CCCGAGGTCTTCGACGCGATCAACATCGTCACGATCCGGAACGGCGCGGAAATCGTCTCGGGCGAGGTCGACGTGATCGAGGTCGAGACGCTCGATATCATCGCGGCAGAGGACGCGCAGGTGGTCGCGCTTCTCTACGAAAGCGGCCTCGACCGAGACGGCGAGATCGACCAGCCCGGCCTCAACTATTGGATCGATGCGGTCGAAGGGAGCCTGCCTGGGCAGGCGGCGCCGATCACCGAACGCAAGCTCGCGGCCGAATTCGTGCGCAGTTCCGAGTTCGCCCGCGTGAACGGCGACCCGGAAACGCTCGGTCCGGAGGCGTTCGTGCGGCAGCTCTACCGAAACCTGCTCGAGCGGGAGGGCGACCCCGAGGGCATCGCGTTCTGGACCGATCGCTTGGAGACGCCCGGCGTTAGCCAGGGCGACGTGCTTCTGGGATTTGCCACGAGCGACGAGAACCGGGCGGAGCTGCCCTTTGTGGAGACCCTCACCGAGATCGAGCCGGGGGTCTGGGACTTCGTCTGATCCGACGGTGTCAGTCGTCGGCGGTCGGTGGTCAGTTGTCAGTCGTCGGTGGTCGGTTGTCATCTGTCGAGAGCGATCTCCATGGTCGCCGACGCCCAGCCATGGACGCTGTCCAGCGCTTCGGTCACCACGCGATCGATGCCGCCCGGGATCGCGACCCCGCTCAGGGAGCGGGTGAAGGGCTGCGCCTCCACATGCGGGTGAAAAAGCGTGCGGGTGCCGAGGACCGTGCCGTCCGGCGCGACCACGCGCCAGGCGTCCGCGGAGTGGTCCCAGCCGGTATCTCCGTGGGCGAGCGTCACCTCGAACCGCCAGGCGGCTCCGGTCGCCGTGACCCGGGCCTCGACGATCTCGACCTCTCCCGCCGCGGCGCTGAGGACTGCGAGGGCTCCAAAGGCCGCCAGGCTCCTGAGCCCCGCCCTATTCCGCCGCATGCATTCGCGCCCGATCCCGGCGTCGCGTTAACCCTGAATTTACCACGACGCGGCTCTTCTCGCGAGGCCGGCGCGGGCCGGGCGGAGGGACGCGGATGGGACAGCGATGACGAGCGCATGATCAGCCGGGCGCATACGGTCGCGTTCTGGGGGGTCGAGGCGCGGCCCGTTACCGTGGAATGCGCGCTGACGCCGGGGCTGCCGGCCTTTACCCTCGTCGGTCTGCCGGACAAAGCGGTGACCGAGGCCAAGGAGCGGGTGCGCGCGGCGCTGACCGCGATCGGCCTCGCGCTGCCGCCGCAGCGGATCACCATGAACCTGTCGCCGGCCGATCTGCCCAAGGCGGGCTCGCATTACGATTTGCCGATCGCGCTGGCGCTGATGACCGCGCTCAAGCTGATCCCGGAAGAGGACACCGCCGCCTATGTGGCGCTTGGAGAACTCTCGCTCGACGGCGGGCTCCGGGCGGTGCAAGGCGCGTTGCCGGCAGCGCTTGCCGCGGCCGCGGCCGATCGTGGGCTGATTTGTCCCGAGGCTTGCGGGGCCGAGGCCGCATGGGTCGGCGCCTGTGAGGTGCTCGCCGCGCCGGGGCTGATCGATCTCGCGAACCATTTCGCGGGCCGTGCGCCGCTTGCGCCGCCGGCCGTCGGGGCCGTCGCTGCCCGCCGGGGCACCGGAGACCTCAGCGACGTCAAAGGCCAGGAAGGCGCGCGCCGGGCAATCGAGGTCGCGGCCGCCGGCAATCACCACCTCTTGATGATCGGCGAACCCGGCTCGGGCAAATCCATGCTCGCCGCGCGGCTGACCTCGATCCTACCCGACTTGTCGCCGCAGGAAGCGCTCGAGGTCTCGACGATCTACTCGCTCGCCGACGCGCCCGGGGCCGGCACGATCTTCCGCGAGCGGCCCTATCGCGATCCGCACCACTCGGCGTCCAAAGCGTCCTTGATCGGCGGCGGGCCACAGGCGAAGCCCGGCGAGATCAGCCTCGCCCATCGGGGGGTGCTCTTTCTCGACGAGTTGCCGGAGTTCGATCCGAAGGTGCTCGAAAGCCTCCGTCAGCCCGTGGAGACCGGCGAGATCCTGGTCAGTCGGGCGGCGGCGCATGTGCGCTATCCGGCGAGATTTCTGCTCGCGGCGGCGATGAACCCCTGCCGCTGCGGCTATCTGAGCGATGCGGGGCGGGCCTGCTCGCGGGCGCCGCGCTGCGGGGCCGATTACCGGGCGCGGATCTCCGGGCCGCTTCTCGATCGCTTCGATATCCGGATAGACGTGCCGCCCGTGACCCCGGCGCCGCTCGCGCTGCCGTCCCACGGAGACAGCTCGGCCAAAGTCGGCGCCAGGGTGCGGGCGGCGCGCGCGGTCCAAGGCGCCCGTGCGAACGGTGCGGGGCCGGCGACGAACGCCGAGCTCGAAGGCCAAGCGCTCGACCGGGCGGCGACCCCGGACGCCCCCGGTCAACACCTGTTGTCGGCGGCGGCGGAGAAGCTCAGGATGTCGGCCCGCGGCTATCACCGGGTGTTGCGGCTCGCCCGCACCATCGCCGATCTCGACGGGGCAACGGCAGTCGGGCGGCCGCATATCGCCGAGGCGATCGGCCTCAGACGGGCCATGGGCTGAACGCGGGCGCGCCGTCCGGGTCGCCCGAAACGTGTTTCGGTCGACCTGGACGGTGGCCGCTCCCTTTCAAAGCCTGGGCGGCTCGGCTAAGAGCGGCGAGGTTTGATAGGAGATCCCGTCATGGGTTATCGGGTCGCGGTCGCCGGCGCCACGGGCAATGTGGGTCGTGAGATGCTCAACATACTGGCCGAGCGGGAATTTCCCGCCGACGAGGTGTATGCGCTTGCCTCGCGCCGGTCGCTCGGGACCGAATGCAGCTATGGCGACGAGACCCTCAAATGCCAAGATATCGAGAGCTTCGATTTCTCGCGTGTGGATATCGCGCTTTTCGCCATCGGGTCTGGTCCGACCAAGGACTACGGTCCCCGGGCCGCCGGCGCCGGCGCCGTGGTGATCGACAACTCTTCGCTTTATCGCTACCAGCCCGACATCCCGCTGATCGTACCGGAGGTGAACCCGGACGCGATCGAGATGTACAAAAATCGTAACATCATCGCGAACCCGAACTGTTCGACGGCGCAGATGGTCGTCGCGCTCAAGCCGCTGCACGACCGGGCAGGCATTAAGCGCGTGGTCGTCTCGACCTATCAGTCGGTCTCAGGGGCGGGCAAAGAGGCGATGGACGAGCTCTGGTTGCAAACGAAGGGCATTTATGTACCCGGCCAGGAGGTCGAGCCGCGCAAGTTTTTCAAGCAGATCGCCTTTAACGTCATTCCTCAGATCGGCGACATCATGGAAGACGGCACCACCAAGGAAGAGTGGAAGATGGTCGTGGAGACGAAAAAGATCGTTGATCCGAAGATCAAGGTCTTTGCCACCTGCGTGCGCGTGCCGGTCTTCGTCGGCCATTCCGAGGCCGTTTCCGTCGAACTCGAGGATCCGCTGTCGGCGGAGGAGGCCCGCGAGATCCTGCGCGAGGCGCCGGGGCTCATGGTCGTCGATACCCGCGAGGACGGCGGCTATGTCACGCCCGTGGAAGCAGCCGGGGATTTCGCCACCTTCGTCAGCCGGATCCGCGAGGACATCACGGTGGAGAACGGCCTGAGTTTCTGGTGCGTCTCGGACAATCTCCGCAAGGGCGCGGCGTTGAACGCCGTGCAGATCGCCGAATTGCTCGGCCGGCGCTGTCTCAAGAAAGGCTGAGGCGCGCGGCATAGAACCCGTCGCCGCCCTCGAGCGGGGTCCAGGAGCGGTCCTCGATGCAGCTGAGCGGCGCGGCCGCGACGGCTGTGCGGTTCTCGACCGCCATCAACGAGCAGGTCGCGTAGACGACCTGGCCCGCAGGCCGGACGAGGCGTGCCGCCTCGGCCAAGAGCGCGGTTTGGGTATCTGTGAGGCGCGCGAGCGCAGGGGGCGAGAGGCGCCATTTGGCGTCGGGGTTCCGCGACCAGGCCCCCGATCCCGAGCAGGGGGCGTCGACGAGCACGAGATCCGCTCGGCCGTGCAGGTCCGCGAGGCTGCCCGGGGCTCGGGTCTCGATCTCAAGGCCGGCACGGGCCGCGCGGGGGCCGAGTTCCGCGAGCCGCGTTGCATCGATGTCGTGGGCGACGATCCGTGCGCCCGCCGGAAGCGCATCGGCGAGGGCAAGCGCTTTGCCGCCGCCGCCGGCGCAAAGATCGAGCACCAGCGGCGTCTCGGGAAGCTCCGCCCGCGCGAACTCGGCCACGGCCTGGCTGGCGGCGTCCTGGATCTCGACAAGGCCCTCAGCGAAGGCGCGGGAGGCGGTGACCCGGCGGGCGCCTGCAACGACCCGCAGACAGCCCTCGGCGAGCGGTCCAGGCTCGGCGGCGATGCCGTCGTCGGCGAGGGCGGCGATGGCGACCTCTGACGACCCCGCCTGCCGTCGCGAGACCCGGAGGTAGAGCGGCGCCCGCGCGCGGAGCGGTGCGAGGACGGCGTCGGGCCAGGCGCCGAGCCGGTCGGGTGCGAGAAGCCAGTCGGGCAGGTCGAGGCGGACGCCTCTCGGGGCTGTCGAGAGGGCCAGCGCCGCGGTCTCGCTGGGGCAGAGGGGGGCGGGGGCATGGCCGTCGCCGGTGAAGAGCGCGGTCGGGTCTTGGCCGTCGAGCCGCAGGCTGCCGATAAGCGCCGGGCGTCCGGGCGCCTCGGGCAGCGTCGGGCCGACGTCGTCGCTCGGGCTGCCCACCGTCCAGAGCGCCGAGCGGAGCCGCCGGACCGCCCCGTAAACCAGATCGGCGATTGCCCTTCGGTCCCCGCCGCCTGCATAGCGGTTTTGGCGTCCCCAGGCGGCGAGCACACGGTCGAGGCCGTCCGAGCCGGCCGCCCAGCGGTCGATGATGTCGATTGCCGCCGCAACCCGGGCACCGGGGGTCATCGACGGTGCCCGTTCGATCGGGGTCGGTTTGCCATTCTTGGGGCCATCGTGGGCGAAGACACTCCGGCAAAGTCGCGGCGCGCAAGCGCCGGGCGCGCGGCTCAGCCGTCGGGGCGTTCGAGGCAGAAGGTCACCGAGCCCGAATTGTCCGCGAGCCCGTCCGCCGCATCGTTGATCCGCACGAAGAGCCGGCCGAAGACCGCCGGCGCGTTTGCCAGAAGATGGCCCGTCAGGACGCGCTCGAAATCGCGGTAGGACCATACCTGCCGGGCTTCGGAAGCGATCAGCAACGCGCCGAGCGGGTAGGGCGGGGCGATCCGGTCGCCCTCAACGCCGTGATGGCCGCGAGGGCCGACCGTGCGCAAATCCGGGTGTGCGGTCCAGAGCCCCGACGCATAGGCCGAGACAATCGGCCCGCCGCCATGCACTTCGGTCCAATCCGCAGCCGCGTCCACCTCGATGCAGCCGGCCCGCGCGCCTCCGGCGAAACAGACCGCGGTGAGAGCGAGCACGGCCAAGCTGACAAAGGAAATCCGAGATCCCATCGCTCAGCCCGCCCTGTAGTTCGGGCTTTCCCGCGTGATCTGGACATCGTGTACGTGGCTTTCCTTGAGCCCCGCATTGGTGATCTTGACGAAATTGCAATTCCGCCGCATCGAGCCGATGTCCCGGTGACCGGTGTAGCCCATCGAGGCGCGGAGCCCGCCGATCATCTGGTGAAGCACGCTCGTGACCGGGCCTTTGTAGGGCACCTGCCCTTCGATGCCCTCGGGCACGAGTTTGTGGGTCTCGGAGACTTCGCGCTGAAAGTACCGGTCGGCGGAACCGCGTGCCATCGCTCCGACCGAGCCCATGCCCCGATAGGACTTGTAGCTTCGCCCCTGGAACAGAAAGACCTCGCCCGGCGCCTCGTCGGTCCCGGCGAGCGCCGACCCGACCATCGCACAATCCGCGCCCGCGGCCACGGCCTTGGCGAGATCGCCGGAGTACTTGATCCCGCCATCGGCGATGACCGGGTGCCCGGTCTTGTCGGCCTCTTCCGCGCAATTCACGATCGCGGTGAATTGCGGCATACCGACGCCCGCCACGATCCGCGTCGTGCAGATCGAGCCGGGTCCGATGCCGATCTTCACCGCGTCGGCGCCCGCGTCGATGAGCGCACGCGTGCCTTCTGCGGTCGCCACATTGCCGGCGACCACCTGGACTGCGTTCGAATGGCGTTTGATCCGGGTCACCGCCTCGGAGACCGAAGCGGAGTGGCCATGCGCCGTGTCGATCACCAGAATGTCGACCCCTGCCTCGATCAGCGCCTCGGACCGGGCGAACCCCTGGTCGCCTACGGTCGTTGCCGCCGCCACGCGCAGCCGGCCGAGCTGGTCTTTGCAGGCCTGGGGGTTCAGCACCGCCTTTTGGATGTCCTTGACGGTCAGGAGGCCGACGCACTCGCCTTTGGCATTGACGACGATCAGCTTCTCGATCCGGCGCGCCTGGAGGAGCTTCTTCGCGGCGTCGAGATCGACCGGTTCGCGAACGGTGGCCAAATCGCGCGAGGTCATCAGCGCGGAGACGGGCGTGGCCGGGTCCTCGGCGAACCGCATGTCCCGATTGGTCAGGATCCCGACAAGCCGGTTCTGGGCGTCGATGACCGGAAAGCCGGTGATCGCATGGGCCTTTTGCAGCGCGAGGGCATCGCCGAGCGTTTGATCCGCACGCAGCGTCACCGGGCCATAGACGATGCCCGACTCGAAGCGCTTGACCTTTCGCACATGCCGGGCCTGCTCTTCGATGTCGAGATTGCGGTGGATCACGCCGATCCCGCCCGCCTGGGCCATGGCGATCGCCATGTCCATCTCGGTCACCGTATCCATCGCCGAGGAGAGGAGCGGAATGTTGAGCTCGACGCTCTTCGTCACCCGCGTGCGCACATCCGCCTGCGCGGGCAGGACCTCGGACGCCGCCGGGACGAGAAGGACATCGTCGAAGGTGAGCGCTTCGGTGATCTGCATCCGGCCCTCCGTGGCACACGACTGATGCCGCGTGTCCTTAGCTCAGGTAAGATGTTGAGGGAAGGTGGGATGGCCTCGACGTGATGCCACCCCCGCAAGCGGGAGGCAGGTATGATGGAACGGATGGCGGTCGCGGTCGCGACGGCATTGGCCCTGGCCGGGTCGGCGGGGGCCGAGCCGCGGATCAGCCCGGGCGACGTGCTTTCGGCGATTGACGGCCGATGGAACAGGGATGCGCTTCTCGAGCGGGCCGTGTTGGTCGAGGGCGAATTGGACAGCGCGGATCTTTATCTCTTCGCCACGATGGACGGACCGCGGGACATGGCGCTCGTCGCCACGGGGCGAGGCATCGTCTGGTCGGGGGCCTTGTATGGCACCCTGCCGCGCCTCGAGCGTGCCGAGAACGGAAGCCTCCGGCTTTTGTCGCAGAACACGGCCATCGGACGGCACCGCTGGGAGCAGGTGCTGACAATCGCCCATCGCGGCGGGGCCTATGTGGTCGCCGGCTTTTCCTACGCGGCTTTCGATACGCTCGATCCGACCGCGGAGACCTCCTGCGATGTCAATCTGCTGACCGGGCTCGGGATCCGCGACGGCAAGACGGTGCAGGTGCCGGCCGCGGCGGTGCCGGTCTCGGCCTGGACAGACGACGCGGCGCCGCAGGTCTGTTTCGACTAGAGCGTTTGCCGACCTGACAGTGTCAGGTCACACGCTCTAAGCCCCGGTTTGGTCGCATTTTCGCGACGCCGGACTGGGTCAGTTTGGCTGGAAACTTCACAAAGGGCGGTGGCGAAACGGGAACGGCCCCCACGCAGATTGCGCAGGGGCCGCGGGTCGGCAAGAGCCCGAGGGCGAGGGATCGTCGACAGGCCGTCCGGTCAGCCCGGGGCCAGGCAGTCGCCGAGCGTGACGGCACCGCCGCCGGTCGGCACTTCGCAGTTCTGCCCGCTCGGCGGGGGCGGCGGCGGGGTCGAGGGACCCGTGCCGACGCCAAAATTGCCGCCGCCGGTCGAGGGCGGAACGACCACGGTGGTGCCGCCGCCGCTGGTCGAGGGCGGGACGACGACCGTCGGGGCCGGCGGCGGGGTCCGACGCGGGGTGGTCCGGCGCACGGTGCTCGTGCGTACGGGCTCGCGCCAGGTGACCTCGTCGATGCGCCAAGCCGGGTCGATGCTCGCACGGCAGAAGGTGATCGCGCCGACCAGCGTCTTGTCGCTGATCTGGCTGTCGTGGTTGAACGTCGCGCAGAGCTCGCCCGCGCGGCTGTCGATCCGGAGCGTGGTCAGATCGACCGAGCCCCGGTGACCGCGGATGCTGTTCGCCCAGACCTGCGGGCCGGCGCCCGGATTGTCGGAGGCGGTGCGCAGCAGCGCCGCGTCGATCTCGCGGCGGTCGGTGTTCGAGAGCGGCTGACCGAGGCGCTCTTCGACGGTGAAGGACAGCACGAGCGTGGTGTCGACGAATTCGGGAAACAAAGCGCCGGTTGCGGGGTCGATCATCCCCTCACCGGTGCGGATCACGGGCGGCGGCGTCTGTTGGCAGGCGCCAAGGGCGGTCGCCGCGATCAAGACCCGGGGCACGATGGCGCGCATCGGCGGTCTCCTCTCAGGGGCGGGGTGCGGTGTCTGTGACAAGCGAATGATCGAGGCGGCCGCCGGGGCCGCCTCGGGTCGGTCGCGCGATTACCAGTTGCCCGGATCGAGCTGGAGCGGGTGGCGGCGCCGCTCGGGCACGCAGAACACGGTGTATTCGTTGCCCTGCACGTAGACCCGGCCGCGGTGGTTCGAGTGCACGAGCATCTTCTCGAGATTGCGGTGCAGTTTGCCCGGCGCGATCGTCGAGGTGTACTGCATCTTGCACTCGGTTCCGGTGCAGACATCCGGACGGTGGTCGAGATAGCCCTGGAAGATCACGAGATAGGGCTCGAAATCCATCCGCGACTGCTGCGAGCACTCTTCGAAGACGAGGGTATAGCTGCGCTCGAAGCCGACGCCGCCGCCCGGAGCGGGGGCCGGAGCCGGTGCGACCGCAACCGCACCGCCGCTCGGAGCCGGAGCCGGTGCGACCGCGACGCCGCCGCCGTGGCGGGAGAAGAAGCTGTCGAGCTTGTCCGAGAGGACGCTGGCGAGCTCGATGCCCATGTCACGCCCTTCGGCCGAGAGCTTTTCGAGGAGGCACTCTTTCGGGCACTGGACCGGCAGGCGGAAGGTGTCGGGCGACACGACCTCGAAATTGCCGATGAAGCGGCCGGATTCCGGGTCGAGGGCGCGGCCGAAGATCCGCAGGCGGGCGAAGCTGGCGAAATCCAGTTTTTCTACCGAGGCGAACACTTCGTAGACCACGATCACGTCGATCGGCTGGTTCGCGGTGCGCGCGACGATGATGAGCTCCTGGTCGGTGCGGCGCACGCGGTCCGACTGGGTCTCTTCCTGATAGCCGGTGATGCCGAGCGCCTGCTCGTCGAACACCCGGTAGCCGCGCTGGTTCAGACGGTCCTGAAGGCCGCCCAGAATGTTACGCTGAACACGGCTGTTGCGCGGCACCGTGTCCGGATCGCTGTCCTCGGTCATCACCAGGATGTTCGGAATGTCCTGGGCGAGGCTCGGAGCGCTCAGGCCGCAGCTGATGAGCGCGAAGCCCGCTACGCCAAGGGCAAGGCTCTTAATCCACATAGTCGACGTCCTTTCTCGTGTGGTGCGGAAGGTATCGTTCTGGATGGACGGAACAGACACCGAATCGTGACCGCCAGTCCGCTTGTAACGCAAGTTTCCCCGATATGGGTGGCAGTTTCACGTAGCCTCGGTGACGCAAGCCACAGACGGCGTTGGATTTTGGGGTTTTGCCGCTCAGAACGGGCTCCGCGCGCCGGGGACGAGGCGGATGCGGTGGGTCTGCGCCGCGTCCCGTCCGTCCGGGTCGCGCCAGCGCAGCGTGAGGACGAGATCCGCCGCTTGCCCGACCTGGATGAACCGCCAAGGCGACAGCGTGATCTGAAGCCTGCCCGCGCCGTCCGGCCGTGCCACGGCGATGCCTGGCATGCCGGGCGGGTCGGTCTCGGCCATGATGACGGCCTCGCGCTTGTCGCCCGCTTCGCGCCCGATTTCGAGCTGAAAGCCGCAGATCGCCGGGCCGACGGTGAGCCGCTGGGTCTGTACGGTCAACACGAACGGGATCGGCTCGGCGGGCCGGCCGCCGAAATCGAGTTGCCGGCAGGTGAGGCCGACGGGCGCCTGCTCCAGCCGGGCGACCAGTTCGGGATCGGGCAGCGGGCGTGCGAGCGGGCTCGGCAAGGCGGTGGGACCGGGGTCGATCGCTGCGAGTGCAGCCGGAATGCCCCGCTCGGGCGCCGCATCGACGGCGCTTGGCGCCCGCAGGCGGATCTCGGCCGGTGCCGGGCCCGCTGGCACATCGCCGATCTGGGCGAGGCCCGCAAACTCGGTCGCCAAATCCTCGATCGCGGGTCCGGCGGGTTTCGGCCAGGCCCGAAGCGGATCCGCGGCAAGCAGTCGCGGAAGGGGGTTTGTGACCTCGGTCGGGCCGCCGATCGGTGCCGCTGGCCAAGGGACCGCCGGGATCGTGGGCAGGGCTGCGGGCGGCGCGACGGTGGCCAGCGCGCCCGGATCTGACGCGACGGGCCGGGCGGTAAGCCCCTCAGGCACGGGGAGGCTCGCCGCATCGGGGCCCGGCGCGGCAAGGCGGAGCGGTCTGCGCGGCGTCGGTCCGGGGACCGCCGGAGGTGCCTCGGGCGCGGCGGCGGTCGTCGGCGCGTCGGGCCGGTCCTCGGGAGCCCGCCGGTCGGGTGCGCCGGACAAGGTTTCGGGCCGCTGAAATTGGAGCGGTCCGCCGATCCGGGCCTCGGCCTCGGCGATCCGGTCGGGGCGTCCAGGCGCCGGCGGGGCGCCCGGCACCGGGCCGGGCGGCCATAGCCGCGCTGCCGTATCGAAACGCGGCGCTGCCGGGGCATCTGCGAGGCGTGTCGAATTGGCGCGCAGGATGGCCGTTCGGGCCGAGAGGGCCGCCGGCGGTTCGGGCTGCGCCCCGGTCTCGCCCGGCAGCGCGGGCCGATCCGTCCTCCGGGGGCCAAGGGTCTCGAGCGGCGGCGTTGCCGGTGGCTCGGTCCAAGTCGGCGGGGGCGTCTCGGCGAGCGGGCCGGGCGCTGCCGGCGGCAAGAGCGCGACGAGGGCGGGGCCGGGGGCGATCGCCTCGGCGTGGGGGTCTTGCGGAGCCCTCCACGGGGCCGGTTCCCGCGCCCGCTCGGGCGGCCGATCGGGCAGCGAGAGCCCGTAGGCCCAGGCGACCGGATCGTCGACCGCGTGGGGTTGATCCCAAAAGACGACGGTTGCTCCGACCCCGCCGGCGAGCGCGAGCGCTCCGAGGCCCAAGAGCGCGCCACGCCGCCACGGCCGCCGCGGTTCAGCCGCCCCGCCCGAGAGCGCGTCGACGAGCGGGCCGAGCGCGCCGACGCCGTGGACCGGGATGCCCTCGGGCGCGGCTTCGAGCGCCTCGTCGAAATTGCCCTCGGGCACGACGATCTCGACGGTGAGGCCGCCGGCCGCCAGGCTCTCGAGGCGGTTCCGGGCGCGCTCGAGTTTGCGGGTGACGCCCTCGACGGGGCGGGCGGTCCAATCGGCCATACCGATGGCGCCGGTGACGAAAAACAGCCGCCGGGCCTGCGCCTCGGCCGTGGCGAGCTGTCCCTTGGCGAGGACGCATTGCGCAACAAGGTGGCCGAGTTGCCAGCTTTGGCCCGCATCGATCCGTCGGTCGAGTTCCAGGATCAACGGCGTCTCGGGGACCGTGAGGCCGCGCCCCCGGAGCCAGCGGCGGATCTTGCGGTCGAAGGCGTCGAAATGCGGATCAACGCCCACCGGAATATGGCTTTGGTCGAAGAGCACGACGGCGGATTGCGCGGCCTCGTCGTCGAATTCCGCATTCCTCAAGGTCGACGGCCCGCCGGTCGTGGCGATGTCGATCAGGATCGGTTCTGTCGCAGGGCTTGGCACGGGGAACGCTCTGGGACCTTCGGGGATCCGCTCCGGTGATGGCCGGCAATGTACCGGCCGCCCCTTATTGCGGTCGAAATTCGCCCATGTCACCCCGCTTCGCGCCTCCGGCTCCGTCGGCCGGTGATCCTGTCGGGCGGGCCGGGGCGGGCCGGGTGCTCAGGCGAGGTGAAAGCTCCGGGCGCTGTCCTGGATCGCCAAAAGAACCGGATGGTCGCTCGGCAACACCAGTTGACTGACGGCGTCCGTGGCGGGCGGCAGTTCGAGCGCCTCCACATCGGTTTTCTCCGGCGCCGGATGCACCACGAGCTGCGTGGGCGCCGGCGCGCCGTTCTTGCAGGTGACGATCAGAAAGGCGCGCTCGGGCCGGTTTTTCGAGCTGCGGACCTCGATCTCGTAGTTGCCCGCGTTCCGCGTGAGTACCTCCCCGGAGCTTGCCGCGCGGACTTCCTCGAACATCACGAGCGCATCCTGAGACAGCGCTTCCGCATAGGCCCGCGCGGTCCAGATATCTTGCCGAGCGGCCTCCGCGACCCGGGCCCGGCACGCGGAATCGCCGAGCACCGCCGCGCGATAGATGTCGCCGAAGCTCGGTCGGGCCGGGCCGTCGGCCTCGCGGGTGCGCAGGGCGAGGCCGAGATCGGCGGCGGTCGCGCGGTCGATGAGCGCCGCGCGCTGATCGGCCTCGGGCACAGGGAAACGCATGGGGTCAGTCCTCCTTGGCGTAGAGTTCGTGGAAGGCGCCGCTGAAGGTCTTGCGGTCCGCCTGAAATGTGTCTGTCAAGCCGTCCGGGAGCCGATCGGCGAGGCCGCCGAGCAGGTCCGAGAGTTGGGCGAGCGGGGAGATGGCGGCCTCGAAGGCCCGGCCCACCTCGTCGTCGTCGAAGGCTTCGGCAAAGCCCTGGCGTCGGGTTGCCTTGAAGGCCTTCCGCGCCGCCGCCAGTTGCTCCTCCGGCACCGAAAGGCCCCGGCGTTCCGCCGTCACATAGGCGCAGGCCCGCAGCATCTGGCGCAGATGCGCCTTCAGCTTGGCATAGCGCTCGACCGCCTCGTCGTAGCCGGCGGCAGTGTTCTGACCGGGCTTCGCGTGTTTCTCGAGCGCGATCAGCGGCCCGAGCTCGCGGCGGAAGCGCACCGCATTGATGATCTCGTTTTGCGCAGCGCCCATCACCTCGGAACGGAGCACCGAAAGCGGGAAGGCGCGCACCGGGCCCCACATCCTGACGGCAATCTCGAGGCCCTTCTCCTCGGCGCCGGTCAGGAACTTCACCCGCGCCAGCGGATCCTCGGCGAGGTCGTCGAGGGGCGTGGTCGGCTCGTCCTCGGTCGTCTCGAAGCTGCCCTGGTCCTCGGCGAGCTGCACCACGCTGTCCTCCGCGTCGACCGGCGTCGCGCGATAGAGCCGTTGCCAGTCCTCGCCTTGGCGCAGCGCCAGCACGAGGGCGACGAAGCCCCGGTGCACGGTGCGGAACTGGCGGAAATCCTCGGCGCGGTCCGGCTCGCGGACGCCGCGGAGCCAAAAGTCGAGAATCGCGTCGTCGTCGATCACCCAGTGCCGGACCCCCGCATCCCCCTCTTCGGCGGTCGCGTCGAGGAACCCCATCAGCGTCTCGAACCGGTCGCGTTCGACCCGGCTGCGCATCATCGTGTCCAGGAGGCCGTTCACCAGCGCCGCGATTGCGTTCGACGCGGTGCGCACGGCGTCGAAGCGGTCGTGCGCCGCCTCGATCTCGGCGATATTGGCCATGACCTCGCGGCTTTTTTCGGGCGCGCTCGGGCAGGTGAGCAGGAACTCCATCAGCGCGACGAGGAGCGGCAGCCGGGCATGGGCGAGCCGGTAGCTCTCGCCGCTGCCATAGGTCAGCACGAAGGCTTTCTCCTGGCATTCGGTCGTGTCGCCCTCGGCCGCGCGTTCGGCCAGATATGCGGCAAGGCCGCGGGCCCGGATCGGCCCGTCATAGCCATAGAGAATGTCGAGGGCGCGGCCGCGCGCGCTCAGCCGCGCCGAGAGCGAGAGCAGGTGGCTCAGCTGGAAGACGGCATCGCGCAGATCCGCGCCGCGACCGAGCAGCGCTCGCTCGAGATAGCGGATGGTGTTGTCCGAAAAGCGGGGCAGGTCGCTGCCCGCCCGGCTCGACCAGGCACGCGCATCGCGCAGAACCTGCATCTGGTTCAGGAAGATCTCGCTGGTGCCACTGGCGGCGATGCCGGCTCGGGCGAATTGTAGCTGGATGACTTCCATGATCTCCTCCGGCCGCCTTGCGCTGCGGGCCCGTCGGAGGGGGCGATGCGCCCGTCAGGCGCGAAACCGCAACCGCCTCCCGCCCCTGTGATCCTGCGGTGCGAAGGCCGGTCCGCGGTCACCTCCACGCCCCGAACCCACTGCCGCATTGCAAAGAGTGGCACAATTTTTATAGTCGCGGCAAAGCCGAATTGAGAGGCGTTCCGATGTATCCCTTCCACGCCGGTCGTCCCATCTGCCGCAATTTTGTCCCGCAGAGGGCGCTCGCGCTCGCGATTTGTCTCTGGGCCGCGGCGCTCGATTGGGGAGCGACGGCGGATAGCCGCGATTATGAGGACGGCATCCAGGATCTCGCCGGGCAAATATCGGACATGCTCGTGCAGCTCGACCGAGACCGCCGCGCGCCGCTCGACGTCTACGTCTTGCCGGGGCGCTCCTTCGATGGGGTGGCGTGCGAGCCCTTCTCCAGCCAGCTCCGCGACCGCTTCAACGCGGTGATGGCCGATCGCCGGAGCCGGATGAACCTGCGTCACCTGAACTTCAGCCAAAGCCAGGGCGACAATGACGAGGGCGCGATCACACTCGAATGGAGCCGCGAATCCGCGGGCGCCGACGGCACTGTTCGGATCGAGAGCAAGCTGGCGGAGTATGCGTCGCGTGGAACGCGCCAAATCGCCCAGGTGTCGATCCGCATAACCGACATCCCCGATAGCGAGCGCGTCTGCCTGACCTATGACGACGGGGTCCGGGCCGAGTGCAACTATAACCCTGACAGCCGGCTCGACCGTGCAGTCCGCTTGCGGAGCGGGCCGGTGCGCGGCGGTCGGGCGGGGGCGATCGCCCCGGGGCAGCCTTTCGACGTGCTCGCCGCCTATGACGAGGGGGCGTCGCTCCTTCTCTCCTATGCGCTCGGCGATCCGGCCGAGACGAGCCGGATCGAGGAAGGCAAGGCGTTCTCCCGGGCGAGCGTCGATACGCTGAGGGAATGGGAGGAAAGCGGGATCTGCGAATTCGTCTCCTATGGCGATTTCGAAATCGCCGTCCCCGACCCGCTCGACCTCGGACCCTGGCCGCCGACGCCGGGGACGCCGATCCAGGATTGCAACGGCTGCCCGAAGCTCGTCGTCTTGCCGGACGGTCCGGACGGGCGCACGCTCTTGATGGCCGAGACCGAGATCACCGCGGCCCAGTGGCGGTCCTGCGTCGAGGGCGGCGGCTGCGACCGCCTCGGCCGGCCAGAACCCGAAAGCCCGGATCACCCGGCAGCCGTCAGCTATCGCGAGGCCGAGCGCTATGCGGAATGGCTCGCCGGCGAGACGGGCAAGCCCTATCGCCTCCCGACCGAGGCCGAGTGGGAGTTCGCCGCCTTTGCCGGCGGGAGCTCGCGGTACCCCTGGGGCGACGTGATGCCGGAGCGCAAGGTGGCCTGCCGGACCTGCGGCGGCCCGCAGCCCGCGGGGCCGGCCCGGGTCGCGACCGCAGAGGCTAGGGACAACCGCTATCGCCTTTACGATATGAACGGAAATGTCTGGGAATGGGTGAGCTGCACCGCCGGCGGCCCGGCGCCCTGTCCCGACGGTCTTCGGGTGCTCAAAGGCGGAAGCTTCGCCGACGATGCGCTCGCGCTCACGAATACAAGCCGCCATGCCGCGCCCGACACCGAAACGCACCCGG
Source organism: Paracoccaceae bacterium (assembly GCA_050331395.1). Lineage (GTDB taxonomy): Bacteria > Pseudomonadota > Alphaproteobacteria > Rhodobacterales > Rhodobacteraceae > Thermohalobaculum. The sequence continues at coordinate 64,389 of JBHJGX010000058.1, forward strand.
CGATCGGGTTCCGGGTCGTGCGCGACGGCGAGAACCGCTGAGACGGGCGCAGGCCGTGCCCGCCATCGTGATCTGAGATGCGCCCCGCCGGGTGCCGCGCCGAGCCAGGAGACCGAAGATGACCCGATCCCTCATCGCGTTTGCCGTCGTCATCGGGATCTGCGCCAGCGCCGGAGCGGAAAGTTTGGGCGTCACGCTCGGCCGGGGCGAGACCGGCGAAGTCGCGCTTGCCGGCGAGGTGGTGGACAGGCTGGCCGCCGCAGGCATGGCGGTCGAGCCCACGGGGCCCGTGTCCGGGGCTGACGCCCTCATGGCCGCACGCTATCGCCCTGGGGTCCATCTCGCGGTCGTCCATGACGATTTGCCCGCCTATTTGCGCGCCCGCGCCGCCCGGGGCGAGCTCGATCCGGCTGCGCTCGAGACCGCCCTCGGCCCCATGCAGCGGCTGATCGCGCTGCCGCCGCTGACCGTGCATGTCCTGGCGAAACCGGGGACGCAGAGCCTCTCGGCCCTCGATGGGGCCCGCATCGGGATCGGTCCCGCCGACAGTGCCGGTGCGGCGACCGCCGCACGCATCCTCGAACGCGCCGGGATCGCGCCCGCGACCGTGGAGACCGGGAGCCTGCCCGACGGGATCGCCGGGCTGATGATCGGCGCGCTCGACGCGCTCATCGTCGTCGACCGGCTGCCCTCGGTTGCGCTTTCGGCTGTCGTCCTGCCGGGCGATCCGATCGCGCTCGTGCCCATCGCCAACCCCGCGCTCGAGGCCGCGGGATACGTGCCGACCCTGATCGAGGCCGGGGATTATCCCTTTGCCGAGGCGAGCGTTCCAACCGTGGGCGTCGGCGTCTCGGTCGTGGCCTACGCGTATCGGAGCGCGGTCTGCGGTCGCTTGGCGCGTGCGGCCGAGGCGCTGGCGCCCCTCTCCGATCTGGCGCTGACCGACGCCTTCGCCCCGCATCCGTGCGCGACCGGAGACACACCGGCAGCGCTGCCTGCGCCCGGGGACGCGGCCAACCCGCCAACCGCCGCTGCAGCGGGCGCGGAGGGCGATACCGAAGGCGGCCCGGACGCGGATGCGGCCAAGCGGCTCTTCGACGCGATCGGCAACGTCTTCAGGTCGGATTGAGCCCGTGCGCCCGAGTGCCGTCTTTCGCGCGATGTTCCTCGGCGCGGCGCTGGTCTCGGCGCCCGTTCGCGCCGAAATCAAGGTGGAGATCTTCGCCGCGGACGGGCGCCTGATCGGGACCGAGATCTTCTATAGACCCCATGCGGCGCTGGTGCTCGGCACGCCGTCGGGCGCGGCAATCGCAGAACGTCGGGCGCTCGTCGCCTGGCTCGACACCGCGGGCGCCGATGTCGCTTATCGGGATACGGCCCTCCAGCCCGAGACGGCCGCCGATCTCCAAGACGAGGCGTTCGACTGGCTGCGCCGGACCGGGGCGCGCCGCGATGCGGGGCTCGTCGTCGTCCTCGACGGGACGGTCGTCAATCTCGGCAGCCGAACCGCGCCCGAACTTGCCCTCGAGCTTGGCGGCGATGCGCATCTGCCGCTTCGGGCCTTCGTCGAGGCGCTCGACCGGGCGCAGGCCGTCCACGCGCTCCTCGTCTTCACCCGGCCGTTGCCGGTCGGATCGCCCGACTGGCTCGATGCGGCCCCGGCACCGCCGGTGGCCTGGTTGACCCGTGACGCATCGAGGGCGGCCCGGCAGGCGCTCGTGCCGCAATCGGAGCGGATCGCCCCGGTTCCCCTCTTGGTCAGCGCGCTGAGCGCCGATCCCGAACGCTTCTACGATGCGGATCGCGTCCACGACCCGGACAGCGCCCTCACCGCCCGCGACGTGGCCGCGCTGTCCGCCAACCTGACGCTCCGCAGCTTCGGTCGCGGCGACCGGGGCGGCGAAGTGGTCCTCGCCCGGCGCGTGCTCGCGCTGCCGGGGTTCGGCCGGGAGGCACCGCATGAGGCCTATGTCCGTGCCCGCTACGACGACCGTGGCCGGCTGCTCGATGCTTTCCTCGAGCGGTTCGGCGACGACGGCCCGTGGGGGCGTGCTGTCTCGCGGCAGATCGCGCTTCGGCGCGAGGCCGAGACGATCCTTGCGGGCCGGTCCTGCGATGCGGGGCTCGCCTTTTTGCCGCAGGAGATCCTGACCCTGAACGCGGGCGTGGTCGGCCGGCTCGCGCCCATCCGCGATACGGGCGATCTGGCCCGCCAACTGCTCGCGGCGACCCGGCTCGCGGCTGGCCTCGGGCCCGACCGGCTCTCCGCGGTGGTGGCCGAGTGCGCCCGGGCCGATACCGACCCCCGCCGACGGCCGGAGCGGGCGCTCCGCCTCGCCCTCGTCTCCGAAGACCCGGCCGGCGCCATCGCCCTCGCGGCTGAGGGGCTGTCGGCACCGCAAAACACCGTCGCTGCGGCCATCCTCGGCGGTCTCGCGCTGTTGTCAGAAGACACGCGCCGCACCGAAGCGGATCCCGTGCTCGAGACGCTCCGCCGGACAGCGGTCGACGGCCATCCGGGCGCGCGTCTCGTCCTCGCGCTCCATCACCTCGACGGGCGCCATCTCGCCGAGGATCGCGCCCGGGCAATGGCGCTTTTGGCCGATGCGGCCGAGGCTGGGGCACCGATCGCCGACGCGCTCTATGCGGCTGCCATGCTCAGCCGAGAGGCGCCGTTCCGCGACTGGCGGGCAGGCCTCGCCGAGGCGCGCCGCACGGCCGTCGCCAGCTACCTGCGCGCCCGGACCGCGGGCGTCGAGATCGACGACCGGATCGTCGAGCCGCGGATGGTCGACGAAGAAATGCTGCTCGCCTGCACCGCCGCGCTCGATGGGTTTGTCCCGGATACCGCGGTGGCAATCGACCGAATTGGGAGCCTCGCGGATTTCGCGCGGATTTTCGCCGATCCCCGCGCCGCGCTCGAGACGGCCCTCGGCGAGACCGATCCCGCCGCCGTCCGGTCCGCCTGTGCCGAACTGCCGGATCCGAGCCGGCTGCCGGTGAGGCTCGCCGCCGTCCGTGACGGGCTCGAACTCAAACTCGCCGCGCTTGCGCTGATCGAGGGCGATCTGCGGGCGGCCGAGACGCGGCTTGCCGCGCTCTCTGAGGAGAACGGAACGGCCGCGCTTCTCTCGGCGCTTCTCGCGGATCGTGCGGGTCCGGCCGCGCGCCGATCGGCCTTGGCGAGGGCGGCGGAGCTCGGGGTCGAGACCGCGGCGGTCGCCTTGGCCCTGCAAGATCTCGAAAGTGCCGCCGGGGCTGATCGCGAAGCCGGACGCGTGCGCCTCCGCCGCCTGGCCGCGAGGGGGCTGCCGCTCGCCGAGACGCTCCTCGCCGCCGATCTCGTCGACCGCGCCCCGTCGATGGACCGTCGCGGCGACCGGAACGGCGCGGATAAGGCACTTTTCGAAGCCTTGCTGCTTTTCGTCTCGGCGCGCAATCTGGGCTTCGGCGGGGACCAAAGCCAGGGGATCGACTGGCGAACGGCGGCGGAAGTGATCGCCGCGCGGATGCCGCGGGCCTTCGGGGTTACCCTTGTCGATCTGACGGCGGAGCATCGGGAGGTGTTGCCGGGGCTTCCTGCCTCCGCGTCGGGCGCGCTGGTGCTTGGAACTGCGCCCGAGGGGGGCGCTGCCGGCGTGCTGGTCCCCGGCGATGTGATCTTGGCGATCGGTGCGGGCCAGCAGCGCGAGGTCGCCGGTGCGGACTCGGCGAGCATATCGCTGGGACGCGCCCTCCTGGCGGCGGTGGTAAAAGGCTCGGGCGCGATCGATCTCAGCATCCACGCGGCGTCCACGGGGCGGACGGAGCAGAGGCGCTTGCCCGTCCCGAATTGGGCGGGCGAGATCCCCGTGCCGGTCGGGCTCCGCTGACGTCCCTCGTCGCCCCGGCTCCCTTACCAGGCGAAGACGGGGCCGCAGAGGCATGTCGGCGGCAGCCGCGCGGGGGCATAGACGGGCGCCCCGGTCGCGAAGCCAAGGCGCGTGCCCCGCGGCGGGAACCGATCGCTGTCGTCGACAAGCGGCGCGGTGGCGGCCATCCGGCTCTCGAGCGTCGGCAGCACGGCGAAATCGTCGATGCGGGCACGGAGACGGGTGATCCGGTCGGCCGGCAGACTGCGGAGCTCCGCCGCCGGCGCGGCCTCGATCGGCATGGCGTGGGGTTCGAGGATCGGCGCGCGGGCCGAGGCGGGTTTGAGGATCGGCGCCGGCAGAGCGGCGTCGGTCTCGGACGATGCCGCCGTCGCGGGTTCTGCGTCCGCGACCGGCGCGAGTGTGCCCCAGAGCGATACGGGCGCCTCGGCGGTGGCGGCAGTGCCGAGGGCGGCGAGGACGAGCGCAAGGCCCGTGGCGATTATCGGACGGCGGATCGAGGTCATCTGTTCGGTCTCCCAAGCTACGCGGGCGGGCGCTCTCGGCCCTGTCGGAACCCGCGATATCCGTGCCAAGGAGCGATTTGAGGCCGGGGCTGGCGCTTCGGCCTGCCCTCTTGTCAACGGCGCGGAAATCGGGGTAATGCCTGCGCCTCATTCGACCGGCCGGCCGGGATGGGCTGCCGTGGCGGTCGCCGATGCCCATGCGCGGGGACCCTCCCGCGAAAGGAGAGCGAAATGCCCAAGATGAAGACCAAATCGGGGGCGAAGAAGCGGTTCAAGGTGACCGCTTCCGGCCGCGTGAAAGTCCAGCAGGCCGGTAAACGGCACGGCATGATCAAACGCACGCCCAAATTCATCCGCAATGCGCGCGGTACGACCGTCCTCAAAAAGCCGGACGAGCGGATCGTGAAGCAGTTTCTGCCCTACGCATAAGGAGATCGCCCCATGCCACGCGTAAAAGGCGGAACGGTTACCCACGCCCGCCACCGCAAGGTGGTGAAGGCCGCCAAAGGTCATTACGGCGCGCGGAGCCGCAACTTCCGCACGGCGAAACAGTCGGTCGATAAGGCGCTCCAGTACCAGACGCGGGACCGGAAAGTCCGCAAGCGGACGTTCCGTGCGCTTTGGATCCAGCGTATCAACGCGGCTGTCCGCGCCTATGATGCTGAAATGAGCTATTCGCGCTTTATCGACGGGCTCGCGAAATCCGGCATCGAAGTCGACCGCAAAGTGCTGGCCGATCTCGCGGTGCACGATGTGGCCGGGTTCAACGCGGTTGTCGACCGCGCCAAAGCGGCATTGGCTTGAGGAGGGACGGATGAAGGTCAAAAGCTCGCTTCGGTCACTCAAGAAGCGCCACGCGGCCTGCCAGGTCGTGAAGCGCCGCGGCCGGGTCTATGTGATCAACAAGGTCCAGAAAAAGTTCAAAGCCCGCCAGGGCTGAGACCCGGGCGGCGTCGGCGGCCGAGGATGCTTGCCGGCGCCTCGCGCGCGCGTGCGGTCCTCGCGATCACCTGCGCAGGGATTGCAGTTTTCGCTGCGATCCTCGCCCTCCAATGGGAGCGATTTCCAGGCGGGGCGTTCGAAGACGATGCCTATTTCTATGCAGTGATCCAACAGAGGATCCTTGCGGGCGACGGCGTGAGTTTCGACGGCCTGCGCCCGACCAACGGCTTCCATCTGCTCTGGATGGGCTGGCTCGCATCGGTGGGCGGCGTCCTGCAGGTTCTCGGTGCGGCCCACGCGGCCGCCTTCGTCGTTGCGGTCTGCCTGCCGCTCGTCCCGCTTTTGCGGTTGCCGCCCGGCACCTTCGCCCTCGCCCTGGTGGCCGCTTACTTCTGTGGTCCCGGCATGGAGGGAATCGCGGCCGGCCTCCTGCTCGCGCTCCTGGTCGCATCGCTCGAGCGCCGCGGACCCCTCGCCCTCGGAGCGCTCTCGGCGGCCTTGATCCTCGCGCGGTTCGACCTTGCGCCGGTCGCGATCGGGCTGGCGCTTTGGCGTCGCAGCGGCGGCCGGCCGGGCGGTGGCGCGATCCTTGCGGGCACTGCGCTCGGCCTCGCCCTCTCGGCTGTGGGCCATCTCTGGCTCGCGGGGATCCCAGTTCCGGTCTCGGCGCTCGTGAAATCCGGTTGGCTGTCGGTGGCGAGCCCGGCGACCGCCGCAGATCTGCTCAGATCGGCCGTCACCGAGCCCGGGAACCTCGTCCGGCTCGCGATCTGGGCGACGGCGCTCTCGGCGCTTGCCCTGAGCGCGCCCCGCGGACCGCTCGGCCACCCGATCCCGCATGTCCTCGCGGCGCTCTGGCTCCTCGGGCATGCCGTGCTCCATCCTCTGCGGGACTGGTACTGGGCGGTGCCCGTCATGCTGGCAGTCGTCGGCAGCGGGCTGGCCCGGCCGCCGCAATGGGCGACGCCCGTCGCGGTCCTGATGGTGGCCGGCGGGGTCGGTGCCGCTGCGCTCCACTGGCATCGAAGCACTCCAGCGCGCGCCGAGTTGGCTGCGGTTCTCGCGCGGATCGAGGCGACGGTGCCGGCCGGCGCTCCGATCCTCGTCCCGGACGGGGCGGGCTTCGTCGCCCAAAGGCTCTATCCCCGACCCGTCGTCAACGGCGACGGACTGGTGAACGACGTCGCCTGGGCGCGCCGGTCCCTCGATCCGGACTGGACGGCCGCCCGCCTCCGCGAAGACGGTGTTCGGTACCTCCTCACCCCCGAGGGGCTCGGGCCGCGCCCCCGCCCGGGCCTTGCCTGCGCCGGCCGCCCCCACGGTCCGCCGGCCGGCGCTCATGTCCTCTGGCGGCTCGACCGGCCGATCGCCTGTGTGCGCCGCTGAGCGCCTCTCAGTCGAACTTGCGCGTGTCGTCGATCACCTTCCCGTCGTTCGGCAGGCTGCCGGGCGCCACGGCCTCGACCGAGCCCCGCAGCTTGAGCACGTCGCGGAGCGTTTCGGCCACCGCCTCGGCCACGCCGTCGGGCGGGTTCGCCACCTCGACCGCCAGGTGCATCTGATCTTGATCGTCCTCGCGCGAGACGGTCAGCCGGGCCTTGGCGATCTCCGGATGACGCGCGACGACGGCGGCGATCTGCTCGGGGCGGACGAACATGCCGCGGACCTTGGTGGTCTGGTCTGCCCGGCCCATCCAGCCGCGGATGCGCAGATTGGTCCGCCCGCAGGGCGATGGTCCCGGCAGGACCGCCGACAGATCCCCCGTCGCGAACCGCACCAGCGGATAGTCGGGATTGAGCGCGGTGACGACGATCTCGCCCACCTCGCCCTCTGGGACCGGCTCGCCCGTGCCCGGCCGGACGATCTCGAGGATGACGCCCTCGTCGACGACCATGCCCGGATTGGGCTGGCCCGCGTCGTCCATGGTCTCATAGGCGATGAGCCCCAAATCCGCGGTCGCATAGCATTGCAGGCAGACGATGCCGCGGGCGCCATAGCCTTCGCGCATCGCCGGAAAGAGTGGCCCCCCCGAGACGAGCGCCTGGGCGATCGCGAGCGGCCGGCCGAGCTCATCCGCCTTCTCGAGGAGCACTTTCAGGAAATCGGGCGTGCCGGTATAGGCCGTCGCCCTGAGATCGGCCGCGGCGGTCGCCTGTGCCTCCGAATTGCCGACCCCGCCCGGGATCACCGCTGCGCCGAGGGCGCGTGCCCCGCTCTCCAGCATATGTCCCGCCGGCGTCAGATGATAGGCGAAGGCGTTCAGGACCACATCGCCCGCGCGGACCCCGGCCGCGTAGATCGCTCGGCCGAACCGCCACCAGTCGGGCGTGTCCATACCCGGTTCATAGATCGGGCCCGGGCTCTGGAAGACATGGGGAAAGGTCGTTGCCGCCCGGGTGGTGAGCCCGCCAAAGGGCGGATCGGCGCGCTGGCGTTCGACGAGATCGGATTTCCGGAGCACCGGCAGCCGGGCGAGGGCGGCCCGATCGGTGAGGGCGTCGAGATCGACCGGGCCGAGATGCGCCGCGAGGCCGGGCGCGAGCTCGAGCGCCTCGGTCAGTTCCCGCCGGAGCGTCTCGAATTGGGCAGCGTCGCGGGCCTCGGGCTCACGGGTCTCCAGATCGTCGAAATAGTCGGGCATGGCGGCTCTCCGGTCAGTCGGTCCGGCCCCCGTTTCAACATATCGCCCCGGCGCGGGCCAGTCTGTCGGACCGGGCGGTGGGCTGGACCGGTCGGCGCGGCGCGGCTAAAAGCCCGCTCCAGCCGGCCGGAGTGTCGGAAATCGCCCCGGAGAGATCGGGGATTAGATGGGGAGGGTCGGCCATGGCAGCCGAGTTGATCGACGGCAAGGCCTTCGCGGCCAAAGTGCGCGCGGAGGTGGCCGACCACGTGGCGCGGTTGAAGGCCGAGCACGGGATCACCCCGGGGCTCGCGGTGGTGCTGGTCGGCGAGAACCCGGCGAGCCAGGTCTATGTGAAAAATAAAGGCACGCAGACCCGCGAGGCGGGCATGGCCTCTTTCGAGACACGGCTCGAGGCGGATGTCTCCGAGGCGGTGCTGCTCGAGGAGGTCGCGCGGCTCAATGCGGATCCGGCGGTCCACGGGATCCTGGTGCAATTGCCGCTGCCCGAGCATATGAATGCGGACGCGGTGATCAACGCGATCGACCCGGCAAAGGACGTGGACGGGTTTCATATCTCCAATGTGGGTCTCCTCGGGACCGGGCAGAAAGCGATGGTGCCCTGCACGCCGCTCGGCTGCCTGATGCTCCTCCGCGACCGACTGGGCAGCCTCTCGGGGCTCTCGGCCGTGGTGCTCGGGCGCTCGAACATCGTTGGAAAGCCGATGTTCAATTTGCTCCTCCGGGAAAGCTGCACGGTGACGGTGGCGCATAGCCGGACCCGCGACTTGGAGGCGGTCTGCCGGAGCGCGGATATCCTGGTGGCCGCGGTCGGCCGGCCCAAGATGGTGCGCGGCGATTGGGTGAAGCCCGGCGCGACGGTCATCGATGTGGGCATCAATCGGGTGCCGGCGCCCGAAAAGGGCGAGGGGAAGACCCGGATCGTCGGCGATTGCGACGCCGAAAGCTGCGCCGCGGTTGCCGGGGCGCTCACGCCCGTGCCCGGAGGCGTCGGTCCAATGACCATCGCCTGCTTGCTCGCGAATACCTTGACTGCGGCCTGCCGGGCCCATGGTCTGCCGGAGCCGGAGGGCTTGACGGCCTGAGCGACCGAGCGCGGGCCGGTCGTCGGGTCCGCGCCATGCCGCGCCGCTGAGAATTTGCGGCGCGTCCGTTATCCGGGATGCTGCCTCAGCAAGGCTCCCGCGGAGCGCGGTCCCTGTCGGGACCCCGCCCCTTTGGGCCGGGCCGCCGCGTCGAGACTGCCCCCGGCCGCGGCCCTGGGCTTGCGGCGGGACGGTGCCAGCACCCGGCCTCGGCTGCAGAGCGCGCGGCGGCCTCGGAGACTGGTGCGCGGCAAGTCCTGGACCCGGCGCCCGGATTGTGAAAGTTTTCCAGCTCTAGGCCGTGTGGACAAAACGCATCCAGCGGTGGATTGCAGCGAGGTGGACGAAGCTGAGGAAGCTGGCGGCGGTCTTGTCGTAGCGGGTGGCGAAGCGGCGGAAGTGCTTGAGGAAACCGAACATCC
>JBHJGX010000059.1:0-32330 GCA_050331395.1 Paracoccaceae bacterium
CCCCCCCCCCCCCGGGGGGCCGCCCGCCCCCCCCCGCCCCGGCGATCTCCGATCGCCGCTGGCCGCCCCCGCCCCACCCCCGACGGCGTCGCTGGGGGCTGGCATCGCGGTCGCCAGTGCGGCTGAGACCGGGACATGGGCCGGCGGTAAGGCGCCCGCCCTCAGCGGCGGCAATGGGCGATGAGCCCCGCGAGAAATCGGTCGCAGGCGGCAAGCTGGTCGAGGGCGATCCACTCGTCGGCGCGGTGCGCCTCGGCGATCGAGCCCGGGCCACAGACCACGGTCGAGATACCGCCCTCGGCGAAAAGCCCGCCCTCGGTCGTATAGGCGACCTTGGCATGGTCGTTCCGTCCGGCCAGACGTTTGGCGAGGGCGACGATCTCGGCCTCGGCCGCGGTGTCGAGCCCGACGATGTGCGAATAGTCGGAAAAGACGATGCGTGCCTCGGATGCCACCGCCCGCATCTCGTCTTCGAGCCGACGGGCCTCGGCCTCGATCTCGGCGAGAAGCGTGCGCGGATCGTCCTCGGCGATCGCCCGGAACTCGAAGGCGAAGCTGCAGCTCTCGGGCACGATGTTGAGCGCCGTCCCGCCTTCGACCGTTCCCACATGCGCGGTCGTATGCGCCACGTCGTAGAGCGTGTCCCGCGCCCCTTCGGCCATCAGCCGCCGGCCGATCCGCGAGATCGCTGCGATCAGCCGCGCGGCATATTCGACCGCGTTCACCGCCTCGGGCGCCAGCGAAGAATGGGCCGCCCGGCCTGCCACCGTCACCCGTTTCGCGAGCTTGTGCTTGTGGCCGATCACCACGCGCATCTCCGTCGGTTCGCCGACGATGCAGCCGGCCGGACGCACCGCCCATTCGGAGATCCGCGCGAGCATCGGCCGGACGCCGAGGCAACCCACCTCCTCGTCCCAGGAAAAGACCAGATGGATCGGCCGGGCCAGCGGCGCCGCGCGCATCGCGGGGACCGCCGCGAGGCAGCAGGCAAGAAAGCCTTTCATATCCGCCGCGCCCCGCCCATGCAGGCGCCCCTCGGCCAGCCGCGCCTCGAAAGGGTCCGAGGTCCAGTCCTGCCCGGCCACCGGCACCACATCTGTATGGCCCGACAGGACGAGGCCCGGCACCTCGGGCGGGCCGATCGTGGCGATGAGCCCCGCTTTCTCGCCGCTTGCATCCCAGACGCGCTCCGCCGACACGCCTTGGTCGCCGAGGACCCCCTCGACCCAGTCGATCAGCCCCAGATTGGACCGGTTGCTCACGGTGTCGAAGCCGATCAGGCGGGCAAGGATCTCGCGGCTGTCGGCCGGGTTGGTCATCCGATGATCACTCCTTGTGGCGGCGCCTGCCCCCTAGGCAAAGCGCTCTCAGGTGATAAGCTCTCGCTCGCCCGGACACGCTAGCGCGCACGGCCGCGGCCGGAAAGGCGCGAGCGGGGCCAAGGACAGAGGACCGTTTTGACAGGGATAACAGCCATGACAGCACTTCGCTCGATCCTCGCGGCGCTCGCGGCGGGCTCGGCTCTCGGGGCGGCGGCGACCGCGCAGGAGATCTCGATCGGCATCGCCTCAGAGCCGACCGCGATGGACCCGCATTTCCACAATCTGGGCCCCAACAACGCGATGGCCCGGCACGTCTTCGACAACCTCATCAACCAGAACGAGAACCAGCAGCTGACGCCGGGTCTCGCGACCGAATGGGGCCCGATAGACGACCTGACCTGGGAATTCAAACTGCGCGAAGGCGTCACCTTCCACGACGGCTCGGCCTTCGACGCGGACGACGTGGTCTGCTCGTTCGAACGCGCGCCGAACGTGCCGAACTCGCCGTCGTCCTTCGCAACCTACACCACGGGCAAGACGGTCACGAAGATCGACGCGTTCACGGTCCACATCACGACCGAAGAGCCCTATCCGCTGATGGCCAACGACGTGTCGACGATCCCGATCGTCTCCGACACCTCGGGCTGCGACGCGACCACCGAGGCGTTCAACTCCGGCGAGGCGACGATCGGCACCGGGCCGTTCACCTTCGAGGCCTATAACCCCGGCGACAGCATCGTCTTTGCCCGCAACGAGGGCTATTGGGGCGGCGCGCCGGACTGGGAGCGGGTGACCTTCCGCCCGATCAGCTCTGGCCCCGCACGGGTCGCGGCGTTGCTCGCCGGCGATGTGGACATGATCGCGGGCGTGCCGACCACCGATATCGCCACACTCGAAGCCCGCGACGACGTCACCCTCAGCCAGGGCGTGTCGAACCGGGTGATCTATCTCCATCTCGACCACGACCGCGACGACAGCCCCTTCGTCAAGGCCAATGGCGGCGGCGACATCGTCAATCCGCTCAAGACCCAGGCCGTCCGGCTTGCGATCTCGAAGGCGATCCACCGGGATGCCATCGTCGAGCGGGTGATGGAGGGCGTCGCCATCAAGGCCGGGCAGCTCTTGCCGGAAGGCTTCTTCGGGGTCTCCGACAAACTCGAGCCGGTCGCCTACGATCCCGAGGGGGCGAAAGCGCTGCTCGCCGAGGCGGGTTATCCGGACGGGTTCGAGCTCACGATCCACGGGCCGAACGACCGCTACATCAACGACGCCAATATCGCCGAGGCGATCGGTCAGATGCTGACGCGGATCGGCATCACGACGACCGTCGAGACGATGCCGCGCTCGGTCTATTTCAGCCGCGCCTCCAAAGGCGGGCCGGACGGCACGCCGGAGTTCAGCTTTATCCTCGTCGGCTGGGGTGCGGGGTCCGGCGAAGCGTCCTCGCCGCTCAAATCGCTGATCCACACCCATGATCCTGAGAAGGGCTTCGGTGCGTCGAACCGCGGGCGGTATTCGAACCCGGAGGTCGATGCGCTGATCGAAGAGGCGCTGCGCACGGTAGAGGACCCGGACCGGGCCGCGCTTTTGGCCGAAGCGACCGAGAAGGCCATCGAAGACGTGGCGATCATTCCGCTCCATTATCAGGTCAACACCTGGGCGGCGCGCTCGGGCCTGACCTACACGCCGCGGACCGACGAGTACACGCTCGCCATCGGCGTGTCGGGCGAGTGATCCAAAGGATCGGGCGGGCCGGTCTCGCGGCCCGTCCACCCCTGGCCCGTTTGCGCGCCGAGCCTCGGACCGACGCGCGGCAAGGAGCGGCTCCATGACGGTCTTCGTGATCCGGCGTCTGATGCAGGCGGTGCTGATCGTCTTCCTGATGTCGGTGATCGTCTTTTTCGGCGTCAACGTGCTCGGCGATCCAGTACAAAGCCTGATCTCGCCGGATGCGACGCAAGACGAGATCCAGCGCACCATCGAGAACCTCGGTCTCGATAAGCCGATCCACGAACAGTATTTCTATTTCCTGGCGGGCGTCGCCGAGGGCAATCTCGGGCGGTCGTTCATCTTCGGCGAGCCGGCGCTTCAGCTGATCCTCCATCACATGCCCGCGACCGTCGAACTCGCGGTCGCTGCCCTGGCGATGTCGATCCTGCTCGGCATTCCCCTCGGCCTCTTCTCAGGCCTTTATCCGGACAGCCCGATCTCCAAGGGGATCATGGCCGCCTCGATCGTGGGCTTCTCGCTGCCGACGTTCTGGGTGGGGCTGATCCTGATCATGGTCTTTGCGGTGACGCTCGGCTGGTTGCCCTCGACAGGGCGCGGGGACACGGCGGTCTTTCTCGGCATCGAGAGCTCGATTTTCACCCTCGACGGGCTCAGCCATCTGGCCATGCCCGCGCTCAACCTCGCGCTTCTCAAGATCAGCCTGGTGATCCGGTTGACGCGCGCCGGGGTCCGCGAGGCGATCGGGCAGGACTATATGAAATTCGCCCGTGCCAAGGGTCTCTCGCGCAGCCGCATCGTCGGCGTGCACTTGATGAAGAACATTCTCATTCCCGTCGTGACCGTGCTCGGCCTCGAATTCGGCAACCTGATCGCGTTCTCGGTGGTGACCGAAACCATCTTTGCCTGGCCCGGAATGGGCAAGCTCTTGATCGACTCGATCCTGCAGCTCGACCGGCCCGTGGTGGTGGCGTATCTGATGATCATCACGGTCGTCTTCGTGGTCATAAATCTGATCGTCGATGTGCTCTACTCGCTTCTCGACCCCCGCGTCCGCCTTCAGGATCAGGGCCAGTGACCGCGCCCGGAGACATCGCCGAAGGTGCCGTCCTAGAAGCCCCGCGCGCCCGGGTCGAAACCCCGTTCGAGCGGTTCCGCGCCGAGTTTTTCGAGAGCCACATTGCCAAGGTCGCGCTCGGGCTCCTCGGGCTCATCGTCCTGCTCGCGCTTCTCGCGCCCTGGATCACGCCCCAGGACCCCTACGACCTCGGCCAGGTGACCATCATGGATGCGGCCCTCGCGCCGGGCGCCGAAGCCTTCGACGGCTACACCATGTGGCTCGGCTCGGACGGGCTCGGGCGCGATCTTTATTCGGCGATCCTCTACGGGCTCCGGATCTCGCTCGCGGTCGGCGTGACGTCGGGGTTCATCGCACTCCTCATCGGCATGAGTGTGGGGCTCGTCGCCGCCTATGTGGGCGGACGGACCGAGACGGCGATCATGCGCCTCGTCGATTTGCAGCTCTCCTTTCCGGCCGCCCTCGTCGCGCTCATCCTGGTCGCGATCCTCGGGCGCGGCATCGACAAAATCGTCATCGCCCTCGTGGTCGCGCAGTGGGCCTATTACGCGCGCACGGTCCGGGCCTCGGCCCTTGTCGAGGGTTCGAAGGAGTACGTCGAGGCCGCCCCTTGCCTCGGGCTCAGCCACACGCGGATCGTCTTCTGGCACATCCTGCCCAATTGCCTCGCGCCCCTCATCGTCGTCGGCACGGTACAGACCGCCCATGCGATCTCCCTCGAAGCGACGCTGTCCTTCCTCGGCGTGGGTCTCCGCCAGACCGAACCCTCGCTTGGTGTGCTGATCTCGAACGGCTCGGAATACATGATGTCGGGGCGCTACTGGATTAGCATCTTCCCAGGCATCGCGCTCCTCTTGACGATCGTCTCGATCAATCTCGTCGGCGACCAGCTTCGCGACGTCCTGAACCCGAGGCTAAAGCGGTGAGCCTTCTCGAAGTAAACGGGCTCTGCACCCATTTCTTCACCCGCGCCGGGGTCGTGCGCGCGGTGGACGGCGTGGATTTCCGCCTCGAACGCGGCGAGATCATGGGTCTCGTCGGCGAGTCGGGCTCGGGCAAATCGGTGACGGGCTTCTCGATCCTCGGGCTGGTGGACCCGCCCGGGCGCATCGTCTCGGGCGCGATCCGCTTCGATGGCGAGGATATCGCCGCCGCCCCGGAGGCCCGGCTCCGTCAGCTCCGCGGCTCGCGGATCGCGATGATCTTCCAGGACCCGATGATGACCCTGAACCCGGTCCTCAGGGTCGACACACAGATGATCGAGGCGATCCGCGCCCACCAGGACGTCTCGGCCCGTTCGGCGTGGGAGCAGGCCCGCGACGGCCTCGGCCGGGTCGGTATCCCCTCGCCCGAGGAACGGCTTCGCGCCTATCCCCATCAGCTCTCGGGCGGCATGCGCCAGCGCGTGGCGATCGCGATCGCGTTCCTGAACCGCCCGGCGCTCATCATCGCCGACGAGCCGACGACCGCCCTCGACGTCACCATCCAGGCGCAGATCATCCACGAGGCGCAGCGGCTCTGCCGCGAGGCGGGCGCGGCGATGGTCTGGATCACCCACGATCTCGCGGTCGTCGCGGGGCTCGCCGACCATATCTCGGTCATGTATGCGGGCCGCGTGGTCGAGGCCGGGCCGACGGACGCGGTCATCGATCACCCGGCCCACCCCTATACGGTCGGGCTCTTGGGCTCGGTCCCGTCCGCCAACCGCCGGGGAAGCCGGCTCGCCCAGATCCCCGGCATGACCCCCGACCTGACAAACCTTCCCGAGGGCTGTGCCTTCCGGCCCCGCTGCCCGCGCGCGGGCACGGCCTGTCTCGCCGAGCCCGAAATCTCGGCGCCGGCTCCCGGGCGTCGGGTCCGCTGCATCCATCCCCATCTCACGGAGGCCGTCCGGTGAGCGCTCCTCTCGCGGCCCCGATCCTCGAGACCCGCGGGCTGGAACGCCGCTTCGTCAAACGTCTCGATTTCGCTGGCAAACTCGCCCGGCGCCTGGGCGCAAAGGTCGCCGAGGAGACCGTGCACGCGGTCGACGGGGTCGATCTCGAGATCCGCCCGGGCGAGGTCGTGGGCCTCGTGGGCGAATCGGGCTGCGGAAAGTCGACCCTCGGGCGTATGGTGGCAGGCATCCTGCCGCCGTCGGGCGGCGAGATCCGCTTCGAGGGCCGCGAGGTCGGCACCCTCTCCCCGGCCGAGCGTCAGGCCGCCACGCTCGCCGTCCAGATGATCTTCCAGAACCCGTTCGCGAGCCTCAATCCGCGGATGCGCGTCGAGCAAATCGTCGGCGAAGCGCCGCGGGTTCACGGTCTCGTCTCCCGGCGCGGGTTGTCGGACTATGTGGACGAGGCGCTCTCGAAAGTCGGCCTCGACCCGGGGCTCAAGCGCCGCTACCCGCACCAGTTCTCGGGCGGTCAACGCCAGCGCATCGGCATCGCCCGGGCGCTCGCGGTCAAGCCGCGCTTTCTGGTTTGCGACGAGGCGATTGCCGCACTCGACGTCTCGATCCAAGCGCAGGTGATCAACCTTTTTATGGATCTCCGCGCCGAATTCGATCTCACCTATCTCTTCATCAGCCACGATCTGAGCGTGGTCGAGCATATCGCCGACCGGGTGGTGATCATGTATCTCGGCCGCGTGGTCGAGAGCGCGCCGGTCGCGGAGCTGTTCGCGGCGCCGAACCATCCCTATACGCAGGCGCTTTTGGCCGAGATCCCACGGCTCGATCAGCGCAAACGCGCTTTCAAGCCGATCGAGGGCGAGATCCCCTCGCCACTCGCACCGCCCTCGGGCTGCCATTTCCACCCCCGCTGTCCGCATGTGCATGCGCGCTGCCGGACCGAGCGCCCCGCGCTCAAGACCGTCGCGCCAGGACGGTTGTCGGCCTGCCATCTGAACGACGGGACGCCCCCGTGACCGCCCAGGCGAGCCCGGATCGCGCGCACCCGGCCGCGCGCGCTTATCTCTCCGAAACCGACCACGCGCGGGCGAGGGCGCTCTTCGACCGCCTCCGGGAGATCTCCTTCGACGGCGTGGGCATCAGCCGCGAGAGTTACGGACCCCTCGAAACCCAAGCCATGGAAATGATCGAGGCCGAGGGCCGCGCGCTCGGCGCCGAAATCCGCTGGGACGCCGCACGGAACCTCCGCGTCGCGCTTCCCGGCCGCATGCCCGCGCTGCCCGTCGTCGCGGCCGGGTCGCATCTGGACAGCGTCCCCCAAGGCGGGAATTTCGACGGGGCGGCCGGGGTGCTCGCGGCGCTCCTCGCCCTCCGCGCGGCCCATGCCCGCGGGGAGACCCTCCGCACGATCGAGCTGCATGTGCTCCGCGCCGAAGAGAGCGCCTGGTTCGGCGGCCCGTGCTATTTCGGCTCCCGCGCGCTCTTCGGACAAATCACCGGGCGCGACCTGGAGAGCCGCCACCGCTCCGCCGACCGCAACCTCGCCGAGCAGATGGCGGCGGCCGGCGTCGATCTCGCGCCGCTCCGGGCCGGCACCCCCCTGGACGATCCCGCCCGGTTCCACGCCTGGATCGAGCTCCACATCGAACAGGGCCCCGTGCTCATCGACCGCGACTGCCCGATGGGCGTGGTGACCGGCATCCGGGGCAATGTGCGCCACCGCCGGGTCAGCGTCACCGGCGAGGCCGCGCATTCGGGCGCCGTGCCCCGCTGGCTCCGCCGCGACGCTGTGCTGGCCATGGCCGAGCTGCTGATGCGCCTCGACGAGCATTGGCGCGTCCTTCTCGAATGGGGCGAGGACCTGGTCGTGACCTCTGGCATCGTCGAGACCGACCCGGCCGAGCATGCGGTCTCGCGGGTTCCGGGGCGCGTCGCCTTCGCCCTCGAATACCGCAGCCAGGATCCGAAGACGCTCGAGGCCTTCGGCCGTCTGATCGCCCGGGAATGCGGCGAGATCGGCGCCCGGCGCGGCGTCGCCTTCGAGCTCGGCGAGGGCGTGCCGACCGCCCCGGCCCGCATGTCCGAGCGCTTGGTCGCAGGGCTTCTGGCCGCGGCCGAGGCGGCCCAGGTGCCCGCCCATGTGATGGCCTCGGGCGCCGGGCACGACAGCGCGGTCTTCGCCAATGCGGGCGTGCCATCGGCCATGGTCTTCGTGCGGAACCGCAACGGCAGCCACAATCCCCACGAGGCGATGGAGTACGCGGATTTCGCCCGCGCCGCCGAGGCCATGGCCCGCGCGCTTTGGGCCGCCGCCCAAGACCCGGCCGAGGCGCCCGAATGAGTGCCGAGGAAGCCGCCCGGATCATCCTCGAGGCGGGCGCGGTTTATACCCGCACCGAGGGCGAGCCGTTTTTCTTCTCGTCCGGCTGGGCGAGCCCCGTTTTCGTCGATGTCAAGCGGCTGATCTCGCTGCCCGAGGCGCGGGACCGGCTGATCGACCTCGCCCTCGCGCGCATCGACGCGGCCTTCCCGCCCGGCTCCTATGCGCAGATCGCGGGCTGCGAGTTGGCTGGCGTGCCATTTGCGGCCATCGTCGCGGATCGCCGGCACCTGCCGCTCGTCGTCGTGATGAAACAGGAGAAGGGCTTCGGCCGCCTCGCGCAGATCGAAGGGCGCTTTGCCGAGGGCACGGCGACGCTTCTTCTCGACGATCTGACCACCGACGGGCGAAGCAAAGTCCGGTTCCGCCGGGCGCTCGAAGCGGCAGGCGCCGAGGTTCGCGGGATCTTCGTGCTGCTCGACTACGGGGTCTTTCCCGGTCTTTCGGATATCCGTTCGCTGGTCGGGCTCCGCGATATCCTCGCTGCCGCGCGCGGGCCCGGACGGCTCGACCCGGCCGCGCTCGCCGTCTTCGAAGCCTTCGTGGCCGATGCGCCGGGCTGGTCCCGCGCCCATGGCGGCATCGCCCAGCTGCCAGAGCGCAGTGCCGTCCGCTGACACCCGACATCTGTCAACTGTACGCTAGGCCAACGTCTCGAACAGCCGGCGCTGCAGCGTCATCCGCGGCACGAGCGACGAGACGTAGAGATGCTCCTCCAACGTATGCGCCGCCGCCCCGTCGACCCCGAGCCCGTCGAGCGTCGGCACCCGCGCCGCGACAAAACTCCCGTCGCTGCCCCCGCCCGTATGCATGTCTTCGAGCGCGAAGCCGATCTCGGCGGCCAGGCCACGGGCGTGCTGAAAGAGCGCCTCGATCCCCGCGGTCTTGCGATAGGGGGGCCGGTTGATCCCGCCGGTCAGCGTCACCTCCACATCCCCGTCATGGGGCGCGAGCGCGCGGAGCCGGGCGTCGATCTCCTCGGCAATCTCCTCGGTCTCCATGCGCACGTCGATCCGGGCGTGGCACCATTCGGGCACGGTGTTGTCCGTGGTGCCGCCTTGGATCCGGCCCACGTTGAGCGTGAGCCCCCGCGCATAGTCGGTCATTCCCTCGATGGCGATCACCTGGCGGGCCATCTCGAGGACCGCGTTCCGCCCCTTGTCGTGGTTCGTGCCCGCATGGGCCGCCCGGCCGTGCGTCGAGATCCCGTAGCGCCCGACGCCGCGCCGCCCGGTCACGATCTTCCCGCCCGACCGCGCGGGCTCGGTCACGAGGACGTATTTCGCGCGCTCGGCGGCGCGCTCGATCAGGTCCCGCGAGGTCTCCGAGCCGGTCTCCTCGTCGGAATTGATCACGAGGCGCACGGGCAGCGGGGTCTCGACTTCCGCCTCGATCAGCGTCCTGAGCGCCCGATAGCAGATATAGGCGCCTCCCTTCATGTCGCAGATGCCGGGGCCGAAGGCCCGGTCGCCCTCGACCCGAAAGGGCAGCTGCCCAAGCGTGCCGACAGCGTGCACCGTATCGAGATGGGACAGGACCAGGACCCCGGTCTCGCCGGCGCGTGGATGCGGCAAATCGATCTCCAGATGGTCCCCCGCCCCCGCGCGCCCGGGGATCCGCACGACCCGCGCACCGAGCTCCGTATAGGCCTCGGCAACCAGGCCCATCAGCCGGTTGACGCCCTCGGGGTGGTCCGTCGGCGTCTCGATCTCGACCCAGGCGCGGAGCCCTTCGAGGATTTCGGCTTCGCTCGGAATGCGCATGGGTCCCTCCCTGATCTATGCGGCGCCTGCCATACTGTGCCAGGCTCGGGCGCGAGGGAAAGCGGCAAGAGGACCGGTCACATGGGAGACGATCCGCGGGCGGGCGAGGCATGGCGGCTCGACCCGGGCGCCTATCTGATCTCGCGCCCGCGCGAGCATGCGATCCCCGAGCCCCGCTCGGCCTATCTGTCGATGCGCGACGGGGTGCGGCTCGCGACGGATCTCTATTTGCCCGACGACGCCGACGGGCCTTGGCCCGCGGTTCTGATCTTCACGCCCTATTACCGGCGGTTCCGGCGGGCCGAGGGGGCGACGGCCGAGCCCTCGCCCAATATCGCGATCTATCGGGACATGTTCGTGCCACGGGGCTATGCGCTCCTCGTCACCGATGTACGGGGCACGGGCGCGTCCTTCGGGCACCGGGACAGCTTCCGTTCGCCGGCCGAGCGCGCCGATTACGCAGAGGTGGTGGCCTGGGCGGCGGCGCAGCCCTGGTCCGACGGGTGCCTCGGAGCAACCGGGATCTCGTATCTGGGCGCGGCCGCCGATTTCGCCGCCGCCTCGGGCCATCCAGCACTCAAGGCGATCGCGCCGATCTCGGCAGTCTGGGACACCTACAGGGACCATTTCTATCCGGGCGGCTGTTTCCTCACCCATCTCGCCCGCGCCTATGGGCGGCTTTGCGATGCGCTCGACCATGACGACCGGGCGGCCCTCGCGAACTATGCCTATTTCAAGGATCCGGCGCTCCTCGGACCCGCGCCCGTCGACGACGACCCGGACGGCGTTCTCTTGGCGGAGGCCCTCCGCGATCACCGCGCCAACGCGAATATGGCCGATTTCCTCGCCGAGTTCCGGTTTCGCGAGGAGAGCCTGCCCCACGACCCCGGGTTTACCTCGGACAGCTTCAGCCCCCACGCCGCCGCGCCCGCGATGCGCGCGGATCTCGCGGTGCTGTCGATCTCCGGCTGGTATGACGGGGCCTATGCGAACGGTGCGATCGCCCGGTATCTGTCGGCGCCGGCTGCCCATCGTCGGCTCTTGATCGGGCCCTGGGACCACGGCGCAAGGGTGAACGGCAGCCCCTGGCGCGCCCGGGAGACGCCGGAATTCCCGGTCCTCGGCGAGATCCTTCGATTTTTCGACGAACACGTGGCGGGGCGGGAGACGGGCCTCTCCGACGAGGCGCCCGTGCATCTTCACGTGATGGGCGAAGAGCATTGGACGGCGGCCCAGAGCTGGCCCGTCGCGACGGGCGCGCAGCGCCTCTATCCGCGGTCCGAGGGCGGCCTGTCGGAGAGCCCGGGCGCGGCGACCAGCCTGGACATCGTCGCGGATTTTGCGCTCGGCACCGGTCGCGCCACCCGCTATGCCCGGCTCGCCGCAGAAGACTGCCGAAGCTACTACCCGGACTGGGCCGAGCGGTCGGCCGCCATGCCCGCCTTCGCCTCAAAGCCGCTCGACGCGCACCGGATCGTCGCCGGCCATGCGGTGCTCGATCTGACGCTCGCGATCGACCGAACCGATGCCTGTGTCTTCGCCTATCTCGAGGATCTCTGGCCGGACGGCCGCCGCATCTATGTGAGCGAAGGGATGCTGCGGCTTTTGCACCGGCGCGAGATCGGGACGGAGACGGATGCAGAGCCCGCCGGCACCTACCGGGCCGCCTGGCCGTTGCGCCGGTTCTCCCGCGCCGACGCCGCGCCGGTGACCCCAGGCGAGGAGATCGCCGTGCGGATCCCGTTTCTCCCCGTCGCCTGGCGGTTCGGCGAAGGGCACCGGATCGGCCTCCGGCTCGCCGGCGCCGACCGGGACAATTTCGCGCTCTGGCCCTACGGGCGGCCAGGCACCTGGCAGCTTCGCCTCGGCGCTCAGGGGACGTCGCTCGTGCTGCCGACGCTCGACCTCGGCCGCACCTCGCGCTCTCGCCGCGCCGCATAGAAGGCGGCAGCGAAAATCAGCGCGGCCCCGATCCAGGTCCAAAGATCGATCAACTCGCCGAAGAGCAGCCAACCGAAGAGCACGGCGAAAGGCAGCCGGGCGAAATCGGCGCCCATGACGATGGAGGCATCCGCCGCTCGGAGCGCCCGCGCGAGCGTGATATGCCCAAGCATGCCGAGGGCGCCCATCAGCGCGAAGACGGCCCAAAGCTCGAGGGTGAGCGGCTGCCAGACCCAGAGACCCGGGCCGAGCGCGACAGCCGTCATCATCAGCGTGGTGATCAGGACGACCTTGTCCGGATCGTCCCGATCGGCGAGGCGTTTGATGAAAAGGCTCGAGACCGCCATCGCCATCGCCGAGACCACCGCCAGCCACGTGCCCGGCGAGGCCGGCACGAGGCCCGGGCGGAGGATCACCAGCATCCCGCAAAAGCCGATGCCGACGGCCGCCCAGCGCCGCCAGCGCACCCGCTCGCCGAGGAAAAGCGCCGCGCCCAAGGTGGCGAAGAGCGGCATCAGAAAGCCGATCGCGGTCACTTCTCCGACCGGCGAGAGCGCAACGGCTGCGAACCAAGTGGTCATCGCCAGCGATCCCGCCGCCACCCGCACGAGATAGATCCGCCAGTGCCGCGTGCGCACCATCTCGAGCCCACGCACCGCCGCCATAGGCGCCATGGCGACCGCCGCAAAGACGAGGCGCAAGAACACGATCTGGAGGACCGCCACGCCCTCGAGCGCGGCGTATCGCCCGCAGATCGCCACGCCCGAGAGGAGCGCGCAGGAAAGCACCATCCAGAGGATCCCGGCGGCCGGGCTCTTGACCGCCGCGCGCGAGGCAGTCTCTGAGGCAGGAACGGAGGGCATGGCGTCCTAATCGGCAATCAATTCGCGCCACAGCCTACGCTGCGCGCATCTCGACGGCCAGAGCCCAAAGGAAAGGCGCCCCGCCGGCCGAAGCAGCTTGCGCACCCCCGGTGTTGATGCCAGTCTTTTCGGACAAACGCATATGCAGAGGCGGTCCACCGTCCGGTCATCAACAGGAGGTCCTCGGAAATGAAACTCAGGTTGTTCGCCGCCACGTCGATGGCGGCCGCCCTCGCCGCGGCGCCGGCGCTTGCCGGCAAGGCCGACGACACGCTCGTCTGGTCGACGGATCGCGAGGTTGCCGTCGTCGACCCGTACTACAACAACACTCGAGAGCTCGTGATCATGGGCCATCTCGGCTTTGATGCGCTCTTGTTCCGGAACCTGGAGACGGGCGCATACGAGCCACTGTTGGCGACCGAATGGACCTGGGTCGACGACACGACCATGGATCTGACGCTTCGCGAGGGCGTGGTCTTCCATGACGGCACGAGCTTCGGCCCCGAGGATGTCGCCTATACGGTGAACCATGTCGCGTCGGAGGAGAGCGGCGTGCTCACCTCGCAGAATGTCAACTGGCTCGAGAGCGCCGAAGTCACCGGCGAGACCACCGTCCGGCTCCATCTCGACGCTCCGTTCCCGGCAGCCCTCGCCTATATGGCCGGCGCCATCTTCATCGTTCCCGAGGGCCATTACGACAGCGCGCCCGTCGGCGCGGACGGCAAGCCCGATTACGGCTCGGTCGAGCCGGTGGGCACCGGGCCTTACAAATACGCGGGCCAGCGCACGGGAGAATACGTGGATTGGGAGGCCAACGCCGATTACTTCGAAGGCGGCCCGAAAGGCACGCCGTCGATCGGCAATATCCGGTTCCGCACGATCAAAGAGCCGAACACCCAGATGGCCGAGCTGCTGACCGGCGGCATCGACTGGATCTGGGACGTGCCGAAGGAGCAGGCCGAGCGCCTCGCCGATACGGGCCAGGTGCAGGTGGAGAACGCCAAGACCTTCCGGATCTCGTATCTGACCTTCGACGTGGCGGGCCGGTCGAACACCGACGCCTTCGCCGATAAGCGCGTGCGCCAGGCGATTGCGCACGCCATCGACCGCGAGGCGATCACCCGCAACCTGGTCGGCCCGGCGTCGGTCGTGATCCCGTCGGCCTGCCACCCGGATCAGTTCGGCTGCGCCCAGGACGTGCCGAGCTATGCCTTCGATCCGGAGAAGGCCAAGGCGCTTCTCGCCGAGGCGGGATATCCGGACGGCTTCGAGTTCGACATCTATGCCTATCGCCAGCGCGAGTACACCGAGGCGGTGATCGGCGATCTGGCGAAGATCGGCGTGCGGGCGAATTTGAATTTCCTCCAGTACCGGGCGCTTCGCGATCTGATCTGGAACGGGCAGACCCCGCTCGCGCATATGACCTGGGGCTCGAACTCGATCCCGGACGTCTCGGCCTCGACCAGCCACTTCTTCTCGGGCGGCAAGGACGACCCCTCGGGCCCGGGCGGCGATCCGGAGGTCGTCGCGCTCCTCGAGCAGGGCGACACCACCATCGAGCCCGCCGACCGTGCCGCCGCCTACAAGGCCGCGCTGAGCAAGATCGCCGAGGAAGCGTACTGGGTGCCGATGTTCACCTATGCCAAGTACTACGCGTTCTCGAACGATCTCGATTTCGAGACGACGCCCGATGAAATCCCGCGCTTTTATGCGGCGTCTTGGAAGTAAGAGCTGAGCATCCGGGCCGTCCTGGCCCGGGTCGCCGAGCGGAGCGCGCCCCATGCTCGCCTATGTCCTAAGACGCCTCGGAGTGGCGGTGCTTGTGGCGCTGACCGTGTCGCTCATCACTTTCTCGATGATCTATCTTTCGGGCGACCCGGCGGTCGCGCTCGCCGGCGAGACCGCGACCGAGGAGGACATCGAGCGGGTACGGGGCTTTTTTGGCTATGACCGGCCGATCATCGTTCAATATCTCGACTGGCTCTGGCGCGCGCTGCAAGGCGATTTCGGCCAGTCGAACTATCTCCGCGAACCCGTTGCCGAGGTGATCTTCGACCGCCTGCCGACCACGATGCTGCTTGGCGCGTGCGCTCTCGCCTTCGCGCTCATCCTCTCGATCCCGCTCGGCGTGGTCGCGGCGCTCCGACCGAACAGCCTGATCGACCGGGCCGCCCTCACGCTTGCGGTAATCGGCCAGGCGATGCCGACTTTTTGGTTCGCGCTCACCATGGTGCTCTGGTTCGGGATCACTTGGCGGCTGCTGCCGATCACCGGAACCGATAGTTGGGCGCATTTCATCATGCCGTCCATTGCGCTCGGGTACTACATCACCCCGGCGGTCATGCGGTTGACCCGCGCCGGCATGCTCGACGTGCTCCAGGCGGATTACATTCGCACGGCGCGCGCCAAGGGGCTCCGGCCCCGCACCGTCCTCTTCAAGCACGCGCTGCGGAACGCGATCATCCCCGTGGTCGCCCTCGCGGCCGTGCAGTTCGGCTTCATGCTGGGCGGCTCCATCGTCATCGAGACGATCTTCGCGATCAATGGGCTCGGCTATCTCGCCTGGGAATCCATTCAGCGCGCCGATTTGCCGATGATGCAGGCAATCGTTCTCGTGCTCTCGATCTTCTATATCGTGCTGACATTGGTCGCCGACGTGTTGAACGCCTGGCTCGACCCACGGCTGAGGACCGCCTGAGATGGCCGTCATCGAACCCCACGCGCCGGCTGCCATCGGCGCGCCGAGCGCCGGAGCGATCTTGCGTCGCCGCGTCTTCGGTCATTCGGGCTTTGTCTTCGGCGCCGTTGTCCTCGGGCTCATCGTGCTGATGGCGATCTTCGCGCCGGTCCTCGCGCAGCACGACCCCTATGACCAAGTCCTCGACCGCAAGCTGATCCCGCCGATCTGGTTCGACAGCCCCAAGGTCACTTGGGAGCATCCGCTCGGCACCGATCATTTCGGCCGGGATTACCTCTCTCGGGTGATCTGGGGCGCACGGATCGCATTGATGATCGGCTTCTCGGCGATGCTGATTTCGCTCGTCATCGGCACGACCATCGGTGTGCTCGCCGGCTATTTCGGCGGCTGGGTGGATACGATCCTCAGCTTCGTGATCACCACACGCCTCTCAATGCCCGTCGTGCTCGTGGCGCTTGCGGTGGTCAGCATCGTCGGCTCGTCGCTCACGGTGGTGATCTGGGTGCTGGGGCTCTTGATCTGGGACCAATTTGCCGTGGTCATGCGCGCGGCGACGCAACAGATCCGCAGCCGCGATTTCGTCGCGGCGGCCGAGGCAATCGGCTGCTCGACGCCGCGGATCCTCGCCTCGGAGATCCTGCCGAACGTGGCGGGCAGCCTCATCGTTGTGGCGACCGTCGAAGTGGCACACGCCATTGTGCTCGAAGCCGCGCTCTCGTTCCTCGGGCTCGGGGTCCAGCCGCCCGAACCGTCCTGGGGCCTGATGATCTCGGAAGCCAAGGGCCTGATGTTCTTCGACGGCTGGCTGATCGCGATCCCGGGCGCGGCGCTCTTCGTGCTGCTTTTGGCCATCAACCTGCTCGGCGACGGGCTCCGGGACGTCTCCGCGCCCGAGGGGCGAAGCTGATGCCCGAGCCGATCCTCGAGGTCGAGGACCTCTCCGTCGAGATCCCGGTGCCGGCGGGGCGCCTGCGCCCGGTCCAGGGGCTCACGCTCCGGGTCGCCCGTGGCGAGACGCTCGCCATCGTCGGCGAATCGGGCTGCGGCAAGTCGCTCACCTCGCTGGCGCTCATGGGCCTCTTGCCGAGCCGGGCCTCGCGCACCGCGCGCCGCCTCGCCCTCGGCGGAGAGGACCTGCTCACGAAATCCGAGCGGCAGATGTCCGATATCCGCGGCAACCGCATGGCGATGATCTTTCAGGAGCCGATGACCTCGCTCAATCCGGCCTATGCGATCGGCGACCAGCTGACCGAACCGCTTCGGCGCCACCGGGGCATTCGCGGCAGCGCGGCGCGGGACCGGGCGGCCGAGATGCTCGAGAAGGTCGGGATCACCGCGGCGGGGCGCCGCCTCGGCCAGTATCCGCACCAGCTTTCGGGCGGGCTCCGACAGCGGGTGATGATCGCGATGGCGCTGATCTGCGGGCCGGATCTGCTGATCGCCGACGAGCCGACAACGGCTCTCGACGTGACCATCCAGGCGCAGATCCTGCACGTCCTCGCGGGCCTTCAGCGCGACACCGATACGGGGCTCGTTCTGATCACCCATGATTTGGGCGTGGTGGCCCGTGTCGCCGACCGGGTCGCGGTGATGTATGCGGGCCAGATCGTCGAGACGGGCACCGCGGCGGAGGTCTTCCGCCAGCCGCGCCATCCCTACACTCAGGGGCTTTTGCGCTGCATCCCCGTCCCCGGTAAAACCGAACGGGGCGGCCGGCTCGGCTCGATCCCCGGCGTCGTCCCATCGCTCATCGGCCGGATCGAGGGTTGCCATTTCGCGTCCCGATGTCCGCATGCCCATGCAACCTGCCGCGAGGGCGAGATCGCGCTTCGTCCGGCAGAGGGGGCCCAGGCCTATCGCTGCGTCATCCCGCCCGCCGAGGCCGCCGCGCTCGCCCGCCCCGAGGCCGCCGAATGACCGGTGCGCCCGTGCTCGAAGCCCGCGGCGTCCGCCGAAGCTTCCAAATCTCGGCGGGGTTCCTCCGGCCGCGCCAGACCCTCCATGCGGTGAACGGCGTGGACCTGGCGCTCTACCCGGGTGAGGTTGTCGCGCTCGTCGGCGAGTCCGGCTGCGGCAAGACCACGCTCGCCAAGATGCTCATGGGCCTCCTGCCGCCGTCCGAGGGCGAGATCCTCCTCGAAGGCCGACCGATCGCCGGCCAAGACCGTCTCGCCACCGCGCGCCGGGTGCAGCCGATCTTCCAAGACCCCTACTCCTCGCTCAACCCGCGCAAGAGCATCGAGAGCATCATCGGCCTGCCGCTCCTCGTGCAGACCGAAACCGCCGCCGCCGACCGGTCGGCCCGCGTCCTCGAGATGATGGACCTCGTCGGCCTTCCGCGGCGGCTTGCCCGGAACACACCCGACCAGCTCTCGGGCGGCCAACGCCAGCGGGTGGCCATCGCCCGGGCGCTGATCAACCGACCGTCGCTCGTCATCTGCGACGAACCCACCTCGGCGCTCGACGTTTCGGTCCAGTCGCAGATCCTGAACCTCCTTCAGGATCTGCGCCGGGAGCTTGGCCTCACCTATCTCTTCATCTCGCACAACCTCGCGGTGGTCGAGCACATGGCCGACCGGGTCGCGGTCATGTATCTCGGTCGCATCGTCGAGGAGGCCCGGACCGACACGCTCTTCGACCGGCCGGGCCATCCCTATACCGAGGCGCTGCTGGCATCGGTGCTGACGCCGGAACCCGGTCTCGGCGTGCCCGATACGCATCTGGGGGCGAGCTATCCAAACCCGCTCGAGATCCCCGAGGGCTGCGCCTTTCACCCGCGTTGTCCGCGCGCGCTGCCGGTCTGTGCCCGCGCGGTCCCGCCCCGCATCACGACCCCGGGCGGCCATGTGGACTGCGTCCTCGCAGCGCCCGGCGGCCACCCCGCTCACCAGAAGGAACCCGCCTGATGCCCGACCATCCGAGCGCCCAAGGCCGCGACGCCGCCATCGGAGCAGCGACCCGCTATCTGGACGAGGGGGGCTTTGAGACCGATCTGGCGCGCCTCGTGGCGATCCCGACCGAAAGTCAGGTGGCCGACGGTCTGCCCCATTGCCGGCGCTATCTCGACGAGGTGATGACCCCCGAATTCGAGGCGATGGGCTTCGACTGCCGGATCTTCGAGAACCCGCTGCCCGGCTGTGCGCCGGTGCTGCTCGCGACCCGCAGCGAGGACCCGGATCGCCCGACGGTCCTCGGCTATGGCCACGGCGACGTGATCCGCGGGCTCGAGGGCCGCTGGAGCAAAGGTGCAGGCCCCTGGCAGACCGCCCGCGACGGCGAGCGCGTCTACGGCCGCGGCACTGCGGACAACAAGGGCCAGCACCTCATCAACATGCGAGCGATGCGCGCGGTCCTCGCCGAGCGCGGGCGGCTCGGCTTCAACGCCAAGGTCCTGATCGAGATGGGCGAGGAGAACGGCTCCCGCGGGCTCCGCGAGATCATCGCGGCAAACCGCGACGCGTTCATGGCCGACGTCTTCATCGGCTCGGACGGGCCGCGGGTCCGGGCGGATCGGCCGACGGTCTCGCTCGGCGCACGCGGGGCGATGAATTTCGACCTGGTCTGCGACCTGCGCGACGGCGGGCACCATTCGGGCAATTGGGGCGGGGCGCTCGCGGATCCGGCCGCCATCCTCGCCCATGCGATCGCGACCGTGGTCACCCCCACGGGCGAGATCCTGGTGCCGGAGTGGCGCCCGGCGCCGCTGTCCAATCTGACCCGGACGCTGCTGGCGGATATCGAGCTCGACGGCGGTCCGGACGGGCCGGCGATCGATCCCGACTGGGGCGAGCCCGGGCTTTCGACGGCCGAGCGGGTCTATGCCTTCAACTCCTTCGCCGTGCTCGCCATGGTCGCGGGCATCCCCGAGAGCCCGGTGAACGCCATCGCGCCCTTTGCAAGGGCGCATTGCCAACTCCGCTATATCGCGGGCACCGATGCCGAGGACATCGTCCCCGCGCTCCGCCGGCATTTCGAGCGGCAGGGCGTCACCCGGGTGCGGGTGGATCCACCGCCGGCCGAGAACGGCGCAGGCTTCGGCGCCTCGCGAACCGAGGCCGATCACCCTTGGGCCGTCTGGGCGCGCGAGGCGATGACCCGGGCGACCGGCGCGCCGCCCGCGGTGATCCCGCAGACGGGCGGCTCGATCTGCAACGACCTCTTCACCGATCTGCTCGGCATCCCGGCGATCTGGATCCCGCACTCCTATGCCGCCTGCTCGCAGCACGCGCCCGACGAACATGTGCTGATCCCCGTCTGCCGGAGCGCGCTCGGGATCATGGCGGCGCTCTACTGGGATCTCGGCGAGGAGGGCACGCCCGCGCGCGCCGCCGCCCGATGAGCGCGACGGAGCCCTGCGATCTCTCGGCCCGCGACGCGCGGCGGCTGATCGGCACGAAGAAGCTCTCTCCGGTCGAATTGATGGAGAGTTGTCTGGCCCGCATCGATGCGGTCAACCCGGCCCTCAACGCCGTCGTCGCCTGCGACCGGGAGGCGGCGCTTTCCGCCGCCCGCGCGGCCGAGACCGCGGTCACCGCAGGCGCCCGGCTCGGCGCGCTCCACGGGCTGCCGATTGCGATCAAGGACAACCGCGCCGTCCGCGGCATGACCACGACGAACGGCTCGCTTCTCCACAAGGACGAGGTGGCCGAAGCGGACGAGCCCGGCGTCGCCCGGCTCCGCGCGGCCGGCGGGATCCCGTTTGCCAAGACGAACCTGCCGGAATTCGGCGCGGGCGCGAATACGACGAACCGGGTGTTCGGGCCGACCGGCAACCCGTTCGACCCAAGCCGGACCTGCGGCGGCTCTTCGGGCGGCTCGGCGGTTGCGCTCGCGACCGGCATGGCCCCGCTTGCCACGGGCTCGGATTATGGCGGCAGCCTGCGCACGCCGGCCGTCTTCTGCGGCGTCTCGGGCTTTCGCCCCTCGCTCGGTGTGGCCCCGGCGGTGGCGAGCACGGCGATCCTCTCGCCCTGGGGCGTGAACGGCCCGATGGGGCGTAGCATCGAGGACGCGGCCCTTCTGCTTTCGGAGCAAGCCTATCACGACGCGCGCGACCCGTTCTCGACGCCGCTCGCGAGCGGTCTGGGGCGCAAGATCCGGCCTGCGGACCTCGCAACGCTGCGGATTGCGCATTCCGAAGATTTGGGCGCGGTGCCGGTGTCGAAAGCCGTCCGCGCCGTCTTTGCCGAGCGCATCAGCCGGCTCGCACCGCTCTTCGGACGTCTCGCGCCGGCGCATCCCGACATGGGCGATGTCCACGACGTCTTCGAGGTGACCCGCGGGCTCTCCTTCGTCGCGGCCTTCAAGGACCTCGTCGAGACGCGCCGCGACGAACTTGACCGCAACGTGGTCGACAACACCGAGCGCGGGCTCGCCTATTCGCTCGCCGATGTCGCGCGCGCCCAAGTGGGACAGACCGGCATCTATCGTCGCTGGGGCGCGTTCTTCGACGATTGGGACGCGATCCTCCTGCCGGGCTCGTCGGTCGCACCGTTCCCCCACAGCCAGCTCTTCGTGGAAGAGATCGACGGCGAGGCGATGCCCACCTACATGCGGTGGCTCGCACTCACCTATGCGCCCACGATGGCGTTCGCCTGCGTTGCGGCGGTCCCCTGCGGCGTCGACGCCGACGGTCTGCCCTTCGGTCTCCAGATCGCCGGGCCGCCGGGGGCGGATGCCCGGATCCTTGCCATCGCCCACGCGCTCGAGGCCGCCATGGCCGACGACCCGGTCACGGCACGCCCCCGACCCGATCTCGCAGCGCTCGCGGGCAGCGGTCGATGACCGGCGCGATCTCGGCGCCTCAGCCAGAGGCGGTCGAGGCGGGGGCCGATGTCCTCGCTGCCGGCGGCAATGCCGTGGATGCCGCGGTCGCCTGCGCCTTGGTGCAGACGGCGGTCGATCCGATCATGTGCGGGCTCGCGGGCTTCGGCTCGATGCAGATCCTGATGGCGGACGGGCGGCACCGGATGCTCGACTTCCACGGTGAGGCTCCGGCCGCCGTGACGCCCGGGATGTGGGAGCACCTGATCGAAGGCGAAGCGGACGACGGCTTCGGCTTTTTCCTCAAGGGCCGGATCAACGAGATCGGTTATCAGTCGATCACCACCCCGATGACCGCCCGCGCGCTCGACACCGCGCTCGCCGAGTACGGGACCCAACGCCTCGCGGATCTTGTCGGCCCGGCCGTCGGATATGCCCGCGACGGGTTTCTGGTGCGCCCGCATGTGCACGCCTTCTGGACCGACGTTCCGATCGGCGGCCGCGTTCCGCATATCGAGTTCGTGACCCGGTATCCGGGCACGGCCAAGGTCTATGTGAAACCCGACGGCACGATCCCCCGCGTCGGCGAGCGCTTGTGCAACCCCGATATGGCCCGAACGCTCGAGCGCATCGCGACCGACGGGGTCGAGGATTTCTACACGGGCAAAATCGCCGCCGAGATCGTCGCGGATATGGCGGCCCATGGCGGATACCTTGCAGCGGAAGACCTCGCCCGGGTGGCGCCCACCGGGACCGAGCCGCTTTGGGGCAGCTATCGCGGGCACCGGATCGCGACCAACCGCCCACCGGGCGGCGGCATCATGCTGATCGAGATGCTGAACATCCTAGAGCGGTTCGACCTCGCCGCCATGGGGCACAACTCGGCCGACTATATCGCGACCGTCTCCGAGGCGATGAAGATCGCGACCGTCGACAAGGACACCAAAGTGGGCGACCCGCGCTTCGTCGACGTGCCGGTCGACGAGCTGACCTCCAAAGACTATGCGGCGGCGATGGCCGAGCGGATCGCGCGCGGCGAGAAGACCCATGTGCCGCGCTTGAAGGAAAAGCCCGAGCCCAAGGACACGACGCATGTTTCGGTCGTCGATCGGGCGGGCAACGCGGTCGCGCTCACCCATTCGATCGGCATGCCGTCGGGCGTGGTCACGGACGGGCTCGGCTTCATGTACAATGGCTGTATGGGGGTTTTCGACCCGCGTCCCGGGCGGGCCGGATCGCTCGCGCCCGGCAAGTCGCGATTCACGGCGATGTCGCCCGCGATCCTCTTCGACGACCGGGGACCATGGTTCGTGGTCGGTGCGCCGGGGGGGACCTTCATCACCATGGGAAATCTGCAGGCGATCCTGAACGCGGTCGATTTTGGCATGACGGCGGCAGAGGCGGTGGCGGCGCCGCGGTTTTGCACGACCTCGGACACGATCGACTTGACGAACCGGGTGCGGCGCCGCGTCGAGGCCGAGCTCAACGCCCGCGGCTACCCGACCCGCCGCTCGGCGCTCAGCTATGGCTTTGCCGGCGTGCACGCGCTCCGGAGGATGGCCGATGGCTGGCACGGCGGCGCCGATCCGGGCCGCGACGGAATGGCGCTCCGGGTCTGAGGAGACCGAGGGGCAGATTGCGGCCTCGAGGCGGCGGGCCGGAGCGGAAAAGGCGGTGCGCCGCAGCCGCAGCGTCCGTATCGAAACCCCGTCTGCTCCGGCCCGGTCAATCGACGCGGTCGATTACCCGTCGCGGCAGTCGAGGCGGAGGCGCACGGGCGCGGCGGTGCGGAGCGTGATCTTCCCCATGGGTTCCGGCGGCGGGCCGACGGGGCGAAGGCGAAACGCCGCGAGCGCCTCGGCGATCAGAAGGTGCGCCTCGGTTTTGGCGACCCCCATGCCGAGACAGATCCTCGGCCCTCCGCCGAAGGGCAGGAACGCAAAGGCCGGGTGCCGGGCCTCCCGGAACCGTTCGGGGTCGAAGGTCTCGGGCGCGTCCCAAAGCGCCGAGGCGCGATGCAGCATGAACATCGCGATCTGCACCCGGTCGCCCGCACGGATCTCGACGTCCTTCCAGCGGTCCGGGCCGAGGGCGGCGCGCGCCACCGCGAAGACCGGCGGGTAGAGCCTCAGCATCTCGTCATAGGTCTCCGGGAGGAGCGGGAGCGCCCGCGCCTCTTCGGCCGTGAAGGGCCGGCCGAGCCTGCGCCGCGCGGCCGCCCAGGGGTCCGCAAGCCGATCCTGCAAGGCGGGCTCGCGGGCCAGCCGGTCGAGCCCCCAGACGAGCGAGAGCGCCGTGGTCTCGTGGCCGGCGATAAAGAGCGTCGCAACTTCGTTGCGCACCTCCTCGCGGCTGAGGGGACGGCCGGTTTCGCCATCGCGCGCGGTCACGAGCAGGTCGAGGAGATCCGCCTCGGGTCCCGGATCGCCCGAGGCTCGGGCCCGGCGCTCGTCGATCAGGGCATAGAGTTCGCGATCGAGCTCGGCGACGAGGGCCCGCACCCGTGCCCGGCTCCGCCGCGGGACCCAGCCCGGCAGCTCCATGATATCGGCCATCGAGGGCGTGCCGGCTTCGGTCATCGTCCGGTCGAGCAGCCGGGCAAGCCCCGCCGCACGTGCGCCCAGAGAGGCCGAGAAGAACGCCTCCATCGCCACCCGCATCGCGAGCATCGCCGCCTCGTCCGAGAGCGCGATCTCACCGCCCGCGGCACGCCACCGCGCGACCGTCGCTTGGACCTCGCGGGCGATCACCTTTTCGAGACGGCGCAAGGCGCGCGCGTTGAAAGCGGGCGCGAGCAACCGCCTGCGCGTCCGTGCGGCCTCTCCGTTCAGCAAAAGCGACGCGTTCTCGCCGAGAAAATCGCCAAGGAGCGCGGCATACATCGGTCCCTTTGCATAATTGGCCGCGTTCTCTGAGAGCACATGGCGCGCGAACCCCGGATCGTTCACGGTAATAAGCCGCATCATGCCGAGATCGTCCACGTGCCAAGGGCGCGCCTGGATGCCGGGATGGAACATCTCGAGAAGGTTCCGCCGGGCACGCCAGACCGCCTTGAGCATCGTCCAGCGGCGCAGGACCGGTCGCCGCTCGAGCCGGTCGAGGGGCGGCCTGACGGCAGCCGGCGAATAGAGGGGGATTTCGGTCATGCGCGTCTCCGGCCCGGCCCGTTGCTCGAGCCGCCAGTTTAGCACCTCGATCCGGCGCGGAAATGCCGCGGACATGGGTGCCGCGCGATTTACGGCCCGGTGCCATGGGATATATAGCAACGCCAGGGAGTGGAGTATGACAGATCACAACCGAGAGGCGTCCCTCGGGCGCTGGCACGGTACGACCATCGTCGGCGTGAGCCGGAACGGGCGGACCGCCATCGCAGGCGACGGACAGGTCAGCCTCGACAAGACCGTCATCAAGGGCAACGCGCGTAAGGTGCGGCGGCTCTCGCCGGGCGGTTATGAGGTGGTGGCGGGGTTTGCCGGAGCGACGGCGGACGCCTTTGCGCTCCTGGAACGGCTCGAGAGCAAGCTCGAAGCCGCGCCGGGGCAGCTGATGCGGGCGGCGGTCGAGCTCGCCAAGGACTGGCGGACGGACAAATACCTGCAGAAGCTCGAGGCGATGCTGATCGTGACCGACGGCACGACCCTCTTGGTCGTCACGGGCGCCGGCGACGTGCTCGAACCCGAGGGCGGCGTCTGCGCCATCGGCTCGGGCGGGTCCTATGCCCTTGCGGCGGCGAGGGCGCTCTTGCTCACCGATCTCGATGCCGAGGCGACCGCGCGCGAGGCGCTCCGGATCGCCTCCGAGATCTGCGTCTTCACGAACGGCCACGTGACGGTGGAGGTGATCGGCCCATGAGACGCGAAACCGAGCGAGACGAGTGGCTGATCGACCCCTCGGGGCGACCGCTCGAGCGAACGGGCTTCGAGGCACTCTTTGCACTCGCCATCGTCGTCGTCTGGATCGTCGTGATGGCGGCGGTCTTCTTTATGATGCGCCAGGATATGCGCGGCGCCGGCGCCTGGCCGTCGATCTCGCTCACGAGCCTCGGCTTTCTTTGTTGGTTCTCGGCCGATGTGGTCGCCGGGCGCTGGCGGCTGATCTGGCCCGGCAGCGCGCTCGGGATCCTCGGGCCGCTGTCGCTCGGCTTCGCGGCGGCGCTCTCGACGCCCGAGCTGAGAACCGGTCCCTTCGAAACCCGCCTTGCCATCGTCTCGGTGGTGGCCGGCGTCGGGATGATCCCGTTTCTTTTCCGCTACCGGCTGCCCGGCCTCGTCTCGCCGATCATAACCTTTTCGCTCGTCGGGGTTTTCCTCACGCTTTACGGCACCGACCGGCAGCGGATGATGGAACTGGAGGGCTTCTCGCCCCGCGGGATCGTCGCGGCGCTGATGTCCGAGCCCTGGGCGATGGCGCTTTTCGCGGCCGGTGGCCTCGCGGCGGCCGTCTATGCGCGGATGCTCGATCTCGTGGGCGACAATTTCGAGCTTGCGGTGGCACGGCCGCTCCATCTCGTCGGAGGCGGGATCACCGCGCTCGTGGTCGGGCGGATGCTGGGGTTTCTGCCGGGACCGGCGGATCTTATCGCGCTCAGCCTGCTCTGGATCCTCGCCTGGATTTGGGCGCTGAGGGTGAACCGGATCGCGGTGCTGTTCGCCACGCAATTCGCCATGGTGAAGCCGCTCGTCCTCTCGGTGACGGACCCGCTTGGGGTGCGCCTCTCGATCGGCGACTGGACGATCCTGTTGTCCGCCGTCCTCGTATTGCAGTTCGTCACCTGGCCGCGGCTTCATGCGCTCAGCCGTCGGCTCGACTGGACGCGCGGCCCGGGCGGTCGGCGCCCGCCGCTCGAACGTCCCGAGGGCTGGAACGGGTTCTGGTGGCGCTATTGGCCCTATGCGCTCGAGAAAAAAGATCCCCCCGCCCCGGCCGGGACCGCGGCCGAGGGCGTCGGTCGCCCCGGATGAACCCGCCGCCCGCAGCACCGGGCGATCCTGCCGCCGCTCCGTCGCCGACGCTCGGCCGGGACGACATCGCCGCCGCCGTGGCGGCCGGGCTCCTCAGCGAAGCGCAAGCCGCCTCGCTCCTAGCCCTGGCCGAACGCCGGTCGGGATATCGCGACCGGATGGGGCCCGAGGACGAACCCTTCGAGCTCTTTCGCGGGCTGAACGAGATCTTCGTGGCCACGGGCCTTGCGCTCCTGCTCGCGGGGCTGAGCGGCACGGGCTTCGTCGCCCTGCCAGAGCCCGCCATGGCGCTCGGGCTGACGGCGGCCGCGGCTTGGGCGCTCGCCGAGTATTTCACCCGGATCCGGCGCATGGTGCTGCCGAGCCTGCTGCTCGCCACCGCTTTTGTGCTCGGCACGACGGTCGCGGCCGCCCTTCTCGTTGTCCCGTCGGCGGATCCGAGCGCGCTCGCTTTCGAGGCCGCGACGCCGCTCTGGCAGGTCAGCGCGGCCGGCGCAGCCGCGGCGCTCGCCTTCTATGTGCGGTTCCGACTGCCCTTCGCGCTCTTTCTCACCGGGGTTGCGGCGATCCCGGCGGTCTTCGTGGCAACAGGGGCGGTGCGCGGCGTCTTCGACCTCGCGCTCGTCTGGTCGGATCCGGCGCGGGCGTTCGATCTGGCGGGCTCGGCCCGGCTGGCGCTCACGACGCTCGGCTTCGGGTTGACAGCCTTCGCACTCGCCATGGCCTTCGATATGACCGACCCACACCGGGTGAGCCGACGGCACCGGGCGGGATTTTGGCTCCACCTCCTCGCCGCCCCTGCGATTGTCAACACGCTGGCGCTGACGCTCTGGCGAGACGGAAGCCCGGGCGCGCTCGCCCTCCTCGCCCTGGCGCTCGCAAGCTTCGTGACCGTGGCGCTCGCCATCGACCGGCGGTCGCTTCTGCTGGCGGCCGCGGCTTATCTCGGGCTCCTCCTCGGGCTCGCCGCCGACCGCACTGCACTCGCATTCGGCCCGTTCGCCTCGCTCCTTCTCCTCGGCGCCGGGCTCACTGCCCTCGGCGCAGGCTGGACGGCCGGCCGCGGCCGGCTGATGCGGGCCCTTCCGGAATTTCCGGGCAAGGCCTATTTGCCGCCCTATGCCGGGCGACAGGCGATCCGGCGGAACAGCGAGGTGCCATGACGGAGCTCACCCCCCGGGAGATCGTCCACGAACTCGACCGGTTCATCATCGGCCAAGCCGAGGCCAAGCGCGCGGTCGCCGTCGCGCTCCGGAACCGCTGGCGCCGCCAACAGCTGCCGGCCGATCTCCGCGACGAGGTGGCGCCCAAGAACATCCTGATGATCGGGCCGACCGGGGTCGGCAAAACCGAGATCTCGCGTCGCTTGGCAAAGCTCGCCTCGGCGCCCT
This sequence comes from Paracoccaceae bacterium, assembly GCA_050331395.1. Lineage (GTDB taxonomy): Bacteria > Pseudomonadota > Alphaproteobacteria > Rhodobacterales > Rhodobacteraceae > Thermohalobaculum. The sequence goes on from JBHJGX010000059.1 coordinate 27,783, forward strand.
TCATCAAGGTGGAGGCGACGAAGTTCACCGAAGTCGGCTATGTGGGCCGTGATGTGTAGCAGATCATCCGCGACCTGGTGGAGCAAGCGATCGCGATGATCCGCACGCGCCGGCGAAAGGAGCTCGAGCCCGCGGCCCATAACGCGGCCGAAGAGCGGGTGATTTCGGCCCTCGTCGGCGCGCAGGCGTCCGAGACCACCCGAAGCGCCTTTCGCCGCAAACTCCGGTCGGGCGAGCTGAACGAGAAAGAGATCGAGATCGAGGTGGCCGATACGTCGAACCCGTTGCCGATGCTCGAGCTGCCGGGCCAAGGGCAACAAGGCATGTTCAACATCGGCGATTTGTTCGGAAAGGCGTTCCCTGGCCGGACGCGGAAGCGCAAGATGACCGTGCAGGAGAGCTATGATGTCTTGATCGCCGAAGAGGCCGACAAGATGATCGACCAAGAGGAAATCGCCCGCGCCGCCGTCCACGCGGTCGAGCAGAACGGCATCGTGTTCGTGGACGAGATCGACAAGGTGTGCGCCCGCGCGGATGCCCGCGGCGCGGATGTGAGCCGGGAAGGCGTGCAGCGGGATCTTCTGCCGCTCATCGAGGGCACGACGGTCGCGACCAAGCACGGTCCGGTCAAGACCGACCATGTGCTCTTTATCGCATCGGGGGCGTTCCACATTGCCAAACCCTCGGACCTGTTGCCCGAGTTGCAAGGCAGGCTGCCGATCCGGGTCGAGCTGAAGGCGCTCAGCGAAGAGGATTTCCGCGCCATCCTGACGGAGCCCGACAACGCGCTCACCCGGCAATACACGGCGCTGATCGGCACCGAAGGGGTGACAGTCGCCTTCTCCGAGGACGGGGTGGCGGCGATTGCCCGGATCGCTGCGGAGGTGAACGCACAGGTGGAAAATATCGGCGCGCGCCGGCTTTACACGGTGATGGAAAAGGTCTTCGAGACGCTGTCTTACACGGCACCGGATCGGGCAGGCGAGACGATTACGATCGACTCCGAAATGGTCGAAGGCAATCTCGGCGATCTCGCAAAATCGGTGGATGTGAGCCGCTATGTGCTCTGAGAGCCGCCCCGCTCGGGTCGCCCGGATCGAGATCCGGTCGACCTGAGCGGGGTTGGCGAGACGTGACGCATCGGTTTATTAGCACAAAAGGTAGATGGAGTTTGCCATGCGTGTTTTCATTGTGCTCGCGGTTCCGCTCGTCGTCTCGGGTTGCGTCGCGGCGTTCGCCGCCCGCGGGGCTGCAAATCTCATGATCGACAACAGAAGCCCGACCGACCCGCCGGCGGGCCAAGTCGTTGCCACGCTCGAACCCTCCCCGGTCGACGGCCCCCTCCGCTGCACGCGCGACGCCAGCATTTATACCTGCGAGGGCGGCGGACCCGGCCATGCGCGCTGGTGCAACGACTTCATCGCGCTCAACCCGGGCGCCGATGGGCGGAACCAGATCTTCGATACCTTCTGCCTGAAGCGCGAAGTTCCGCCGGATCTGGCGGCGCTCCGCCAAGCGGCCGCGAAGTGACCGGGCCGCGGGACCGAGTTGGAGAAATCGCCGCCTCTTTCTCGTATAGTCAGGGTGCGTCCGTCGCCAAACAGGAGTACGCCCGATGCCGCGTCACGGCCTTGCCCTCGCCTTTGTCACCGCCCTTGCCGCATGGCCCGCCGTTGCCCAGGACATGCCGCCCCTTCTCTCGGCGCTGAGCCCTGAGGCCGCGCAAGCGGCCAATCTCGATCCGGCTGGCATCGCGCGGCTCCAGTCGCTCGCCGCGAACCCGGCCCATAGCGGGCTCGAGGTCGGGCGGACCGATCCGCAATCCTTTCGCGCGGCGCGGGGCTTTGCCTTGGTGCTGCCCGCAGAAGGCGGCCGCGAAGGCGGGCGCCGGGTCGTCCTCGAGAACATGGAGGTCGAGGCCACCAGCCCGACCGAGTTCGTGATGACCACACCCGCCCTCGGCGATATCATGGCAACGATCGCGGTCTCTGGCCAAGACGTGCTCGGCTCGATCCGGGTGAGCGGCACGCTCTACAATCTGCGGCCGGTCGGGGACGGGATCACAGCGATTTACCATGTGGACACGGCGTCCCGTCAGCAACACCCGGAGGGCTTCGATCACGGCGCGCTGTCGGCAGAGGCCCGTCCGCGTCCCGCAATCGCGCCGATGCCCGAAGCGGAAAGCACGATCCGGCTTCTCGTGATCTACACGACCGCCGCCAAGCAAAAGGCCGAGACCGGCGGGCGGATCGATCTCTTGATCAAGCAGGCCCTCGCCGACGCGAACAAGACCGTCGAGAACAACCGGCTGGCCGTGCGCTTCGAGCTCGCCGGCGCGGCCGAGGTCGCCTATCGGGAGGACGGTCGGCCCTGGATCGATCTCGAGCGGTTCCGCGAGACCGCCGACGGCCATATGGACGAGATCCACGCGGCGCGAGACAAGCTCGAGGCCGATATCGGGATCCTGATCTCGATCGACAAAGGCGACCGGCTCTGCGGGCTTGCCTCGGGGATCGGCTCGGATCCGAAGAGCGCGTTCGCCATGGTCAATCCGATCTGCCTCGACAATTTCACGCTGATCCACGAGATCGGCCATCTGATGTTCGCGCAGCACAATCCCGAAGCGCCGGTGATGCCGAACCCGCCCTATGCCTACGGTCACGGCAAATGCAACATGACGGCCGGGTGGCGCACGGTGATGTCTTACAACACCGATCGGAAATGCGGCACGGGTCTGCCGGCCTTCTCGACGCCGAAGCTCGGGGTGAACGGCGTTGCAATCGGCGATGCGGACAAACGGGACAACTCGCGCGTCATCGGCGAGGTCGCGGCGACCATCGCGGCCTTCCGGGGCGGCGAGGGCGCTGCGACCCCGCCCGCACCCAGCGAACCCCCGGCCGCTACCGTGGCCGCCCCGGTGGCGACACCGGCGGTCTCGGCCCCGAGCTCGGGACCCATCGGCCTCGATGATATGAGCAATTTCGGTGTCGGAACCGACCGCCACGGCTCGGGCCAGAGCGCGGGCGGCGCGGCCTCGACCGGGCAGATCCTCCTCGATCTCGAGTGAGGCGACCGAGACCGGGGGCCGTCCGCGGCCCCTGACACCCCGCGCATCAGGAGCCCCACCCATGCGTCTCGCCGCTCTTGCCCTCACGGCGCTCTGCCTCTCGACCGGCGCTCCGGCTGAAAGCCCGCCGGAGCTTATCGCCTATCTCCCGGCCGAGCGGCTCGCGACGGCCGCGCCGCAGACCCCTGCGCTTCGGGCGCTTCTCTCGGACCCAAGGGTCTCGAACCTCGCGCTTGCCGAAATCGCGGCCGAGCGGGTGGCCGGAGGGGCGCTTGCGCTCACCCTGCCCGACGGGGCGGCGACCCGGCTGAGCTTCGAAGGCATCGACCGGACAACCGCCGCAGACGGCGCCCGAACGCTGAGCGCGAGCAATCTTACCCTCGGCAGCACGCTGGCCCTCGTTCTCCATGGCGACGAGGTGGCGGGAACCGTGCAAACGCCGCTCGGTCTCTATCGGATCCAGAGCGTGGGCGGTGGGCTGACCGCAGTCTATCGCTACGACACGCGGACGCTGGTCGACCATCCCCCGGGCGCGCCAGCCCTGCCGGAGCGGCCCGCGCCCCTCGCACCAGAGGCCGCGCCGACCCCGCGGGAGACCGGCGCCGACGGGAGGACCGAGCTCGATGTCATCGTCGCCTATACCACGGCCGCGGCCCGCGAGGTGGACGGCATCGGCGCACTCATCCGCCTCGCCGTCCTCGAAACCAATCAGATCTATGCGACTTCGGGCATCCCGGCGCGGCTTCGGCTCGTGCATGCCTATGAGACGCCCTATGAGGGCCCCCACGACATGCGTGTCGATCTCGAGCGGTTCACCGACGGCCGCGACGGACATACGGACGAGATCCACGGGCTGCGCGATGCCCATGCGGCGGATCTGGCCGTACTGATTGTCGGTAAGGACAAAAACGCCTGCGGCTACGGCTGGCTCCATGCGTCCGAGGCGTTCGCCTTCAGCGTCGTCGCCCATGTCTGCGCGACGGGGTACTACAGCTTCGCCCACGAGATCGGGCACAATTTGGGAGCGCATCACAACCCGGAAGTCTCAACAAACGCAGTCCATCCCCACGGCCATGGGCTCTGCGCCAGCGGTTGGCGGACGGTGATGGCCTATTACGCAGAGGACTGCCCGCCGCGGCACCCGGTCTTCTCCTCGAGCGCGCCGGTCGACGGCGTGACCGTCGGCGATGCAAGCCGCCGCGACAACGCCCGTGTGCACCGCGAGACGACCGCCCGCGCATCGCGGTTTCGCAGCCGCCAGGGGGGCGGCGGTCGTCGCGGCTTAAGCGTCTCCGACACGGAGAACTTCGGCGTCGGCGGGGCGGCGGCGGGCGAAGGCCAACAGCTGCTGATCTTCGACTGAGAGCGAAGCTCCGCGTCCCGGCGCCGCCGGGTCGACCGGATCGCGAACCGGGCGACCTGGCGGCACCAACCCCGCCCCCCACCGCCGCAGCTCCCCGTGGTGTCGTTGCGCGCCCCCC
>JBHJGX010000060.1:0-21357 GCA_050331395.1 Paracoccaceae bacterium
CCACCACCCCCCCCCGCACATCGTCGTCACTGCCCAAACAGGCCATCACGAAGACCTGACCCTCGGCGGCGCCGCCGGGTGGCGGCGCCGACCGCCCGCCATGCTCGCTGACCCAGGCCTCGGCCTTTGTCGCGGTCCGATTATAGACTGTCATATCGTGGCCCTTGGCGCGCAGATGGCCGGCCATCGGGTACCCCATCACCCCGAGCCCGAGGAAACTCACTTTTGCCATGCCTGGCCTCCTTGTCTCAGCGCTGTGGGACGATCTCGCCGCGCGACCATGGAGCGGTTGCGGGACGCCGCCCGATCTGGTCTCTGAGCGGTGGCGGGAGCCTGCGCCGCTGCGAATGGCAGGTCAAGGCCGACCCCGTCCGGATGGCGGGTCGGGGCAGCGCGGGAGGGCGCGATGACGCGGGTCCTGCGGTTTCTCCTCCGGGCCGTGCTCGGCTTTGCGGGGCTTGCGGTGTTCGGGCTCGCGATCGCCTGGGTGCTCGTCTCGGGCTCCTTGCCCGATTATCAGACGACCGTTCGGGCGAGCGGGCTCGGCGCACCGCTTCGGATCGTCCGAGATGCCAATGCCGTCCCCCATATCCGCGCGGCCAGCGATCGGGACGCCTGGTTCGCCCTCGGGCTCGTCCATGCGCAGGACCGGCTTTGGCAGATGGAAGTCTCGCGCCGCGGCGCGCAAGGACGGCTCTCGGCGATCTTTGGCGAGCGGACCGTGCCGCTCGGCCGGCTCGTCAAGACGCTGGGGATCTATCGGGCGGCGCGGCGGTCGGCGGATGCGCAGCCGCCCCGCATCCGCGCCGTGCTCGAGGCCTATGCCGACGGGGTGAACGCCTGGATCCGGCATGTGAACGCCAACGCGCTCGGCCGCGGGGCGCCGGAATTCTTCCTGTTCGAGAACCGCCTCGCGCCCTGGACGCCCACCGACAGCGTGGCGCTTCTGAAGATGATGGCGCTCCGCCTGTCCTCCGGGGCGCGCGACGAGGTGCTGCGCGCGCAGTTCCAGCTTGCTTTGCCGCCGGAGCGGCTCGCCGACATTTTGCCCGATTATCCGGTCCCGGCGAAGACCGTCGTCGAGCGAGCCGCCTCGATCCGCGAGCTTTTTCCCGGCGCCCGCTTTGCCGAGGCCGATCACCTGCCCGACCCGGACCCTTGGCTCGAGGCCATGGGTCCCACGCTGGTCCCCCGGCTTGCGGGGGCCTCCAACGCCTGGGCCGTCGATGCGAGCCGGAGTTCGTCCAAGGCGCCGCTTCTTGCCAACGACCCGCATCTCTGGCTCTCGGCGCCCGGGGTCTGGTACCTCGCCGAGCTTAAGGGCGGGGGGCTCCGGCTCGCGGGCGGGACGCTGCCAGGGGTGCCGGCGGTCCTCGTCGGCCATAACGGCCGGGTCGGTTGGGGTCTGACGACGGCGAACCTCGACGACCAGGATCTCTATATCGAGCGGATCGATCCGGCCGACCCCGAGCGCTATTTGACGCCGCTCGGTTGGCGGCCTTTCGACACCCGACAGATCCGCATCGAGGTGGCCGGCGGCCCGGCGCTCGTCGAAACCGTGCGCGAGACCCGCCACGGTCCGGTGCTGACCGGCGATATGTTCGGTGCCCGGTCGGTGGTGCCAGAGGGTCATGTGGCGTCGCTGGCCTGGACCGCGCTCCGCGCACCCGACCGGAACATCGAGGCGCTGATCGACACGGCCTATGCGGGTTCGCTCGAGGTGGCGATCCGCAAGGTGGCGCAGGCGACGGCGCCCGGCCAGGTGGTCACGCTCGCGGATGCAAACGGCATCGGCCTCACGATCGCCGGGGGCGCGCCGCGGCGCGCGTCCGAGAGCCGGTCGCAAGGGCGGATCCCCTCGCCCGGCTGGAAGTCGGTCCACGATTGGCAGGGCATGGTCCAGGCGTCTGAGGCCCTAACCGTGCTCGCGCCAGAGGACGGGGCGCTGATGAACGCGAACGCCCGCCTGACCGACGCGCCCTTCCCCGATCACCTCTCCTTCGACTGGGCGCCGCCCTACCGACTCGTGCGGATCGAGAAGGAACTCCGCGAACGGACGTTCCATTCGCGGGACAGCTTCGTCGCATTGCAGAACGATACGGTCTCGGAGATGGCGCGCTCAGTCTTACCGCTGATCGCCCGGGACCTCTGGTGGCGCGAGGGAGAGCCTGCGGCGGTGGGGCTCAAGGCGGAGGCGCTGGCGCTTCTGGCCGAGTGGAACGGCGAGATGGACCAGCACAGCCCGGAACCGCTCATCTTCTCGGAATGGATGCGGTGGCTGACGCGGCGCCTTGCGGCGGACGAACTCGGCGCGCTCTTCGGGCTGGTCGAGGGGCCGCATCCGTTGTTCGTCGAGCGGGTCTTTCGGGATCTGGGCGGGGCATCGATCTGGTGCGACATCGATAAGACGCCCGAACGGGAGACGTGCTCCGAGATGGCGGCGGCGGCGCTCTCGGATGCGCTGACCCGGCTCGAGCGGGACTATGGTCGGAATGTCGACGGCTGGCGATGGGGCGGCGCGCACCGGGCGGTGCATCGGCACACGCCGTTCGGCTATGTGGGTGGGGCGCAGTATCTCGTGAACATCTCGCACGAGACGTCCGGGGGCGACCACACGCTTATGCGCGGGGCCTATTCCGGCCGGGGGGACGCGCCCTTCGAGAACAGTCACGCCTCGGGACTGAGGATCGTTCTCGATTTCGCCGATCTCGACCGGTCGGTTGCGATCATCTCGACGGGCCAGTCGGGCCACCCGTTTTCCCGGTGGTACGACCACCTTGCCGACCCTTGGGCGCGGGGCGAGGTGATCCCATTGTCCACCGATGAGGCAGACGCCCTCTCAGGCGCCGCCGGCATCATGGAGGTGCTGCCCGAGGACGGCTGAGCCCTGGCCGAGCCCACCTCAGGACAGCGCGTTCAGCCGAGCGGATCCTCGGGCAGGCCGAACCCTTCGCGCATCGCCTCGTTCGCGACCACGAAGGCCGCTTTCATCGGCAGCGACCAGAAGGTGGTGATTGCCATCGTCATTCCGACAAGCGCGGTCTCATTGGCGAACGAGAAGGGTTCGAACGCGCCGTCGGTGCTGCCGTTTTGGGCCGGTCCACAAGCCATCTGAGGGTCTCCAACAGATTCTTACATATGAGTCTTATAGACGTAAGATTGTTGCGCGGACGTTAGCGTGTCCAGCCGTTCGCCACTGCAACCGCGTACTATTCCGCAGCGCGGAAAAAATTGTTGCGGCTGCGCAACGCGTGGTCGTTAAACCGGACGGGCGTTCTCCGAACTCAGGCAAAGAGCTCGTGGCAGAATTCGAGCGCTTCGACCAAGCGATCGACATCTTCGCGGGTGTTATAGAGACCGAATGAGGCCCGCGCCGTCGCCGTCACGCCGAGATGCTCCATGAGCGGTTGCGCACAGTGATGTCCCGCGCGGACCGCCACCCCCTTGCGGTCGATTACCGTCGAGATGTCGTGGGCATGGGCGCCACCCTCCATGTGAAAGGAGAAGATTGCGCCCTTGGTCTCGGAAGTTCCATGGATCTGCATCCAATTGAGCCCGCCCAGACGCGATTGCGCATAGTCGCGGATATCGCGCTCATGGGCCGCGATCTGGTCCATGCCGATAGCCTCGAGATAGTCAATGGCTGCGCCGAGCCCGATCATCTGAACGATATTGGGAGTGCCGGCCTCGAATTTATGCGGGCTGTCGTTGTAGGTGATGCGGTCCTTATGCACCTCGCGGATCATGTCGCCGCCGCCTTTGAACGGCCGCATCTCCGCCTGCCGGTCGCGGCGGATATAGACCGCGGCCGAGCCCGAAGGCCCGTAGAGCTTGTGTCCCGTGATCGTGTAGAAATCGCAGCCGATCGCGGCAACGTCGATGGGCATATGGACCGCGGCCTGGCAGCCGTCGAAAAGCACGGGCACCCCGCGCGCGTGGGCGATCTCGGTGATCCGCTTGGCATCGGTCACGGTGCCGAGGACATTCGACATGTGGCTGACAGCGACAAGCCGCGTGCGCTCGGTGATCGCGGCCGCGATGCTCTCTGGATCGAGATCGCCGCGGCTATCCACATCGACCCATTTGAGCACCGCCCCATGGCGCTCGCGCATGAAGTGCCAAGGCACGATATTCGCGTGATGCTCCATGACAGAGAGCACGATCTCGTCACCCGGGCGGATCCGCGGTTCGAGCCAGCCATAGGCCACGAGGTTGAACCCCTCGGTGCCGTTTTGGGTGAAGATGATCTCGTCCTCATGGGCCGCGCCCAAAAAGCGGGCGAGTTTGCCGCGCACGGCCTCGAACCGCTCGGTCGCCTCGTTCGAGAGGAAATGCAGCCCCCGATGCACATTGGCGTAGCCCTGCGCATAGGTGTCGGTAATGGTATCGATCACGGCTTGGGGCTTTTGGGCCGAGGCGGCGCTGTCCAGGTATACGAGCGGTTTGCCGTGGACCTCGCGCGACAGGATGGGGAAATCGGCGCGGATTTTGGCGACGTCGAACATCGGTCGGTCCTTCTTGGCTGTCGAGCCGGCGCAGTGCGCAGAGCAATCAGCTCGGCGGGCTAATCGCGGAGATCAGGACCCCGAGCATGAGACCCGTGCCGACCATCACGCCAGCCACGGCCGCCACGCTCCGAAATCCGTGCAGCTCCGCCACATAGCTCGCGAGCAACCAAAAGAGTATGCCGCCCCAGATCAGCAACAAGAGCACTGCGACGCCGGGGACGTCTTCGTTGGGGATGTCGAGCAGAAACACCGTCGGCAGGATCAGCCAGAGCGTTTGCAAGAGCGTGCACCAGCAGACGATCACGAGCGCATCGTCGATCTTGCCGACGCCGCCGAAGAACCGGCCCGCCCCGAAAATCAGTGCCGTGCTCAGCAAAATCGAGCCGAGATGCGCCAGCAAGCCGCCGGCATGGCGTTCAAAAAGTGCAACGGCGCTTTCGGCCGGCGGGAGCAGAAACACCGCAACAAGCCCGCCGATCGCATAGGACAAAACGGCAAGTTCAAGTATCGCGGCGAAGGGCACATCGGTTTCTATGAGCTGCCGGGCTGTTCGCCGCGGCGCCAAGAAGCCTTCGGTGACCCAGGTCACCCAGTCAGAAATCACGCATTCAGCCCCAGCCTTGCGACGAGCATTTCGACACCGATCATCGTTCCGATCAGCAAGATGACGGTGAGCACCGAAAAGATGATAAAGACCGGCGAGGTCCGAGTAAACCGCTGTGCCTCTGCCACGGCGGCCGAAATGAAGTAGACGAAGGCGATAATGCCGATCAGAAGCGGCGGCCAAGCGAACAGCGGCGACGCGAGGAAGGGGAAGTCCGGCTCGAGATGTGCGAAGCCCGCGCCGATCGCTGCACCGATGACGCCGACGGGGGCCGCCACGAGCGATGCCCAGAAAACGCCGGCGCGCGTGTCCCGGAAGCCGCCCCGGCCGCCGAAAATGCGGCAAACGATGCAGACAACCGCGGAGAATATATACATCAGCATGGTGCGGATCATCAGGATGCCGACCAGCGAAATGCCGAGCGAGGAGCTGGCGATCGCGGGCGGTAAGCGGTTCATCAGATCGGTGATCAAGGCGCTTGGGCTCACCACAAGGCGCACGCCGAAGCTGAGGAAGAAGATCACATCCGAAAGGAGCACGAAGAACAGGAGCCGCGGCTCGCTCGGCACCTCGTCAATCAGATCGCGGACGGCGGCGCGCATGTCCCGGAAACTGAGCCGCATCCGCGCCCAGACCGACATGCCCTGGACGGGCTCGAGCGGTTGCTGCACGTCCGCGAGATGCACCTCGGGCAGATCGTCGGCGATGTTATCGTTCATGACCGCTGCCCCCAAAATCATTGCCAGTGCTGCGAACCCTGTCCGCCCGCGCAGACACTACAACAACGACCGCGAGGGACAAACCCCAATCGCATCTCTCGGATGAGCCATTTCATTAGAATGCTCGCAATGCGCGTGATCTGTCAGGCGAGAACGGCGGCCGCCCCGGCGACGGCGAGCACGACGACCGCAAGGCCGATCAGGATGCGGCGGAAGCCGTGCACCTCACCAAACCCTGCGCAAAGCGCATAGACGAACGCAAAGGCGCCGAGCGAGCGAACGAAATCGGTGCCGACGGGCGGCAGGACGGGCGCGAGCCAAAGCCCGCCGACCGAGCCGACAACGAGCACGGGCCCGGAGACGAGCGCCGCCCACGCCATCGCCGCACGGCTCTCGTACCCGCTTCCGGTGCCGCCCACCGCCCGCGCCAGCCCGTGCGCGCCAAGCGCAACCAGATAGAGAAAGAGCGGCCACAGGAGCCCGAAGACCGCAATGCCCGAGAGCACCATCGCCTGCAGTTCCTGCCCCGTGACCGGCTCGGCGCCGAGCGCGCTTTCCGCGATGGAGACGAGCAGTAGACACAGCCCCGAGATCATCAGGAAGACGAGGAGCGCGGTCTCTGACGGCCGTTGCGCCAACAGCCAGCGCAGGCTCCCGCCAATATCGGCCCAGGCGCTCAAAACACGGCCGGCGAGGCCGCGCGTGGAGGCCTCCCGGCTCACCGGGTCGCCATCCAGTCCGCGACACGAGCCCGCATGACCTCCTCGAGCGCGTCATCCTCGATCTCGGCAATCGCCTCCTCGACGAACGAGGCGATCAGCAGCGCCTCTGCCTCGGCCCGGGTGACCCCGCGCGCCATCATGTAGAAAAGCGCGTCGCGATCGAGCGCACCCGTCGTCGAGCCGTGCGAGCACTTCACGTCGTCCGCATAAATCTCGAGCTCGGGCTTGGCGTTGAACTCTGCGCCGTCCTCGAGCAAGACCGACTGCGAGATCTGATAGCCGTCGGTGCGCTGGGCGACCGGCCGGACGAAGATCTTGCCCTGAAAGACCGCGCGCGCCGCGCCGCCGATCACGTTCTTAAAGACTTGGCGGCTTTCGCAATCCTCGGCGCCGTGGGTGACGAAGACCGTGTTGTCGATATGCGTGGTGCCACGCGCGAGGACCGCCCCCGCGACATGCGCGCTGCCGCCGTCGCCGGCGAGTTCGGTCACCACCTCGTTGCGGGTGAGAGGGCCATCCGCGGTGAGGGTGAAGGTTTTGAACCGTGCGCCCGCGCCAATCCGTGCGAAGAGATGCGTGGCCGACGCCCGGCTGGGCGGACCTTGGAGCCGAACATGCCGAAGGGTCGCGCCGCGGGCGAGGTCGGCCTCAATCACCGTATTGCTTGCGGTCCCCGATTCGAGCACAAGCAGCGACGCGCCCTCCTCGACCCGGATCAGGTGGCGCAGGAGCGTGGCCCCGTCGCCTGTCTTATCCATGCGGATATGCACGGCCTCGGCGACGGGGCCAGTCGCATGCAGGACCAGCCCCTCGATCGCGGCGGCGGTATTGAGCGCGGCGAGCGGCCGGGCGACTTTTTCCTGACCCGCCGCCTCGAGCGCGCCGAAGACCGCCCGGAGCGGGTTCAGATCCTGGCCGAGCGCCTCTGCCAGCCGGTCCACCCGCAGCCCGTCCTGCGCCAACGCGGCCGTGTCGCCGATGAAGTGGCCATTGACGACCTGGGCCGTGCGGGCAGGCGTCCCGACAAAAGGGTCTGTGGGCGAGGGAACCTCGACGGGCGCCGCGGCCGGAGCCTCGGCCTCGATAAGCGGGGCAGGGTTTGTGTATTTCCAGTACTCGTCCCGCCGTGCCGGCGCGCCCGCATCGAGAAACCGCGTGCGTGCCCGGGCCCGCGCCTCACGCGCCCAGATCGCCTCGTCCTCGGGCAAAGCGAGCGCACCCAGAAGCGCCTCGGCCGTGCGGCGCTTTTCGTCTTGGACCGCGTGCGCCAGCGCCATCAGGCCGCCCCCGCCAGATAGGCATAGCCTTCGCGCTCGACCCGCGCGGCAAGGTCTGGCCCGCCGGTCTCCACGACGCGCCCGTCGAAAAGGATATGCACGACGTCGGGCGTGATATGGTCGAGCAACCGTTGATAATGGGTGATCACGAGGAAGCTGCGGTCCGGCGAACGAAGCGCGTTCACGCCTTCGGAGACGAGCTTCATCGCGTCCACGTCGAGGCCCGAATCGGTCTCATCCAGCACGCAAAGCTTCGGCTCGAGCACGGCCATCTGCAGGATTTCGTTGCGCTTTTTCTCACCGCCCGAGAACCCGACATTGACCGAACGCTTGAGCATTTCGGGCCCGATATTGAGCTCCTTAGCGCGCTCGCGCACCAGTTTGAGGAAATCGGGCGAGGAGATCTCCTCCTCCCCCCGCGCCTTCCGCTGCGCGTTCATGGCCGTGCGCAGAAACGTCATGTTGCCGACGCCCGGGATCTCGACCGGATACTGAAAGGCGAGAAAGACGCCCGCCGCCGCGCGTTCGTCCGCCTCCATCTCGAGCAAGTTCTCGCCGAGAAACAGGATTTCGCCCTCGGTCACCTCATAGCCGTCACGCCCCGCCAACACGTAGGACAGTGTCGACTTGCCCGACCCGTTCGGACCCATGATGGCGTGCACCTTGCCGGGCTCGAGCAAGAGCGTCAGCCCCTTGAGGATCGGTTTGTCCTCTTCCTCGAGCTTCACGTGCAGGTTCCGGATTTCGAGCATCTTTGCCTCCTGTCGCGGCGGTCTCTGCCGCCTGATCCGTCGTTTTCTCCGGCGTCACCGGCCAGACCAGCTCCATGCCCATCGAGCCGTCGCGAACCGTCCGGGCCAGCCCCACCATCTCAGCCGCGATCTCGGTGCGATGCGCCGCGAACCGCTCCGCCAGCCCCGCGTTGAAGTGCCGAACCGCAACCCGCGCGACCGCCTGGCGAATGAGCGGGTCCTGGTCAATCTTGTCGATCCGCCCGATCGCGTCGCCGATCGCCCCCCAAATTTCCTCGGTCACCGGGCTCCCGCCCCCGTCTTTCGTCGTCTCGCCCATGCGCTCGGTCCTCCTGATCCGGTGCGGAGATGCACCTGTCCGAAGCACTCGCGGATCATGGTTAGGATCCTCTTAAGCCGGCACTTTCTCGAGCCCGACGGCCGTGCCCGACGCCGACACCATCAGCATGTTGTTGATCATCTCATAGTCGAGATCCACCCCGACCACCGCATCGGCCCCCGTGGCCGCGGCCCGCGCTTCGAGTTCCCGAAGAGCCGTCTCCCGCGCCTTGGCGAGCTCTTCCTCGTAGGCCTTCGACCGCCCGCCGAGAATGTCGGTCACGCTCGCGAACACGTCGCGAATCACGTTTGCGCCGAGGATGGCCTCGCCGACCACGATCCCCTTGTAGGCCGCGATGCGGTAGCCCTCGACCGAAGGCGTGCTGGTCAAAATCATCGATCAGTGCCCTCCGCCGTCGAGGCGCCCGTCGACCTGGCCGATCGCCTCGAGAAGCTCTGTCATAAAGGGCCGCCCGCGTTTGTATTCGAGCTTTGCCCGCTCGCCGCTTTTCGGGTACTCGACGATATCAGGACCTTCGGTTGTCGAAATCGCCAAGTATCGCAGCATCTCGCTCCCGGTATTGACGATTTGATGCGCCGTCTCAGGTCCGCCGGCGGGGGTCGAGATGACGTCGCCCTCCCGTATTGCGTGCGATGCGCCGCCGATAGTGATTTCGCCGGTTCCCGCAAGGATGACAAACATCTCCTCGTTCCCTTGATGGTTGTGATAGGGGAACGCCCGCTTGCCGGGCTCGACCAGGATCAGCATTGCGCCCAACTTTTGCGCGCCGAGCCGGGGGCCGAGCGGAGAAATCCGAGCGCCGAATTGGGTGCAACCGTCCGTCGGCGCAAGCGGATAGGCCGTGCGCTCGGCCTCCTCGAGATTGACCAAAGGGCGGAGCGTCGTCTCGGCATCATCGGTCATGCTCAAATCTCCTCGCGCCATCCCTTGAGTTTGTCCCAGTGGCCGAGCGCCCACCCCCAGACTTAGCCGACCGACCCTTCGAGGCTGATCTTGACGAGCGCCTGCGCCTCCATCGCGAACTCCATCGGCAATTCTTGCAAGACTTCCTTGCAGAAGCCGTTGACGACGAGCGCAACCGCCTCCTCCTCGTCCATACCGCGCGAGCGGCAATAAAAGAGCTGGTCCTCGTCGACTTTTGAGGTGGTCGCCTCGTGCTCGGCCTTAGACGTGGTGTTCTTAATATTGATGTACGGCACCGTGTGCGCGCCGCAGTCGCCGCCGATGAGAAGCGAATCGCACTGAGTGAAGTTCCGGCTCCCCGTTGCGCGGGCGTGCATGTCGACAAGCCCACGATAGGTGTTCTGCGCACGGCCGGCCGAAATCCCTTTCGAGACGATTCGACTCCGGGTGTTCTTGCCGAGATGGATCATCTTGGTGCCGGTATCCGCCTGTTGCGCATTGTTCGCAATGGCAATCGAATAGAACTCGCCCTGGCTCTCTTCGCCGCGCAGGATACAAGACGGGTATTTCCAGGTGATCGCCGAGCCGGTCTCTACCTGCGTCCACGAGATCTTGGAGCGCGCGCCGCGGCAGTCGCCCCGCTTGGTGACAAAGTTGTAGATCCCACCCAAGCCATTTTCGTCGCCCGGGTACCAGTTCTGCACCGTCGAATACTTAATCTCGGCATCGTCGAGAGCGATCAATTCGACGCAAGCGGCATGAAGCTGGTTCTCGTCGCGCTGAGGGGCGGTGCAACCCTCAAGATAGCTGACATAGGACCCCTTGTCCGCGATGATCAGCGTCCGTTCGAATTGCCCCGTATTCTCAGCGTTGATCCTGAAATACGTCGACAGCTCCATCGGGCAGCGGACCCCCGGCGGGATGTAGACGAACGATCCGTCGGAGAATACGGCTGCGTTCAGCGTGGCGAATTTGTTGTCCGAGTTTGGGATGACCGAACCCAGATACTTCTTCACCAACTCGGGATGAGTTTGTACGGCCTCCGAGATCGAGCAAAAGATCACCCCGTGCTTGGCCAGTTCATCGCGGAATGTGGTCCCGACGGAAACGCTGTCGAAGACCGCATCGACGGCCACTTTGCGCCCTTCGCCCGCGGCCCGTCCTGCGCCCTCGACACCGGCGAGGATCTCCTGCTCTCGCAACGGAATGCCGAGTTTCGCATAGGTCTCCAAGAGCTTCGGATCTACCTCGTCGAGGCTCTTGGGCTTTTCCTTAAACGAGGCGGGCTGAGCGTAATAATACTGCTCTTGATAATCGATCGGCTTGATTTCGAGCAGCGCCCAATCCGGCTCCGACTGTTCGAGCCAACGCCGATAGGCCGCCAGCCGCCAGTCGAGCATCCATTGGGGCTCATTCTTCTTCTCAGAAATCAGCCGCACGATGTCTTCGGAGAGCCCTTTGGGCGCGTAATCGGTTTCGACCTCGGTCGACCAACCATGTTTGTAAGTGCCGATCGACTTGACCGCATCGACGGTCCCCTGATCGACCCCTTCTTTGACATCTGTGTCGAGCGCGGTCATTGGACCCTCCATAAGCTATTCAGGCCGCGCGGACGCGGCGTTTTTGATAGGCAGCCGTCCAGGCGTCGGCGAAGGCGTGCACGTCCGCCTCGGTCGTCGTCGGGCCGAGGGAGACCCGGATCGCCGAACCCGCCACCTCGGCCGAAAAGCCCATGGCACGAAGCACACGGCTTTCACGGATCTTGCCCGAGCTGCACGCGCTGCCGGCGCTGACGGCAAAACCGGCAAGATCCATTTGCATCACCTGCGTCTCGCCTTTCCATCCAGGCACGGCAAAGCACGACGTATTCGGCAGCCGCGGGCTTTCCTGACCGAAAAAGATGGTCTCTCGCGCGGCATCGGCAAGACGCGTCTCTAGAATGTTTCTAAGCTGGGCCACGGTCTCCCATAGACCCGCCTCCAAATCGCGCAGCGCCGCCTCGGCTGCCGCGCCGAAGCCCGCGATCCCGATCACGTTTTCGGTGCCCGAGCGCCGCCCCATCTCCTGCCCGCCGCCGCGGACCACCACCCGTGGCTCACGGCCCCCCCGGCACCAAAGAGCGCCGACGCCTTTCGGACCACCGAATTTGTGGGCTGAGACCAAGGCAAAGTCGCCGCCCTGCTCGGGGAAAGACTGGGCCAGCTTGCCGACCGATTGCACCGCGTCGATCAGGATCACCGCGCCCCGCTCGAGGCCCCTGATCTCGGCGGCGAGGGCGCCCGTCTCCTGCCGGACGCCGGTCTCGCTGTTCGCGGCCTGGATCGCGACCACGTCGTCCCACATCGCGTCGAAGAGGCCGGTCCCGTTCACGGTGCCGAGAAGGCGTCCGGTGCGGTCGACATCGAGCTTAACGTCCGACGCGGCCCCTTGTGGGCAGGCCGCCTCGCGCACGGCGTCATGCTCGATATCAGCCATTAGGACGCCCGCCATCTCTGGGATCGCCATAGCGGCGGCCTCGGTCGCGCCGGAGGTAAAGACGACTTCGGACGGGTCGCAGCCCACAAGGCGGGCGACCTGGGCCCGCGCGCGCTCAACGATGGCCCGCGCCGCGCGCCCCTCGGTATGAATCGAGGACGGGTTGCCGACCGTATCCATCGCCTCGAGCATCGCCGCCCGTGCCTCGGGGCGAAGCGGTGCCGTGGCGTTCCAATCCAAATACACCCTGCGGCCGTCGAGACCGGTCATGCCCGCGCGGTCTCCTGGGCGTCCTCCTCGATGAGCGCCGCGAAATCCGGCACCGCAGGGCAAGGGGTCATCCGGTCGGCGATCACGTCGGCGATCGAGACCCGGCTGAGGAAGACGTGGACATGCGCCGAGAGCTGCTCCCAGAGCGCGTGGGTGAGGCAGGCCTCCCGCGACTTACCGCAGCCCTGACCTTCCTCGTACTTCCCGTTGCAGCCCATGGCATTCAGCCGCTCGTCAACGGCCACCATGACCTCGGAGATCCGGGTCTCCTCTGGCGCGCGGGCGAGGCGATAGCCGCCGCCCGGCCCACGGATCGAGGTGACCAGCCCCGCACGCCGGAGCCGCACGAACAGCTGTTCGAGATAGGCAAGCGAGATGTCCTGACGGTCGGCGATTTCGCCGAGGGGCACCGGGCCCCGCCCCGCATGGAGCGCGATGTCGGCGAGCGCGGTGACGGCGTAACGCCCCTTGGTGCTCAGCTTCATCCTGGTCTCCCGCATTCGGCTCGTGTCGCTCGCGGTCAAGATGGCGAGCGGTGACGGCCATGCTCCCGACTGTGGCGAATATTGACCTTGACAGCGGAACGGCTTACGTCTCCCGCGCTCCGACCGGGGCGCGACGTCTGTTTGGAATGGCTCTAAAATAGCTGACCTGACACGTCAAGCATTCGCTCTCGACCGGCCGGCCGACCCCGCAGCGCGCCCGCTTTGTCCGCCCACTCGATCCGTCCAGCCGTTCAACCCGCACATCAGTTCCTACCGTCAGCCCCCCACAGCGAGGTGTCCGCAATGCCAGAAGTGATTTTTCCGGGTCCGGACGGCCGTCTGGAAGGGCGCTACCATCCAAGCCCGGCCAAGGACGCTCCGCTTGCATTGGTGCTGCACCCGCATCCGCAGTTCGGCGGCAATATGAACAACCGCGTGACCTATGCCCTGCATTACGCGATCAAGGATCTCGGCTTCACGGTGATGCGGTTCAACTTCCGCGGCGTCGGCCGGAGCCAAGGCTGCTTCGATCAGGGTCTCGGCGAATTGTCCGACGCGGCGGCGGCGCTCGACTATATGCAGTTTCACAACCCGAATGCGCGCGGCTGCTGGGTGCTCGGCTTCTCATTCGGCGCCTGGATCGGCATGCAGCTCTTGATGCGTCGGCCCGAGATTTCAGGCTTTGTCAGCGTGGCACCGCCTGCCAACCTTTACGACTTCAGCTTTCTCGCGCCGTGCCCGTCCTCGGGTCTGATCATCAATGGCGATGCGGACCGAATCGTACCGATGCCGGACGTGGTCGGCCTGGTAAACAAGCTGAAAGCGCAAAAAGGCATCCAGATCACGCATACCACGGTCCCCGAAGCGAACCACTTCTTCGAAAAGGGCCTCGAGGACCTGGTCGAGAAGACAAAAGCCTATGTGAGCCATCGCCTCGTCGAGGGCGGGCGCTAAGCGGGCGGTCGCGCAATCCGGCCGCCGGTCACGGGGGCGGAGGCGCCCGTCGTCCCAGGAGCCGAGGTTGGCAGCCCGCGAACGATCCGCGCGGCGAGAAATGCGAAGGCCTCGGCCTCGAGCATGTCGCCGTCGAGGCCGATCACTTCCACCGGCTCGACGGGCGCCGAGAGCCGCGCAGCCAGGCCTGCCATCATGGTCCGGTTCTTCCGGCCGCCGCCGCAGACCAGCCAGCGGACCGGCGGGGCAGGGAGATGAGCGCGCGATGCGGCGACGCAGGCGACCGTGAGCGCGGTGAGCGTGGCGGCGCCATCTTCGGTCGAGAGCCCCTCCAACCGGGCCATCAGCGTGGCGAAGGCGTTGCGATCCAGCGATTTCGGCCCCGGGCGCGCGAGATAATCGGCGACGACATTGCTCGCGATCCGGTCCGGATGGGCGCGCCCGGCGGCGGCGGCACTGCCGTCCGGGTCGACGGGCTGGCCGGTCGTCCGCCGCATCCAATCGTTCAGCAGCGCATTGCCGGGCCCGGTATCGAAGGCCGCGAGCGCGCCGTCGGCCTCGGGCGCGGGGGCGGCGGGATCGACCCAGGTCACATTCGCCACGCCGCCGATATTGAGGATGGCGACCGGCCCGGCGATCCCGGCCGCGCGAAGGGCAGCGAAGTGGTAAAAGGGCGCGAGCGGCGCCCCTTGTCCGCCCTGGCGGATGTCTTCGGAGCGGAAATCCCACACCACGGGCCGATTGAGCGCAGCCGCGAGCCGGGCGCCGTCGCCGAGTTGCCAGGTCCAGCGCCGCTCGGGGTAATGCGCGACCGTCTGTCCGGGAAACGCGACGAGGGCGGGCGCCTCGGCGGGGCCTGCGAGCAGATCGACGACGGCGCGGGCATGGAGCCGGACCACCTCGTCCTCGGCCCCGGCGAGCGCGGCGCGGTCCTCGGCCCGGGCCCCCTTGGCGAAGCGCAGCGGGTCCTCCATCACCGCCGGCAGGGCGCGGAGCGCGACCCGCTCGAAGGCGGCGAAGCGCGAGGCCCCACGCGCCAGGATCCGCGCGCCGTCGGTCAGAAGAAGCGCCGCATCCACCCCGTCCATCGAAGTGCCCGACATCAGTCCGAGCGCCCAGACGGGTGTGCCCTGCCGGAGCGCCTCGATCCCATCCGCCATCTTTTCCTCCCGCCCGGGCCTCGTTAAGGGAAGGCGCGAGCATAGGAGGCCCGCCGATGAGCTACCAGCCGACATCCGAGTTCCTGCACGTGATGGCCGAGCGCGGCTATATGCAGGACTGCACCGATCTCGAGACGCTGGACGGGCTCTTCAAGGCGGGGCCGGTGACGGCCTATATCGGGTTCGACGCCACGGCGCCGTCCCTGCATGTGGGCTCGCTCGTTCAGATCATGATGCTGCGCTGGCTCGAGAAGACCGGCAACCGGCCGATCGTTCTGATGGGCGGCGGAACCTCTAAGATCGGCGATCCGTCCTTTCGCGACGAGGCGCGGTCGCTGATGACCGAAGAGGTCATCGCTGCCAATATGGCCGGCATCAAAACCGTGTTCGCCAAGTACCTGACCTTCGAGGACACCGGCGGGCCGGCGTTGATGCTCGACAATGCCGAATGGTTGGACGGGCTCGGCTATATCGCTTTTCTCCGCGACTATGGCCGGCATTTCTCGATCAACCGGATGCTGGCCTTCGAAAGCGTGAAGACCCGGCTCGAACGCGAGCAGTCGCTGTCGTTTCTCGAGTTCAATTATATGCTTTTGCAGGCCTACGATTTCCTGGAGCTGCACCGCCGCGTCGGCTGCCGGTTGCAGATGGGCGGCTCGGATCAGTGGGGGAACATCGTCAACGGCATGGAGCTCACGCGCAGGGTCGACGGGGCCGAGGTCTACGGGCTGACTTCGCCGCTCCTGACGACGGCAGACGGGCGCAAGATGGGCAAGACGGCGCAGGGGGCGGTCTGGCTGAACGCCGACCGGCTGTCGGCCTATGATTTCTGGCAGTACTGGCGGAACGCGGCCGATGCGGATGTGGGCCGGTTTCTCGCGCTCTTCACCGAGCTGCGCATGGACGAGGTTCGCCGTCTCGCGGCGCTCGAGGGACAGGAGATCAACGACGCCAAAGTGGTGCTCGCCAATGCGGCGACGACGCTGGCCCACGGGGCGGGGGCGGCGGGAGCCGCCGAGGCAACCGCGCGCGAGACCTTCGAGGCGGGCGGGGCGGGGGCGGATCTGCCGACGGTGACGCTCTCATCGAGCGATTTCGAGGCGGAGGGGATCCCGGTCGCGCAGCTCTTCGTGCGCGCGGGGCTCGTCAAATCCGGCAAGGAGGCCAAGCGCTTGATCGCCGAGGGCGGTGCGCGGCTCGACGACGTGGCGGTGACCGATCAGCAGATGGTGGTGGAGGCGGCGCGCTTTGCCGCGCCCGTGAAGCTCTCCGCCGGCAAAAAGCGCCACGCGCTTGCCCGGCTCGGCGACTGACGCCGCGCCGAGGGGAGATCCCGCGCAGGTCGGATGCGGATCGTCGGGCCCCACCCGCCCGGGCTGTCTCTGCGCGGTGGGGCGGGCGGCGCGCTCCCCCCCGGCCCGGCGATCCGCATCCGCCGTCAGCTTTGGCTCTCTTGGGCGCGGGCAATCAGGTCGAGGACTTTGGGTCCGATCCGCTCGACGATCACCGAGACGCCGGCCGCATTCGGGTGGAGGCCGTCCGCTTGCCAGAGGCTCCGGTCCTCGGTGACGCCCTCGAGAAAAGACGGCTCGTAGAGCGTGCCATGGGTCTCGGCAAGCGCCGGGTAGAGCCCGTCGAACGCCTCCTTGAATTCCGGCCCGTAATTGAGCGGCGCCCGCATGCCTGAGAGAAGCACGGCCAGATCCCGCGCCCTCGCCGCGCGGATCAGCTGGTCGAGGTTCTCGCGGGTCATCTCGGGCGGGAGGCCGCGCAGCAGATCGTTGCCGCCGAGAACGACGATGAGCGCGTCGGCGCCGCCCGCCAGCGACCAGTCGAGCCGGGCGAGCCCGCCCGCCGTCGTGTCGCCGGAGACGCCCGCATTCACGACCTCGGCGGCCGCACCTTCGGCGTCGAGCCAAGCCTGGAGTTGGGGCACGAACCCGTCCTCGGGCGGCAAGCCGTACCCGTGCACCAGGCTATCGCCGAGGGCGACGATGCGCAGGCGCTCTTCGGCCGGTGCCGCCGGCGCGGCGAGAGCCAGGGCGAGCGCAAGCCCAAGGGCCGGGCAAATGGCGACCACACCCCCGTTGCGCTGCCGCATCCCTGCGCCATATCGCGCCCAAGACACGCACTGGATGAGCGAGGCGAGGAGGATCCCCATGACCGATGCCGCACGGGCCGAAGCGGCCGCCGCGCGCCCCGCGATCGCCCTCGAGGACGTCGCGCTCACCCTTGGCAGCCGGGCGGGCCCTGTCGATATTCTGCGGAGCGTCAGCCTCACGATCGGGGCCGGGGAGACGGTGGGTATCGTCGGTCCGAGCGGGTCGGGCAAATCCTCTCTCCTCATGGTTCTGGGCGGTCTCGAGCGGGCGACGGCCGGTCGGGTTGACGTGCTGGGCGCCGATCTCCCGACGCTCGACGAAGACGCGCTCGCCCGGTTTCGCCGCGACAATATGGGCGTGGTCTTTCAGTCCTTCCACCTCGTGCCGACGCTGACCGCGCTCGAGAATGTGGCGACGCCGCTCGAGATCGCCGGCGCGCGCGACGCTTTCGAGCGGGCCCGCGCCGAGCTCGATCGGGTCGGGCTCGGACATCGGGGCGAGCATTATCCGGCGGAGCTCTCCGGCGGCGAGCAGCAGCGCGTCGCGCTCGCCCGGGCCGTCGTCGGTCGCCCTGCGCTCCTGCTCGCCGATGAGCCGACCGGCAATCTCGACGACCGCACGGGCTCGGCCATCGCCGATCTGCTCTTCGATCTCGGTCGCGAGAGCGGCGCGACGCTGGTGATCGTGACCCATAGCCGGCGGCTTGCCGAGCGCTGCGGGCGGATCGTGCGCCTCCGCGATGGTCAGGTGGAGGCCGAAGAGACGGCGCCGGCGACCGAGGCGGCGGAATGAGCCTCGCGCTGCGATTTGCGTTTCGGGACCTGCGCGGCGGGCTCCGGGCCTTTCGGATCTTTCTCGCCTGTCTCGCGCTCGGCGTGGCCGCCGTCGCCGCCGTCGGTTCGGTTCGGCTTGCCATCGAACAGGGGCTCCGCGCCGAAGGACAGGTGATCCTCGGCGGCGATGCGGAGATCACGGCGACCTACCGGCGCGCGACCGAGGCAGAGGCCGCCTGGATGGCAGAGGCGTCCCGCGCCGTCTCCGAGGTCGTCGATTTCCGCTCGATGGCGGTCGCGACTGGGCCAGACGGCGCGACCGAGCGGGCGCTCACCCAGGTGAAGGGCGTGGACGGGCTCTACCCGCTTGCAGGCGCCGTGACCCTTGAGCCGCGCATGCCGCTCGCCGACGCGCTCGCTCCGCGCGACGGCCGCCACGGGCTCGTCATGGAGCAAGCGCTCGCCGACCGGCTGGGGATCGCACCGGGCGCGACCGTGCGCCTCGGGCTCGGCGAATTCGAGCTGCGGGCCATCCTCGGGCATGAGCCCGACCGAGCCTCGGCGGGCTTCGGTCTCGGCCCCCGCAGTCTCGTCAGCGCCGAGGGGTTGGCCAACACGGGGCTGATCGCGCCCGGGACGCTCTACGAGACCCGCTACCGGTTGAGCTTGCCCGAGGGCACGGACCTCGCCGCGCTGCAGTCGAGCTTCGAGGCCGCGTTTCCCGATGCCGGGCTTCGCTGGCGCGACCGGCGCCGCGCCGCGCCGGCGGTCGAGCGCTTCGTCGAGCGGATCGCCGCCTTCCTGGTGCTCGTCGGGCTCGCCGCGCTTGCCGTCGGCGGCGTCGGCATCGCCTCGGCGGTCCGCAGCTACCTGGACGGCAAGACCGAGACCATCGCCACGCTCAAGACGCTCGGCGCGACCGGGGGCACGATCTTTGCGATCTTCCTGCTGCAGGTGGCCGCGCTCACGGCGCTCGGCGTGGCGCTCGGCCTTCTGATCGGCGTCGGCGGGCCGATCCTCGCCGGTCCCTTGATCGCCGCCGCTCTGCCGGTGCCGGCGGAATTCGGCCTCTATCCCAGACCCTTGTTCGAGGGCGCACTCTATGGCGGGCTGACGGCGTTCGTCTTCGCGCTCTGGCCGCTGGCGCGCGCGCGGGATACCCGGGCGCAAGCGCTTTTTCGGGATCTGGGGGGCGGTCCGCGCTGGCCGCGCGCGCGGTATCTCCTCGCGCTCCTCGGCCTCGTGTTCGCGCTGCTGCTGGCGGCCGTGTGGCTCTCGGGAGCGCCCCAACTCGCGATCTGGTTCATGGCAGGGATCCTGGCGGCGCTTGCGCTCCTCTCGCTCTTGGGGCTCGGGCTTGCACGGCTTGCGGCATGGGCGGCGCGACTGCGGATTGTGCGGGGCCGCCCGGCACTCCGCCTCGCGCTCGCATCCCTCGGTGGGCCGCAAGGCGGGACGGTGGCGGCGGTGCTGGCGCTCGGCCTCGGACTGACGGTGCTCGCGGCGATCGGGCAGGTCGATGCCAATCTTCGCAGCGCCTTCGCCGAAGAGCTGCCCGAGCGGAGCCCAGCCTTTTTCCTGGTCGACATTCAAAACCACCAGCGCGATGCGGTGCTCGAGACCCTCGACGGCACCGGCGGCGTCGAGCGCGTCGAGACCGCGCCGATGCTCCGCGGCGTGGTGACCAAACTTGCGGGCATGCCGGCGCGCGAGGCGGAGATCGATCCCGAAGGCGCCTGGATCCTCCGCGGCGACCGGGGGGTCTCCTATGCGGCGCTCCAACCGGGGCCGCTCGTCGCCGGAAACTGGTGGCCCGAAGACTATGCCGGGCCGCCGCTTGTCTCGTTCTCGGCCGAACATGCGGCCGAACTCCGGGTCGGCATCGGCGACACGATCAGCGTGAACGTGCTCGGACGGGAAATCACCGCCGAAATCGCCAACCTGCGCGATGTGCAGTTCCGCGACCTGGGGATCAATTTCCTGATGGTCTTCGATCCGGGCAGCTTCGCGGGGGCGCCGCACACCCATATCGCGACCGTCTATGCCGCGCCCGAGCAAGAGGGCGCGATCCTCCGGGCGGTGTCGGACGGCTTTCCCAACGTGACCGCGATCGGTGTGCGCGAGGCGATCTCGCGGGTCTCGGACGCGCTCGACGATTTGTCCGCGGCGGCGCGCTGGGCCGCGGGGGCGACGCTTGCGACCGGGCTCGTCGTCCTGATCGGTGCGGCCGCGGCGGGCGAGGGCCGGCGCCGCTACGAGGCGGCGATCCTCAAGGTGTTGGGCGCAACGCGGGGCCGGATCCTCTGGAGTTTCGCGCTCCGCTCGGGGCTAACCGGGCTCGCCTCTGGCGCGGTCGCGGTCGCGCTCGGCGCCGCGGCGGCCTGGGTAGTCGTCGTCTTCGTGCTCGATGCGGCCTTCGTCTTCGAGCCTGTCTCCGCGATCGCGATCGTGGCGGGCGGCGCGCTGACGACGCTCGTGGCCGGGCTCGTGTTCGCGCTTCGGGCGCTCGGGGTGCGCCCGGCCCGGGTGCTTCGCGCCGCGGATTGAGGCAAGGGCGGCGCGGCTTGCCTTGCCAGGCGGCTGTTTCAGCGATCTTCGGGGGCCGGATCGTCGAGGCTCGGCACCTCTTCGCCCGGGCCATAGGGCCGTCCAGCGCGCGAGCGGATCGTGATGTTTGCGCCGTGACGGGCGCGATACATCAGGTCGAGCCCGACATAAACGGCGGTGTCCTCGGCCGGGCGGGTACCGATCTCCAGGAGGCGGGCGGGCTTGTCCGAGCGGTTCTCGATCGTGTGCCCGACGGTCGCCCCGGCGGGCCATCCGGCCGCGTCGCCCGCGCGCAACGTCTCCGCCACGCCGCCTTCCTCGACCAGCGTGACTTCGCCCTCGAGGACATAGACCATCTCGTCCCCGCCGTTGTGGTAGTGCAAAAGGCCCGTGGCGCTGCCCGGGGCCAGCTCAACCTCGCCGACACCCATTTGGGTAATGCCAACGGTGTCGCTGAGACGGGTTTTCCAGCAGCCATCGGTTCGATGGATCAGTTTGCCGGGATAGGCTTGGCGTTCGGTCCGGGGCGCGGTGGCGCGATCGATTTTGGGCACGGAATTTTCCTACACTGAGACAGCCGCCGGCAGACTGCCCCGCCCGCGCGCCAGAGTCACGACAGGCGGGGAGGGCTGGGTGCGGGTGCGCATCTCCCCGGCGGCCGGCCCTCCGGTGATGAAGAGGCAATCCCGCTCCTCGCCCACAGCGCCGCTGATCAAGGCAAAGGCCCCGCGGGGCGACGGCTCCCGCCCGCCCTCCCCCGCCGCCG
>JBHJGX010000061.1:0-57772 GCA_050331395.1 Paracoccaceae bacterium
CGGCCCGGGGGCGGGGGCGCGCCGCCCCGCGGGCGGGGGGGGCACACCATTCCATCCCCCGCCCGTAACACCGAGCGGCCGGCCGCGGGGGGCGGCGACCCCCCCTCGCCCGGGGACAGGCCTTGCGGCCCGTCCCGCGCCCGGACCGGACGTTCGCGCGAAACCGTCAGCCGGTTGCCACCCCGTCTGGCGACATTGGCGATTAACCGCGCGTTCCCCTTCGAGCTGAAGATGCGATCTCGACGTTGCCCGCCCCCGAGCGCGGAGCATGCGGGCGGCTGCGATCGGGTGGGTGGGCCCGTGCCGGACCCGCCCCGCGGTGCGCGCTCGACGGGGAGATCGCAGCCGCCCGCGGACGCCGGCCCGGGAGCCGACCCCCCATTTTGTGAGCCGTTTTCACGGTGCGGTTGGCGGCTGTGATTGGCGCATTCCGCGCGCCTGTGGAACACCGGAGACAGCCCATGATCCGGAGATCCCCATGCCGCTCACCCGCCGGAGCCTCTTGGCCGCCCCCGCCCTCGCCCTGCCCACCGCCGCCTTCGCCGATGCCGGCGACCTGCCGACTGCCGTCCGCAGCCTCGTCTTCGGCCAACCCATGCGTCCGACCGAGGCGATGCGCGTGATCGCCGCCGAGCGCGACCCCAGCCTCGCGCCCGCCCTCATCTTCGCGCTCCGCTTTACCCGAGCCGATCGCCGGCCGATCGTCGAGCATCTCGCGCAACTGACCGGTGCGGCGCATGAAGACTGGTTCGATTGGATGCTCTGGCAGGAGGCGCATCCAGCGATCCGCCCCGCGCCCTGGTTCGTCGAGCTGAAGCGCGAGGTTTTCCTCGCCATCGACCCGAATTTCTCCGTCTTCCTCCGTCCGGAGTATTTGGCTCCCGATCGCATGAAGATCCGCCTTGAAGAGATCACCTGGGGCGGCGTGCACAAAGACGGGATCCCCTCCCTCGACAATCCCCCTCTGATCGCGGCCGAAGCGGCGGATTATCTCCGTCCGGACGACTTGGTCTTCGGCGTGGCGATCAACGGCGATGTGCGGGCCTATCCACTTAGGATAATGGGTTGGCACGAAATGTTCAACGAAGTGATCGGCGGCGTGCCGGTGGCGCTGGCCTATTGCACGCTGTGCGGCGCGGGTATTCTCTTCGAGACGCAACCCGATTGGCGCGAGACCCCTTATATCTTCGGCTCGTCAGGCTTTCTCTACCGATCCAACAAACTGATGTTCGACCGCGAGACCCATTCGCTTTGGAACCAGTTTACAGGAAAGCCCGTGGTCGGCCCGCTGGTCGACAGCCTCGTCGAGCTTCGCCAGCGCCCCGTGGTCATCGCGCCTTGGGCCGAGTGGCAGACGGCGAACCCGACGACGCGCGTCTTGTCCTTGGCGACGGGCCACAGTCGCGACTACGGCTCGGGAGTGGTCTATCGCCAATACTTCGCCTCGCCGGAGTTGATGTTCCCGACCCGAACCGACGAGCGCCGGCTTCGTCAGAAGGACTATGTTTTCGGGATCCGACTGCAGGGCGCGGCCAAGGCCTGGCCGCTCGCGGCGTTTGCGGGCGGACGGGCGATCAACGACCGGGTCGGCGATCTGGCGGTGGTCCTCGTCGGCGATGCGGACGGCCGGACGGTGCGCGCCTATGAGCGGGGAGGCCGGACCTTCCGCATGGGCGAGGCGCCGGGGACGCTCGACGCGGCCGATGGCGGTTGGCGGATCCTCGAAACCGCGCTCGAAGGGCCGAACGGCGCAAGGTTGCCGCGTGTCGCCGGCCATGTGGCGTATTGGTTCGCCTGGGACGGGTATCTGGGCGCCCGGTCCGATCTATGGACGCCCAACCGTTAAGACGGCGTTACGCCGGTGTCTGCGTCCCGCGAAGACGCAGACCGCCCAACACGCCGAGCGCACCGAGCAGCAGAAGCGCGGAGGCCGGCAGCGGCACCCGCGTGCCGGTCGAATAGGCGAGAACGCCGATACCGCCCGAAATCCCCTGATAGTCCACCTCCAATTGTCGGACGTTACGCCCGATCTCATCTCCAAAGGTGAAGATGCTGTAGGAGTTGTCACCGGCATCCGCACCCGCCGGCGTGCCGGCCGGATTGACCAGTCGAAGGGTCAATGCCGGATCGCCGTCAACCGGGATAAAGCCGACCGTGCCCGATGCTTCGGGCGGCGAGGCGATCGTTGTGAAATCCGCCTCGGTCAGTGTCGTCACGGTTCCGCCGACGGACGTGAACGTGAAGATGATGTTTTCCGACGCTTCGGCATCGTCAAAGTCGACCAGGATCAGCTGATCGATGTTCGCGCCGAAAGGGAACAATTCTTCCGTGAAGTCGAAGAAAACATCGCCCCCGACCACGTCATCCGTGTCGCCGAGATTGTTCTCGTTGACGATAAGGATGTTCCCTTCGGCTGGCGAGTTGAAGGCTGGGCCTGTCGCCAAGTCGTCATCGTCGCCCGCACAATCGCCCGCGATCCCGTCGCAATTCGAATCGAAGAGCGCCAGCGGATTGGTGCGCTCGCTGCCCGGAGAGCCGTCGGCATCGTTGTAGTCAGGGGTCGATAGCACCACCCCGAAGGTTTGTTCGAACTGGCGGCTGGCGATCCGATTGGCGAGACGGCGCTGCTGCACCGGCCCACTCGACGTCGTTGGGGGATAGATCGTCGGGTCGTTGAACCGCCCGGTTTCGGTCGATTGCAGGCCGGTTTCGCCGGCAAACGGGTCCCGTGTCTCGAAATCGAGCCGGTAATCGATCGGCGCCGCGTTCGCGACCCCCACGGTCCCCACGACCGTGATCACCAGACCGGCTATCATCGTTGTGTTACGCATTACACCCTCCTTGCTCCCACGATTTTCGGTATCCGCTCTAGATTTGCTACGCAAGTAAAATGCGGGAACACGCGAATTCCCGCTGGCTAGATCGCGCTTAAGGCGAGTTGCCGCTTCGGCACTCCCCAAAGTCGGGCAAATCCGATCTTTGTAAGGCGCTAAAGTCTCGAGATCGTCACCGGCGGCCCCGGCAATAGCTGCGAAATCCTCTGCGCATCAGCGACGATCCCGGGACACACCGGACCGAAGCGGGGCCGGTGTCCGCTTGCGCTCGAGCGCCGGCCCTGATTGAAGAGCCCGCGAAACGCTGCGCGGATTGAGGAGGATCCCATGGCCAAACAGCTCTTGATCTACGAGACCGCCGTGCCGGTGTCCTCTGAGCGGCATCGGAACCTGTCGGTCGTCGCCGGCGAGGATTACGGCTTTGCCCGCGATGTGAATGCGGTCCCGGTCGCTGCCGCCGAGATCCCGATCGTTGCGCTCGAAATGCCGATCGTCTTTGCGGGCAAGGACGTCAAACTTCCGGTCGCGATCATGGGGTTGCAGCCGCGGAAAAACGATTTCGTCGACGCGGACGGGCGCTGGCGCGGGGCTTACGTGCCGGCGTTCCTTCGGCGTTATCCTTTCGCGCTCGCCGCGGCGGAGGAGGGCAGCAAGCTCACGCTTTGCCTCGACATGACCTTTGGCGGGGTGAACACCGAGGGCCGGGGCGAGGCGCTCTTCGACGCCGACGGCGGGCGCACGCCCTATCTCGACCGTATGCTCACGCTCTGCGAAGGGTTCGAGAAGGAGCACCGCCAGCTCCGCACGGTCTCCGAGATGATCGCCGAAATGGGGCTCCTCGAAGAAATGCATGCGGAAGTCAAGCTCAAGCAGCCGGTGTCGCTGCAAGGCTTCCACTCCGTCAACCGCAAGAAGGTGTCGGAACTCGACGACGCCTCATTGCTGCGATTGATGAAAACGGGCGGGGCGGAACTGATGCATTTGCATCTGGCGTCGATCCGGCAATTCAAGCGCCTCGGCGACATGCTGTCCGAGGGGGCGCTCGCCACCGCTCATTGAGATCTCGCCGGGGGTGGCGGCGCCCGCCGGAACGTCCGCAGACCGGTTTCGCAACAGAGATCGCGGGCCGGTTAATCGCCTGTTCAGAGCTTCGCGCGACAAGCGGCGACGAAGCGGTAATGGGCGGAGTGTGCGGTGCTCGGACGTGTGGCAGCGGTGGCGATTCTCATGGCCCTCCCGGGCGTGGCGACGGCAGGGTCGGCGACGGGGGGCGAGCCCCCGATTCTCGACTATTTGTGGGTGCTCGTCGCCATTTCGCTCGTCGGCTTCATGCAGATCGGCTTTCTGCTGCTCGAATGCGGCTTTGTCCGGTCCAAGACGACGATCAATGTGGCGCAAAAGAATATTATCGACTTTATGCTTGCCTTCGGACTTTACTGGGTTTTCGGCTATATGCTGATGTTCGGCCCGTCGGTCGGCGGTTGGTTCGGCTTCGGGCTTGATTACGTCGCCGTCGACCGGGCCGACAGTTGGGAGGTGTTGTTCTTCCATTTTCAGGCCATGTTTGCTGGGACGGCCGCGACGATCGTCTCGGGCGCAGTGTCCGAGCGAATGAATTTTTGGGGATATGTGGCGCTCGCCGGGATTATCGGCCTCGTCATCTACCCGGTGATGGGCCACTGGGCCTGGGGCGGCGCGCTCATCGACGGCAATCCGACGCTCCTCGGCGATCTCGGCTTCATGGATTTCGCCGGCGCGACGGTGGTGCATTCGACGGGCGCCTGGGCGGCCCTCGCGGCGGTGCTTGTAATCGGCCCGCGGATCGGACGCTTTCGGCCGGATGGGACGGCTGTTCTGATCGCGGGCCACAACCCGGTGCTCAGTGCCGCGGGGGCCCTCATTCTCATGGTGGGCTGGCTCGGCTTCAACGGCGGCTCGAACCTCGGCATCGATTTCGGGATCTCCCAGATCGTCACCAATACGATCATCGCCGGCGTCTTTGGGGGGCTCGCCTGTCTGCTTTACGGGTGGGCGGTCGATGAGCGCGTTCTTCGGGTCGACCGGGCGCTCAACGGTCTGATCGGCGGCTTGGTCGCCGTCACGGCCGGGTGCAACGTGCTCGGTTTGCAGAGCGCGGCGCTCGTCGGTTTGGCCGGCGGTCTGGTGGCGCAGTACACGAACGACCTGCTTTTGCACCGGTTCAAGATTGACGATGTGGTGGGTGCGATCGGGGTGCATGGCTTCGCCGGGGCGGTGGGGACGATCCTGCTCGCTCTCTTGGCGCCGGCCGAGGCGCTCGAGGCCGGGTCGCGGGGTGCGCAAGTGCTCGTACAAACCGCGGGCGTGCTCGCCTGTTTCGTCTGGGCATTCGGGCTGACTTGGCTCGCGATGAAGGCGCTGTCGTCGGTGATTTCGTTCCGTGTGGATCCCGAACACGAGGCGATGGGTCTGAACACGGCCGAGCATGGGACCACGCTCGGGACGGGCGAGGTGCAGCAGCTGCTCGCACGCATGCTCGAGCGCGGCGATGCGAAGGGCGAGCTCGTGCGGGTGGAGCCGGGCGACGAGGCGGGCGAACTCGCCGAACTCTTCAATATGCTCCTGCTCCGATTGAACTCCGACGCCATTCTCGCCGAACGTGCGTCCGCCGAGCGTCTGCGCGGCATGACCGAGCAAAAGCGCCGAGACGATCTCATCGTGGATCGGATCAATGCGTTGATCGCGCGTGCGGCCGAGGGCGAGTTTGGCGACCGGGTGGACGGCGCAGGCTCGTCGGAGGCGCTCTCGGCGGTCTGCACGGGTCTCAACCGACTTCTCGGCGCCGTGGACGAGGTAACCGGAGATCTGAAGGCGGCCATGGATCGGCTGGCGGCGGGCGATCTGTCGGGCGGCATGGCAACGCGGGGGTCGGGCCGGTTTGCCGCGATCGCGGACGACTATAACCAGAGCGTATCCCGGTTTCGCGACGGAGAACGGCGGAGTGCGGATGCGCTTGGGCAACTGACGGGCGAGACGCGCCGAACGGCAGGCGAGGCGGCGTCGGCTCTGCGCGAAATTGAAGATGCGTCGCGCCAGGCGCTGAAGATTGTTACGATGATCGAGGAGATCGCCGACCGCACAGCGATGCTGTCCCTGAACGCCTCGATCGAAGCCTCGCGCGCGGGCGTCCATGGCCGGGCCTTTGCCGTGGTCGCGGGCGAGGTTCGGGCGCTCGCCGCGCGGGTCCGCGAGGCCTCGACGGAAATCGGGGCGATCATGTCGCGCAACAGCGCGACGGTCTCTGCGGGCACGGTGGCTGTCGAAAACGTCCGGACCACCCTCGATCGGATCGAAGGGCGGCTCTCCAGTGCGGGCATGGCCGTCGAGCAGCGACGTGCAGGGTGATCTTTGACCTCGGGGCGCCCTTTGACCTCGATCAAGAAGGTCGCAACCTCTTTATGTCAACTTTGAATGACACAAGGAGGAACGCCATGCGGATTGTGCTCATCCACCCCAATTATCATTCTGGCGGTGCCGAGATCGCCGGCAACTGGCCCCCCGCCTGGGTTGCCTATCTCGCCGGTCCGCTCAAAGCTGCAGGCTTCACCGATATCACCTTTATTGATGCGATGACCGAGGAGCTGTCCGAGGACGCGCTTCGGACCCGGATCGCCGAAGCGAGTCCCGACATTGTCGGCGCCACCGCGATCACGCCGTCCATTTACCGCGCCGAACGCGCGCTCGAGATCGCCCGCGAGGCCGCTCCCGGGGCGGTCACCGTGCTGGGCGGCGTTCACGCCACGTTCATGTACCGACAGGTGCTGTCGGAGGCGCCCCATATCGACGCGATCGTTCGGGGCGAGGGTGAGACCGTTTTTCTGGATCTTGTCCGTGCTATCGCCGAGGGGCGTTGGCCCGCCGACCGCAAACGGATCAAGGGTATCGCATACCGGGAGGGATCGGACATCGTCGCGACTGCCGCTGCGCCTACGATCAAGGACCTGGACGGTCTGACGCCGGATTGGTCGATCCTCGACTGGCACCGCTATGTGTACATTCCGCTTGGGACCCGTCTCGCGATCCCGAACATGGCGCGCGGCTGCCCGTTCACGTGCTCATTTTGCTCGCAATGGAAATTCTGGCGCGATTATCGGGTTCGAGACCCGAAAAAGGTGGTGGACGAAATAGAAAATCTTGTCGACGCGCACGGCGTTGGGTTTTTTATCCTCGCAGACGAAGAACCGACGATCAATCGAAAGAAATTCACGGCATTCTGCGAGGAGCTGATTGCGCGTGGTCTCCCGGATCGGGTCAAATGGGGCATAAACACACGTGTGACTGATATTGAACGGGACAAAGATCTGTTGCCGCTCTGGCGGCGTGCGGGCCTCGTCCATGTGTCCCTGGGCACCGAAGCGGCTGCGCAACTGAAGCTCGACCTCTTCAACAAGGAAACCCGGGTCGAACAAAATAAGGAGGCCATCCGCCTTCTGCGTGAGGCAGATATTTTTACTGAGGCACAATTCATCGTTGGGCTCGACAACGAGACCGAAGAGACCCTCGAGGAGACCTATCGCTTTGCTCGCGACTGGAACCCGGATTTGGCCAATTGGACGATGTATACTCCTTGGCCTTTCACGCCTCTTTATCAAGAGATCCGAGACAAGGTCGAAGTCTTCGATTTCGAGAAGTACAACTTTGTAACGCCGATCATGAAGCCGGCAGCAATGGATCGGGCGACACTGCTCGATCGCGTCATGGCGAACTATCGGCGGTTTTTCATGATCAAGGCCCTGTTCCACTATCCCTGGCGCGGCACCGGCTTTCGCCGGAAATACCTCTTGGGGTGTCTCAAAGCATTTCTCAAAGCCGGGTTCGCCCGGACCTTTTACGATCTTGGCAAGGTCGGATATTGGGGGCCGCAATCAAAGAAAAACGTGGACTTCCACTTCGATGAGAGCCGAAAGATCGCACCGGCCCAGCTCGCGGATTGGGAAGCATTGGCAGATCGCAAGCAAAAGGCGGCCGAGCGTAAGGCGGCGGTCAAAGCGCAAATCAAGGCCGCGAAGGACGCTGAGCGCGCCGCAGCTTGCGGCGGCGGCCGCGAACAGATGACCGACACGGCGTTTGCCGCCGTGGACCGGGCCACGCACCCCACCGCCGCGACCCGCGTGCCAGCGGAATGATCGACCGGCCCGTGGCGCGCGTCGGCCCGAACGCGATCCTCCAGACGGCGGAGGCGCTCCGGGCGCGGGGCGGCGATGCGCTGGCACGCCAGGTCTTTGCCGCGGCCGGGCTTGCGGCGCGCCTCGTGACCCCGCCGACCGAAATGGTGCCAGAGGGCGAGGCCGCGCGGCTCCATCGGGCGTGCTGCCGGACGCTCGCCCCCGCCGAGGCCGAGGCCGCTGCCCGCGATGCGGGTCTGCGCACGGCCGCCTACATCCTCCGATACCGCATCCCGCGACCGGCCCGCTGGCTCTTGCGCGCGCTGCCGCCGGGGCTGGCCACCCGGCTTCTCCTCGCCGCGATCGCGCGCCATGCCTGGACGTTCGCGGGTTCTGGCCGGGTCGCCGTCACGCCCGGTCGGCCGGCGGTCATCGAGATTGCGGCCAACCCGCTCGCGACGCCCGGCTGCCCGTGGCACCGCGGTGTGTTCGAGGGGCTCTTCCGTACCCTCGTCGACCGCGGGACCGAGGTTCGCGAGACCGCCTGCACCGCCCGCGGCGCGCCGGCCTGCCGGTTCGAGATCCACCGGTCCGGGTGATTTCGCGCTGGCATCCGGTCCGGTCCCGGGCCATGAGGCGCCGGTGGAGACCCCGCTGACCCTCTTTCTGACCGCGCCGCCGGGGCTCGAGCCGCAGCTTGCGGGCGAGGCGCGCGCGCTCGGGCTCGGCGACCCGACACCCGAGCCCGGCGGGGTCTCGGCGACCGGCACGTGGCCGGATGTGTGGCGGGCCAATCTCGAACTGAGGGGCGCGGGGCGGGTGCTCGTCCGGCTCTGGGCGTTCCGCGCGCCGCATCTCGCGCAGCTCGACAAACGCGCGCGCCGGCTTCCCTGGGGCGACGTGCTCCGCCCAGAGATCGCCGTCCGGGTGGAGGCGAGCTGCCGGCGTTCGCGGATCTATCACGCGGGCGCGGCCGGTCAGCGCATCGCCACCGCGATCGCCGAGACCCTTGGCGCGCCGGTCGCGACAGAGGCGCCGGTCAGCGTGCTCGCGCGCATCGAGGACGACCTCTGCACCCTCAGCGTCGATACCTCGGGCGCGCTGTTGCATAAGCGCGGGCACAAGCAGGCGGTCGGCAAGGCACCGCTCCGCGAGACCTTGGCCGCGCTTTTCCTGCGCGCGGCGGGCTTTTCGGGCGACGAGCCGGTGATCGATCCCATGTGCGGCTCGGGGACCATTCCGATCGAGGCCGCCGAGATCGCCGCCGGGCTGCAGCCGGGGCGCGACCGGGCCTTCGCCTTCGAGGCGCTCGCGACCCATGACCGGGCGGCGGTGGCGGAGCTTCGCACGGGCGCTCGCCGGCGGAGCCCAGAGGCCGGGATCGCAGGCTTCGATCGGGATGCGGGTGCGGTTGCGATGGCGCGCGCGAATGCCATGCGGGCGGGGGTGGCCGATCTCGTGGCCATTGCCCAGCAACCGGTGAGTGCGCTTGCCCCGCCGCCCGACGGACCGGGGCTCGTGCTCGTGAACCCGCCTTACGGTGGGCGGATCGGCGACAAGGGGCGGCTCCATGCGCTTTATGCGGCGCTCGGCGGGCGGCTGAAGGCGGAGTTCGGCGGCTGGCGCGTCGGGCTCGTCACCGGCGAGCCGGGCCTGGCGCGCGCAACGGGGCTGAGCTTTGCCGAGACCTCGCCGCCGATCCCCCATGGTCCCCTCAAGATCCGGCTCTATCGCACCGGGCCTCTCTGACGGGGCTGCGCGGCTCGGCGGGTCTTTGGCGGACCGACAGCCGAGACCGAGACCGAGACCGGGCCGCGGGCCACGGCGCCAATGAATTCGCGTCTCGGATGGATTGATTCACCGCGTGTCCCTGGTTGCGCGCGCGCAGGGGCTAGATGATTGTGCAGCGCACACCGATTGAGGTTCCGATGTCCCCTGGCACCCGCCTGACCGTCGCCGGCTTTATCGCCACCGCCGTTGCATTCGGCCCGGCCCGGATGGGCTTCGGGCTTTTCTTGCCGTCCTTTCGCGCGGATTTCGCGCTGACGACGGCAACGGCCGGGTTGATCGCAAGCGGCGGGTTCTTCGCCTTTATGCTCGCGCTTTTGGCGAGCGCCTGGCTCGGGCCCCGCTATGGTGCCCGGTTTCCGGTGATGGCCGGCGCCGGGCTCGCGATCGCGGGCTTTGTGGCGGTGGCGGCGGCGGCCGAGCCCACGCTCTTGGCCATCGGGATCGCGCTCGCTGGGGCAAGCGCCGGGCTCTGCTGGGCCCCCTTCAACGACGCGGCCGAGCGGGTCTTGCCTGAAGAGGGGCGCGCCGGCGCCCTCTCGGTGATCTCGACGGGGACGACCGCCGGCGTGCTCCTTGCGGCAGGTCTCGCGGTCGCGGTCAGCGAAGGGCTGCTCGATTGGCGCGCCGCCTGGATCGCGTTCGCGTTCGGCGGGATCGCGCTCGGGCTCGGCGCTTGGTTCGGCGTGCCCCGTTCGCAGCGCGGCGCCCGGCCCGCCCGCGACGCAATGGCCGAGATCGTGAACGCAAGCCTGCCCGATGCGATCGGGCCGCAGATCGGCCTCGAAGTCGAGGCACCGCGCCCGAGCCTTTTGCAGCGCGCGGCCATGCCGCTCTATGTCACCGCGTTTTGCTTCGGAATGACGAATGCGGTGTTTCTGTCTTTCGCCGCCGACCGGGTGGTCGCCGCGGGCGGCCTTCCGGGGCTCGCCGACGAGGCCGCCTCGACGGTCATCTTCCTCGCCTACGGGGTCTTCGGCGTGCTCGGCCTCGCCACCGGGCGGGTCGAGGCGCGGATCGGCCTCGCGCCGCTTTTCTGTGCGATCTTCGGCGGGGGGGCGGCGTCGCTCGCGCTCGTCGGGCTCGCGCCCGGATCCTGGACGGCGGTTGTGCTCGGCGCGGGGCTGCACGGAGCGGCGATCATGATGGTGAGTGCGGTCTTCTCGTTCTGGAGCCTGCGGTTGTTCCCGGGACGGGGCACGCTCGGATTTACCGCGACGCTCCTCAGCATGGCCTTGGGAAGCGTGCTGGGCCCGGCGGTTTTCGGCTTCCTCGCGGGCGCCATCGGCCCGGAGGCGATGTTTCTCGCGGCCGCCCTGCCGCCCTTTGCGGTCGCGCTTTGGTTCGGGGCGAAGCTGCCCCAGGCCCGGCCGCGGCTGCCCTCGGTCCTCGAGCCGCGCTGACCCGGTTTGGCGTGCCCGGACGGCTTGCGTTTTGGGGCGATCTGAGCCATTTAAAGCCCGTCGGCGGGATCCCCGCCGATCCGCGACAGCGCAGGTGGATGACGGCCTCCGGCCAGACCCCGCAGCGTCGCCTGTGAAATTCACGTCATCGCCAGTTGCGCCTGGTGCGGGCATTTGTGCGGACGAACGACGGGGCCGAAGCGCCCGTTCGCCCCGCACCGAAAGGACATCGTTTTGACGACCGAAACCTGGATGGGCCTCGGGCTCATCGCTCCGCTTTGCGACGCGCTCAACCGCGCCGCGTTCAAAGATCCCACGCCCATCCAAGAAAAATCGATCGCCCCGCAGATCGAAGGCCGTGACATTCTCGCGCTCGCCGAGACGGGCAGCGGCAAGACCGCCGCCTTCCTGTTGCCGATCCTGCAAACGCTCGCCGAACTCGACGGCCGCGCGCGGCCGAACACGGCCCGGTGCCTCGTGCTGGTGCCGACGCGCGAGCTTGCCGTGCAGATCGAGGAAAGCGCCCGGCGCCTCCGCGGCTCGATCAAGGCCTCGACGCTTCTGATCCTCGGCGGCATGTCCCGCGCGGGGCAAATCCGGGCGCTGTCCCGCGGCGTCGACATCCTGATCGCC
The DNA here is from genome assembly GCA_050331395.1 of Paracoccaceae bacterium. Classification (GTDB taxonomy): domain Bacteria; phylum Pseudomonadota; class Alphaproteobacteria; order Rhodobacterales; family Rhodobacteraceae; genus Thermohalobaculum. The sequence goes on from JBHJGX010000061.1 coordinate 11,803, forward strand.
ACGCCCGGGCGGCTGACCGATCTGATGGACGCAGGCCATGTCCGGCTCGACGAGGCGCGGGTTCTCGTCCTCGACGAAGCCGACCGGATGCTCGATATGGGCTTTGCGAAACAGGTGCAGGCGATCGCCCGCACGCTCCATCCGCGCCGCCGCACGGCGCTTTTCTCAGCGACCATGCCCGAGAGCGTCGCCTCCCTCGCCGCCGGGCTCCTGCGCGAGCCGGTCCGGGTCGAGGTCGCGCGGTCGGGGCAGACTGCGAACAAGATCGCCCAAAGCGTCGAGCTGATCTCCCAGCAGGAGAAGCGCGCCCGCCTCGTCCAGATCCTCTCCCAGCCCGAGATGGAGCGCTGTATCGTCTTTGCGCGGACCAAGCGCGGGGCCGACCGGGTGGCCGAGAACCTCGGCAAGGACGGCATCGCCGCCGACGCGATCCACGGCAATAAGAGCCAAAACGCGCGGCAGCGGGCGCTGAACGCGTTCCGGTCCGGCCGGGTGCGCGTGCTCGTGGCCTCCGACATCGCCGCGCGCGGGATCGACGTGCCCGGGATCAGCCATGTGGTGCAGTACGATATGCCGGACGAGCCGGAGGCCTATGTCCACCGGATCGGCCGGACCGGTCGGAACGGCGCGACGGGGATCGCGATTGCGCTCTGCTCGGCCGAAGAGCGCGACAAGCTCCGTGCCGTCGAGAAGCTGACCCGCCTGACGCTCGCGCCGAAGGGCAGCGCACCGGCGGCGAAAGGCGGCAAGCCCGCCGAGAAGCCTCGGCCGAAGACCGAACGCGCCCCGGGCGGGGAGGGTGCCGCGCGCCCCCGGCGGAGCCGCCCGCGCCGGCGCGTGGCCGCCTGAGCGCTCCGAACAGCAAAGGGGGAGCGCGTGCTCCCCCTCCTCGACATGGCGGCCGATTGGGTCGACGTCAGAAGACGAACTGGCTCCCCTCGATCTCGAAGGGCTCTCCCGCGAAGCCGATCGTGACGAAGGTCTGCTCGTCGCCGAGCGGATCGCCCAAGTCGAAGAATGTGAACATCGTATACTCGGCGTTCGGGTCATAGACTTCGCCATCCTCGAAGTAGTACAAGAGATCGAGGCCGTCTTCGAGCTTGGCCTGCTGAAATGGCAGGAGGTCGTAGCCGGAGAGGTCGATGGTGTCGCTCTGGTCGAAATCCTCGATAAGGACGGTCTTTGCGCCCTCGCCGATCACGAAACGGTCGGCGCCGTGCCCGCCGGAGACGATGCTGTTGCCCGCCTCGAAGTGGAAGACGTCGTCGCCGAAGCCGCCATCGGCCTCGTCGGCTGAGCCGCTGAGATAAAGGGTATCGTTGCCGTCGCCGGCATCGATGGTATTGGCCCCGCCGCCGCCGATGAGCACGTCGTTACCGGTTCCGCCGGTCAGCTCGTCGTTGCCGGCGCCGCCGTCCATGGTGTCGTTGCCGCTGCCGCCCGAGAGCGTATCCGCCTGTGCGCCGCCGCCGAGCCAGTCGTTGCCCGAATTGCCCGCGAGAAAGTCGAAGCCGTCGCCGCCGTGCAGCTCGTCATGGCCGGACCCGCCCTTGACGATATCGTTGCCCGCCTGGCCGCGCAGCAGATCGTCGCCCGCATCGCCCGAGAGCGTGTCGTGCCCTTCACCGCCTTCGAGCCGGTCGTCGTCGTTCCCGCCTTCGAGCCAGTCATTGCCATAGCCGCCGAAGAGGCTATCCTCGCCGTCATGGCCGCGCAGGCTGTCGTCGCCGAACATGCCGTTCAGGTAGTCGTCCCCGAGGGCGCCGTCGAACGCGTTGTCGGCACTGTCGCCATACCAGATATCGTCGCCATCGGTGCCGTAGTCGACAAGCTGAGCCCGAAGTTAATCGAAGTAAGTGCCGCCGAAGGCGAACAGAGAGAGCGGGGTTCCGTAGCTGAACTGCATGACATTTACTCCAGTTCATCGACAAAGGCGGCGCCGTGCTGCCTCGGATGAACTGAATTTGGCGGCATGCGGTCGGCAGCCCTGTGACGGGGATCACGCGGGGGCGGCCTTTTCTCAAAATCGCTGGAGGCTCGGCGGTTGGCGTTCGATGCGGCGTCCGGCCGGGACGCAAGTCGAGGCGGTCTCGCCGTCGTCTTGTTCAGCTTCGCGCGGACTGTCGAGGTCGCCCGTTCTCAGAGATGAAAAACGATGCCATTTTTTGAGGCGGCTCGGACAACTTAAGGGTAATTTGGAAGAGTCGACAATGACCCGAATATCCCGGAAGTCTTGCCTTATTTTTTGTGATTGACCCACAAATCGAGGGTTTTGATTGCAATCCTTCTCAGTGCTTTGACTGAAATTTCCATCGGAAATACATGAAGATAAAGGCAAATGAAGAGCCAAAGAAAAGTATCGAGAACACGGCGTCCCGCAGCCAACAAGAATTAAGAAGACCTGATGTTTTGAAAATACAAAGCACTGGCTCGATCATAAAAAATGCAATGAAAAGCTGAGGAAACGAAATCAAAACTATGTTGTAAGCCAAAATCACGCCAATCTGAAAATGGGCATATTGAGAGTTCTCACTTGTTGGTCTGGCGCGCCAAGAGGCGTCCAAATGTCGAAAATATTTGTCTATGATCGACACTGCGCTCACCTAAAAAGTTTACTGACGACGCATGGTGTTTGCAGGACCTTTGTCGGGGACAGCACGTTTTCACCTCCCTTGGCGGGGCCGGCGGGGTCGGCGCCGCTGTGGTACCGCCCGCGCCCCATGCAGTCTTTAACCGCCAAACACCACGGCCTCGGGAAACGCGTACCGTTCATCGTCCACCCGGATGCGATAGGTGCCGTCCGCGTCCTTCGACCAATCCGTGTCGAACCCGCCGCCCGCCTCGCTCGCGTCGACGCCGACAAATTCGCCCCGTTGAAAGAACAGGGCGCGCCGGACCCCGTCGGGAAAGGCGATCACCACGGTCGCATCGCCGCCGCCGCCGCGGGCGACGCCGAGGCTGCAGACGGTCTCTAGTGTCCCGCCGCCGATCGCGCAGGCCGTGGCGGGAGCGGTCGCGTCGAACTCGCCGCGGCCTGCACGCGCCGCGCTGTCGTCTTCGCCGGTGAGGGGAGCGCCATGGAGGGCGATGGCGGGGGCGAGGAATTCGGCCGCCACCCAGCCGCGGGCGCCGCCTTGGAAGGGTTGCACGTCGCACCAGGTCCGGCCGCCGGCCTCGGTGCAGCCGAGGTTCGACAGAATGGCGCCGGGCGCGAGGGTCTCGATCACCGGGGACGCGACGGCCGCGTCGGTGTGCATCCGCAATCCGCCCTCGGCCACGACCTCCCAGCGGCGCGGGCCGCCTTCTTCCGGCGGGACATAGGGGGTCTCGGCGCGGGCGTCGCCCTCGGTTCCGGCCGCCCCGCCCGATCCGCCAGGGCCCGTCGAGACGATCATTTCGAGGCGGTAGGCATTGGTGAGCCCCGCATCGCGGGCATTGCCGAGCTGATAGACCCGGATCCGCCAATCGCCGGACGCGTCGAGCACGCCTTCGAATTGCGGCCCGGCCGTTGCGCCCAGATGGACCGCCTCCCACTCGGCGCCGGGGGCCATCACGTTGAAGGTCACAGACGCGCTCTGGCTCGCGAGCGAGATATTGGCCGGCTGTCCGGCGGCGGCGCGGAGCAGGTAATCGACGGTCTCGTTGCCGGTGATCCGGCCCTCGACGGTCGCGCTCTCGGCGCCGCGGGCGAATTGGACGCGCTCGGTTCGGATGTCGGTTTGTGCCGGCGCGGCGGCGGGGACGAGGCCGAGCCCGGCGACGGCAGCGGCGACGATCAGACGGACCATTCGGGTCTCCCTTGGGATGGCGACCGGCGCAAAGCCGCGCCCGCATCGGCGAACACATCGGAGCGGCGAGTTTAGTCGATCCATGCGTTGCGCAAAAGCCGAAGCGCATCTGCGGGCGTTGCTGCGCGTTCCGTGGGCACCTCGCTCCGCCGCGCGGGGTGCGCCGGGGCATTCCCCGTCCGAAACGCCAATTTTGAGATTGATCGCGGTCCTCGGACGGATAGGCTTCCGATGCGTTGGCGTGATCCATGTTGCGTGTCGATCCGACCTGTACCAGCGAGACGAGGCCCGATGGCCATAGCAACAGCGAGAGCACCGGCGGGCCTTGCGCGTCTCCGATCGCGGGCGGACGAGCTCTTCGATTATCTCGATCTCGACGGGTCCGGTAAGGTCACGATCGACGAGCTTCAGCAGGTGATGACCGTCTGGGGCGAACCGCTCTCAACCGCCGAGATCGACGCGTTGATCGCCGCCCTCGACCGCGACGGCGACCGGGCTGTGGATGCGGACGAGTTCCGGAGCCTCTTCGAAGGCACGCGCGATGCGGCGGGCGTGCCGGACGCGTTCCGGGCTGCCTCTCGAAAGGTCTTCTCCGTGCTCATGGATGAGATCGCCCAGGCCGATGAGCAGCTGAGCGAGACCGCCGCCGGGGGGGCTTGGATGCGGATCAATCCCGCGCTCTGGCGGATGGAGTATGCCGTGCGCGGGGAGGTCGAGCGCCAGGCCGCGCGTCTCGGCGGCCGGCTCGCGGCGGGCGAAAGCCTCGGCTTCGACGAGCTGATCATGTGCAATATCGGCAACCCGCAAGCGGTCGGACAGCCCCCCCTCAGCTTCATGCGCCAGGTGCTCGCGCTCTGCGATTGTCCCGAGTTGCTCGCCTCTCCAGAGATCGGCCGGCTCTTGCCCGAGGACGCGATCGCGCGCGCCCGGCAGCTCCTCGCGGCGGTCCCGGGCGGCACCGGTGCCTATAGCCACAGCCAGGGGCTACCGGCCGTGCGCGAGGCTGTCGCCCGGTTCATCTCCGCGCGGGACAGGGTGCCGGCGGATGCGGGCGATGTGTTCCTGACGAGCGGCGCCTCGGGCGGGATCGCGGCGATCCTGCAACTCTTGATCACAAGCCCCGCCGACGCGGTGCTCACGCCCGTCCCGCATTATCCGTTCTATTCGGCGACCTGCCGCTCGCTCGCCGCGCGCGCGGTCGGGTATTTCCTCGACGAAGCCGAAAGCTGGGAGGCGAAGCGCGAAGCTTTGAGCGACGCGCTCTGCCGAGCCCACGCCGAGGGACTGAAACCGAAGGCGCTCGTCATCATCAATCCCGGCAATCCGACGGGCCAGGTTTTCAGCGCCGAGACGCTGGAGATGATCCTCGGATTTTGCGCCGAGCACGGGCTTTGGCTTCTGGCCGACGAGGTCTATCAGGAGAATGTCTACACCGAGGCGAAGCGCTTCGTCTCGGCCCGCGAGGCGCTCCACCGCCTCGGTCTTGCCCGCAAACTGCCGCTCGTTTCGTTCCATTCGGTCTCCAAGGGGATGATCGGCGAATGCGGCCGGCGCGGAGGCTATATGGAGGTCTCGTGGCTCCACCCGGCCGTGCGGGCGAGGCGCAGGCGGAAGGCCGCACGCCCGATCTTCACTATTGCCTCTCGCTCCTCGAGCGCACCGGCCTTTGCACGGTCCCCGGCGCGGGCTTCGGCCAGGCGCCCGGGAGCTTTCACCTGCGCATGACGATCCTGCTCTCGGAAGCGCGCCTCGACGCCGCGCTCGAGCGTTTCGCGGCGCATCATTCGTGGTATGTTGACGCCTATGGATGAGGTGGCTGAGGTCGCGCGGGAGCGTCGCCGGACCACGGGGCCGCTGGCTTGGGCGGCCGCGGCGGCGGTCCTCGTCGCGCTCGCGGTCGCGGGCGTGGTCCTCGCCTTTCCCGAGCGGGCCGCGCCGTGGCTCGAGGCGGTCGGGATCTCCGGGCTCCGGGGCGAGGCGCCGCCGCTCCGGATCGCGGTCGCAGGCGCGGTGGGAGAGACCGCCGATCCGGCCGATCTCGCCATGCTCCGGGGCGCGCAGATCTTTGCCGACCGGGTCAACGCCGCGCGCGGGGTGGCGGGACGCCCGCTCGAGATCGTCGCCCTCGACGATGCCCGCGATCCGGCCCGCGCCGCCGCCGCCGCCCGGGACCTCGCCGAGACCGGTCGTGTGCTCGCCGTCATCGGCCATTCGACGAGCGGTGCGACACTTGCGGCGGCCGAGATCTATGCGGAGGCGGGCATCCCGGTGATCAGCCCGATGGCCACCCACCCGGCGGTGACGGCGGAGAACCCCTGGGCCTTCCGGACGATCTTCAACGACGACCAGCAGGCGAAGATCCTGGCGAATTACGCGCGCAGCGTCCTCGGCTATCAGAGCCTCGCCGTCGTCAACACCGAGACCGCCTATGCCCGGTACCTGACCCGTGCGCTAGAGGAGAGCGCCGCCGAGATCGGTCTGAACGTCGAGCCGGTCTATACGGTCACCGCCGCCTCCGACCCGGCCGAGATCCGCGACATCGCCCGCCGGCTGAGCCTGATGGGCGCGCTCGATGCGGTCCTGCTCATCCTGCGACCGGGGCAGGCGGAGGGTCTGGTGCCGCTCCTGCGGGCGGGCGGGCTGACGGCGGATCTGATCGGCGCCGACACGCTGTCGCTCTTCGGCATCTCCGAGGGGGGCGACGCCCGGGGCGAGGACGAGAGCGCCATCGCGCCCTTTCTCGACGGGATGCTTCTGACGGTGCCCTTTCTGCCCGAGACGGCGAGCGCGGGCGCGCGGGCGTTCCTCCGCGATTACGAGGCGCGCCACGGGGAGCCTGCGCCCTGGTCAGCGCTCCTCGCCCATGACACGGCCGAGGCGATCGCGCGCGCGGTGGGCAAGCTCGACCGGCAAACCGTCGAAGCGGAGCTTGCCGGTCTCCGCGCCGCGGTCCGCGACGAGCTCGCTGCCATGACGACGCCCGAGACCGCCGTTGCGGGGCTGACGGGTCCGATCTTTTTCGACGCGGTCGGCGATATCGTGCCGCCGATCTATCTGGGCCGCGTCAATCACGGGCGGATGCGCACGGCGCCGCAACAGCTGACGACGATCCGCGACGAGAACACGATCGAACGCCTGCTCGAGGAAGGCGCCGATGCGGTCGAGATCGACGGGGCGCTCCTGCAAGTCACCCAGGTGGTGACGACCGGCATCCATCTCGGTCAGATCACCGAGATCGACACGGCCAGCAACACCTTCCGCGCCGAATTCGAGATCTGGTTCCGATATCAGGGCAGCTTCGATCCGAACGAGCTCGTCTTCCCCGATGCGGTTGCGCCAATCCGGCTCGAGGCGCCGAGCTTCGCCCTCGACGGCGAGCGGGAGAGCTACCGGGTCTTCGAGGTCGACGCGGTCTTTCAGTTTCGCACCGATCTCGATTGGCTTTGCTGCAACCAACAGGATTTCCGCATCCGCTATTTCCACAGCGACCGCGATGCGAACCGGCTCGTGCTCCTGCCCGATCAGCGCTCGATGGGCGCACTGTCCGAGCGGCGGAGTTGGGCGGAGGCGCTCCGCGAGGCGCAGGTGATCGACCCCGGAACCGGCTGGGTGATCGGCAGCGCGAGCGTCAGCCAAGAAAGCGAGAACCGCAGCACCCTCGGCAACCCGCTCATCGCCTCGATCGAGGTGCCGTTTTCCGCCTTTGTGGCCGAGATCGCCGCCTATCGGGGCGAGATCTCGCTGAAGCGCGAGCTCCAATCCGTGTTGCCCGCACATCGGTCCTGGGGGGCGCTGGCGGCCCTCGTGGTCGCGCTCGGGCTCACCTTTGTGACCCGGCTGAAGCGGGATTACCCGGTGACGACGCTGGTCGTGCGCCTCGCGCTCACGGCGGTGATTATGCTCGTCTTCGAGGATCTGCTGTTCGCCTCGCTCGGCGCGGATCTTCAGATCTACCAGCTCGAGATCCTCGCGCTGACCTTCAAGAGCCTCTGGTGGATCATCCCGGCGGTCTGGGTGATCTATCTGCTCCGCCGGCTGGTCTGGGACCGGATCGAGCAGCGCACCGGCTATCCGGTGCCGAGCATCGCCCGGCTATTCGTCAATCTGTTGGTGATAATCGTCACCGCGGCGCTGATTTCGACCTTTGTGTTCGGTCAGTCGATGACCTCGCTCTGGGCCGCGTCAGGGGTCCTGACCGTGGTTCTCGGCATCGCGCTGCAGAGCCTGATCCTCGACGCCTTTGCCGGGCTCATGCTGAATATCGAGCGGCCGTTCAAGATCGGCGACAAGATCATGCTTGACGACGACAACGAGCTCTGCGGCCATGTGATCGAGATGACTTGGCGGACGACCAAAATCCGCACCGAATTCTACCAGGAAATTAAAGTCATTCCCAACAGCGCGGTCAGCAACTCGAAGATTCTCAATTTTGCTCAGACTGGGCCGCTCTGGGTCGGTATGTTTGTGGTGCTCGACCATGACGTGCCGAGCGAAGACGTGGTGCGGCTGTTGTTCGATGGCGTGGAGGCCGCCCGCGGCAAGGGCAGCGTGCTCGACCTCAAAGGCGAGGTCGTGACCATCGGCTGGGAGATCATCGGCATGAAATACTTATGTGCGATCAAGATTGATCGGAACAAGCATAGCAAGGCTTCCGGTCTCAACGTGCTGGTGACCGAGATCGAGCGCGCGATGGCCAAGCACGGGCTGAAGTCGAAGATCCCGCTGCACAAAATCGACATCAAGGATGCTGCGGCCGCGGCCGTCGTGGGATGAGGAGAACTGGGGGATGGGCGTGATGGTATGGCAGATGGCCCGCTTGGGACGGCTCCGCGGCGGGGTGCTCGGGGCGGCGACCGCAACGGCGGTTGTCTGGTCGGCGCTCGACGCGCCCGCGCAAACCGAGCCGGTGGTGCCCTATCTCGTGACCTACGGGCCGGAGGCGCCCGATGCGGAGGGCGATCCCGACCGGCGCCAGGAGATCCGGATCGCGCTGCCCGAGGATGGCGGGCGCCACATCGTGCGGCTCTTCGACCCCTCCGCAGGCTCGGATCTCGACACGATCTTCGGGCGCACGCGGAACACCGAGACCCGGTTCCGGCTCTTTGCGGGGCCTCCTTCGGACACGCCGCTTGCTGAGGCGGTCTTTGGCGTCGACGGGTCGACCGAGGGCGTCTGGGTCACGCTCGCGGAGATCGATCCAGCGGACGGGGTCGCGAGCGCCGCGGGCCGGGTCTTCACGCTCCTCGTCGAGGGCGTCGCCGGCGATGACGGCAACCGCTATGCGTTGGTCGCGAGCCCGGATGCGGAGGCCACGCGCTCGGGCGAGGGCGTCTCGGTCACCACGCTCGAGGCGGCCGTCTCGATCCCGCGGCGGCGCACCGCGCTCGAGCTCGCCTTCGATCTGCCCGAGGATGTGGAGACCGTGAGCGTCGAGACCTTCGACGTTACCGGCGGCGCGGTCGCCTATACGGGTCCGTTCCGGACGGTCGCGCTGCCCAGTTCGCCGCAAGGCGAGTGGCTCGCAAGCGAAGTCGCGGTCCTCGAGGAAGAGCGGGGCGGCCGGGTCGCGGTCACCGTCGCAGGCGGCGACGAGACGCCGAACGAGGTCGCGGTCCGGGTGTTCGCGGGCAGTGGCGAGAACCGGCGCGCGCTGCCGCTTATCCTGCCGCCGCGTGCGCTTCTGCCGAACGGCCGGCCGGAGGCGCGGATCACCACGCGCCCGCTCAATTGCCGCCAGGTCGAGCTCGATGCGGGGCTCTCGTCGGATCCGGAGGGCGAGGCGCTCGCCTTTGTCTGGCGGTTCGAGGACGGCACCACCGCCGAGGGGCAGCGGGTCGTGCGCACCTATGACGCGCCCGGTCAGTTCCCCGTGCGCCTCGAGGTGCGCGATCCGGTCCCGCGCATCGGCAATGGCAGCGCAACGGGCACGGACGTCTTCGTGAAGAACCCCCCCGTGGCCGTCATCGCGCCCGTCCCCGAGATCGTCGGCATCGGCGACCCGGTCGCCTTCGACGGCACGGGCTCGCACACCGCCTCCGAGGCGCTGTCGATCGGCCGCCACGAGTGGTTGATCACCGACGGCACCCTTGTCGAGGGCGCCGAGGTCGAGCACCGGTTCGAGGTTCAGGGCCGCTATGCGGTTCGGCTCTTGGTCACCGATACGAGCGGCCATCCCTGCCGCGCAGACGCCACTCAGGTGACGCTCACAGTGAACGCCCGGCCGACCGCCTCCGCGGGGCCGGATCTCGCCGCCGCGCCGGGCGAGACGGTCACCCTCGATGCGGGCGCGAGCGCGGATCCCGACGGGGAGATCGCCCGGTATCTCTGGAGCGTGGCACCGATCGACAGCAGCGGCGCGGCCGGCGCCCCGATCGCCGAGCTCGACGGCGCCCGGGTCGCCCATGTGCCGGACGCGCCCGGCGTCTATCGCGTGCGCCTCGTGGTGGACGATGGAACCGGCGTGAGCAACGCGACCGCGGCAAGCGACGCGATCCTGACGGTGAACGCGCCGCCCGTCGCCGCCGCCGGCCCCGATCTGACGGTGGCGCTCGGCGATCTGGTGCCGCTCGACGCGTCTGCGAGCCGCGATCCCGACGGCCGGATCCTCCGCTATGACTGGGATCTCGGCAATGGCGACCGGGTGCGGGGCCGCGCGCCGAGCTATGCCTATCACCGCACCGGCACCTACGAGGTCGCGCTCACGGTGCCCGACGACAGCGGGCTCTCGAACGCGACCGCCACCGACCGCCTCACCGTCCGGGTCGATCCGCCGCCGAATGCCGCCCCGAGCGCCGAGGCGGGTCCCGATCGGCACGTGATTGTCGGCGAGGCCCTCGTTCTCGATGCGAGCGGCAGCCAGGACAGCGACGGCAACCTTCTTTCCTATGCGTGGGAGCTCGGCGACGGGCGGCTCGGCGAGGGCCTCCAGATCAGCCATGCCTATGTGGCGGCCGGCGTCTATACGGTGCGCCTCACGGTGCGCGACGACAGCGGTCTGGCCAACGACACCGCGACCGACACCGCCGAGATCCATGTCCGCCCGCGACCGAACCTGCCGCCTGTGGCCGAGGCCGGGCCCGACATCACCGCCGTCACCGGCGAGCGGCTCGACTTCGACGGGCGCGAGAGCCGCGATCCCGACGGTTCGATCCTCGGTTATGCCTGGGACTTCGGCGACGGCGGACGGGGCCGCGGCCCGCAGATCGCCTATGCGTATCAGCAGCCGGGCGTCTACGAGGTCGAGCTGACCGTCGAGGACGACAGCGGGCGCGCCGACGGGCTCGGCACCGACAAGGCGACCGTGACCGTCAACCCGGCGCCCAATGCCGCGCCGACGGCGGCGGCGGGCGCGGACCAGGTGGTGGCCTTCGGCGAGACCGTGACCCTAGACGGGCGCGGCAGCGCCGATGCGGACGGCAACCTCGTCGCTTGGGTTTGGGAGCTCGGCGACGGCAGCATGGCGACCGGGCCGACGGTCGCGCATCGCTATGCGGCGCCCGGGCTTTATGGCGTGCGGCTGACCGTCCAGGACGATTCGAACCGCCCGAACCACATGGCCGAGGACACGCTCGAGGTCATCGTGAACGCCGCCCCGATCGCCGAGGCCGGGCCCGACCGGGCGATGGCCGCCGGCGAGACGGCGGCGCTCGATGCGAGCCGCTCGCGGGACCCCGATGGCGAGATCGCCCGCTTCGACTGGCAGATCCGGGACGCGGACGGGGAGCCGGTCTTCGAGGGCGCGGGCGCCCGGCTCGAACATGTCCTCGAGACGCCGGGCACCTATGCCGTGATGCTGACCGTGACCGACGGTGCCGGGGTCGCGAACAGCGTCGCCACCGACCGGTTCGAGCTCACGGTGAACGCGGCGCCCGTTGCCGAGGCGGGCCCCGATCTCGAGGTGGCCGCGGGCGAGCCGGTGCCCTTCGATGCCTCGGCGAGCCGCGATCCCGACGGCAGCCTGGTCGCCTATGCCTGGGATTTCGGCAATGGCGACCGGGGGCGCGGGCCGCGGCCGAACTATGCCTATCACCAGACCGGCAGCTACGAGGTCACGCTCGCCGTCACCGACAACAGCGATCTGGCCAATGCAACCGCCGAGGACCGGCTGACCGTGACCGTGGGCGAGCCCGCGAATGCGGCGCCCGTCGCGCGTGCGGGTCCTGACCGCACGGTGCATGTGGGCGCGCATCTCGTCTTCGACGCCTCCGCAAGCCACGATCCCGACGGCAATATTCTGCGGTATGCCTGGGATCTGGGCACCGGGTATCGGACGACCGGGGTCAGTCCGGCCTATACCTACTGGGAGGCGGGGGAATACACCGTGACCCTCACCGTGCAGGACGACAGCGGGCTCGCGAACGATACCGTCACCGAGACCGTGACCGTGACCGTGACCGAGCCGCCGAACGCGCCCCCTGTCGCCGAGGCGGGCCCCGATGTGACGGTGAAGGCCGGCGAGCGGCTCACTTTCGATGCAACCGGCTCGCGGGATCCGGACGGGACCGTGCTCGGCTATGCCTGGGAGTTCGGCGACGGGGGCCGGGCGGAGGGGCCGCTTGCGGTCTATGTCTATCGTCAGCCCGGCGACTATGAGGCGCGGCTTCGGGTGACCGACAATGCCTCGGGCGCGCCTGGCACGGCCGAGGACGTGCGTCGGGTGACCGTGTTGCCCAACCCTGCCTGGAGCGTGCTCGATCTCTCGGCGATCGACACGGGTTCTCCCGAGGCTGGGACTGGGACTGGGACGGGGACTGGGACCGGGACTGCGCCGGAGGTCGAGAACGGGCCGACCGATCGATCGGACACTGCGCCCGAGCCGCCGACCGATCTATCGGAAGAAACCGAGGCCGCGCCCCCGACCGAGCGAGTGGAAGACATGGCAGCCCCGGCGATCGATCGGGAGGAAGACGGGGCGCCCGGCCGCCCAGACGCCGCCGCCGATGCCGAAGCCGAAGCCGATGCCGACGGCACCGCGAACGAAGGAGCGCAATGACCCTCCGAAGATGGCTCTTGGCGGTCGGTCTCGCGGCCCTTTCGGCGGGCCAGGCGACGGCGCAAAGCCTGGCCGAGGCCCCGGCGTCGGCCGCCTTCAACCCGCTCCTCGTCACCTATTCGACGGGGGCCGCGACGGCGGAGGGCGACCCGGACTATCGCCAGATCGTCTATATCGCGCTGCCCGCCGAGGGCCGGCCGCGGACGCTCTGGATCTACGACCCGAACACGACGGGCGCGCATGATTCCGCGTTTGCCCCAAACGAGGAAAGCCTGACCCGGTTCGCTCTCTTCGGCGGGCCGTCCGCCTATCGCGGGCCGATTGCGCGGGAGGCGGTACCCGCTCAGCTCGAGATGGGCGATCTGATCGCGGATCGGGTGTTCGGCCAGGACCCTGAGAGCGATGCCCGCTGGGTGGCCTTTGCCGAGCTCGTCCCGGGGCAGGGGGCGCTCTTCGGCGACGAGCGGGTGTTCCGGCTGCAAGTCGAGGGGCTAGACGGGGTCGAGGGCAATATCTTCGACCTCCGCCTCGGGGATGCGGACGGACCCGACCTCGCCCCGGCGCCGGCGACCGCCCGGCTCTTCGCCTACGACGTCAGCGTCAGGGCGGCGACCGCGGAGACGATCCTCGAGTTTCCGCTCACGCTGCCGGACTGGGCCGAGCGGCTTCGGATCGAGAATTTCGATTCGGGCGGCGGCGTGCTCGATCTCTTCGGACCCTACCGGACGCGCCGGCTCAACACCTCGGGCAACGATCTTTGGCAGATCGACGACGTGCGCCTCGACCCGGAGGAGGCGGGCAGCCCGATTGCCATCAGCTTTTTCGGCGGGCGCGAGACGCCGAACGACCTCTCCATCGCCGCGAGTGCCGCGGACGCGGCGGGCCGCGAACGTCGCCTCGCCATCGCCTTGCCCCGAGACCGGATCGTGGCGAATGCGCGGCCAAAGGCGGAGGCGCTTGCGGTGCCGACCGGCTGCCTGACCGTGGGGCTCGACGGCCGGCTCAGCCAGGATCTCGAGGGGGCGCGTCTGCGCTATCGCTGGGATCTCGGGGACGGGGCGCTCGGCCCGGCCGATCGTCGGGGCGCCGTCGCCGAGTTGCGGGTCGCGTCGCCCGGGCGCTATCCGGTGCGCCTCGAAGTGACCGACGGTACGGGCCGGCCGAACCATGCAGGCGCGGTCGAACTCGAGGTCGACGTTAAGGGCGCGCCGCGCCCCCGGATCGAGGTGCTGACCGACGTCGTCGCCCCAGGCGAGCCAGCGCGGCTTTCTGCGGTGGGCTCCGAGCCCGCTGCGGGGGCCGGGTCCGAGACCTTCCTCGAGCGCTTTGCCTGGACGGTGGCGGGGGACCGCTTCGAGGGCGAGGAGATCGCCCCGCGCCTCGCCCGACCCGGCCTCTACGATGTGACGCTCGAGGTGACCGAGACGGGCACGCATCCCTGCCGGAGCGCCACCGCCCGGGCCGCGATCCGGGTGAATGCACCGCCGGTCGCGGATCCGGGGCCCGACCGGGTGCTCGTGGCAGGCGAGCCGGCGCGGTTCGATGCGGGCGCAAGCCGGGACCCGGACGGGACGCTCGCCCATGTGGCCTGGGAATTCGGCACCGGCGACCGGGCCGAGGGCGCAGCGGTCGACTATACCTACGCGAGCCCTGGGCGGTATCGGCTGACGCTCGCGGTCACGGACGACAGCGGCGTGGCGAACGCGACCGCCCGGGCCTCGGCCGAGATCGTCGTTCGGCCGCCCGAGAACGCGCCGCCCGAGGCGCGCATCGCGGCCCCCGCCGAGGTCGTTGCCGAGGTTCCGATGATGCTGGGCGCGCATCGAAGCGGCGATCCGGAGGGGCGGCTCCTCGCCTATCGCTGGCGCCTTCCCAATGCCTCGGCCGAGGGGCGGGGCCTGCGCCGGGCGTTCTTCGCCGAAGGCCCGGCCCGGATCGCGCTCGAGGTCCGCGATGCCAGCGGGCGGCCGAACGACCGTGCAGAGACCGAGACCGTGCTCGACGTGCGCCGGGCGGCGAACCGTCCGCCTCGGGCCGTCACCGGCGGCGACAGGCGCGTGCGCGTGGGCGAGCGGGTGATCTTCGACGGCTCCGGCTCATGGGACCCGGACGGTCAGGTGCTCGGCTATCGCTGGCGGTTCGGACCCGAGGCAGAGGCCTCGAGCGCGGTGGCCGTCCATGCGTTCCAGGCGCCGGGGCGGTACGAGGTGGCGCTCGAGGTGGCGGACAACGACCGGTTGGCGCCCCGGCGCGATCGGACGACGCTCACCGTCACCGTCCTGCCCGCGGATCGCTGATGCGGGCGCTCGGCCTTGCCCTCGTCCTCACTTTCGGGATGGCCGAGGGGCCACGCGCCGAGAACGCGGCCCCCGTGGCCGTCGCGGGCCCGGACCGGGTGGCGACAGTCGGGGAGGTCCTGCGGTTCGATGCGGCCGAGAGCCACGATCCGGACGGAACGGCGCTCGGCTACCGATGGCGCTTCGGCGACGGGGCGGGGGCGACCGGCCGGGTCGTGCGCCACGCCTACTGGGCGCCAGGGGTCTATCTCGTGCAATTGCAGGTGGCCGACGATGCGCGTCCGCCGGCCTTTGGCGCGGACCGGCTGCGGGTGACCGTGCGCGCCGCCGGCAACCGTCCGCCCGAGGCGGAGGCGGGCCCCGATCTCCGCGTCACGCTCGGCCAGCCGCTTCGCCTCGACGCACGGGAGAGCCGGGATCCGGACGGCGCGGTGCTCGCCTATCGCTGGCGGCTCGGCGACGGGCAGAGCGCCCAAGGTCCGGTGGTCGACCATCTCTATGCGCGACCCGGGGTCTATGCGGTCGAGCTCGCCGTCTCCGACGACCGGGGCGCCACCGCCCGCGACGGCCTGACGGTGATCGTCGAGCCGCCGCCCAATGCTGCGCCCGTGGCCGTGGCGGGGCCCGACCGCCGGGTGGCGCCCGGCGCACGGGTCGCTTTCTCGGCCGAGGGCAGCCACGACCCGGACGGCCATTTGATCGGCTGGACCTGGCGCTTCGGCGACGGGCGGACCGCAGAGGGCCCGGCGGCGGTCCATGCGTTTGCCGCGCCCGGGGTCTATACCGTCAGCTTGACGGTCGAGGACGACAGCGGTGCGGCCTCGGGCCGAGCGACGGATACCGCCCGAGTGACCGTGAACGCGCCGCCCGTGGCCGAAGCGGGCGCCGACCGGCGGAGCCGTACCCTTGTCCAGAACTTCGATGCGGGGCTCAGCCGCGACCCGGACGGCCGGATTGCGCGGGTCCACTGGGCTTTCGGCGACGGCTCCGAGGCGGAGGGGCCGCGCGTCCGTCACAGCTTTCCGCGCCCCGGCCGCTACGCGGTCACGTTGACCGTCACCGACGACAGCGGGGTGGCCAACGGGCAGGCGCGCGACCGGCTGACGGTGGAGATCCTGCCGCCGCCCATCGCCGATGCGGGCCCCGCACGCCGGGTCGGGCTCGGCGCTCGGATCGGCTTCGATGCCGGGGCGGAGATCGGCCCCGAGTTGGAGGCGCGCTGGAGCTTCGGGGACGGCACCCGCGCGACGGGCGTCCGGGTCGACAAGCGCTATGAGCGGCCGGGGGTCTACCCGGTCCGCCTCGCGATCCATGATCGCCCGGGCGGACAGTTGCTCGCGGCCGACGAGACCGAGGTCCGGGTGAACGCCCCGCCGATCGCCCGGGCCGGGCCCGATCTCCGCGTCGCGCCGGGCGCAGAGATCCGCCTCGATGCCGGCGCCTCGCGCGATCCGGACGGCGAGATCCACCGCTATATCTGGCAGATCGGCGAGACCCTCCGCCGGAGCCCGGTGCCGGGGCTCGTCTGGCGCTTTGACACGCCGGGCGCCCATCCGGTCGAGCTCACGGTCATCGACGGGCCAGGCCCGGATGCCGGCCGGGCGAGCGATCGGCTGACGGTTTTCGTGAACGCCCCGCCGATCCCGGATGCGGGGCCCGACCGCGTGGTGGCCGACCGCCGGGTGAGCTTCGACGCCGTCGCCTCCCGCGACCCGGACGGCGATGCGCTCGGCTATGCGTGGGCCTTCGGCGACGGGGCGCGGGCCGAGGGCGCCCGGGTCTCCCATGTTTATGCGGGCCCCGGCACATACCGCGTCCGCCTCGACGTCGACGACGGCACGGGCTTTGCCAATGCCCGGGCACAGGATACGGCGACCGTTCGCGTCAATGCACCGCCCGTGGCCGAGGCGGGCGAGAACCTGCAGATCTGCGCGGGCAACGTGGTCAGCTTCGACGGCCGCGGCTCGCGCGATCCGGACGGCGACCCGCTCGCCGCGCGCTGGGTCTTCGACGACGGCACGGTGCTCGAGGGCGCGACCGCACGGCGGAGCTTCGAGGCGCCCGGCATCCACGGCGCGACGCTCGTGGTCGACGACGGCTCGGGCGTGGCCAATGCGACGGCGCGCGACCGGATCTTCGTCGCCGTCGACCCGCGCCCGGTCGCCGAGGCCGGTCCCGACCGCCTCGCCTGCCAGGGCCAAGCGATCGCCTTCGACGGCACCGGCTCGCGGGATCTCGACGGCGTGGTCAACCGGTACCGCTGGAGCTTCGGCGACGGGGCGACGGGCGCCGGACCGCGCCCGAGCCACAGCTTCGCGGTGCCAGGCGATTACCGGGTCGCACTCACCATCGAGGGCGATCCGCTCCCGCGCTGCGACAACACCGCCGTCGATTGGGCCGAGATCCGCGTGCAGGCGGCGCCGCAGCTCGCGATCCGAGGTCCGGGCTCGGCGGCCGAAGGCGCGGAGATCGTGCTCGAAGCCGAGGCGCAGTTGCCCGGGGCGGAGGACCGGGTGCTCGCCTATCGGTGGGATCTGGGCGACGGGACCACGGCCCGGGGCGCGGAGGTGCGGCACCGCTATGCCCGCCCGGGCGAAT
Organism: Paracoccaceae bacterium; assembly: GCA_050331395.1. Lineage (GTDB taxonomy): Bacteria > Pseudomonadota > Alphaproteobacteria > Rhodobacterales > Rhodobacteraceae > Thermohalobaculum. Next base: position 29,478 of record JBHJGX010000061.1, read on the forward strand.
ATCTGGTCGGGCTTCGGATCGCGACCTCGGGCAGCCTCGAGGCCTGCCGGACCGCCACTGCCGAGCACACGGTCCGGGTCAATGCCCGGCCCGAGGCCGTGCTGCGGATCCCCGCCGTCGTGCCCGCCCATACGCCCGTGCGCCTCGATGCATCGGCCTCCCACGACCGCGACGGCATGCTGATCGGCTATGACTGGGAGATCTCCGACGGCACCCGGCTCGCGGGCGTCGACGCGGCGCATGTGTTCGCCGAGCCCGGGGTCTATGCGCTCCGTCTCGCGGTGACCGACGACAGCGGCGAGGCCAATGCGGTCGGCGAGGCCCGCGCCGAGGTCCGAGTGGTCGCGGCGCCGACGCTGGAGATCGACGGGCCTGCGGTGAGTTGCGTGGGGGCCCCGGTCACCTGGCGCCCGCGCGTGGGCGGCGGGTTCGATGAGGGCGGCGGGGTCGACGAAGGCGACGCAGGCGGCGGCGGGACCGAGACCCGCATCGCCTGGGACCTGGGCGACGGCGCGGTTTCGGATCTCGACACGGTGACCCATGTCTATCGCCGGCCGGGCCGGCTCTCGGTGACGGCGGTCTTGGCCGAGGTCATCGGCGGCACCTTGGTGACCCGCGAGGCGAGCCGCACGCACCGGGTAAACGCGCGGCCCGTGGCCTCCGCCCGCCCGGTCGGGGCAGTCTGTCCAGGGGCGGCGGTCATCCTCGATGGCGGACGGTCGCGGGATCCGGACGGCGACCGGCTCGCGGCACGCTGGGAGCTCGGCGACGGGCGCACGGCCGAGGGGCTGGCAGCGACGGTGCGCTATCCGGCGCCCGGACGATACCGGCCGCGCCTTCGGGTGGACGACGGGCTCGGCAGCGCGTGCTCGATCGCCGAGACCGGGCTCGAGGTCCGGGTGAACGCGCCGCCTGTCGCCGAGGCCGGACCCGACCGACGGGTCGCGCTCCGGGACGGCACCGCCGAGGTGGTCCTCGATGCGCGGGGATCCTCGGACCCGGATCAGGCGAATTTGGCCTTTCACTGGTTGATCGACGGCGAGACGGCCCGCGAGGGTGCCCGCGTCGTCCACCGCTTCGACCGCCCGGGGCGGTACCCGGTGACGCTCACCGTCTCGGATCTGACCGGTCTGCCTTGCGGCATCGCAAGCGACAGCCTGACCGTCGATGTGGTGCCGGAGGAGCCCCGCTAGAGCATTTTCAAGCCAGACTGACCCAGTCTGGCGTCGCGAAAATGCGACCAAACAGGGGCTTAGAGCGTGTGACCTGACGCTGTCAGGTCGGCAAACGCTCTAGGCCGCGCTCAGCGGGGGATCTCAGCGGTGCCGACCCCGAGGATCGGACCGGTCGGCAGCCCGGTCGGCGAGCCGCCCTCTTGCTCGAGGGTGATCTCGTAAAGCTGGTCCCGCGAAGGCGGCGGCAGGTCTTCCCGTCGGAGCGTGATGCTCGTCGGCCGCTCGAAGATGCCGAGGGACACGGGCGGGCCGTCCGGATCGGGTTTCGTCCAAAGCTGGAGCACGCGGGTCTCCGGCACCTGCGCATCGGCGAGGACCGAGACCCGGGTCGTGTTGTCCTCCTGCCCCTCAATCAGCGCAAAAGGCTCGCCCGCATCGTTCAGCAAGACCGCGATCACCGCGGGCTCGACGGTGAAAAGCGCCCGTCCCCCGAGTGCGCCGACGGCGACGAGGAGGAGCGCGGCCGCAGCGGCGCCGAGCAGCCCGAGCGGGCCGAAGGCGCGGCGCCCCGTGCGGCGGGGCCCGGTCCGGGGCTCGGCCGGTCGGGGGTCTGTCCGGGGGTCTGTCCGGCGCGCGGGCCGGCCTGTCGGAGCGGCCGGAGTTGGTGTCGCTGCGCGGTCGATCTCCGCGTCGATCCGGGCGAGGAGGTCGGGCCCGGGCTCCGCCGACGGTGCCGTCAGGTCGAGCTCGAGGACGCGATCTTGGAGGCTGGCCACCAGCGTCGCGAGCTCCGTATCCGCATCGAGACGGCGCTCGACCTCGGCCATGTCCTCGGGCTCGAGCAGGCCGAACACATAGTCATTGGCGATCTCGTCGGGGGAGAGGCGATCGAGGCTCATGACAGGCACTCCCGAAGCGCGGCGAGACCACGGCGGAGCCAGGCCTTGGCGGTTCCGAGCGGCGCGTTCAGCCGACCGGCGATCTCCCCGTGGGTATAGCCGAAGACATAGGCCATCAGCACGGCCCGGCGCTTTCGGTCGTCGAGGGCAGCCAGACAGCGGCGAAGCGCGCTCTGCTCGTCGAGGCGCTCGAAGGCGCGCGTCAGCGTCTCGTCCTGGTCCCCGAGGCTCTCCAACTCGTCGGGCGCGACGCCGGTCTCGCGCCGCCCGTCCCGGAGCATGTTGAGGGCGCGGTTGCGGAGGATCGCGTAGATCCAGCCCCGTGCCGAGCCGCGGGCCGGATCGTATTGCCCGGCCTTGCGCCAGATGGCCACGAACGCGTCTTGCACGGCGTCCTCCGCCAGATCCCGACGCCGGAGGAGGCGAAGCGCGACGCCGGTCAGTTGGGCGCTTTCGGCCGCGAAGAGCCGTTTGAGCGCGGCCCTGTCGCCCCGCGCGCAGGCCTTTAATTCGGCCGCGTGATCGACCACGTCCCACCTCGCTGTCGCTGTCGCTATCGCACTCAGGCGTCTATCGCAGATCCGGGCGGGATCGGAAAGGCCGGGCGCTGCTCGCCCGGCCGGGGTTTGGGCGGCCCGCCTCAGACGACGAAGAAGCCGTCTTCCGTGTCGGGCGCCGTCAGAGTGAGGTTCTCCGGCGCGTCTACGAAGAACAGGAACACCTCTTCGCGGTCCTGCTCGCCGCTCTCGAGCGCGTCGATCCAGAACTCCTGGCCCGACGGGTCGGCCTCGCGCCCGAAGACGTTCGAGTAAAGCGCGTCCACATAGGCTTCGTTGCTGAGATCGTCGCCATAGAGCGCGGCGAACTCGGCGCTGGAGATAAAGGCCTGGGCGACCCCGTCGACATTGCCCGTGTCCTCGACGACGCCGTTCCAGAAGCGCAGGCCGCCTTCGTCCGGCGTCCGCGCAAAGGCCGCGCTATAGAGCCGGTAGGTGAAGGCCGCCTCTGCGCCGTCCAGATCGAAGATGAAGGCGCCGTCCTCGAGGGCAATGCGCTCGAGCCCGAGAAGCGTGTCGGTGCCGCCGCCGGGGGTCGAAATCGTCACGGTGCCGTCCGCCGCCTGCATCGGTTGCACCTCGGCGCGGGTGGCGAGGTATTCGACCGTGTCGGTCCCGTCGCCGAGGTCGATCAGGTCGTCGCCGGCGCTGCCGAGGACCTTGTCGTCGCCTGCCCCCGCATCGATGGTGTCTGCGCCAGCGCTGCCGAGGATCAGATTCGCCCCGTCGCCGCCGTCGCCGCCTTCGGTGACGATCTCGACGCTGAGGAGCCGGCCCGAACGGTCGACGGCGACCGCCTCGGTGCCGTCCGCGTCCTGGCCGAGCCCGGCAAAGACATAGGCATGGTCCGCATTGCCGAGCGCAACCTCGTCGTCGCCGGTCGCGGTGACGTTCGAGCCGATGGCGATCGCGCGGGCGCCGGTTGCGGTGGCCGCTTCGCCGACCGCGAGGCTGCGGTCTCCCGATGCGGTGGCGAGATGGCCGAGCGCGTGGGCCCGTTCGCCTTCGGCGACCGCCCGCCAGCCGAAGGCGGTGGCCGCGATCCCTTCGGCCACACTCTCGCCGCCGACCGCGGTCGTCGAGGTGCCCTGCGAGGAGGCCATATCGCCGATCCCGAGCGCGTCTGCGCCGGCCGCCGCGGCGCCGTTGCCGATGGCGGTGGCGTTGTCGCTCAGCGCCTCTGCGGCCTCGCCGACGGCCAGGCTGAAGTCCCCGACCGCGACGGCGATATGGCCGAGGGCGTGGGCGCGCTCGCCCGATGCGACCGAGCGCCAGCCGAAGGCGGTGGCCGCGATGCCGTCGGCCGTGCTCTCGCCGCCGACCGCCGTCGTGGAGGTTCCGTCGGCCAGGGCCTGATCGCCGATCGCGATGCCGTCGACGCCCGATGCGGAGGCGCCGTTGCCGAAGGCGAGGGTGCCCGTGTCGTTTGCGCTCGCCCCGTCGCCGGCGACAAGCCCGCCCGCATCCGTCGCTTCGAGGAGCGGCGAGACGGTCGCCGTCGGTGGGGTGATCGTCGCTTGCAGGGACGCGGGCGCAGGCGCCGCACCGAGTTCGGTCACGAAGAGCCGGCCGCCGGTGTCGACGCCGACGAGCTCCCAGCCGCCGGTGCCCACATCGACGCCGAGCCCGGGCAGCAGGATCTCCGCCGCCGCATCGCCGAGCGCGAAGACGTCCGCATCCGCGGTGACGTTCGAGCCGATGGCGACGGCGTTGTCTCCGGTGGCCGCCGCCGCTTCGCCGACCGCAAGCGTGAAGTCGCCGGTCGCCTCGGCCAGATGTCCGAGCGCGTGCGCCCGTTCGCCGGTCGCCGTCGCCTGCCAGCCGAAGGCGGTTGCCGCGATCCCGTCGGCCACGCTCTCGCCGCCGACAGCCGTCGTCGAGGTGCCGAATGACAGGGCGCTGTCGCCGATGCCGAGCGCGTCGATGCCCATGGCTGCGGACGCATTGCCGATGGCGGTGGTGTTGTCGCCGGTGGCGCTTGCCGCCTCGCCGACCGCGAGGGTGAAGTCGCCGCGCGCCTCGGCGATGTGTCCGAGGGCATGGGCCCGCTCGCCCTCGGCGAAGGCCTGCCAGCCGAACGCGGTCGCGGCCGTGCCGTCGGCGCCGGCCTGGCCGCCCACGGCGGTGGTCGAGGTGCCGACCGACGTGGTGGTCGTGCCGATGGCGGTCGCGTCACGGCCGCTGCCGAAGGCCGCGTCGCCGATGGCGATCGCACCGACGCCGTCGGCCGTCGTCACCCCGTCGCCAAGGGCGATCGGCGCGCTCTCGTCGTCTTGCGGGCGCGGGTCGGCCGGGCTTGCCGGGATCGGCAGGACGACGCTCGGCGGGGTTGCGGGGGCGGCGGCGTCCGGCGCACCGCCCGTGGCCACCGGGACCGTCCCGACCGAGAGGAGGCCGTCCGCATCGGTGAAGAGCACGCCGCCCGCACCCTCGAGGCCCGCCAGCGTGTAGCTCGCCGCCGATCCGCCGACGACGACCTGGCCCGCGCCGGCGCTCACCTGGTCGCCGATGGCGACGGCGCGGTCGCCGCTCGCGCTGGCCGCCTCGCCGATCGCGAGCGTGAAATCGCCGGACGCGTCCGCCAGGTGGCCGAGCGCATGGGCCCGCTCGCCCTCAGCGCTTGCGCGCCACCCAAAGGCGGTGGCCGCGATCCCGTCGGCCACGCTTTCGCCGCCGACAGCCGTCGTCGAGGTGCCGAATGACAGGGCGCTGTCGCCGATGGCGAGCGCGTCGGCGCCCGAGGCGGTGGCCGCGTTCGCGATGGCGGTGGCATTGTCCGTGAGCGCGCGGGCGGCCTCGCCGATCGCGAGCGTGAAATCGCCCGTCGCCTCGGCGATGTGGCCGAGCGCATGTGCCCGTTCGCCCTCGGCGCTCGCGCGCCAGCCGAACGCGGTCGCGGCCGTGCCGATCGCGTCGCTCTCGCCGCCGACGGCGGTCGTCGAGGTGCCGTTCGCTTCCGCGTCGTCGCCGATGGCGAGCGCGTCCGCGCCGCGGGCCTCGGCCGAATTGCCGAGCGCGATGCCGCCTTCGCCGTCCGCATAGGTGCTTGCGCCTTCGGCGAGACCGCCGCCGGTGATCGTTGAGAGGAGCAGGATCGCCTCGGTCGGCGTCGATGCCTCGATCGACCCGGCCGCGACCGGCAGCGTAACCTTATAGCCGCCGCTGCCGTCGACCGAGCCTTCGGTGCCCGCGCCGACGCCTTCGGGCACCTCGAGCCCGTGGATGACGATTTCGCGCAGCGGCAGCGGGAAGATATCCGCGCCCGTATAATCCTCGCCGGTCACCGAGCTGAAGAAGAGGCTGTCGTCTGTGACGTCGTAGCTGCGGCTGAACAGCACCTCGCCGGTCGCGTCGGCGACCGGGTCGGTATTGATGCCGTCCTGCTGGTTCTCGAGCGGCAAGAGCACGTCGCCATAGGCGGGCACGCCCTCGAGGACTTCGACGAAGCCGTCGCGGTCGGTGTCGTTGAAGATCGTCGGCGCGTTGCTGTCGACCGGATTGCCGGCGTCGTCGAAGAGCCCGTGGATATGCTGGATGTGCAGCTCGTTCGGCGTCAGGCCGCGGGCGATGACCGAGACGGTGAGAATGTCGCCGGCGAGCGCGAAAAAGGCACTGGCATCGACGCCCGATCCGTTCAGAGTGTCGAGATCGGCCGTGAAGACGGCGTCGGCATCGATGATGGATTGGGTGACGTCTGCAAAGAATTGCGACTGCATGAGGGAACTCCCTTGTCTTTTCCCGCTGTCCGGGGATCGGGCGCCGGCGGGCACCCTCCCTTGGCCCGTCGGTTCCGGGCGACGGGGGATAGACACTTGGGGAGGGGCATTCGGATGCAGTCGCCCGAGATTTTTCGTCCCCGAGGCCCAGGCGCGTGATCCCGGTGGCGGGCCGGGCGAGGGCGGCCGCGACCGCCGGCAGCGAGAGGAGACCCCAGATGCGCCTGCGCCAAACCGCCGGGCCTGAGGGCATTGAGACCGATCGGGGCGGCGCCGCACGGGGCCGGATCGGGGGCAGGCGATGAGCCTCCGCGCCCTCGTCGTCGGAGCGGCCGCGGGCGGCGGACTGCCCCAGTGGAATTGCAACGCGCCGAACTCGGCTGCCTATTGGCGGTCGGGCGGTTCCGCGCCCTCGGCGAGCCAGTCCTCGCTTGCGGTCTCGGGCGACGGGCGGGACTGGGCGCTCCTTAACGCTTCGCCGGATATCCGCGCACAGATCATGGCGCGGGCCGCGCTGCAGCCCCGAGCGGGCGCCGGGCTCCGCGACACGCCGATCCAAGCGGTGCTGCTGACGAACGCGGATATCGACCATATCGGCGGGCTTCTGACGCTGCGCGAGCGGCAGGCCTTTGACCTCTTCGCCACCGAGGAGGTGATCCGCGTCCTCGCCGCCAACCCGATCTTCGACGCGCTCGACCCGGCGCTTGTACCCAGGCGGACCGTCGCGCTCGAGGCCCCCGTGGAGCTCGTGCCCGGGATCCGCGCCACCCTCTTCCCCGTGCCGGGTAAGGTGCCGCTCTTTCTCGAGGCCAAGGGCGCGGACGCGCGCATCCGTACCGACCTTATCGGCGAGCAGACCGTGGGCGTCGCCCTGAGCGACGGCGCGGCGACCGTCTTCTACGTCCCCGGCTGTGCAGCGATGACCCCGGAGTTGGCCGAGCGGCTCCGCGGCGCGGCGCTCGTCCTCTTCGACGGCACGCTCTGGACCGATGACGAGATGATCGCCGCCGGCGTCGGGCAAAAGACCGGCCGGCGCATGGGCCATATGCCGATATCGGGTCCGGACGGCACGATCGCGGCCTTTGCCGAGCTTGGCGTTCGGCGCAAGATCTTCGTGCATATGAACAACACAAACCCCGTCTGGCGCGACGGGCCGGAGCGGGCCGAGGCGGCGGCGGCGGGGTGGGAGATCGCCCATGACGGGATGGAGGTGAGCCTTTGAGAACGCCGGACGAGCTCGAGGCGGCCCTTCGCGGGATCGGCGACGCGCGGTATCACGACCGCCACCCGTTCCATCGGCGGCTCCATTCGGGCGCCTGCAGCATCGAAGAGGTGCGCGCTTGGGCGCTCAACAGATACTGTTATCAGCGGACGGTGCCGATCAAGGACGCGACCCTGCTCGCGCGCCTCGACGATGTGGAGATGCGCCGGGAGTGGCGCCGGCGGCTCGTCGATCATGACGGCGAAGAGGGCGACCACCCCGAGGGCGGGCTCCGGCGCTGGCTGGCGCTCACCGACGGGCTCGGCTTCGCGCGGGAGTACGTGACCTCGATGCGGGGCGCGCTGCCGGCGGTGCGGTTTGCCTGTGCGGCCTATGTCACGTTCGTGCGGGAGCGCACGGTGCTCGAGGCCGTCGCCTCCTCGCTGACCGAAATGTTCTCGCCCCGGATCATCGCCGCGCGGGTGTCGGGTATGCTGGCGCATTACGATTTCGTCTCGGCCGAGACGCTGCGGTACTTCGAACACCGGCTGTCGCAGGCCCCGCGCGATGCGGATTGGGCGCTCGAATATGTCAAAACCCACGCCCGGACGGCGGCCGAGCAGGAGGCCGCGCTCGACGCGCTCCGGTTCAAATGCGCGATGCTCTGGGCGCAGCTCGACGCGATCGAGCATGTCTATGTGAACGGGAACCCGTGCCCCGGTGCGTGGCGCCCCGAGGCGGCGGGATGAGCCCCGACGCGGTCCCCGCCTTGCCAAGCGGCGTGCGCCTCCATCGCTGCGCCGTGCGTGAGGCGTGGTTCCTGCTCGCCCCCGAACGCGCGCTCAAACTCGATGCCATCGGCCATGCGATCCTGTCGCGGGTCGACGGTGAGCAGTCTTTGGCCGCGATCGTCGCGGATCTCGCCGCGAGCTTCGGCGCCCCGCCCGAGCAGGTGGAGACCGACGTCGTCCGGTTTCTCGGCGATCTCAGCGACCGGATGGTGCTGGTGATCCGCGCGCCCGCTTAAGGCAAAAGCCCCCAGAAGGCGGCGATCCGGCGCACGGCGCAGAGATCCGCATCGGCAATGAAATCCGCCTCACGCCCGCAGTGCGCCGGCGCGCCGTCGGCGTCGATGGGCACCGCATGGGGAAAGCCTTGGACGAGCCATGCCTCGACGGCGGTGGCGCCGCTTGGATCCGCATAGACCCAACGGGTGGCGCCTGCGATGCTTTCCTGTTGGTCCGCGCGGCGGCCGGTGCCGTGGAGCTCGGTCCATTGCTCCACGAGCTCGCCCAGATTGGCCGGATCGACCACCCGGTCCCGATCGCCGAACCAGATCGAGACGCGCGGCCAGCGCGCAGGCGTCGTCCCGGCCACCGCCCGCACCGCGTCGGCCCAATCCTGACGGGTCCGGTCCTTGGTGTCATAGGGCCTCAGCCCGCAGGAGAGGGCCGCGGCCGCACCGTCTCCGAGGCTCATGCTCGTCCAGAACCAAAGCCCTGAGCTGAACCCGTGCGGCCGATTGCAGTCGAAAGGCGTGCCCGCGAGGATCGCGCCGCCCGCGAAAAGCTCGGGGTAGTTCGCGAGCATCACCGCGGTCATCGAGCCGCCGGCCGAGAGCCCCATTACGAAGACCCGGCTCCGGTCGAGGTCATGGGTCTCGACGGCGTGTTCGACCATCCGGCGAAGCGATGCGCTCTCGCCTGCTCCGGGGCGGTTGTCGCGCTTCGAGAACCAGTTGAAACAGGCGAAGGGATTGTTGCGGCGCGACTGCTCGGCGAGGACGAGGACAAAGGGCACGGCCTCGGCCAGCGCCGTGAGCCCAGTCTCGTCATCGAAACGATCCGCACTCTGTGCGCAGCCGTGGAGGGCGAGGACAACCGGGAGGCCCGCGACAGGACCGTCGGGCAGGTGCTCGAACATCGCCAGATCGCCCGGGTTGGGGCCGAACTCCGCCACCGGCTCGAGGGCCATGGCGGCGGAGGAGAGGGCCGTTGCAAGGGCCGCGCACGCGATGATCGGACGGGTCTGCATGCGCTCGGTCCCTCGCCGGTCGGAGATCGGGAGCCGCAAAAACGGCTCCCGGAGCGCGAGATTACACGAAGACGAGCACGCCGTCGTCGATGGTGTTCTCGAGTGCGGCTTCCGCCGACGCGCTGGTGGCCAGGTCGAGGAGCACGTCGCCCCGGTCCGCCGAGCCGTCGCCGAGCGCCGCGATGGCGCTGTCGCGGAACGCATTGTCGGTGATCCCGCCATTGGCGAGGAGCGCGTCCACATAGGCCGCATCGCCGAGGCCGCCGAGGGACGACGCCGCGACAAACGCGTCTGCGACATCCGCATCGGAGACGCGGCCGTCTTCGATCCGGCTCGACCAGTAGCTTGCCCCGCCGATATCCGAGCGCCGGTCGAGGGCGAGTTCGTAGAAGAGCGCGACCGTTTCCGCGGCTTCGCTGTCGCTTGCGGTGGCGAGCCCGCCGCCGACGAAGGCGATGCTGTCGACGCCGAGGAGGTCGGTGCTGCCGCCCTCGCCGGTCACCGCAAAGCCGCCGTCGATCGGCCGGAAGCGCACCTCATCGACTTTGGCTTCGACGAAGACATCGGCTGCGCTGACGCTCGCGTCGTCACCCGGCACGACGGAGGCCCGTTCGACGCCCGTGCCGACGGGGCTGTCGAAGACGGTATCCGTGCGGAAGGCGAGGTTCTGGATACGCTGGTCGATCACCGGCGAGGTGTCGACGAGGTCGACCGTCTGGGTGCCGTCCATGCCGAATTCGGCGAGCAGATACTCGGCGAGCGCGTCTTGCTCCGAGCCGTCCGGCGCGAAGGTGGCCGGGCCCGTAAAGCTGTCGTCGGCGGCGATGTCGACGCGGCCGATCGGCTCGGCAACCGCCGGGTCGAAGCCCTCGGCCTCGGGATCGGTGATCGGGAGACCCGGATTGCCGCCGTTCGCGAGGAAGTCGAGCGTGACGATGCGGAACCGTTCGCCGCCATTGTCGACCGCGTCGCCGTCGCGGGCGATCTCGGCGATCAGCTCGCCGGTGCTCTCGTCGACGATGGCCGCGTTCACCACCCGGTCGCCCTCGGGCAGGGAGGGATCGAAGCTGAAGCGGATGCCGCCGAACTGGCCCCAGTCGCCGGCGCTCACCGCGAGCGAGCTGTAATTGGCCACCGTGCTCTCGAGGACCGCGAGGATCTGTTCCGCGGTCAGGCTGAGCAGCGCGAGGCCGTTATTGAAGGCGAGGGTGTCGGCGACGTCGTTCTCGCTGATCCCGCCCTCGGGCTTGGCGCCCGGCACGCCCTCGGGGGGGACGCGTTCGGCCGGCGCCCCCCCGCCCGGTTGCACGATCGAGCCGATATTCGCGCGGATGCCGCCGCCGTTCTTGAACGAGGCGACGACGGTATCGTCGAAGTTCTGTTGCACATAGAAGAGGTTGGCGTCCGCGGTCAGGTTGCCGAGGTTGGTCTCCTGGTTCCGCACCCCGTCGACGCCGCCGCCGTCGCGCTCGGCGTTCAGGAATTCGGTCGTCACGGCGAAGAAGTTAGACTCGCCCAGGACGATAGTCTCTTCGACCAAGTCCGCGATGGCGACGATCTCCGGATCCGCATTGCCTTCGGCGCCGATCCGCGCCACGCCCGCATCGTCGGTCGCATAGGCCCCCGACAGCTCGGCGTCATAGCTCTCCGGGACGATCTGGCCGTTGTCGTCGAAGTCGATGACCAGCCGGCCGAGATATTGATAGGCCGCGTCGGTGTTCACCACGGCAACCGGCGCACCCGCCGCATCGGTCTCGAAGATCGGATAGACGCCGGCCGCGTCCTCGCCGCCGAAGGGCGCGTCGTTTTCGTCGAGCAGCACCGCGTTCGAACCGCCCGCCATGATGATGTCCACATCCGTCAGCAGCCCGGCGAGCGTGGTCTCGACCGCTAGCACCTGCTGGTGGCTGAGGAGGATGACCTTATCGATGTCCGGGTTGGCGGCGAGGAGCGCGTCGACGTCCTCCTGGATCGTCGCGGCGAGCGCGGCGAACTCCGCATCGGTCTCCGGCACCGCGACGCCCTCGGGGAACACCTCGACAACGTTGCCCGGGCTCGTCAGGCCGTCGTCGATGGCCGGCGTCGTCGAGGCGACAAGGCCGATGCGCTCGCCGCCGTCGGTTTCGACCACGGCCCATTCCGCGATGCCACCCGGGATCTGCGCAACATCCTGCCCGTTGTCGACCACGAGGGGCGCGAGGTTTTCGTCGGCCGAAAAGTCGAGGTTGCCCGACAGATAGGGGAAGTTCGCGCCGGCAAACGGCAGGCCGCCGTCCGGCGTCTCGACGCCCTCGCCCGAGAGCAGTTGGCCGATCACCTCGGTGCCGTTGTCGAACTCATGGTTGCCGAAGGCGATCGCCTGGATGCCGAGTTCGTTCTGGATGAGAATATCGGCCGCGCCTTCGACGCCGTAGATGTCGGCGGAGGCATCGTAGAAGAGGCCCGGGATCCACGCATCGCCCGACGAGAGGAACAGCGTGTCCGCATAGCCGGCCGTGCCGTCGCCGTCGATGTCCTGCGCGTTCAGCGTGTTGTAGACCGCCGAGAGGTTGGGCGCGAGATCGACCGAGGTGGTGTTTGCCTCCTGGTCCGACAGGTGGAAGAGCTGGAGCGTGAAGCCGGCATCGAAGTCATTCATCGCGGTGTCCCTTAGTTCCGGATTGGTGCGGTAGGTTGGTTAAACCCTAGTCTGCCCAATGCCCGGCATGTGTGACGTTCCGATAAGGGACGAATGACGAAATTGTCTCAAAGACGGGACTGATGCACTCGACACTGCAAGAATCATTGAGATATTCGAAAATCGGGTTATTCTTGCATCACTGAATGAACTCAGTGACCGAATGGGGGACGACCAATGCTGCCTTCCTACAACATGCTCAAGAAAATGGCGCCAAAGCCCGGAGACAATCCGCACGAGGTGTTCGACACCGCCGTGGCCCTCCTGACCGCCTTCGGCGAGCCCTTGGCCGACGAGAACTTTTTCTTTTTCGGCAATCTCGACGACACGCCGATGTCGATCGTGGCCGAGGCCGACGCATTCGCGTCCGGTGGTGCCGGCGAGGCAATGACCATCACCAAGACCACGGTGCACGATCTGGGTGCGCTCACGGTCGGCGTCGGTCTCGCCTACGCATTCGCCGATGCGGACACCGCGCCGCTGATTAAACTGCCGACACTCCCGACCACGGACATCGCGTTTCCGAAACCCCAACTCGTTGCCGAAACAGAGGTCGATACGACCGTCGAGGGCGCAGACTACGTCTTCACTTTCCAGCTTTTGGAATTCGGTCTGAGCATCCAGCAGAAGACCGAACTGACGCTGGCCATCGACTTCGACACTGTGACCAATCCGTTCGGCCCGATCGCTATCACGATCCCGACCGCCCGTGTCTTCGTGGAAAACGACTTTTGGTCGCCGATGGTCGCCTATGCGCCGGAAGACTGTGAAAGCTGCCTCGCCGACGAGTACATGGTCTATGGCCACAGTTTCGACTACGGCAGCGAGGATCTTTTTAATGCAGTTGCGTCCGCATTTGCGGACTTTAGCGACGTCAATGGCGAAGATGATGACACAGCGTTTGCCAGTGCTTTTGCCAATGTTAGTGACGGCGCGCTTCCCTGGGTTGACGATGCCGGGCCGACGACCAACGAGATCGCCATCGGTAACGGTTTCGCCGAAGCTTCGTCGCTCTCGGCGAGAGTGCTGAACGGCGAGTTCGCACCCTAGTACTTCGACTACGCCTGATCCGCACATGATACAGGCGGCGGTCGCGGGCCTCCCGCGGCCGCCAAACGACCGGCCGGATCTTCCGGGATTTCAAGACACGCAAGAAATTTCTTTATCCGACCAAATTCGCGCAACTTCCGGTTAAAATGCGGCATTGCGGGCCCCAGATAGGTTCCGGAGCTGGATGGAACCTCTAAGAAAGGTGCCACCATGAAGATGCCGATGGACACTGCCGTCGCCGAGCGCGACACCGACTGCCCAGAAACTGCCGGGACAGACACAGCAGCCGACCTGCGCGGCCTCCTCGAACGTCTCGGCGCCCAGACCCTCGCGCTCGACGTCGGCGCCGCCGCCACGCCCGAGGAAATCGCCGCGCACTTTCGGCGGCTCAGCCCGCAGTCGCGCCGCCTCCGGTTTTCGCATCAGATCTCCGACGGGGCGATCGACACCGCGGCCGAAGCGGCGAGCCGGGCCCGCCTCGTCACCATGCGCGAGGGCGGCGTGCTGCGCGGCCTTGCGGAACTCTACCAGATCGATGCCGAGCGGGCCGAATTTGCCGTCTCGCTCGAGGACGACCACCAGGGTAGAGGCTTCGGCCGTTGGCTATTCGAGGCGGCGATGGCGCTTGCCGCGGGAGACGGTCGGCGCCGCATCCTGGTCATCTGCCTCGCGGAGAACGGGGCGATGCGCCACCTCGCGGATCGGCCGGGCACCGTCTCGGAGGTCGATGACGGGGAACTCACGGCCTGGGTGACGGTCGCCTGAGTTCGGAAATCCCGGCTCAGGCCGCCTTTGACCGGGATCAGACGGGGGCGAGCCCGGAGAGAAAGCTCGTCAGGTTCGCCCCGAGATCCTCGGACAGATATCCGCCCTCCTGCACGAGGACGAGCGGCAGACCCGTTGCCCCGATCCGGGCAGCGATCCGGGCAAAGCCCTCGGTCGTGACGGTGAGCCCGCGCAGGGGATCGCGTTCGTGGGCATCGAGGCCGAGGGCGACGACGAGAAGATCGGTGCCGAAGGCGTCGATCCGGCAAAGCGCGGCGTCGAGCGCGTCGAGCACGCCCTCGGTCCCGGTGCCGTGCGCGAGCGGCAGATTGAGGTTCGCGCCCAGCCCCGGCCCGGTCCCGCGTTCCTGCGCGTGGCCCCAGAAAAACGGGTAAAAAGCGTCCGGGTCCGCGTGGATCGAAACCGTGAGCACGTCGCCGCGGGCGTAGAAGATGCCTTGCGTGCCGTTGCCGTGATGGACGTCGATGTCGAGGATCGCCGGGCGCCGGCCCGCGCGGAGAGCATGCTCGGCGGCGATGGCGGCATTGTTCAAAAAGCAGAACCCGCCGGCGAGGTCGGCAAAGGCGTGATGGCCCGGCGGGCGGCTGAGCGCATAGGCCGCCCGGTCGCCCTCGAGGACCCGGTGCGCGGCCGCGAGCGCCGATTGCGCGGACCAATAGGCGGCCTCCCAGGTGTCGGGGCCGATGGGGCAGGCGGTGTCGGCCTGGTGATAGCCCGCCTGCCCGACGGCGCTGGTCGGATAGCTGCCGTAGCCGCGTGAGGGGTGGATGTTCGGCACGACTTCGGGACCGGCATCGGGCAGCGCGCGCCAGCGGGCGTGGATGTTGCGCAAAAAGTCGAGATATTCCGGCGTATGCACCGCGGCGAGCGGACCGAGACCTCGATCGACGGGCACGGCGAAGCGAAGCCCGCCCGCCTCTGCGCCGGCCTTTAACCGGGCGATGCGTTCGGGTTGCTCGGGGCTCGGACGCGGAAGGCCGCGGACCAGGAAATGCTGCGGATCGTGGTGCCACTGGCGGGCGTCGAAAAATGCGTACACGTGCGGTCCCCGATACGGGCTGTCAGAGGTCAGAGGTCAGAGGTCAGAGGTCAGAGGGCAGAGGTCAGAGGTCAGAGGTCAGAGCGCCCGCCAAGGGCGACGTTGTCAACGCTCTCGCATGCGGGCCGGTCGAATTGCGGCACGCCCATCGGTTGCAGTGCGCGTGTAAGAATGCCACGCTCCGCTCAATCCAAGGGAGGTCGGTATGGTGATGTTGACGATTCGCGGCTTGGCTCTGGCAGCGGCGTTCGCCTTCTCCGGGGCTGCGGCGGAGGAGCTCGATCTCAATCTCGATCCGACCGGTGCCATCCTCAACGGCTATGATCCGGTCGCTTATTTCGAACATGGCACCGCGGTGGAGGGGAGCCGCGCGATCTCGCGCCGGCACCGCGGCGCCGATGTGCGCTTTTCGTCCGAGGATCACCGGACGCTCTTCGATGGCGATCCGGAGGCGTATTTTCCGCAATTCGGCGGTTATTGCGCGTTTGGCGTCCGCATGGGCCATAAGATCCCGAGCGATCCGAAAGCCTGGGAAATCGTCGACGGCCGGCTTTTCGTGTTCCTCGACCTGGGGACCGAAGAGGTCTGGCGGATGGCGCCGAAGGACAATATCGCCATCGCGGACAAAGTCTGGCCCCGGCTCGGGGCGGACACCGAACGTCAACCCTGATCGTCCTGGCAGCGGGAGATGCGGGGCTGGTCGATCACCACCAAGGTCTGGGCAATCATCGCCCCGGTCGTGCTCACCGGCCTGATCGCGACCACGCTCATCCCGGCCGTCCGGTCCTTCCACGACCAGCGCCGCGACATCGCCCAGCGTCTGGATCGGATCCTGGCGAACCAGTCGATCTTGCTGTCGCGGGCGGTCGCCACCGGAGATCGCGAGCTTGCCGGTCTGATCCTTGCCGGCGTCTTTGCGGACGGGGACGTGGTCTATGCGGAAATCGGCACGCCAGATGAGGGCTTCGTCCGGATGGGAACGCCGGAAGAGGCCGGGCTGATCGCCGCGCGCCCGATCCGGACCGCCACCGAGACCGCCGTCGCGGAAATCGGCGTGCTCCGCATGGGCGTCGCCTTCGAGCGCGCCTGGAACGTGTTGCTGACGCGGCTTTGTCTCGCCACGATCACGGCGATGATCGCGCTCGGCACGATCTGGCTCGGCTGTTGGCTCGCCTTCCGGACGGTGATCGGGCAGCGGCTGGCGGCGCTCCAGACCTCGATCCGGGAATGGCGCGGCGATGAAGGCGAGCGCGCGGCGCTCCGGGCGCAGGCGGTGCGGGGCAGCGACGAACTCGGTGAGGTCGCCCAGGCCTTCGAGGCGTTGAAGCTCGAGCGCCGGGACCACGAACGCGCCCTCGAGGACATCCGCGGAACCCTGGAGAGCCGGGTGGCCGAGCGCACCGAGGCGTTGGTCGAGGCGCGGGATCTCGCGCTCGCCGCGAGCCGGGCCAAGGCCGAGTTTCTCGCCGCCATGAGCCACGAGATCCGCACGCCCATGAACGCGATCCTCGGCGTGACGAGCTCGATCTGCCACTCCGAGATCCTGCCCGACCAATCGCGCAAGCTCGACGTGCTCCTGGAGAGCGGCCGGCATCTGCTGTCGCTCCTCGACGACATCCTCGATTATTCCAAGATCGAGGCCGCGCAGATGCAGCTGGCGCCGGAGCCGGAGGACCTTCGCGAGCTCATCGGGGGCGTGCGCGAACTTTGGCAGCCGAGCGCCGAGAGCAAGGGGCTCGGCTTCTCGATTACGGTCGCGCCCGATCTGCCCGAGCGGCTGGTCTTCGACGGGCTGCGGCTCCGCCAAGCGCTGGGGAACCTGATTTCGAACGCGATCAAATTCACCGAGGCGGGAGAAATCGCCCTCGAGCTATCCGGTCATCGAAACGTCGACGGGTCCTGGAGACTGGAGTTCGCAGTCCGCGACACCGGCATCGGCATCCCCGCCGATCTGACCGAGCGGCTCTTTCAACCATTCACCCAGGCCGAGACGTCGACGGCGCGGCGCTTCGGCGGCACCGGGCTCGGGCTCGCGATCTCCCGGCGCTTGGCCGAGATGATGGGCGGGACCGTGGCCGTCGCGAGCCGGCCGGGGGAGGGCTCCCGTTTTGCGCTGTCGATCCGGGCCGCGACCCCTGACGCGGGTGCGGGGGCGGACGACGCTGTGTGCGACCCGGCCGAGACCTCCGAGCTTGCGGGGCGCCGGATCCTGATCGTCGACGATGTGGAGACCAACCGGTTCGTCGCTCGGCTGCTGATCGAGCCCTCGGGCGCGCAGGCAATCGAAGCCTCGGACGGGGATGCCGCCCTAGCTTGTCTGAGCGACCAGACCGTCGATCTCGTTCTGATGGATTTGCACATGCCGGGCATGGACGGGCTCGAAGCGGCGCGCCGGATCCGTGCCATGGGCGGAGCGATGGCAGCCGTCCCGATCATCCTCTTGTCGGCGGATGTCCGACCGGGCCGCGAGGACGAGCGCCAGCAGCTCGGGATCGCCGGATATGTGACCAAACCCGTGGTGGCCGACGCCCTGCTCTCGATGATTGCTCAGGTGCTGTCGCGGCAGTCCATCCGGGCGCCGGATCTGCCCAAAGCGGCGGCCCCGGCCTTTTGAGGCCGGGACCGGGGGTCGGTCAGGCCCGGCGGCGGGCGACGTAGCCGAGCGCAGCAAGCCCGCCGAGGAGGAGCGGCAGAGCGGCCGGCAGGGGCACGGCGGCAGAGAGCTTCGCGTCCACAGCGAACGTATCGAGCGCATTCAGTTCGCTCGCCACGTCCGTGAAGCCTTCGCCGAAGAAGATCTGGCCGATGGCCGACCCGCCGAAGGCGTCGGCGTTGGTGCCGGAGATGCCGTTGAACCGGAGCTCGATCAGATCCGCGCCGCTATGGGCATCGACGAGGCTGTCGCTCGCCGCGACGATCGTGCCGTTGACGGTATCGACGAGCGTAAAACCGCCGCTCTCGAACGAGTTGTCGGCAGCGAGGGTGAAGAAGATCTCGAGATCGAGTTCGAAAGGCGCGCCGTCGATGCCGGTGCCGGTGATCTCGGTGGCGAGGCCGAAGCTCGAGCCGTCGTTGAATTCGCCGAAGAAGAAGATAGACTCGTCGGCCAGGACCATCGGGTTGCCCGGGAAGACATTCATCAGGGCGGCCGAGGCCGGTTGAGCCACCGCGAGCGTGGCAACCGCGACTGCGGCGGAGAGAGCGTTTTTCATTTCACTGTCCTTTTGGGTTCCGGGAGGGGCGCGGGTCTGCCCCCTCCCTCGGTCCGTCGATGGGGCCGATCCGGCCCCCTAGTTCTGGCGATTAGGAAATCATCAGGTCCTGGAACTCGAGGTTGAGCCCGTCCTCGTCGATGCCGGACCCGCGCACGAAGAGAACCGTGCCCTCGAAGGTGATGTAGGCGAGGCTGCTGTTGAGGACGCGCACATTGACCTGGCTTTCGCTCAAGCTCGGGAAGCTGATGCTGTCCACGCCGCCTTCGAAATCGTAGATCGTGTTGCGGTCGCCCGGATTGTCGGTGAGGCCGAAGATGAAGTTGTCGCCGCCGTCGCCGCCGAAGATCCGGTCCGACCCCGCACCCGGGATGATGTCCTCGGCCGCGTCCGTGCCGCGGACGACTTCGCCTTGCGCGGTGCCTTCCACAACCGGCGTCTGCGGGTCTTCGCCGCCCAGATCGAGGCCGATGATCACCGGATCATGGTCCGAGGCCCGGAACGGCGTCGCGGCGAAGAGCCCGTCGGCCTGGGCCTGCGGCCGGAATTCGAGGTTGTAGTCGAACGCGGTCGACTCGTTTGAGTTGATCTGCCACTCAGCCGCGCCGGTCACCTGGCTCGCCAGGCTGGGATTGGCAAGCGCATAGTCGAGCGCTCCGAAGCTCTGCGCCTGTGGCACGGTGCCCAAGTCGACCGGGAAGCCGAATGAGAACGGGAACTCGCCCGGGTCGAGAAACCGGCTCACCTGATCCGCATAGCCCTCGTCGACGAGGGTCCGGATCGGCGTCTCCATCGCATATGCGTTCAAATCGCCGATGATGAGGACATCCGGGTCGCCCGATCCGGTCGGATCGGTATCGAGCCAGGCATCGAGCGCGATCGCCGCGTTCTCGCGGGTCTGGTTCGCATTGCCGACCCCGTCGCCGATATCGTCATCGCCGGACAGAGCGGTGCCCGGCGACCCCTTCGACTTGAAGTGGTTGACCGCGACCGTGAACGTCTCGCCGGTCGCGAGTTCCTCGAAGGTCGCCGCGATCGGGGCGCGGTTCGTGCTCGCGCCGTCGAACACCGGCACGCCCGGATCGACACCGAGGCCGGCAAGATCCGCGTCCTTCAGGATCTCGACCGTGGTTCCGGAAGCGATTTCTACGAGATTGGCGTCGTAGAGGAGCGCCACGGTGATCGCATCGCTCTGATCGCCGAAGGTCGGATCGCCCGCAGGGGACGCGAACTGGTAATTCGCGGTCGGGATCGCCGTGTTGAGCTCGCTGAGCAGGGTTTCGACGGCCGTCAGCCCGCCGGTATTGCTTGGATCGACAAAACCCGGGAACTCGTTCTCGAGCTCGATCAGGCCGAAGATCGTCGCTTGAACACCGGTGAAGGCCGCAATCAGTTTGTCGAGCTGCCGGTTGAACTCTGCGAGCGCATCGTTCTGAGCTTGGGTCGACGGCGCGTCCCCGGGATCCGCATTCGTCAGATCGTTCGCACCGCGCGGCTCGAGGGGCGTCGGTCCGGCATTCAGCGGGTTGTTGTTCCGGCCGCGCTCGTCGTCGATCGACGTGAAGAAGTTCAGCAGGTTGAAGGACGAGACGGTGATGTCGCCGCCCACATCCGGCGCCGTCGCCTCGCGCGGGTCGGTGTTCTGGATCACCAAATCGTCCGCATCCGTCGGCAGCACCCGATAAATCTCGTCGCCAAACCCGCCCGAGCCGCGCGAGAACCGGACGACGCCAGTGAGGTCGTCCACCGTATCGCCCGCGCTCAGTTCGTCATTGGCGTCGAGCTGACCCGCGACGTCGCCGGTGACGCCCTCGACCTCGAAGGGGATCACGGCCGGGTTCTGGATGGATTTGCCGTCGTCCACGATGACGGTGTCGCGGGCCGCAAGGGTTTTGAATTGCTGGAAGCCCGGCACGCTCGGCAGGTTCGCCTGGGTGTAGGTCTCGAGCACGCTGTCGCCGCGATAGAGCCCGAAATCGCCGAACCGGCCGAGGGTGAAGAGATCCGAGACGGTGAAGGTCTCGGGATAGGTGACGAGCATGCCCTCGAACTGCTCGTAGTCGGCGATGATGTCGCCGTCGGAATTGGTGCGGGTCGAGAGCGTGGTCGTGTCGATTTGCGTTGCCGTCGGCAGCGTGTTCTCGGAACTCACGATCGTGATCGTCGGGTTGGTCAGCTGCGTCTCGCCGAAGAACTCGGCGACCGTGGCGGTGATCTGCACCAGATCGCCGATGTTCACGTCGGTGGCGGGGCTGCTCCCGTCGAAGACGAAGATGCCTTCGGAGGTGAGCGGGTTAGCGTCGGTATCGGTGTCCTCTTCCTGAACGAAGAAGCCGCGGAGATCCCGCTGGGTGTCCGCGTCGCCGTCCTGGAAGTCGCCGGTGACGATGGCCTCGATGGTTACCATGTCGCCGACGATCGGGCTCACGGCGCCGTCGCCTTGGACTTGGTTGATCTGGCTGATGACGACGCCGTCGTCGTTCTGGATCGTGCCGAGGCCGGTCGCATCGCTGATGAACGCGCCGTTCGTTGCGTTCGACAGCGCGACGTTGAAGGTTTCGTTCTGTTCCGCATCCATGTCGCCGGTCACCGAAACGGTGACGGTCTGCGTGTTCGGCCCGCCCGCCATAAAGGTGAGCGTGCCCGAATTGCTGGTGTAGTCGCTGCCCGCGGTGGCTGTGCCGTCGGCCGTTGCGAAATCCACCATGGTGACGCCCGATGTGTCGCCGGAGCGCGTCACCGTAAAGACGAAGTCGGTCGTGCCGCTATCGCCTTCCATCATCGTCACATCGTTGATCGAGAGGAGCGTGGCGTTCGGGTCGAAGGGCGTGCCGTCGATCCGGGTGCCCGGCGAGAAAAGCGCGCCGTTCGCGCCCGTGGCGCCGCTGTGATCGACGAAGCCGCCGGTCAGATCCGGATCACGCGTCACCGACTGGTCGTTGCCGCCGGAGACGGCGCCTGCGCTGCCATAAGCCACGCTGTCCACCAGGCTGCCGACCGCATCCCGCAATTCGACCGCATCGCCGCCATTGGCCAGCCCGTTGCCGATGCTGCCGTCGTCGGCGAAGACCAGGGCCCCACCGAAGCTGCCGGTCGGGGTGCCGCCGCCGAAGAGCACGGCCGCTTGCCCCGCGCTAAGGATCGTGCCCCCCGGGAAGGCGAAATCGTCGCCGTCATCGTCGCTCAGTGTCCAGCCGGAGATGTCGACCGCCGTCCCGCCCGTGTTGACGATCTCGACGAACTCGTCCTCGGAGGCGCCGCGCGTGCCGTCGCCATTGGCATCGCCGCTCAAATCGCTTGCCGGATCGAAGTGCACCTCGTTGATGATCACCGAAGGCAGGGGGGCCGCGTCATCGTTCAGGATGGTGCCCTGGCCCGTCGCGTCGCTGACAATTGTGCTGCCCGACGCGTTCGTGAGCTCAACCACGAATGCCTCGTCGTCTTCCGGGTCTGTGTCGCCGGTCACAGCGACGGTGACGGTCTGCGTGTTCGGCCCGTCCGCGGCGAAGGTGAGCGTGCCTGAAGTCGCCGTGTAGTCGCTGCCCGCGGTGGCCGTGCCGTCAGCGGTCGCGAAATTCACCGTGGTGACGCCCGATGTGTCGCCCGAGCGGGTCACGGTGAATTCGAAATTCGTCGTGCCGGTGTCGCCCTCGGTCTGGCTCACGTCGCTGATCGAGAGCGTGGTCTCCGTGGGCGCGGACAGCGAGGGGTTCACCGCGCCGAAGGTGGTGCCGGCTGTCGGATCGATGTCGAATGCGGTCGGA
The DNA here is from genome assembly GCA_050331395.1 of Paracoccaceae bacterium. Taxonomy (GTDB): domain Bacteria; phylum Pseudomonadota; class Alphaproteobacteria; order Rhodobacterales; family Rhodobacteraceae; genus Thermohalobaculum. The sequence goes on from JBHJGX010000061.1 coordinate 51,588, forward strand.
AAGAGCTCAGCGCCGTCCGCGTCGAAGACGGTGGCACTCGGTGTGCTCGGCGCGATCGCGTTCACCGCAAAGAGCGCGTCGGTCACGCCGTCGCGGAACACCAATTCGGGCTCGGTGCCGGTGAACGGGATGGTCGTGCCACCCAATTGCTCAGCATAGGTCAACTCGCTGCCGTCGTCGACGATGCCTATGGCGTCAAAGACCTGCGTGATGCCGACCGAGGCGAGATCGAGGTCGATGGTCCCGTTACCGTCACTGTCGAAATCCGTTTCCCCCCCTCCGGTGAAGCCGTCGGTCAAGATATAGGTGAAGGAGGGGTTCTCGAGATCGGGGACCGAGACCGTGGCAATGCCGTTGGCATCGAAGGTGCCGGTAACATTCGCCGCGCGGTCGACGAGGCCATCGGACCCGTCATCCTCGATCGAGATGAGCCAGAGATCGAAGGCCGTGTTCGGGGCGCCCTTCAATTCGACCGTTTGATTGGCCGGGTCGTTTCCATCAGGGTTGGGCTGAAACTCGTTGATGAGCGGGGTCACCGGGGGCGGCGCCACATCGCCGGTGATTGTGATGTTGTCGAGCGCGATGTCTTCGTCGCCCGCATTGAGTTGGAACTCGATCTGAATGTCGAGCAGGGAGCCGGTGCCGGCAATGCCCGCCATGAAGGTCGCGAAGGTGTCGGTGATTTGGGTGCCGTCACCGTCGCCGTCGAAGTCGGTATCGACCGCCGGGACCGCGTTGAACGCGTCGCCGTCGGGGATCGATTCGAAGTTCAATACGTCGACGAAGCCGCCATTGTCGATTTGCACCGAGACGTGCACGAAATCGACAATATCCCAATCCTGGTTCGAGCCGTCGTCGTCCTCGGCCGCGTCGAGGCTGAGCATGAGGTTGGTCGCGCCGGAGATGTCGATGCCCGTCGTCTGGATGACGATCGGCAGCGCGGCGCCCTCGCCGTCGAGGTCATTACCGGCGAGATACTGCGTCGTGTTGCCGTTGTAGACGATGAAACTGCCGAACAGGCCTGCGGCGTCCGCGTTGTCCGACACGCCGAAGAAGTCGCCAAATCCGTCGGTGAAGGTCTGCGTCGCGCCGCTCAGGAAGGTGAACGCGCCGAGAGCGTCCTGGTTGCTCCCCGGTGTCGCGGTCTCGAAGGTCTCGGAAAAAAGCGTCGCCATCGGTATCCCCGTATCCCACTGTTGCAAAGCGCGGCGTCGCGCGCGGATCTCGTGTCTCACTCTGACGGGAGGTCGAGGCCGGCATGGCCTCGGATACGCATTGTCGACGTGAGTCCCCCAAATCAGACCAACGGGATACTCTGGATCCGCGTGACAAATGTGTGAAATTTTTATCGACTTGCGCCCCAAGGGTACGAATACAAAGGCCGTATTTGTTCTAATCGACGTGAATGATCGCGTTTGCCGGTGTTTCTGCGGGAAGACGCGCGGCGCTAGGCGCCCCGCAAGGCCGCGGCTGTGCGCGCGAGGGCGGCGATCCGGTCCCAGTCTTCTGCGGCCACGAGGGCCTGTGGCGCGATCCAGGAGCCGCCGACGCAGACGACGTTGGGCAGCTCCAAATAGCCCGGCGCGCGCTCGGCCGTGATCCCGCCGGTCGGGCAGAAGGCGAGGCCCGCGAGCGGGCTCGCCCAGGCCGCCAGCGCCGCGCGGCCGCCCGCCGCCTCGGCCGGGAAAAACTTCAGGATCTCGTACCCGCGCTCGGCCGCGGCCATCGCCTCCGACGGCGTTGCGACCCCGGGCAGGAGGGGCAATCCCTCCGCCTCGGCCGCGTCCAGCACCCGCGCCGAGAGCCCGGGCGAGACCCCGAACTGCGCGCCTGCCGCCCGGGCCGCCCGCACGTCCGCGGGGCTTCGCAGCGTGCCCGCCCCGAGGATCGCCCGAGGCACGGCGTCGGCCATCGCCCGAAGCGCCGAGAGCGCCGCCGGTGTGCGGAGCGTGACCTCGAGCACCGGCAATCCGCCGGCCACCAGCGCTTCGGCGAGCGGCGCGGCGGTCGCCACATCTTCGACGACGAGAACCGGGATCACCGGCGCGGCCGTCGCGATCTCGCGGATCGTCGGCGCCATCTCAGACCACCACGGCGGCGCCGGTCTCGGCCGGGCCCACCCGCGCGCGGAAGGCGGCAAAGAGCTCGCGGCCGATCCCGTGGGCGTTCGCGCCGAGATCGGCGGGCGCGGGCGTCCGGGCGGCCCAATCGGCCTCGGGCACCTGGACGTCGAGCCGACCCGCGGGGGCATCGACGCGGAGCACGTCGCCGTCGCGGAGCCGGGCGATCGGCCCGCCATCGGCCGCCTCCGGGCTCACATGGATCGCGGCTGGCACCTTGCCCGAGGCGCCGGACATCCGCCCGTCGGTGACGAGGGCGACCCGGTGGCCCTTGTCCTGGAGCACGCCGAGGAGGGGGGTCAGCGCATGCAGCTCGGGCATGCCGTTCGCCTTAGGCCCCTGATAGCGGACGACGACGACGACGTCGCGATCGAGCGCACCTGCCTGAAAGGCGGCTTTCACCTCGGCCTGATCGTGGAAGATCCGCGCCGGCGCCTCGACCACCAGGCGCTCAGACTTGACCGCCGAGGTTTTGATCACCGCGCGCCCGAGCGGACCGTCGAGCAGCGCGAGCCCGCCGGTCGGCTGGAACGGTTGCGCGGCGGGGCGGAGGATATCCGGATTGAGGGTCTCGGTCGGACCGTCCTCCCAGCGGATGCGGCCCTCTGCGAGCTTCGGTTCGGTCGCATAGCGCGCAAGGCCCCGGCCCGCGACGGTGCGCACGTCTTCGTGGAGAAGGCCGGCGTCGAGCAGTTCGCGGATCAGGAAAGCGAGCCCGCCGGCGGCGTGGAAATGGTTCACATCGGCGATCCCGTTCGGATAGACGCGCGCCATCAGCGGCACCGCGCCCGAGAGCTCGGCCATGTCCTCCCAGTCGATTTGCACCCCGGCCGCGCGGGCCATCGCCACGAGGTGCAGCGTCAGGTTGGTCGAGCCGCCGGTCGCGTGGAGCCCGACGATGCCGTTCACGAAGGCGCGCGCGTCGAGGATGTCGGCGACGGGGGTGTAGTCGTTGCCGAGAGCGGTGATTGCAAGCGCCCGGCGGGCGGCTTCGGCGGTCAGCGCGTCGCGCATCTCGGTGCCGGGATTGACGAAGGACGCGCCCGGCAGCTGGAGACCCATCAGCTCCATCAGCATCTGGTTCGTGTTGGCTGTGCCGTAGAAGGTGCAGGTGCCGGGCGAGTGGTAGCTCGCCATCTCGGCCCGTAAGAGCTGGGCGCGGTCGATCTCGCCGCGGGCGAAGCGCTGGCGGATCTCGGCCTTTTTGTCGTTGCCGAGGCCGGATGGCATCGGGCCCGCCGGCGCGAAGATGGCCGGCAGATGTCCGAAGCTCGCCGCTGCGATTACGAGGCCCGGCACGATCTTGTCGCAGACGCCCAGATAGATCGCCGCATCGAAGCTGTTGTGGCTGAGGGCGACCCCGGCGGCGAGCGCGATCACGTCGCGGGAGAAGAGCGAGAGCTCCATGCCCGGCTGGCCTTGGGTGACGCCGTCGCACATCGCCGGCACGCCGCCTGCGACCTGGGCGGAGCCGCCGGCCTCGCGGGCGGCCGCGCGGATCAGTTCGGGAAATCCGGCAAAGGGCTGATGGGCCGAAAGCATGTCGTTATAGGCGGTGACGATGCCGATATTGCCGCCACCGCCCTCGGCGAGGCGGGTCTTGTCCTCTGCGCCGCAGGCAGCGATCGCATGTGCGAGGTTCCCGCAGGAGAGCGCGGCGCGCGTCGGGCCTTCGGCAGCGGCGGCGCGGGTGCGGTCGAGATAGGCGTCGCGGCTCGGGCGCGAGCGCTCGACGATGCGGTCGGTGACAGCGCGGACGGTCGGGTGCATGGGCGCTCCTTTGGCTATGAGGGCGCGCCGGTCAGGGCGCGTAGTAGACATCCGTTTGGCCGCCCGCAGCGAGGACGGCGCTGAAGGGCGCGGACGGATCGGCGGCGGCCGCGTCGAGGGCCGCGCGTTTCGGCTCCCCTTTGATGAGCAGGTACCGCTTCCGCGCCCCGGCGATGACCGGGGCCGAGAGGGTAATGCGCGGCTCTTCTCCCCCCGGCGGCCGGGTCTCCACGGCCGGCGGCGCATCGGGGGCGAGCGCCGCAGCGAGCCCGAGCGCGCCCGGAAAGAGCGAGGCGATATGCCCATCCTCTCCCATCCCGAAGACACAAACATCGAGCGGCAGGAGCGGGGTGAGCGAAAGCCCGATCGCCTCGGCGCCCGCGCCCGCCGCATAGAGGGGGACAAAGCAGGCCGCCGCCGCGCGGCCGGCAAAAAGCGTCTCGGCGAGCAGCCGCTGGTTCGAGCGGGGGCTGTCGACCGACACCTGCCGTTCGTCGGTCAGGGTGACGGTCACCCGCTCCCAGGGCAGATCGACCCGGCCGAGCGCACGCAAGAAGAACACCGGCGTCGTGCCGCCCGGCACCGCGAGCGCGGCCGTCGCCCGCTCCGCGAGCGCCTCGATAAGATCTTCGGCGACGCGGGCGGCGAGCGCGGGCCCGAGCTCGGTGTCGGGGTATTCCTCGATCCTGAACCCGGTCATCGCGTGTTCCTCTCCAGCTTCAAGCGATTTCCCGCCAGCGCCGCCCGTCCCGGTGCAAGAGCATCAGCGCATCTTCGGGGCCCGACGAGCCGATATCGTAGGGCCGGGGCGGCTCGTTCCCGTCCCAGGCCGCGACGATCGGGTCGATCCAGGCCCAGGCGGCCTCCACCTCGTCGCCCCGCATGAAAAGCGTCTGGTCGCCGCGGATCACGTCCATCACCAGCCGCTCATAGGCGTCGGGCATCCGCACCGCGCGGGACCCCAAGCTTTCTGCAAAGGTCATGTCGAGTTCCGTCCCCGTCAAGCGCATGCCGCCCGGTCCGGGGTCTTTGATCGTCATCGAGAGCGTGATCCCCTCGTCGGGCTGCAAGCGGATCGCGAGCACGTTGGCCGGCGGCCGCGCGCCGCCAAAGATCGAATGCGGGATCCGGCGGAACTGGATCGCGATTTCCGAGAGCCGTGCGCGCAGCCGCTTCCCCGTCCTCAGATAAAAGGGCACGCCCGCCCAACGCCAGTTGTCGACGCCCGCCCTCAGTGCAACGAAGCTCTCGGTCCGGCTGTCGGGCCGGCCCGCGTCTTCCGCATAGGAGGGCTGACCGGTTCCGCCGCGGTACTGGCCGCGCACCGCGTCCTCGGGCGCGACGGGCGCGAGCGCGCGGAGGACTTTGAGCTTTTCGTCGCGCACCGCGTCCGGCTCGAACCGGGCAGGCGGCTCCATCGCCGTGAGGCAGAGCAACTGCAGCAGGTGGTTCTGCACCATATCTCTCAGCGCGCCGACGCCGTCATAGGACGCGCCCCGGCCCTCGATGCCGACCCGCTCTGCGACGGTGATCTGCACATGGTCGATATGGCGGGCGTTCCAGAGGGGCTCGAAGAGGGCATTGGCAAAGCGCAGCGCCATCAGATTCTGGACCGTCTCTTTGCCGAGATAATGGTCGATCCGGTATATCTGGCCTTCCTCGAAGACCTCGGCGAGATGGGCGTTGAGCGCCTGCGCCGAGGGCCGGTCGTGGCCGAGCGGTTTCTCGACGACGATCCGTGCGGCGGGATCGGCAAGCCCGTGGCTCGCGATGCCCTGGGCGATCGGCCCGAAAAAGGCAGGCGCGACCGACAGGTAATAGGCCCGCGGGCGACCGTCGGCTTGTCCGAGCCGGGCGGGGATCGCCTCGAACGCGCCGGGCTCTGCCGCGTCCATGGGCACATAGGAGAGCGCGGCGAGGAACCGGTCCCGCGTCGCCCGGTCGAGCTCCTCGGGCGGCACGAAATCCGTGAGTGCCGTCTCGGCGAGGCGACGGAACCCCTTGTCGTCCATCGCCGAGCGTGCCGTGCCGAGCACCCGGGACCCTTCGGGCATCTGGCCGTCCTGCATTCGGTGATAAAGTGCGGGCAGAAGCTTGCGGCGCGCCAGATCCCCCGTCGCCCCGAAGACGACGAGATCGAAGGGCTCGACCGGAACGACGCGCGCGACCATGGGGCCTCCTGACGACAGCCCTGCCGCCTAGCGGATGGGGGCCGGACTGTCGAGACGGGGGGGGTGGCGCCGGGCGGCTCAGTCCTCCGGCTGGGTGGGGAACCGCAGGGGATTGCCCGCCCGG
>JBHJGX010000062.1:0-6611 GCA_050331395.1 Paracoccaceae bacterium
CAGGCAGCGATGCACTTCTGCGGGTTGGTGAGGCCCGGTTTGCTGTGCTCTTGGCTGTTATGCTCTAATGCGGTCTGGCCTGGGTCTACATCGGCGGATGGGGTAGGGATGTGCCGGCCACGGCCGCGGTTCCGGGACTTGGCGAGACGATGGCGGGGGTGGGGGGGGAACGCGATGCCGCGCGGGCGACGGCGACCGCGCTCGAGACCGAAGTCCAGGGGTTGCTTTCGCACCTGAAAGGCGCGGAGCAGCGCCAAGAAATCCTGCTGAAACAGCTCGAAACGGCAGCGCGCACCGGTCTCGCAGGTCTCGGGAAGGTTTTCGAGCGTGCGGAGATCGATCTCGACCGCATCTTGACAGCGGCACGTGTTGAATATGGCGGCTCTGGTGGGCCGTTCCAGCCGATTACCGAGGCCGAGGCCGCGCTACCCGACACTACCGAGGAACGGGTGATCGCGCTTCTCGCCGATCTCGAGCGCGCCAATCTGTTGAAGATCGCCGTGGCCCGCCTGCCCTTCGGCAAACCGGTTGAGGGGGCCCGCATGACGAGCGCGTTCGGCAAGCGCAAGGATCCGATCCGGCGGGTATGGTCGATGCACACGGGCATGGACTATGCGGCGGCGCCGGGCACCCGGATCGAGGCCACGGCGGATGGCGTCGTCAGCTTCTCGGGCCGGATGCGCGGCTATGGCAAAATCGTCATAATTAAGCATGCCTTCGGTTATGAAACGCGGTATGCTCATCTCCGCCGCCGGAATGTGGCCGTTGGGCAACGGGTGGCGCGCGGAGACGTGATCGGCGAGATGGGCAATACGGGGCGAAGCACCGGGACCCATCTGCATTACGAGATCCGCATCGACGAGACGCCGATCAATCCGAAGAAGTTCATCGAGGCAGGCCGGGATGTTCTCTAAAAACAAAATCAGCGACAGCGAGGCGTCGGGGTCGACCCGTCCGTCCGACGCGCCCAAACCGCAAGGCAACGCATCCTCGGCCAAACCGCCCGCCGCACCGCTGATGTCGAGCGCCCCGGTGCCGACCCCTCCGCCGGGGCAACCGCTCACGCCGAAGCCCAAGCCGTCGCCGTCGCTGTTGTCGAGCGATCTGACGATCAAGGGCAATGTGAGCACCTCGGGCGATATTCAGATCGAGGGCACCATCGAGGGCGATGTGCGCGCGCATCTGCTGACGGTGGGCGAGACGGCGACGATCCGCGGCGAGGTCGTGGCCGATGACGTTGTCGTGAACGGTCGGGTGATCGGTCGGTTGCGCGGTCTCAAGGTGCGCCTCACGTCGACGTCGCAGGTCGAAGGCGACATCGTGCATAAGTCGATCGCCATCGAATCGGGCGCCCATTTCGAGGGATCGGTCCAACGCGCTGAAGACCCCCTCGGGGACACGGCCGCCGGAAGCCGACCGGTGCCCAAAAGCGCGTCCGACAGTATTTCTGCGGCGCCGCCCAATCCGCTGGACATGGATACCGAAACCGCCTGAGAGCGGGGCGCGGCCGCTGGGATGACGAAGCGGGTTTGACCAGTCGCCGCAGCAGAGGGTTAGCCCCTCAGGCTGCGCTGCCGGCCTTGTTCTCCCCCACGCCTTCAACAGGATCTCGGAGGACGTAGCCCCGACCCCATACCGTTTCGATGTAATTGGCGCCGTCGGTGGCCAGCGAAAGCTTTTTCCGAAGCTTACAAATGAAGACGTCGATAATCTTGACCTCGGGCTCGTCCATTCCGCCATAGAGGTGGTTCAGGAACATTTCCTTGGTCAAGGTCGACCCCTTCCGCAAAGAGAGCAATTCGAGCATTTGGTACTCCTTGCCCGTCAGATGCACCGGATGGCTGTCAACCTCCACGGTCTTGGCATCGAGGTTTACCGCAAGCTTGCCCGTCCGGATGATCGATTGCGCATGGCCTTTCGAGCGGCGCACGATCGCGTGGATGCGGGCGATCAACTCTTCGCGATTGAAGGGCTTCGTCAGATAATCATCTGCCCCGCAGCCGAAACCCTTGATCTTGCTGTCCGCACCGTCGATCCCGGACAGGATCAGTGTCGGCGTCTCGATCCGGGCCATCCGCAAGCGCCGCAGCACGTCGTAACCGTCGATATCCGGTAGACTGAGATCGAGAACGATCAGGTCGTAATCGTAAAGCTTGGCGAGTTCGATTCCCTCCTCGCCGCTATCGGTGACATACGGGTTGAGCTCCGCCTTCTTCAGCATCAGTTCAATGCTTGTCGCCGTCGATGGGTCGTCCTCGATCAGCAAGATTCGCATGCGCCGCTCCCTTACTCGCACCGTCAAGCCTAAGCTTCCGAAGGCTTAACATCCAGAGAGTAAACGGAGTGTTACCGCGGGCAGGTCTCCGGGCTGGGCTTCATTCTGAAGCCTGCCGGACGCGCTTGAGCTGCGTGACCCTGAGGCCGCGCATGCCGAAGCGACCGAGAGCCGCACGCCAGCTCTCATATTCTTCGTCGCTGATACCATATCTATTGGATGCGTCTTTCTGCGTGATCAGCCCGCCTTCTACGGCTGCCACCACCTTCGCCTTGCGCCGGGGGACCCAACGTCGCGTTGTCGAGGGGGGCAGATCCTCCAATGTCAATCTTTCCCCGTCGGGTCCGATGACATATGGGACTGACCAGTGTTGGTTCATCGCGCTCCCTTAGTTTGCTTGCAGGGGCGACTGTGCGTGCAGAGGCTAAAAACTCAGTGAATAGAACTCCTAAGATCAGCTAACCATAGGTACTCGTCCCCGAATGGTACAGAAAAACAGCCTCGGCTTCGAGAAATCCCCTGAAGACACCCGGGTGGTCGTTGCCATGTCTGGCGGCGTGGACAGCTCCGTGGTGGCGGCGGAACTCGCCTCCGAAGGCTATGACGTCGTCGGCATCACGCTGCAGCTCTATGACCACGGCGCGGCGCTCGCGAAGAAGGGCGCTTGCTGTGCAGGGCGGGATATCCACGATGCGCGCCGGGTCGCCGAGCGCCTCGGTTTTCCGCACTATGTCCTTGATTACGAGAGCCGTTTCCGCGAGAGCGTGATCGACGAATTCGCCGAGCAGTACCTCGCCGGCGCCACGCCGATCCCATGTGTGCGCTGCAACGAGCGGGTCAAATTCCGCGATCTTCTCGAGACGGCACGCGATCTCGACGCCGATTGTCTGGCCACGGGGCACTATATCCAGCGTCGTGAGGGTCCCGACGGGGCGGAATTGCATCGAGCCGCCGATCCGGCACGCGACCAGTCCTATTTCCTGTTCGCGACAACGCGGGATCAGCTCGAATACTTGCGCTTCCCGCTCGGGCATTTGCCGTCGAAAGACCAGACCCGCGCATTGGCAGCAAAGCACGGGCTGGCGGTCGCCGATAAGCCCGACAGCCAGGACATTTGTTTCGTCCCATCAGGCAACTATGCTGCCGTGATCGAGAAACTCCGACCCGGTGCGGCCGAGCCCGGTGCGATCCGCCATGTGGACGGGCGGATCCTGGGCGAGCATCGCGGCATCATCCACTATACGGTCGGCCAGCGCCGGGGGCTCGGCATCGGCGGAGGCGAGCCGCTCTTTGTCGTGCGCCTCGACCCGGAGCGCCGGGAGGTCGTCGTGGGCCCGCGTTCGGCGCTGGCCGCCCACCGGGTGCCGGTCCGCGACGTGAACTGGATCGGGCCGGGCACGCTCGACGACAGCTCGCGGGAGATCGCTGTCAAAGTGCGCTCGACCCGCCCGCCGATGCCGGCACGGATCCGCGGGACTGCCATGGGCGCCGAGGTCGAACTCGCGACCCCGGAGGAAGGCGTCGCTCCGGGGCAGGCCTGCGTCTTTTACGAGCCCGAGGGCAGCCGGGTGCTCGGCGGCGGCTGGATCACCCGGGACTGAGGGCGGGCAACGGGCCGGCCGTTGCCGGACCCGGCACGTGCCGCTAGCCTCTGGCCAAACGAAAGGGAGCGCCCATGCCCGACACCGCCCCGCCCGACACCGCCCCGCCCGACGCCGCCCCGCCCGAAACCGCCCTGCCCCGGATCGAGCCCGTCCTCGCGCATCTCGATGCGGACCGGGATGGCGCTCTAACGCGGCTCTTCGAGTTGCTCCGCATCCCGTCGATCTCCACCGACCCGGCCCATGACGCCGATTGCGCCCGCGCGGCCGAGTGGCTCGCAGCCGATCTCAAAAGCCTCGGCTTCGACACGCGGATCGAGCCGACCGTCGGCAAGCCGCTGGTGATCGCCCATGACCTCTCGGGCCCGGGCCCGCATGTGCTCTTTTATGGGCATTACGACGTGCAGCCTGTCGATCCACTCGCGCTTTGGCGGCGTGACCCGTTCGATCCGGCGGTCGAGACCCGCGCAGATGGCAGTGGCATGATCGTCGGCCGCGGCACGTCCGACGACAAGGGTCAGGTGATGACCTTTATCGAAGCTTGCCGGGCGTTCCGCCGCGCCGCGGGCACACTGCCCTGCAAGGTGACGATCCTCCTCGAAGGAGAAGAAGAAAGCGGCGGCAAAGGCCTAAAGGCATTTCTCGAGAGCGCGCCTGGAGAGCTCAAGGCGGAGATCGCGCTCGTCAGCGACACGACCCAGTGGGACCGCGAGACGCCGGCGATCACCACCCAGCTCCGTGGGACGGTTACCGAGGAGGTGACGGTCCGTGCGGCCGACCGGGACCTGCACTCTGGGTTTTACGGCAGCGCGGCGGCAAACCCGATCCGCGTGCTCACGCGGGCGCTCGCTGGCCTGCATGACGACAGTGGGCGGGTGACGTTGACGGGCTTTTATGACGCTGTGCCGGAGCTCTCCGACGCGCTCCGCGCCGATTGGGACAACCTCGGCTTCGATGCGGCGGCGTTCCTCGGTGAGGTCGGCCTGTCGGTCCCCGCGGGCGAGACGGATCGGACGGTCCTCGAACAGATTTGGGCGCGTCCGACCGCCGAGGTGAACGGCATCTCGGGCGGCTACACGGGCGCAGGCTTCAAGACCGTGATCCCCGCGGAAGCGACAGCGAAAGTGAGCTTTCGCCTCGTCGGGCAGCAGGACCCGGACGCCGTGCGCGAGAGCTTCCGTGCCCATATCCGCGCAGCCCTGCCCGCCGATTGCGAGGCGCGCTTCACATCCCACGGCGCAGCCGGTGCCACGGTGATGCCGACGGCTGCGCCCCCCTTTGCGGCCGCCAGACGGGCGCTCTCCGAGGAATGGGGGCGCGAGGCGGTCTTTATCGGCGCCGGCGGCTCGATCCCGGTGGTGGGCGCGTTCAAGGCCAAACTCGGCCTCGATACCCTGTTAATCGGCTTCGGGCTCGAGGACGACCGGATCCACTCGCCGAACGAAAAGCTCGAACTCACGAGCTTTGCCAAAGGCGCGCGGTCCTGGGTGCGGGTGCTCGACGCGCTGGCCCAAGGCTGAACGGGGCGGTCGACAACACATGAAAAAGGGCGCCGACGCTGGCGCCCTCCCTCAAGCCGGTCCGATAAGGCCTCAGACGCTCGGCTTCTGCACCGGCTTTTCAACCGGCTTCTCGGCAGTCTTTGCGGCACCGCAAGCGGCAGCGGGACCGGCAAAGGCGATGGCAGTGAGGCCGAGCACGGCGAAGGCGAGAGTTTTCATAGATTTCACTCCTGTCTCGTTTGCGTAACAGAACGCTAGGCGAGATCGCCGGGCTTTGACAGGAAATTTTTCTGAAGGACCCCGCAGGTGGACCTATAGAGGCGCGCCGCCTCAGGCACGGCGTCCCCGGCGGCGCGGCGGCCGGGTGTGACCGTCGACGGCATCGCGGAGCACGACGCTCATTGGATGATCCGGCGGAACGCCATCGTGATAGGCGCTCAGTCGAGCCGCGGCAGCTGCAAGATCGGACCCCTCCGGCAAGCCGAGCGCCCACTCGAAGAAGATCGAGCGGGCGTCCTCGGGCGTCAGATCGGGGATCCGAAAGGCCTCTGCTATGAGCGCGCGCGGGTCGTCGGCATGGCTGTCCCGGCGTGGCATCGGGCGGGCTCCTGAAGTTCGTACCGGCGCCGCAATTGGCGTCGGCGGCGCGAGAGAAGGCGACCGCGCTTTGGGATATGTCAAGGCCCTTCGCCCCGGCACCGCTCAGTGTCGGCAAAAAGGAGACGCGGCATGCTTTCGATCCCACTTTCGACGGTCGGCTGGATCATCCTCAAGGCCCGTGAGGTCGACGCCAAGGATGCGGGCGGTGCCGATCCGGGCGACGAAGAGGACAACCCGGATGCGGTCCTGCTCGAGACGTCCGACGATCCCTCGGTGGCGGAACTCACGAGCTGGATCGGAGATCTGACCGAAACCCAACAGGCCGAATTGGTCGCCCTCTTCTGGCTCGGCCGCGACGACGGCGCGGCGGAAGAATTCGCCGGGCTCGTGGACGAAGCGCGCGGACAGCAGGGGGCGAGGACGGCCACCTATCTGCTCGGCTCGCCGATGCTGGCCGATCATCTCGAAGCGGGTCTCGAAACCCTCGGCATCAGCGTGTCGGATCTGGAGAGCAACCTCGGCTGACGGGAGGCAGGGAGGTGTCTGGATCTGTCGGCATCCGCCGGCCGGTGCCCCGCGGCTAGAGCTGCGGCCCGGACCGGGCCGCCGGGGGGCCCGAGGACCCCGGCGCGC
>JBHJGX010000063.1:0-20312 GCA_050331395.1 Paracoccaceae bacterium
CTGGCGGACCCCGCATTTCGAGAAGATGCTCTACAACCAGGCGCTGATGCTGCGGGCGCTGACCCAGGGCTGGATGGCCGGCGGCGACCATGCCCGCGCCGCGGCCCGGCTGGTCGGCTATGTGGCGCGCGACATGACCGCCGAGGACGGCGCCTTCTTCGCGGCGGAGGACGCGGACAGCGACCATGACGGCGCGCGGGAAGAGGGCGCGTTCTACGTCTGGACCCGCGCCGACGCGGCGGCCCTCATCGGGGCGGAGATGGCCCGACACCGATTTGAGCAACGTCGTCTTGCCCGATCCGCTCTCGCCGACGATGCCAAGCACTTCTCCCGGCCAAAGGTCGAACGTGACGCCGGTGCACCCGATCCGCGCGCCATACCGGGTCTCGAGCGCCTCGACCGAGAGCAGCGGCGCCTCGGCCAGGTATTCGGCCACCGCGAGGCTCATTCCGCCGCCTCCTCATAGGGCGCACCCAACGGCCCGCGATGGCCCGCCCGACGCCGGTTCCGGCAATGGGCCGTATCCGAACAGACGAACATCCGCCCGCCCGCATCGTCGAGCAGCACCTCGTCCAGATAGGTGTCGGTCGCCCCGCAGAGCGCGCAGTCCTCCTCCCAGTGGCCCGGATCGAAGGGGTAATCCTCGAAATCGAGGCTCACGACGCGGGTATGGGGAGGGATCGCATAGATCCGCTGCTCGCGCCCCGCCCCGAAGAGCTGAAGCGCCGGGCAGTCCGAGAGCTTGGGGTTGTCGAATTTCGGGATCGGCGAGGGATCCATCACGTACCGCCCCTCGATCTTGACCGGATAAGCGTAGGTGGTCGCGATATGGCCGTGCTGGGAGATGTCCTCGTAAAGCTTCACATGCATGAGGCCGTATTCCTCGAGCGCATGCATCCGGCGCGTCTCGGTCTCCCGCGGCTCGAGGAGGCGAAGCGGCTCCGGGATCGGCACCTGATAGACGAGGATCTGTCCCTCGCCGAGCGGCGTCTCGGGCACCCGGTGGCGGGTCTGCACGATGGTCGCCTCGGTGGTCTCCTCGGTCGTCGAGACCCCCGCGGTCCGCTCGAAAAACTTGCGGATCGAGACCGCGTTCGTCGTGTCATCGGCGCCCTGATCGATCACTTTTATACAGTCCTCGGGCGTCAGACAGGCGGCGGTCACCTGCACGCCGCCGGTGCCCCAGCCGTAAGGCATGGGCATCTCGCGCGAGGCGAACGGCACCTGATAGCCCGGGATCGCCACGGCCTTCAGGAGCGCGCGGCGGACCATGCGTTTGGTCTGCTCATCGAGATAGGCAAAATTATAGGACGTGGTCACGGTTCCGAGCCTTCCTCGCGCGCGGCGATCTCGCGGCGCATCGTGCGGATCAAATGCAGTTCCGATTGAAAATCGACGTAATGGGGCAGCTTGATATGCTCGAGAAAGCCGGTGGCCTGGATATTGTCGGCATGCGAGAGGACGAATTCTTCGTCTTGGGCCGGGGCGCCGGACGGATCTTCGCCAAGCTCCGCCCAGCGAAGCGCCCGGTCGACGAGCGCCATCGCGAGCGCCTTCCGCTCGGACTGTCCGAAGACGAGCCCATAGCCGCGGGTGAACTGGGGAGGCTCGGTTTTCGAGCCTTGGAACTGGTTCACCGTCTCGCACTCGGTCAGGCGGATCTCGGCGATCTCGATGGTCAGCTCAAGCTCGGGGATCTCGATCTCGACCGCGACCCAGCCGATCCGCAGCTCGCCAACGAACGGATGGTTCCGGCCATAGCCGCGCTGCGTCGAATAGGCGAGACCGAGCAGGAACCCCTCGTCGCCGCGGGCCAAGGCCTGCAGCCGGAGCGCGCGGGCGGCCGGGAAGGCGAGCGGCTGCCGGGTGAGATCGGGCGGGGGCGTCTCGTCGGGCGGCTCCGGCTGGATCAGCCCTTCTCGCCCGAGGATCCCGGTCACATGCGGCATCCCGGCGGGGCTCGGCTGAGCGACGGGCGCGATGTCGGCCCCGCCCTCTGCCGCGAGGGCGAAATCGATCAGCCGGTGAGTATAGTCGAAGGTGGGCCCGAGGATCTGCCCGCCGGGTACGTCCTTGAAGGTCGCCGAGATACGCCGGACGCAGCGCATGGCGCCCGTATCGACCGGCCGACTGGCGCCAAACCGCGGCAAGGTCGTCCGATACGCCCGCAGCAGAAAAATCGCCTCGATCAGATCGCCGCGGGATTGCTTGACCGCCAGCGCCGCAAGCGAGGGGTCGTAGAGCGAGCCCTCGGCCATGACCCGGTCGCAGGCGAGCGTCAGCTGTTCGCCGATCTGCCCCGGGCTGAGCTCCGGAATGGCCGGATCGCCGCGCCGGGCCTCCGAGAGCCAGGCATGGGCGTTCTCGATCGCCCGCTCGCCGCCTTTAACCGCCACATACATCAATGGCCTCCGATCCGGGTGGTGCGCGGCAGCGCGACCGCACGGGTGCCTGCCGTCAGGAAGAGATCGACGCCGAGCGGATAGGCGCGGGCGAGCTTTGCCCGGTCGTCGAGAAGATCTTTGGGCAGCGGCGCCGCGAGCGATGTCTCTCCGAGGATGCCGGGGCCCGTCAGCGAACGCGGCGAGGCACCGTCGAGCGCGGGCATCTCGACGAGCAAGGTCGCGGATCGGTCAGGATAATTCGCCTCCCCCCAAGACCAACGCGAGAGCGGGGCGATCTCGTCCCAGACGCCGACGCCGAAGGCCGCCCGACCCGGCTCCGCGGCGATGGGCGCACCGGTGTGGAACACGAGCCACTCGCCGACGCCACCGGTCGCGAGCCGCGACGACAGCCAGACCGGCGTTTCGAGATCGGCAAGGCAAAGGAGCAAGGTGCCGGCGGCCGGGGACAGCCCCTCTGGCGGGCGGGCCCCAGCGATCTCGGCGATCCGTCCGGGGCGGGCCATCGCATCGAGGGCGGCGCGGAAAATGCGCGACAACTCCCGCGGCGGGTCGGCGAGGCCGCCTTCAAGGGCGCGCAGGCTCACGGCTCGCCCCGCGCCATCGTGAAGAAATCCACCTTTGTCGCAGCGGCACGGGCGGCGTCCCCCTCGGCTGCCCGGGCGAGCGCGTCGCGCATCGGGGCGAGGATTTCGTCCTCGATCCGGTCAGTATGCGCCGGGTCCTGCGCCAGCGCGTCGCAAAGCGCGGCGATTTCGACCTTGCGCGCACTCCGTCCGGCAACGTATCCAAAACCTGTGATGCCAGTCGCGAGGCGAAGGGCGGCCCGGGTGACGGTCATCTCGCCGAGATTGAACGGCGCCCCGGTCGCTCCGGCCCTCCCACGGACCATCACGGCGCCGCTTTCCGGGCGGCGCACCCAGGTGAAATCGGGCGAAAGGCCGGTGGCCCTCCACGCCGCGATCAGCGCGGCGTCCGGGGCTTTGGCCAGCAGGCTTATACGGGCGGAGCGGTCGACCATGGCGGTTATTGCCACCTACAACTTGACAGGGTGTCTTGTTCATATATAACTAGACAAACTATGTCAGAAAACGGCGGCGCGTTCCAGCCCTCGCGGCCCCTGAGAAGGAGACTTTTTTGTGACAGGCTCAGTCCAAGGGCGCGCGCAGCCCCTCTGGAAACGGATCCGGGAAACGCTGCTCGACGAGATCAATGCAGGCCAATATCCCCCGGGCAGTAAGCTGCCGACCGAAGCGGCCCTGTCGCAGCGCTTCGGCGTGAACCGGCACACGGTCCGACGAGCGCTCGAGACGCTGCAGGAGGAGGGCCGCATCCATGTGCGCCGGGGCTCCGGCGCCTTCGTGACGCAGGGCCGGTTCGATTATGCCATCGGCCTGCGCACGCGGCTGACGGATAACCTGAAGGCGCGCGGCATGGCGTCGTCTCGGAGAATTCTGCGCGTGGAGCGGCTCTCTGCCGAACTCCGCGACGCGGCCAACCTCGAAATCGACGTCGGAGATCCAGTGATCGTGCGCGAAGCGGTCGGCGAGGCGGACGGGGTGCCGATCACCTATGCGCGCACCTGTTTTCCCGAGGCGCGGCTGCCGGGGGTGTTCGATGCGCTCATCGCCTGCGAAAGCATCTCAGAGGCTTTGCAGCGTATCGGGATCGCCGATTATCACCGCAAATGGACGCGGCTGACCGCCGAACGGCCGGGCGCCTTCCTCGCGCGTCACCTTCAGATGCCGGACATCCATCCCGTTCTGCACTCCGAAAGCGTGAACGTGTCGCCGGACGGGCAATTGGTCGAATACGGCAACACGTGGTTTTGCTCGGATCGCGTCCAAATCGTCGTGGATAATGCCTCGTTTCATCGCGACACACTCCTAACGGCGGAGCCCGCCCGATGAGCGAGACCAAACTGACCGACGACCTGCAAGAAGCGGGCTGGGCGGCATCGGTAAACGGCCGAGCGATTGTCAAGACGTTCAAATTCCGGACCTTTCGAGATGCGATCGGGTGGATGGTACGCGCGGCCTTCGAAGCCGACGCACTCGACCACCACCCGGAATGGGCCAATGTCTACAATCGTGTGGAGGTCACCTTGACGACCCATGATGCGGGCGGGCTGACCGAGAAAGACATCGCGCTCGCCGAACGGCTGGAGGCGATCCGCGAACCGGGCTGAACCTGTCACGAGATTTTTACGCGGGATCGCGCCTCCACAATGGGCGCCGCCCTCACTGCGTGCCGCTCCGCAGAACTCGGCGCCTGCACGACCGCCGGGCCGGCGTCGGATCTGAGATCGAGGACACGGGTCAGCATGTCGATCAGCCCCTGCTTGCGAACCGGTTTGGCCAAATAGTCGTCCATCCCCGCGGCGAGACACCGCTCTCGATCGCCGGCCATCGCATTCGCGGTCAACGCGACGATCGGCAGTCGGGTCCGTCCCTCGGCGGCCTCGCGCTCGCGGATCCGACGGGTCGCCTCGAAACCGTCCATCTCCGGCATCGCAACGTCCATAAGCATGGCGGCCGGACGCAATTTTTCTTGTTGTTGGATCGCCTCGAGCCCGTTCGACGCGAAAACCACCTCGACGGGCAGGCTTGCCAGCATTTTAGCCAGCACGAGTTGGTTGGTGCGATTATCCTCGGCGACCAGCAACACGGGGCTCGCGCAACCCGAAGCGGCCGAAGACGATGCTGCGGCCTCTCCATCTCCCGCGTCCCGATCCGACAGGAGGCCGGTCAAGACGCGCTCGAGCGCTTCGGCTTTCACCGGTTTGGCCAAGCGTGCGGCGAAGACCCGGCTGACCTCTTCGGGTTCCGCTTCGACGGAAGAGAGAAGCACCATGGGCACGGCGCCGTCCATGGCCCGGATCCGTCGTCCGAGTTCGAGGC
This sequence comes from Paracoccaceae bacterium, assembly GCA_050331395.1. GTDB lineage: Bacteria > Pseudomonadota > Alphaproteobacteria > Rhodobacterales > Rhodobacteraceae > Thermohalobaculum. Next base: position 5,303 of record JBHJGX010000063.1, read on the forward strand.
CGGACTGCCCGGGCATCTTGAAATCGGTGATCACCAAATCGAACGGCATGCCCTCATCGCGTGCGGCGGCCCAGGCCTCGAAAGCGGCCTCTGCATTGCCCATCGTCTGCACCTCGATCCCCCAACGCCGGAGCCGATCGCTCAACATCCGACAATTCGAGACCATATCGTCGATGACAAGTACGCGACGCCCGACGAGGCGGCCGATGTCGCGCAGAACCGCGATCGGCAGCTCGGCGACAGGCAGCCGAAGGCGGAGCCGGAAAGTGGTCCCCTTGCCGACTTCGGATGTGGCGCCGATCTCGCCGCCCATAAGTTCGACGAGCCGGCGGGTGATCGCCAGACCGAGGCCCGTTCCCTCGAACCGGCGGGTCGCCCCCTGCTCGACCTGGATGAACTCCCCAAAGATCGATGGAAGCACGTCTTCGGGAATACCGATGCCCGTATCCTCGACCGCGAGTTCGAGCGCCCCGATCCCGTCCTCGACCTGACCGTCGACATTGATGTGAACGCCGCCGCGTTCGGTGAATTTGACCGCGTTTCCGACGAGGTTCGTCAGGATCTGTCGAAATCGACCGCCGTCGCCGAGAAACCCCCGCGGGAGATTGGCATTGTAGGTGAGGCCGATCGCCAGCCCCTTTTCGCTGGCCGTCGCCGACAAGAGAACCTGCACTTCCTCTATTGCCGCGCGCAAGTCGAAAGGTTGCGGATCCAGCTTCATCTTACCCGCCTCGATCTTCGAGAAATCGAGGATGTCGTTGATGATCACAAGCAGGGCGTCACCGGATTGGCGAATCGTGTCGGCATAGAGCCGCTGTTCAGGCGTGAGGCCGGTTTCTGACAGCAGCTCCGCCATGCCGATGATCCCATTCATCGGCGTCCGGATCTCATGGGACATGTTGGCAAGAAAGCTCGATTTCGCCTGGTTCGCCGCCTCTGCATTGCGGGCGAAATCACGGGCCTGCGCCTCCGATGCGGAGAGGCGTTCCTGAATCTGCCGTCGCCGCGTCGTGTCGCGCATTGCAGCGATGAAATGAGCGACCGTGCCGTCCTCGGAGGGCACCGGAGTGACGAGAATGTCCGCCCAATAGGGCGGTCCGGCAGCCCGAACCAATCTGGTCTCGCAACTGATCGGCCGTCGAGCTTCGAGCGAGGCCAGACATTGACCGAGGGCCCCGCTGTCCGGATCGCGAGCAAATTGCTGGGCAAAGGGCTGCCCGATCACGTCCTTGGGGCGAAAGCCGGTATGTTCGACAAAAGCAGGATTGACCCAAGTGATCTGCATGGCCGCGTCGGTCAGCACGATCAGGTCGAGCGTATGTTCTGCAACAATGGCGAGTTCGCGCGCGCGCGCCTCGCTCGCAGCCGCTTCACGCTGCGCCTTGGCAAGACTGCGCGCTTGTTCCTTTTGGCTGGTCATATCCGTGAAGGTGAACACCCACCCCCCCCGCAGTCGTGGCGAGGCCAGCACGGAAATCGTCTGTCCCGAGGGCGTTTCCTGATAAATCCCCTCGAAATCGCCGCTTTGATAGAGTTCCGGACGGAACGGGTCGCCCGGCCGTATCCGCGGCCCGTAATCTCCCCGATTGGCGAAATCGCCGATGACATCGGAAATCTGCGCTCCGACGGGATCCCAATCAGGCTCGCATTCGAGCAATTGGGAGAGGCGCGCATTGCAGTAGACGACGGTTTCGTGCGCGTTGATTACCAACACGCCCTGGCTCATCACCGAAAAGATCTCGCCCAATCGGTCGGCGGACTGGGCGATTGAGCGCTCCATCGGGCGAAAAATGAACACGCCCTCGACCAGCAGCGCGCCCAGCATGAGCGCAAGCATCAAAGCCTCGATCTCGGCGAAACGATCGATCTGGCGCGCCGCCGCCGCCTCGTGCATGGCGGCAACACGGGTGAGCGCGGTCAGGAGCGGCCCGTCGGATTGCTCGAGGATACGGCCCATTTCCAGCCGGCGCAGCATCTGCGTCTCAGGCGTGCCGGGGCGCACACCGGCAAGGGCGTCCAGAAAGGTCTCGAGCTGCGCACTCACCCCATTGCGTCCGCCATAAGCGTCGCGGAGCCCAGTCGTCAGTTCGGGCCCTGGAACGCCGAGGTCCCCGTCGCCCAAGGTGAGCGCCACATGCGCGGCCCGGATTTCGGCCGCGGTGCGCATGAGTTCACCGTGCAACGCCCGCGCCGCCGAAGGATCGCGCGCATACGAGATCCGTTGAGCCAACATCGCTGCGCGCTGAACCAGCATCGGCTGCCGCGCGCTCAGTCGGATCTCGGCCGCCGCGCTCCGCTGATAGGCGATGAGTTGACGCGTCACGACCGTGGAGCCGATTGCGAGACAAGCGATGATCACCAAGGCGACGGTATACTTTGCCCGCAAGGCCCGCGTCAGGCTCGGTACCCGCCGGATCTCTGCGCCGGCTCGCGTTCGCGACCCGGACGTCACAGCGCCTTCTCCAAGATCAGCAAATTCCAACCGTCGCGACGCGCATAGGCCACCCGGTCGGTTGTCGCATGGATCAGATGCCAGCCCCGCCCACCTTCGCCGAGATGCGGCTCGCAGCCCCCCCCCTCGAGCAGCCCCGGCGGCAAAGCCTGGCCGAGATCGGCGATGGTCAGCGCGACCCTGGCGTCCCGACACCACAAGGCGAGGCGAAGCGGCGCGCCCTCCCGGCCGGAATAGCCGTGCTCGATCGAGTTATTGAGGGCTTCGGTCCAGGCGATCCTCAGCTCGTCGATCACACCTTCGTTCAATCGGTGACAGCGACCGGCCCGCGAACACGCAAGCACGGCGCCGATGATTCGCTCGACCACATCTCCAATCGCCGCATAAGTGCCCGGAAGCTCAAAGATCATCTGGGCCGGCTGGGCCTCTTCGGGGCGCATTCGCGCCCACCAAGCTGCAGGCTCGCTGGGGCTCGGCTGCGGCGATCCGGTCGCGGTCACGAACTGGGCACCCGGTCGTGGATCGTGAAGACCGCCGTTAGGCGGGTGAGTCGAAAGACCTTCTCGACGCCGGAGGTCAGGCCCGCGAGTTCGAGCCGTCCGGAGTTACCGAGGTATTTGAGCACGCCCACCAGCGCGCCGAGCCCCGAACTGTCGAGGAAATCGATCCGACCCAGGTCGAGCAGCAGATCTCGATGACCCGCATCGATGAGCGCGATCATCTGCTCTTTGAAATCCTGCGCGACCGCGGCGTCCAGACGATGGCGCATCACCGTAACGACAGTGCGCGATCCGATAGTCTCATGCGTCAGCATTGGCGGAGCTCCCTTAACGATCTGACGTCCGTCTTTGACCGCGACGCGTTAAAGTTCCCCCAACGCGCCGCGCCAATTTGCCGACACGCGTTAATCGGGTGGAAAGGGTGGCGACCGAAAGTGCGAAGAGGCGATCGAAGGAGCGAGAACGTGACCGGACAGTCGGGCGAGACTGCGAAGCCGTGGCCTGGACGACCCGGTGCGGGCATGTCCGATATCGGCCAAGGGCCGGCGCGCCGCGTCCTCATCGTCGAGGACAGCCGCACCCAACGTCGGCTGTTGCGTGCCCGGCTCGAGCGCTGGGGGTTCGAAGTGGTCGAGGCCGAAGACGGGATTACCGCGCTCGCCCTTCTTCGCAACCACCCGATCCCGCTGGTCATCAGTGACTGGATGATGCCGGGTTTGTCCGGCCCGGACCTTTGCCGGGCGGTCCGAACCGATGCGCAGGCCGCGGCCGAGCCTGCGAGCTACGTCTATTTTCTGTTGCTCACCGCGAAATCCGAGCAGGAAGACGTCGCGCTCGGGCTCGCCGCCGGCGCTGACGATTTCCTGAAAAAACCCGTGGATGAGGGCGAACTCCTGGCCCGGCTCGATGCGGGGCTTCGGGTCCTCGACATGCAGGCGCGGCTGGTCGAGCAGACGATCCGGATCTCCCGTGCTTTTGCGGAATTGAACGGGCTTTACGAAACCCTCGACCGTGACCTGCGCGCGGCGAGCCTGTTGCAGCGAGAGTGTCTGCCGCCGCCGCTCGGCACGTGCAACGGCGGGGCGATCGCCGTGGCCTACGAACCTGCTGGGCATGTGGGGGGGGATTTGGTCGGATACTTCCCGCTCGGCGCCGAGACGGTGGGTCTCTTTTCGCTCGATGTCTCAGGTCACGGGGTCGCGTCCTCGCTGCTGACCGTGCGCCTCGCACAGCTCCTCGGCGAGACGGACCCCACGCATCATATCGGCTTTCGGACGACCCCGCGCGGTGCGGCGCCCCGAGACCCGGCCGAGGTGATCGCCGACCTCAACGACCGCTTTCAGGGACCCGAAAGCAGCGATCTCTACTTCACGATTGCATACGCGGTTCTTGACGTGGAAACGGGCTCAGGGCGGCTTTGCCTTGGCGGCCACGCGCATCCCGCGCTGATTGCGCAATCCGGCATTCGCTTCTTGGGCAATGCGGGCCCGCCGGTCGGCATGTTTCCCGACAGCCGCTTCACGAGCTCCGCCTTCCGCCTCGGCCGGGGCGAGCGGCTTCTCCTTTATTCCGACGGGCTGACCGAGGCTGAGGACGCGACAGGCGCCGAGATTGGCGCTGACCGGCTCGCTGAGGCGCTCGCGAACGAGGATGCGGCGGTCGCGGTGCCGAGCGTTGCGCTGACGAGCACGATCGAACGGATCCGTTCCGCGACCGGTCGCACGCGCTTCCTCGATGACGTCTCGGCCCTTATGTTCGAGCGTCCCGCTTCTGCCGATACGGTCGGCTTGCGGGCCCGCGGGTGAGGCGATCTGGCCGCCATTCTGACCTCGCGATCTGCGAAGGCGCGACCCTCGGTCCGACCGGCGCCTACGGATGCGTCTCTGTCGGCCGGCGGTCAACCGGATGCTCAACCCGGCGAAAGCACGACCATGCTGCACGGCATCGGGGCCGCAACGCTTTCCATAACATCTGGGAATTCCGCCCGTGACCGCCCAAAAATGCCCCACGGCAACGGTCGTATCTCCCCTTACCCGCAGCGTCGACAGACGGTATGCGCCGCCTTTGACGAATTGTTACACGACGAGCTCGCACCATGACCCACCGTTTCCAATCGTCGATACGAAAGCGACAAACCGCCTGTATATCGGCGCCACGACGGTAACCGTCGTTTGACACCTTTCACGAAACAGAACGGAGCAAGCCATGACCACCAATGCCACCTTCACCGCCCTCATCGCCCTGTTCATCATCGGGACGGCGCCAAGTGCGGTCGCCCAGCCCTCCGAAGAACAGCAAGAGCTGGCCGCCGAGAACTTTATGGAGGCCGATGCGGACGCCGACGGGGCACTTACGCTCAGCGAATTTACGACGCTCATCGATCTGAATGCAGCGGACAACATCGGTCGCGCGGCAATGGTCAAGCGGTCCGGCCGCTACGGCATGGTCTTTGAGCGTATCGACACCAATGCCGACGGTCTCGTTACTCCGGAGGAAGTCCAGGAGCTCGCAGCGCAGGCGAAGGGCTGAGCGCCCGGCCGACGCTGCGCGCCGAGGCAGAGCTTGAAGGCAAGACGCGCGGGGGAAGGGCCGGGCGCATCCCTGAAAAAGTCGAACACGTGAAAGAGGGGCGCGACCGGCACGACGTCGTCGGTCGCTGTCCGATAATTGGCAAAAGAACGGCCGAAAACCCTGTGTACGAAGGGAATTTTGTAATCGAGCGCGGCACGATCGCACTTCGATCAGGCGGTAAAAGTCTGGTTGCCCGAACACACTCCTCGGCGATCGCGGCGTCGTTTTCATCGGCCGGCCTGCAATTATTCGCGCCGCAACTCCATTATAAAATATTCAAAATGCAAAAAAATAATAACAACTTGAGAGCAGTAAAGTAAAAAAAAATCCACATTCTTGCGGCTAAGGAAAATATAAACCCCCACAGATCTGACTTTTTTTGTCTCGAATAAACCAGAGCACGCCATGAAAATCTTTTGCGCAGACACCGTCACACTGTGACCTATCGGTCGCAAAGGATGGCTTCTGGGTTTTGAGGGGCGGCCGGGGAAGCGCGCCCCTCGCGCTGGTCAAGCGGACTGCGTCCGACCGAAGCGGGCGCTCCCATCACGTCGCCGTTGCCGACCGCAATCGTGCGAAACCTGTCGATGCGGTCTGGATCCGCGTCGGCCGTCGGGTCGGCAAACGTTTTCGTGCCGCTCGGATCGCCCTGGCACCGCCTGCCGTGAAAGGAACGGTTCACGAATATTTGGTAGCTAGAAGCTGTGGGCGGCACGGAGAGCGCGGGAGCGAGCAGAATGACAGCAGAGTGAGCCATAGCAAGGGTCTTGCCGATTTTCCTGGCGATTGGGGCAACCTGCCCGCCGGCGGCCGCTGTGCCGGAGGGGCTGCTCGTCGATACCGATGCGCATTGGCAGACGATTACCGCCTCGGCCGAGGAAATTGAATTCGGCGTCGCAACGGGACCTCCATCATCGCGTGGTCCGGTTGGATCGTGAGTGCAACACCGGCCTATGGTCGGCGGGGACGATCGCCTTTGGCGCGGGCCGCCGGTAGCCGAGAGCGCTGCGTGGCCGGCCGATGCCGCTGCCGCGCTCCATCGAGGCTGATATGACGGAAGTCCTCGGCAAACCGATGCGAAAGCAGAACTTTTTCGCGGGCAGCTTACGCAACCTGCCGACCGATTGGTCGATAGACAACCCTAGTTCGGAAGACATAGCGCGAGCCTCTCCGCAAGTCGCGAATTTCAAAGAGAGAGCAGATGGTCCGAGTTCGGGTCGGATGTGGGCATCGCACGCGCTGCGCGTAAGCATGGGAGCGGCCGGCAACCGTCTGACCGCGCCACGGCCCAACGGCGACCGTCCGCTTAACCAAGATAATGGTACCCGGAGTCGGACTCGAACCGACAAGGCCGTGAGGCCGGCGGATTTTGAATCCGCTGCGTCTACCAATTCCGCCATCCGGGCCGCAGCCGAACAATACTCGCCCGTAAGCGCCGGTCAACGCTCCGGTTGCCCGTCCCGGTTAGTGTCCGTCATGCAGGTCGCGCAGATTAGCGCAGTCGAGCGGCTTGCCGCTGAGATAACCGTCGCCGAAATCCCGGACGCGTTGGGCGACCCAGGGGCCTGGCGTCGCGTCGAGCCCAGCCAACTGAATTTCGACCGCCTCGGGATAGAGCGCCAACCCACCTTCGCGATTGTGATGGGCCCAGACGCCGGCAAGGCAGTCGGTCTGACGACGGGCATCGATCTGCGAGCCGGGGGGCAGCAGCACTCCGAGCCTCATCCGGACATGCGCGGCGACGGTATGGGCCGCCTCGAAGACGCGCCGGGTCGTCATTTCGACCGTTGCCGCGGCATAAATTCGGCTATCGAGCTCGCAATAAGCGAACGGTGTTTGCAGCCGGCGGCCGCCGCACGGGCTGTCTTCCCACTCATCGGGCGCGGCCAGCAGAAGCGTCTCGTAGCTCACCGGCAGGCTGCGGAAGAGCGTCGCCCAGACCGCATTGCTCTCGCGCACTAAGAGAGCCACGTCCGGCCCGTCGGGTTCGTTCGTTTCGACGACGACTGCCGTCCCGGCAAAGGCGAAATCGCGTTCGACGCCGGCCAAATTTGTATTCGGCCCGAGGAGCGCCCCCTCGGCGAGGTCGGGCGGTGCGCTCAATTCGGTCGGCGCGCCGAGACGAACGACGCGTACGGGCTCCGGTTCGGCCTCGACCAGGGCCTGAAGCTTTTCCGGCTGTTTGGTGGTGAAAAAGAGCGCGGCGAGCACCCCGACCCCGGCGCAGATCGCTGCCCCGGTTGCTGCGCCGAAGAGTATCTTCAGCCGGCGGCGCAGGCCCTGCCATTTTCGATTGGCAAAGCGCGTGCGTTTTCGCACTGGCCTCGGTTTGCCACCTGTGATCCGGTCCCGCAAATGCGCGTCGTTCGCGTCATTCTCGCCCTGAACGGCCGGCAAATTCGATTTTGGGGTCATTTCACGTACTCTCTGGACAGACGATCCGAGCCTTGTTACCGCCAGTTACTCGGATCCCGGTCTTCTCCCAAACAATGGAATGTCCCGACATGTTAAGACGTCTATATGACTGGATTTTGGCATTGTCGCAACATCCCAACGCGATCTGGTGGATGGCTGCGGTTTCCTTTGTCGAAAGCACCGTCTTCCCCCTCACGCCCCTGGTGATGCTCACCCCGATGATCCTCGCGCGGCCCGACCGGGCATGGCTGCTTGCCGGGGTGTGCACCCTTGCATCGGTCGCGGGCGGAGTGTTTGGGTATGGTATCGGCTATTTCCTTTATGCGGAAGTGGGAAAACCTATCCTCGACTTTTACGGGAAGTCCGCGGAGTTCGAGGAGGCGGCCGCGTGGTTCCGCGAAAACGGGTTCGGAGCGGTCCTGTTTGCCGCATTCACCCCGTTTCCCTATAAGGTGATCACCATCGGATCAGGCGTCGCACAGCTCTCGATCCTCACATTCGTGCTGGCCTCGCTGTTGGGGCGGGGCTTGCAGTTTTTCCTCGTCGCCGCAATTCTCTGGAAGTTCGGTGAGCCTGCGCGAGAGTTCATCGAACGTCGGCTCGGTTGGGTGGCCCTCGTGGGCGGTACGCTGGTGATCGGCGGCTTCGTGGCCGTGAAATTTCTGATTTGAGGCATGACGGTCTACGGTCGGATCCTTCTTGCGGGCAGCGGCTCGGCAGTGCTGCTAATCGGGGCACTCGCCTTCCAGTATCTGGGCGGCCTCGCCCCCTGTCCGCTTTGCCTGTGGCAACGCTGGCCGCATGTAGCTGCGCTCGTGATCGCCGGGTTGGCTGTCACCGTGCTCTGGCGGATGCGCCGGCCGCTTTCGGTGCTCGGCTGCACTGCGATGGCGGTGGGCGTCGGGCTTGGCGCGTACCATGTGGGCGTCGAGCAAGGCTGGTGGCCCGGGCCGGGCACGTGTTCGGCCCCAGTCCCGAGCGCGGGGACGCCCTCGGAATTCTTCGACCAGCTCATGGTCACGCCCATGGTGCGCTGCGACGAAGTGGTCTGGAGCCTGCTCGGCTTGTCGATGGCGGGCTGGAATGCGGTGCTGTCGGCTGCGCTCGCGGCGGCTTGGTTCTGGTCGGCCTACGCGCCCTGGTACGAGCCAGAACAGGCGGTGGACTGACCGCCGTCGAGACGAAAACCAAAAACGCCCGATCGACGGACCGGGCGATTAGGGTTCGAGTTCGGCATCCCAGTAAAGAAAGTCCAACCAACTGTCATGCAGATAGTTGGGCGGAAACTTTCGGCCCTTGTTCTGCAATTCCGCCGCGTCGGGTCGGTGCGGCAAACGCGCAAGCGAGAGACCTGCCTGGCGGAGAGTGAGGTTGGCCTTGCGAAGATTACAGCGCCCGCAGGCCGCCACGACGTTCTCCCACGTCGTCCGCCCACCACGAGACCGCGGCAGGACGTGGTCGAAGGTCATCTCGCCCTTTGCACCGCAGTACTGGCAGGTGAACTCGTCGCGCAAGAACAGATTGAAGCGCGTAAAGGCCGGATAACGCGCCGGCTTGACATAGTCACGCAGCACGACGACCGACGGGATCTTCATGGCGATTGAGGGACTATGCACCTCTGTATCGTATTCCGCGACGATGGTTACCCGGTCGAGAAAGGCGGCTTTCACCGCCTCCTGCCACGGCCAGAGCGACAGAGGGAAGTAGGAGAGCGGCCTGTAGTCGGCATTCAGGACGAGCGCGGGGTGGTCCCGCAACCCGGCCGGCTGCCTGACGAAGCTGCTCGCGAAGCTGTGGTTCATCGGTGCTCGCCTCGACTGGTTTCGGGTGCCGAGGCGGGGTTGCCTGTATTCGCCCCTGCACCTTCACTATATGTCGGGCACGAGCGATAACAACCCTCTAGATAGGGGAGCAGCGCCTGCCCAACGGATACGTAGCAAAGGCCTGCGACAGATTTATGTCAGCCCGTTTTCCGCGGCCTGTCCACAGGGTTATCCCCAATTTGCCGCAGTTCCCGAGACGGAGCCGGGCTCAGCCGCGTGCGCTCGGCAGCCGGTCCTTCAAAAAGCCGAGCAGCAGCCCGAGCCCGTCCGGCGCGATGCCGTGTCCGACGCCCTCGCTCACATGGGTCTGCACATCGAAGCCCGCGGCCGTGAGGCCCTTTTCCGCCTTGGTCATCTCTTCGACCGGAACGACCGGGTCCTGGTCGCCATGTACGAGCAGCACCGGCGGGCGCGACGGCGCGGTCTTGAGCACCTCAGGCTCCGCGAGGCGACCCGAAAAACCGACGATCCCGGCGAGCGCGGGCTCGACGCCAGGCCCGACCGCAAGGCTCATCATCGTGCCCTGGCTGAAGCCGACGAGGACGGTCGCTTCCGGGGAGACCTTGAGGCTCTTCATCTCGGCGGCGAGGTAGGTCGCGAGCGCGGTCTGCGCCTTGCGAAAGCCGGCGATCATTTCCGCCTCGCTCGAGCCGTCCATGAACGGGATCGGGAACCACTGATATCCCATCGGGTTCACCAGGCTCCGTTCCGGCCCGTTCGGCGCGCGAAAGGCGGCCATGGGCAGATGCGGCGCGATCGGGCCGGCGAGGCCCATCAGATCGTCGCCGTCGGCGCCATAGCCGTGCACCAGGACGACGAGGGCGCGGGCGGTGCCGCTCGCGGCGTGGCGTTCGGGTCCCTTGAGGGCGGTCATCGGCGTCTCCGTCCGTGGCGGTCGCCTCCGGGATAGGCGGGGGCGCGGCGCGGGGCAAGACCCGAGCACGGGCCGGGCGTGCGCAATCAGCACCTGGCGCAAGTTGCCGCAAAAGGATTACCGTTTTGCAATTCCGCCGGGTCTTTGCCGGCGGGCCGGTCAGCCGGAGCGAGGACTGCGCTAACCGGCGACGCCGTCCCGGCGTTTCAGATGCCGGTAATGGGCCCACAGGAGCCGCGCCGCCACGCCGCGCCAGGGCGACCAGGCCTCGGCCATGGCCCGAAGCGGGGCTTCGCGCGGTCGGGCCTCCAGGCAAAAGAGATCTCGCACCGCCTCCTGAAGGGCCAGATCTCCGGGCGCGAACACGTCCGCTCGGCCAACCGCAAATAGCAGATAGATTTCGGCAGTCCAGGGCCCGATCCCTGGGATCGCGGTCAGCGCAGCCTTGGCGGCGTCCTCCTCCAGCCGGCCGAGCGCGGCGAAATCGAGATCCGCTGCGGCGAGCGCCCGGGCATAGCGGATCTTTTGCCGGGAGAGCCCGGCCGAGCGCAGCGCCCCATCGTCGAGGGCGGCGATCCCGACGGGCTCCGTGGCGCCGGCCGCTTCGAGCCGCCCCCAGACGGCATCTGCCGAGGCGACCGACAGTTGCTGCGAGACGACCGCCCTTAAGAGTGCGCCGAACCCGCCCGGACGGCGGCGCAAGGGCGGCAGACCCGTCGCCGCGTGCACCGCGGCAAATCGCGGCTCGGCGGCTCCCAGCCAATCACACCCTTCGGCGATATCCGCCATCGTCTCGATCAATCGGGTCATCGCCCGGGGCCATCGCGCGCGGCGACCGCCCCGGTCAAGGGGCCAGACCGCTCAGCGGCCGGAGAGAAACCCATAATGCTGCGAGAGACGCTGGAGCGCGATCTTCAGCACGACCTTGCCCGATCGCGCAGCCCAACCGAGGCGCTTCTCGCAAGTCTCGAGCCCTTCGAGATGGCAGCAGACCCGGAAGGCCACATCGGCAAGCCCCGGTCCGAGGGCGGCGAGGGCGGCCGAGATCCGGTCGCGGGCGGCCGATGCCCCTTGGCCCGGGCCGTCGGAGGCGCCGGGCGCGGGCCGGTCACCGGGCGTGAGAAACCGGCTCCAATCCTGCGCGACCGAGGGTCCGATCTGGCTCCGCTCGAAATCCGCGCGCAGCCGTTCGCCGGCTTCCACCTCGTCCACGGTGAGGAAAGGCCGCCCGTCGGGGCCTTTGCGGCGGGCGAGCCAGCCGAGCGGGCTTTCGCCAAGGTTTACGCGGATCTCGATCGGAGCGCCGTCGCCATCCGCCCCAACGATGCGGGTGCCGGGCAGGCTGTGCTGGGCCTGAAACGGGGACTGCGCCTCGGCAAAGCCTGCCGGTCGGCGCGCGGCGAGGTCTTCGGCCAGGATGCGTTTGAGGGCGGCGCGGCCCGCCTCGGTGATGCGGTAGCGGATCGTGCTCCGGCCTTGTGCGGCGACGCGGATCCAATCGCGGCGGAGGAATTCCGCGGCGGTCTCGACGGCGAGCATGGCGATCGGTTTGCGGTGCCCGTTTGCCGCGCAAAAGATGCCGCCCTTCTCGACGCCCGAGGCGATGACGAGGAACGCGCCCGGTTCCGAGAGCCTCCGCAGAGCGGTTTTCGCCGCCCGGCGGATGGCGTCTTCGTTCTCATCTCGACCTTGGGCGGCCCGCAGCTCGATGGCGGGCGGAGGGGCGGGCTCGCTCCCGGATCCGGGGCGCAGCGCCTCGACCAAGCGATCGAAGAGCGGATCGTCCCGGCGGGCCTCGACCCGGCGGACCGCCCGGCTCACGGTCGAAGGGTGGGCGCCGGCGGCGCGAGCGAGCGCGCGGATGGACGCGCCGCGTTCGGTATGGGCGAGATAGAGTGCCGCGTCGCGCTGCGAACACGGGCCGTTGTCGTCGGGGAATGCCTGTCTGACCTGCTGGGAGCACTCGCTGAGAATGGTCTGGGTATTGGTCACTGGGATACGCCCTTTATGATTGAGTTTTTTCTCAAATCCACAGGTATGGGCCAATTTTGAACAGCTGGTTAACACGCTGCTTTTCCTCGATTTTTACAATTCGTTAAAATTTGAAAGGGGGAAGCTCGGACACGCCCGGCACGCCGACCGTGCGCGCGGGCTCGGGCTCCGGAGCGCAACAGCGCCGGGCCTCTGCGAAAACTCCGCTCGCATCGCTATCGCGGAGGACAGGAGCCCCATGACCCAGGACCCCACAGACATGAGCCAGATCTTTCCCTTGATGCGCCCCGCGCTCCTCAGCCGCGCCGCGTCCGCCGCAGCCCGCGCCTATCGGCGCGACCGCGATCTGCCCGGTGCGATCCCGGGTCTTGCCGGCCAACCGGTCGCCACGATCCTCGGTCGACTGGTTTCGACCGAGGCCGCCTGGGAGGAGGCGCGGCGCCAGCAAGCGCCCGGCTACCGTCCGGCCCGGCACGTGCAGGTGCTGTCTGCCCTCTTGGCCGAAGCGGGCGCGCTCGGCGCCCGGGCCGCCTGAGCCCGCGCGGGCTCAGGTGAAGGCGTCGGGTTCGGCCGCCTTCCGTTCGGCGACAAAGGCCTTGAGCGCTTCGTCGATCCCCGGGTCGAGCGGCGGCGCCTCATAGGTCTCGAGCAACCGGCGCACGCGCGCGTTCGCGAGTTGGAAACTGTCCCGGCCGCCCTCCTCAGACCAGGTCTCGAACGGCTTGTAGTCGAGGACCTGGCTTCTCCAGAACGCCGTCTTGAAATGGGACTGGGTGTGCGCACAGCCCAGATAGTGTCCGCCTGGGCCGACCTCGCGGATCGCATCGAGGGCGAGGGTATCCTCGTTCACCGGCACGCCGGCGGCCAGCTTGTGGAGCGCGCCGAGCTGATCGGCATCGAGGACGAGCTTCTCGAGGCAGGCGACCAGGCCGCCCTCGAGCCAGCCCGCCGAATGCAGCATGAAATTCACGCCTCCCAAGAGGCCGGCATTGAGGGTGTTCGCCGTCTCGTAGGCGGCCTGGGCGTCCGGCAGCTTCGAGGTGCAGAGCGCTCCGCCGGAGCGGAACGGCAGCCCGAGCCGCCGGGCGAGCTGGCCCGCGCCGTAGAGGATCTGGCTCGCCTCCGGTGTCCCCATCGTCGGCGCGCCGGAGTTCATATCGATCGAGGTGACGAACGCCCCAAAGATCGCCGGCGACCCGGGACGCACCAGTTGCGCATAGGCAATGCCGGCCATCACCTCCGCGAGCACCTGGGTCAACGTGCCTGCGACCGTCACCGGCGCCATCGCGCCGCCGACCACGAAGGGTGAGACGATCGAAGCCTGGCCGGCGTCCGCATAGACCTCGAGCGCGCCCATCATCACATTGTCGAAGGTGAGCGGCGAGTTGATGTTGACGAGCGAGGTCATCACCGGCGTCGTTGCGACCACGTCCCGGCCGAATAGGATCTCGCACATCGCCACGCTGTCGCGGGCGCGCTGCGGATCGGTCACCGAGCCCATGAAGGGTTTGTCCGAGAGCCGCATATGCGCATAGAGCATGTCCAGGTGGCGCTTGTTCACCGCGACGTCCGTCGGCTCGCAAACCGTGCCGCCCGAATGATGCAGCCAGGGCGTCTGGTAGATCACCTTCACGAAATTCTCGAAATCGGCGAGCGTCGCATAGCGCCGGCCGGTCTCGAAGTCGCGCACGAAGGGCGGGCCGTAGACCGGCGCGAAGACGAGGTTCCGACCGCCGATCTCGACGTTGCGCTCCGGGTTCCGGGCGTGCTGGGTGAAGCGCGCAGGCGCCTGGGCGATCAGGCTCCGGGCGAGGCCGCGGGGGAGGTGCACCCGTTCGCCGCGGACATCCGCACCCGCTTCGCGCCAGCGCGCGAGGGCGGCAGGGTTCTCGACGAAATTGACGCCGATTTCTTCGAGCACAATCTCGGCATTGTGTTCGATGATCTCGAGCGCCTCGGCGGTCAGGATCTCGAAATCGGGGATGTTGCGCGTGATGTAGCGGGCCGCCTCGACGCGCACGGCCGTCCGCTCGGCGCGCCGGGCCGCGCCGCCGCCGCCGCGGGCTTTGCGCCGGCCACCGCCCACCTGTTCGATACTGTCGGTCATCGGCTCGATCTCTCCGCCAAGAGCCCCTATCCCCCGGTCAGACCGGCGAAAACTGATCTCGACTGAATGGCGCCTCGGCCCGTGCGGGTCGGGTCGGAATTCGCCGCTCCCATGCCCGGATGCGACATTTGTCGTCGGCGCGAACTTCGGCGCCCCTCCTTCGCAAGCGGGCGCCGGGGGGGGGGGCGCCGGGGGCGGGCCCGGCCGGCGCGGCGGGTGCGCAGCCGGCGGAGGGCGGGGGGGCCGCGCGCGGTGGGCGGGGGGGCGGGTGCGCGG
>JBHJGX010000064.1:0-7703 GCA_050331395.1 Paracoccaceae bacterium
GGGAGGGGATCAAGGCGGGGAGGGGGCGCGGCGGGGGCCGTCGCTATCCCGGGCGGCGACGGGGTCGCCCGGCATTCAGGGTTCGGAGGGAAAAAGGCGGCTGGCGCGTGCCCGGCGCTCAGACGAAGAGCGAGGCCATCAACATCCCGTAGACGGTCATCGCGACAGTCGGAGCGAGGTAGTAGATCAGGTCCATATCGGTCTCTCCCAGGAACCGGGGCGGATTGCCGCTCCGGCGCATTCTGCACGCGGCCCTTTCTATTCCGTGAGGGCTCTTGCGTACGCCGACAGCACGATCCTTGCGTTGCAAGGGCCACACCGGCAAGCTTATGGCTCACGAAGATTGGCTAGCATGGAGTGTCGCACTTGACAATGCTCAAGAACGAACCAACGCGCAGTCGGCTTGCAACCCCGGCGGCACCCCGTATATAGCCCCCGAGCGCACCGGCCGCGCAGCATGGCGGGCACCCCTGCCGCGCCCGCGCCGTCGCCCCAGATGATCAGGAGGCCCCGATGTTCGTCACGCCCGCCCACGCTCAGACCGCCGGGGAGGCCGGCGCGATGAGCGGCCTCGCGGGGATCATCCCCTTTATCCTGATGTTCGTGATCTTTTACTTTCTGCTGATACGGCCCCAGCAAAAGCGGATGAAAGAGCACAAGCAGATGGTGGAGAACCTCCGCCGGGGCGACCAGGTGGTGACGGCGGGCGGCATGATGGCCAAGGTGACCAAAGTGCTCGACGATGACGAGGTCGAATTGCAGATCGCAGAAGGCGTCAAGGTGCGCGTGGTGCGCTCGACGATCTCGGCGGTCGTCTCGAAAACCGAGCCCGCTACCGAAAGCTGAGGCCATAACCGCCGCAACTTTGGAAGAACTGCGCGATGCTCGAATTCCCGCTCTGGAAGAAACTTGTCACCGTCGCGGTCTGTCTGGCGGCGGTTCTCTTTGCCGCCCCAAATCTGTTCTATGAACGTGCCGACGAGGCAGGCCTGGCCGCAGCGGAGATCGAGCGGCTCGAGGCCCGCGGCGGGGCGGTGCCGGCAACGCTTGCGGAGCAGGCGGGGGCCTGGCCCTCTTGGCTGCCGGGCGATGTGGTCAATCTCGGTCTCGACCTGCGCGGCGGGGCGCATCTCCTGGTGGAGGTGCAGATCGCCGAGGTGATCTCGGATCGGATGCAGCAGCTGCGCACCCAGGCGCGCGAGGCGCTGCAAGAGGCGGGCGTGCGCCGGTTCGAACGGCTGACCGCCGCGCCGGACGCGGTCAGCGTCACGATCCGCCAGGGCGAGGACGCTGAGGCGGCCGAACGCGCGCTTCGCGGCCTGATCGAGCCCGTGGGCGGAGGATTTGCCGGCGGCTTCGGCATGGGCGGCGTCGCGGGCGGCAACAATTTCGAAATCGAGCGGACGGGGCGGGCTTTCACGCTCCGACCGAGCGGCGCGCTCATCGGCGAGATCACCGACCGCACCATGGCCCAGTCGCTCGAGATCATGCGACGGCGCATCGACGAGGCGGGCACCCGGGAGCCGACGATCCAACGCCAGGGCGCAGACCGCATCCTCATTCAGGTGCCGGGCATCGGCTCGGCCGAGGAATTGCTTGACCTAATCGGCCGGACCGCCAAGCTGACCTTCCACGACGTCGAGGGCTTTGGCGAGGCCAGCTACACGCCGGGCGTGGGGCAAATGGTGGTTCCGGATGCGGAGGGCGGGCCGCCCTATCTGGTCGACCGCACGCCGGAACTTTCGGGCGAGAACTTGGTCGATGCCTCCCTCGGCTTCCATCCCGACACGGGTCTGCCGGTCGTCAACTTCCGTTTCGACACCGCAGGCGCTGGGATCTTCGGGCGTTATACCGCGCAAAACGTGGGCGAGCTGTTTGCCATTGTGCTCGACGACGAGGCGATCTCGGCGCCGCGGATCCAGTCGCCGATCCTGGGCGGCTCCGGCTTCATCGAGGGGAGCTTTACCGTCGAGAGCGCGACAAACCTGGCGATCCTGTTGCGCTCGGGCGCGTTGCCGGCTTCGATCACTGTGCTCGAACAGCGGACGGTCGGCCCTGATCTCGGCGCCGATTCGGTTGCCGCCGGGACCGCGGCGACGCTCCTCGCCTTCGTCGCGGTGCTTGTCTTCATGGTCGTGGCCTATGGCCGGTTCGGGGCGTTCGCTGCGGTCGCGCTCGTCCTGAACGTGGCGATGCTTTTCGCGCTCCTGTCTGCAATCGGCGCCACGCTGACGCTGCCAGGGATCGCCGGGATCGTACTGACCATCGGCATGGCGGTCGACGCCAAAGTGCTGATCTTCGAGCGGATCCGCGAAGAGGTGCGTGCCTCGAAGGGGGCCGCGCGCGCCATCGACCGCGGGTATTCCCAAGCCTTCTCGGCGATTCTGGACGCCAACCTGACCACGTTGATCGCGGCAGTGATCCTCTTCTCCATGGGCTCGGGTCCCGTGAAGGGCTTTGCGGTGACGCTCGGGCTCGGGATCCTGACCTCGGTCTTCACGGCGATGATGGTCACCCGGTTCATGGTGGTCAGTTGGCTCGACTGGGCCCGGCCCAAGGCCTTGAAGGTCGCTCTCGTCAAGCTGGTGCGCGAAGAGACCCACGTGAATTTCATGGGCATCCGAAAGGGGCCGCTGATCGGCTCGGTCGCGGCGATGGTCGCGTCCGTCGCGCTCGTGATCCTTGTCGGCCTCAATTTCGGTATCGACTTCCGCGGCGGCACCATGCTGCTGGCCGAGACGCCGGAACGGGTGGAGATCTCGGACTATCGTGAGACGCTTCGCGACCTGGACATCGGCGATGTGAGCGTCACCCGGATCTCCTCGACGACCGAAGATCTCGGCGGCGAGGCGCAGAACCAAGTGATGATCCGCCTGGAACAGCATGCCGACGATCCGGATGTGCAACTCGCGGTGATCGACGCGGCCAAGTCTGCGCTCGAGACGGACTTACCCGGGGTATCGTTTTTGGCGACCGAGAGCGTCGGCGCCAAGGTCTCGGCGGAACTTCTCCAGGCGGGGGCGCTTGCGATCTTGCTCGCTGTGATGGCGGTGCTTGTCTATATTTGGCTGCGCTTCGAATGGCAATTCGGGTTTGGCGCGGTTGCGGCGCTTGTCCATGACGTGGTGCTGACCATTGGGATCTTCGCGCTCATGGGGATCGAGTTCAACTTGGCAATTATCGCTGCGATCCTGACGATCATCGGCTATTCGCTCAACGACACAGTGGTGGTGTTCGACCGGGTGCGCGAGAATCTGCGCAAATATAAGCAGATGGAGTTGGCGGACCTGCTCAACCTCTCGATCAACGAGACGCTGGCGCGGACCTTGATGACGTCGGTCACGACGCTGATCGCGCTCGGGGCGATGTTCCTGCTCGGGCCGGCGGTGATCCAGGGCTTCACCTTTGCGATGATCTGGGGGGTGGTGATCGGGACGTATTCGTCTGTCTTTGTGGCGGCGGCAACGCTTCTATGGCTCGGGGTGCGGCGCGATTGGAACACCGAGGAAGAGGCGAAGGCGGGGATCCGGCTCGACGGGGCTCAAGTCTAGCGCGGGCCGGGGGATCGGCGCGGCGGTGGCGGCCGGGTGCCAGCGGCGGCCATCTGCGTTCGGCGCGAACGCAAGCGCCGGGCAGCGCCCGTCGCGCCCGGGGTTCCCCGGGCATGGCCGCCGTACGCCCAACGCCCGAAATCCCGCTTGGTTGCCGCCACCGCAGACGGGCGCCCTTTCTGGCCTCACGCCACCCGCCCCATGACTCAGGAGCGATGTGCATGAAAATGAGAGAAATCGCCTATCCCGGGCAGCCGCCCATCGACAGCTATGCTGCGGGCGGGTTTCGGATCGGCGGCACGGCCGTGCTCGGTGACGTGCTCGTCGGGCCCAACGGGGTCACCACCGTGGGCGCGGCCCTCGATGCGGCCGCCATCACGGCCGTCCTCGAGATCGCGGGCACGGTCGACGTGGTGCTCGTCGGGCTCGGCGCCGAGATTGCCGCGCTGCCCGGCGATCTCCGCAGCCGGCTCGAAGCCGCGGGCCTCGGCGTGGAGGCCATGGCGACCCCCGCCGCCTGCCGCACCTACAACGTCATGCTGGCCGAAGAGCGCCGGGTCGCGGCGCTTCTCGTCGCGCTCTAGCGCCCGGTCCCAAGGCCACGGGCCCCGCAGCGGAACCTGGCCCTTCGCCGCGACGTTTCCCTTTCGCCCGAGCGCGGTCCCCATATATCACCCGCGAGAGAGCGCGGGTCCGCCGCGCCTCAGCAGCCCCAGACAGCCCGAAGACGGAGGGATCCATGGCTTTCGAACTTCCCGACCTGCCTTACGCCCACGATGCGCTGGCCGCGAGCGGCATGTCGCGCGAGACGCTCGAGTACCACCACGACATCCACCACAAGGCCTATGTGGACAACGGCAACAAGCTGATCGACGGCACCGACTGGGCCGGCAAGTCCGTCGAGGACATCGTCACGGGCACCTACCAGGCGGGCGCCGTCGCCCAGTCGGGGATCTTCAACAACGCCTCCCAGCACTGGAACCATATGCAGTTCTGGGAAATGATGGCGCCCGGCGGGACCAAGATGCCGCCGGAACTGGAGACCCGGATCACCGACGCCTTCGGATCGGTCGACGAATTCAAGAAATCGTTCGCCGCCGCCGGCGCTGGTCAGTTCGGCTCCGGTTGGGCGTGGCTTGTGGTCGAGGGCGGCGCACTCAAGATCACCAAGACCGAGAACGGGGTGAACCCGCTTTGCTTCGGGCAGACGGCGCTTCTCGGCTGTGATGTCTGGGAACACAGTTATTATATCGATTTCCGGAACAAGCGGCCTGCCTATCTCGAGAACTTTCTCAACAATCTCGTGAATTGGGAAAACGTGGCCGAGCGTCTGTCCAAGGCGTGATCCGGCCGGGCGCCGTCGGGGGAGACCTTGCACGGCGCCCGTTCGGTCTGTGCCGTCGCCAAGGGGAAACGCTGCATGCGCCGGCGTCCGGCGGTCAGCCGATCCGGTCGCAGAGGCGGTTGATCGCAGTCTCCGGGTCGGGCACCACCATCAGACGGGCAACCGTGGCGTGCTCGGCGAACCCCTCCTCGACCATCCGGGCGAAGAGGCCAAGGAGCGGATCCCAATAGCCCTCGAGATTGACGAGGGCCATCGGCTTTTTGTGCAAGCCGAGGTGCGACCAAGTGAGCACCTCGATGAGTTCGTCCAGCGTCCCGAGCCCGCCCGGCAGCGCGACCACGGCGTCCGCATTGCCGAGCATCAGCGTCTTGCGCTCATGCATGGTCTCGGTAATCACCAGATGGTCGAGATCGCGCTTGCCGACTTCGAGGGCAAAGAGATGGCGCGGGATGAAGCCCGTCACCTTCCCGCCCTCGGCCATCGCCGCGCGCGCCGCGATGCCCATGAGGCCGAGGTCGCCCGCACCGTAGACCATCCGGATGCCGGCCCGGGCGAGCCCTCGCCCGAGCGCGTCGGCTGCGGCCCTATGGGCGGGATTTCTACCCTCGCGCGAGCCGCAATAGACGCATATGCTCTTCACGAGCGACCGCGCCGGATCGGACCCGGTCCTCCGAGGGGGATCGAAACGGGTTCCGGCGCGCCGTCTGGGGCGCGGCCGGGCGAGGAGCTTCGGGATCGGATGAGCAGGGGACGGGAAGGCGTGATCATGGCCGGCGCTGCGGGATTTCTCGCGCTCTTAGGCTATGCGCTCTGGTCGAGCAACCCGAATGCGCCCGGGACGCCCCAGCCTGTGTCGGTCGCGCCCGAGCCCGCAGATGCGAGGGCAGAGCCCGCGCGCGGGGCGGAGCCGCCGGAGACGGCCGTCGAAACGCGGCCCGCGGATCTTTCGCCCCCAGGCGCCCGCGCTCCGCGGCCGGCAGGCGCAGCGCAGGGTCTGGCGACCGCATCCGGCCCCCATCGCGCCGCCGACGCGCCTGCAGTGGGCCGCGGGGCCGCGCCGGCTCCGGCACGCCCGCCATCGGTGAGGGCGCCCGAGGGCCCCGGTGCGCCGGCCTCGCTGGGACGCGGGTCGCCACGGCTTCCCGATGACGACATCTTTGTCGGACGGCTCGATCCGGGGGCAGAGACCGGGCTTCGCCGCGGGCCGCCGGCGCCCGGTCCGCCAACGGCTTCGGGCGCCCCGCCGGGCTTCGGTGCACCCGCGCCGCCGGATGCGGGCCCCGGTGGAGCGCTGAACGTCGCGCCCCGGGCGGGTGTCGAGGACGATCCGGTCGCGGGCGCAGAGATCGGGGGCGGCCTGTCGCGACAGAGCCCTCGCCCGCCTTCGGGGCTTGGCCTGCCGTCGGGTTTTGGCGCTGCGCCGCTGCCGCCCGGCGGCCCCGGTCTCGCGCGCCGCCCGGTCGAGGAGGCGCGACCGGCTCTCGAGCCCACGCCGGTCTTGACCGAGAACGAACCGACCCCGGGGCCCGTCTTGCCGGCCGAAGGCGCACCTGCTCCGGCGCCGTCCCCTGCCGCACCGGCCGGTCCCGTCGCATACCGAGGAGCGCCCGAGATCGATATCCTGCGCGTCGAGCCCGATGGCAGCACCGTGATCGCCGGCCGCGCCCGTCCCGGCCGAGAGGTCGATATCGTGCTCGGCGACCGGGTTGTTGCCAGCGCCCGCGCCGATGCGAGCGGACAATGGGTTGCCGTCCTCGCGATCCCGCTCACCGATGCGGCGCAAGAGCTGCGCGTTCGGATGTTGGCCGAGGCGGCGCCGGCGGTCCCTGAGGGTGGGCCGTCGGCGGAGAGGGGCGAACCTTCGGCCAGCGACCTCGAGACCGCCGCGCCCGGTCTGCCGGAGCCCGTGCGCGCGGGTGCGCCGGGGCCATTGCCGCGCGTTGCGGTCGGCGAGGCAGCGCCGCGCCGGGGCACGCCGCCCGTGCGGGGCGCGGCGATCCGTCCGCCCACCGCAATCCTTGAGGCGCCAAGGGTGGAAGGCTCGCCGGTGCGTCCGGCCCGTCCCGAGGCGCCTCGCATCGCCGCCATCCCCCGATCCTCGGCGCCGGAGCCCGCACCCCGATCCGGTCCCGCAGTGCCCTCCAGCACCGTGCCTGCGGTCGCGACGGGGTCCTCCCCGCACCCGTCGGCACTGCCACCCGCCGCGCCACCCGTCGGCCGGTTCGAGGCCCCCGCCATCGCGAAACGGGGCTGGGATATCGTCAAGCCGGCCCCGGAGCGACTGCCGAGCCTGCCGCTCGGCCCCTATTTCGCGATCATCACCGTGCGACCGGATGCGGATCTCGCCTCGCCCGAGGCGCTGATGCCCGCGCGCCGCCGGAGCGATCCGGGGGCCCGTCCGGAACCGCCCGCCGCCCTGTCCGCGGCCAAACGACGGAAGCCCCGGATCGCCGAGGCCGAGGTCGACGCCGGGGCCTCTGCCCAGCCCGAGCCCGCGCTCGACCCGCCGCTCACGCTCGTCACCCGGATCGACGGTCCGTCCCCGCCGCGGATCCGTCCGGAGCGGCCCGCCACCGATCCGACGCTCGGGGGCCGTCCGGTCTTCGGCCGTGCCGGCGCACTCGCGCGGCCTCCGTCCTCGACAGCGCTCGCCGGCGGTCGGCCGAGGCTCGTTCCGCCGATCAAGACCGCGCCGCCCGGGGCGTTCCCTCCGGCCGCCGATCGGGGCCCGGAGATCGCCCTTGCCGGTGACGACGCCGTGCCGCCCGCGGGCCCGCCGGCGCCGCCATTCGCCGCGCCGCCGGTCG
>JBHJGX010000065.1:0-10569 GCA_050331395.1 Paracoccaceae bacterium
GGGGTGGTGTGGGTGCTAAATGGTGCATTTTCCCTGGTTATGTTGGTCCCTGATTGGGGGGATGCTGGGGCGGCGAGTCCCGGACGGACGCTGGGGGTGCCATTCGGACGATGACCGGGAAGGGGTGAGAACGGGGGGTGATCCGCGACCCGGGCCCTGCCGACCGGCTGACCATGACCGTGTAGCGGGTCGGCAGTTAACAGTGGGTTAAGCCGAACAACGCCGACCACTGTAGAGAAAATTTGACGGACTAAAGTGTCAACTCAAAGATACAAAATCGCGTCACAGTCCTTCTGTGCACACTCCCGCGGCTGTCGCATAATCTTTCCCACTCACACGAATTTTTAACTGCGGCGAAATCACACAAGATTTTGTTGCGGAAACGCGTCATTGCGCCGCTTGGCGAGGTGGAAGCGTTGGACAGATAGCACACCGGCCTAGTTCTGATCCATGTCTTGTAACAGCCGTGGGACAAATGATGAGCGACGAGAAAACGCGGAGTTCTGGCCAGGTACGCTCGCTGACGCGGGCCCTCACGCTCTTGCGGCATTTGGCGGAGAATGCCGACGGACTGTCCCTTACCGAGTTGTCGGAGGCCGCAAACCTGCCGCCATCGACGACGCATCGGCTGTTGACGACGCTCGAAGCCGAGCGCTTCGTCCGTCCGGATCCTCAGGGCGGCGCGTGGCGCATTGGCGTGGCCGCGTTCTTCGTGGGTGCGGCTTTCGCCCGGTCGCGAGACAAGCTGTCGTTGACCCGTCCCTTTCTCGTGCGCCTGATGGAGATGTCCGGCGAAACGACGAACCTTTTCGTCGAGAGCGATGGCGAGACCGTTTGCATCGGACAAATCGAATCGCGCCACGCCATGCGGGCGATCACCGGGGTCGGCGGCCGGGTGATGCTGCACTCGTCTGCGGCTGGCAAAGCGTTGCTTGCCCATGTGGATCCAGCGCGCCGGGCCAAGTTGTTGCCGCGCCAGGTCCTCACCGCGATCACCGAGACGACGATCACGCGACGGGACCAACTCGAACGCACGCTCGAGGACGTGCGGGCGCTCGGTTATGCGGTCGACGACGAAGAACACGCGCTTGGGCTGCGCTGCGTAGCATCGCCGGTGTTCGACGAGACGGGACAGCCCGTCGCGGCAATCTCCGTATCGGGGCCCTCGGCGCGCATTCCCCGCGACCGCCTGTCGGTGTTGGGGCGCATGGTCGCCCAGGCCGCCCTCGAAGCGACGCGCGAGTATGGCGGAGAGAAGCCTCTCGCTGCGCAATAGAGAGGGGTGCGGGCCGATCGTCGGCGCGGACGTGGGGCGGCGCCGGAGCTTCGCGATCGCCGGATCGGCCAATGATCTCTCCGGCGCGCAGCGATAGGAGGATGTCGGGCGAGGGATTTGGCTCGCTCACGGCTCATCCGGCGTAGCTCAGTGGTAGAGCATCGGACTGTTAATCCGCTGGTCGTAGGTTCGAATCCTACCGCCGGAGCCAAAAAAACCAAACACTGCGGGCAGAGGGCCCCGCGCCATACCGTTTTAGTGTCACGAGGGCGTCTGGCGGGCACGTGTCGTTGGAGCGGGTAGCGGGAATCGAACCCGCACGACCAGCTTGGAAGGCTGGGGCGCTACCATTACACCATACCCGCGCTTTGTCTCGGGTACCGCGGAGCTGCAGTGGTCGTCAAGCGAAAGGCCGCTGGCCACGACGGCCTCACCCTGAGCCGGGCGCGGTCACATTCGCGAGATGCCCCGTCTTGATCCAGAGCGTCGCCCCCTCGGGCCCCGCCGTTAAATCGACCGCGCCACCATCCGGGATCCGCACCCAGGACTGCGCCCGGAGCGGATCGCCCGTCTCCCGTGCCGTCCCGTCGAGCACCAGGATCTCGGCACCGCCCTCGGCCCGAAAGCGCGTGACCGCCCCCGCCGCGTGACGCTCGAGCCGGACCGCCTCGCGCCCATCCGCAAAGAGCGGTGTCACGGTCACGCCCGGGCGCTCCGGATCCGCGACGCTGCCCATCTTGCCCATATCGAGGCGCACATGCGTACGGTCTGCCGGATCCATCTGCCAGAGTTTGACAAAGATCGTGCAGCCCGGCCCGCTCGCCGGCGTGTGACGCGAGGTCGGCGGGTTGCGGATATAAGATCCGGCCGGGAACGCGCCGTGTTCGTCTTCGAAAACGCCGTCGAGCACGATGAATTCCTCGCCGCCGCCGTGCGTGTGGGCTGAGAACTCGCTCTCGGGCGCAAAGCGGACGATGGTCGTGGCGCGCGCGATTTCGTCGCCGATCCTGTCGAGGGGCCGGCGGTCGACGCCTGGCATGGGCGAAGGGAGCCAGTCGATCTCGTCGGCATGGAGCATGACGCGAGCGGAAAAATCGGCGTTGATGCGCATGGGGATCTCCTGATTGTCTCTACTGAGAGATAGATAGGCGAGTTGCGCGGGCGCGGCAATGCCACACGGCTCACGCGCGCGCCAGCCCCAGGGCGCGTCTCAGCCGAATTCGAAGACCGCAACCAGGGTGTGAAAGAGGAGCACCGCACATGTGCTTCCGGAAATCGCCAAGGTGACGGCGCGACGGATGTCGAACGCGCTCTCGAGCCGACGGAGCCCGACGCCGATCGCCACGGCAGCGGTGAGCGCGCCCGAGCCGACGGCCTTGAGCATCAGGAAAGCCGCAGTCGTCCGCCATTCGGCATCGAGCAGGCGCGACCAGAACGCTTCGCGCCAAAGATCGGCCGGCGGCGGGTCTGGCCCGACTGCGCCGCCCGCGAGCAAGAATGTCTGCAGCGAGGCGTAGCTCGCCCCGAGGAGAACTGCGCCGCTGAGCAGGCAGGAGATCGTGACGAGCGCCACCCCCGTCGCGCCGATCCAGTAGACGCCAAAGGGCACGCCGGCGTTTCGCATCGCCGCGATTTGCCCGGAATAGCGCGCCTCGGCAAAACGCGCGGCGATTACGGCGCTCGAGCGCCCGGCAATCAGGACGGCGACCAAGAGCGGCACGATGATCCGGACGGTCGCAAAGCCGATGTTCCGGAGCAGGTCCTCGCCCAACACGGGAAGCAGGTAGCTCTCGAGCGGCAGGTTGCGGAGCGCAAACCACGTCCCCGTGAAGCCGATCACGAGGGAGGCGACGGCCATGTAGAGCAACATCTCCGGCGCGAGACCGTGGAGCCAGAGGTCGCGGCCGAGATGCCAGCCGAGCCACCGGGCCCGGATCCGTGCGGGCCGCGGGGGGATCGGCGTCGTCGGGCCGGGCGGCGGGCGGCCGAGCGAAGCTGGCGGGCGTCCAGCCCGGGCAGCCTCGAGGGCTTGCCCGTCGTTCGGCAAAGGGCAGAGCGCGCGCGTGCCCGGATCGAACCACAGAACCCGGTCGGCCGCGGGCATGAGCGCCTCGGTATGGTGGGCGACGATGAGGATGCCGAGGCCCAGTTCGTCGGCCAATCGGCGCAGCATCGCCATCAACGCGCGCTCGGCGTCCGGGTCGAGGCCCGAATTCGGCTCGTCGAGCAGCAGGAGCCGCCGCCCCGTCGCCAGCGCCCGGGCGATCGCCGTCTTTTGGCGTTGCCCGCCCGAGAGCGTCTGCGGGCGTCCGTCGGCAAAGGGCGCGATGAGTGCCTCGGCGGCCGCGCGCGCCTGCTCGGGGATCGGGCCCGCATGGTCGCGCACGATCTCAAGGTTTTGTCGCGCGGTCAGGTCTTCGAAAAGGACGAAGTTCTGGAAAACGAGGGTGCCGAGGGCACGGGACCCGAGGAGGGCGTCGCCCGTCCGGCCGGTCGCCCGCCAGCCATCGGGGGACACGCCCGCGAGCGTCTTCAAGAGCGCCGATTTCCCGACGCCCGACGGCCCGCACAAAAGAACGATTTCCCCCGCTCGAAGGTCGAGGGCAGTCTCCGCGAGCACCTCGACCCCGTCGGGCCGGCGGAGCGACAGCCCTTCGAGGGCCAGAAGGGCCGGCGCCGTCACGGGGCGGGCACGACCGGATAGCGCGCCCATGCGCGGGGGGCGAGGGCGGCGGCGAGCGGGGCGTCTTCTGCCGACAGCAAGAGGACACCGGGATCGTCCGGGCGGATCAAGCCGCGGAGCGCGACCGCTGCAAGCGGATGCACCGCCCCGCCGTCCTCGGTGAGGAAAAGCGCCGCGGCGAGGCTGCGAACGGTCCCTTCGATCTCGGACGCGAAGCGAGCGAATGCCGGGGCGAAGGCCGGGTCGTCTGTGATTTCACGGGCGAGCCGGCGCATCTCCGGGTCTTGCGGCATAAGGACAGCCAGGCGGCCCGCGAGCCCGGCGCCATAGCCCGACACGGCCGCGTCGCGGGCGAAATCGCCGAGCATCCGGCGCGCGGTCGCCTTGGTCCGCGGGTCGGCAAGCGCCACATCAATGACGCCGCCCGGATCGATCTTGGGCGGGCCGGTGTTCACGAAAACCCCCGCGATGCCATCCCACCAACCTTCGAGGCGGTGGGTCACGACCTCGGTGACGGCGTCCCGGAGCACGATCCTGAGGGCGGGCAGGTGGCGCTCGGCAACGAGGCGGCGGGCGGCGTCGGCGGCGGCCCGGCGCGCATCGGGGTCTTCGGCAGCACGGGCGAGCCGGTCGAGGCCGCGCTGGAGGCGGGGCAGATAGGCCGCGGCAAAATGCGGATGGCCCGCGATCTCGCTCGTAAGATCCCGGACCGCGCCGCCGAACCGGTCGAGACCGCTTTCGATCTGCCCGCCGATCTCGCCCCGGCGGCCGAGCCAGACGAGCCGCAGATCCCGCGGCAAATGGAGCGCTGTGCCCAGGTCCGGCGCGACCGGGGCGCCGTCAAAAAGTCCGACCGCATATCCCCCGTCGGCGGGGCGCGCCGTTCCGATCCGGACGAGATCCGCGACCCCGGATCCCGGCGCGAAGACGGGGATCGCGTCGGCGCGGACCGCACCCTCCGGGGTTGCAAGCGCAAGCGTCGATCTTTCGCCGCGGAGGCCCGGCAGTACTTGCCAGGCGATTGGCAAAAGCCCCGCCAGGAGGACGATCGACGTCAGGATTGATCGAAGCGAAATCAGCGTCGTCTCCTACACGGATATAATTGTAATTGGTCCCGGACACCCCGCCCTGCAAGTGGCCGGCTCGGGCGCGACCGGGGCGAAGGACACAATTGACAGTGCCCCGCCCCCTCCCTAGGCCACATGACGCCGCCGGGATCGCTGACGGGGGCAGCCGGCCTCCGGGGGCGCTGTGGTCTTCTCCAGTCTCGATTTTCTCTTCGTGTTCCTTCCCGTCTTTCTTGTGGTCTACGCGGTCGGCGGGCGTGCCGCGAACGCGATCCTGCTGGCGGCGAGCCTCGTCTTCTATGCGACGGGGGAGGGCGTCTTCCTCGCCGTGTTGCTCGTCTCGATCGCACTCAATGCGGGGATCGGACGCCAGATCGCCGGCTCGGAAGGCCAAGCGCGAACGCGCTGGCTCGGCCTCGGGCTCGCCCTCAATCTCGGCCTGCTCGGCTGGTTCAAATATGCGGGGTTTCTGACAACTGACGTCTTCGGTTTCGACCCCGAGAGCGGGATCGGCGCCGGTGCTGCCGCGATCCACCTGCCGCTCGGGATCTCCTTCTTCACGTTCCAGGCGATCTCCTATCTGGTCGACATCCACCGCGGCACGGTCGCGGCCGAGCGCTCCACGCTTCGCCTCGGCACCTATATCGCGATGTTCCCGCAGTTGATCGCCGGACCCATCGTCCGGTTCGAGAGCGTGGCCAAGGCGCTCCACGCCCGTAGCGTCGATCTCCGGCACCTCTATTACGGGCTTGCCTTCTTCGCGACCGGCCTCGCGATGAAGGTGTTGATTGCCGATGGGGTGGCGCCGATCGCCGATGCGGTCTTTGCCGAGAACCCGGCCCAATTGCGGGCCGACACGGCCCTCCTCGGGACGCTCGCTTATACCGCTCAAATCTATTTCGATTTCGCCGGGTATTCGAGTATGGCCATCGGCCTCGGTCTCGTTCTCGGCTTCCGGTTTCCGCAGAATTTCGACTTTCCCTATGTCGCGCGGAGCGTCACCGAGTTCTGGCGGCGCTGGCACATGTCGCTGTCGAGCTGGTTCCGCGACTATCTCTATATCCCACTCGGGGGAAATCGGCACGGCGCCTGGCGGACCTACCGCAATCTCGCCATCGTCTTCCTGGCGACGGGTCTCTGGCACGGAGCCGCGTGGACCTTTGTGCTTTGGGGTGCTTTTCACGGGGCGTTCCTGATCCTCGAGCGAATTGGGCTCGGCCGCCTGCTGGAGCGGGCGCCGGCGGGGCTTGCGCATGGGGTCACGCTGGTCGTCGTGATGGCGGGCTGGGTGCTCTTCCGCGCCGAGGATCTCGGCCATGCGGGCGGGGTCTACGCGGCCTTTCTGAGGCTCGACGGTCCGGTCGTGCCGGCGGCGCATCTGTCGACCGAGGGGGCGATGACGCTCTTCGCCGCCGCGGCCTTTGCCGGGCCTTGGATCGGGCGGGGGATCGCCGGCGCCGTCGCGTTGCCGCGCTATGGCCCCTGGCCCGAGCCGCTGCGGCCAGGTCCCGTGGCCATGGGGCTCGTTCTCTGGATTGCGCTCATCGCGCTATCGAGCGCAAAACTCCTCGCGGGCAGCTATAGCCCCTTCATCTACTTCCGGTTCTGAGATGCTAAGCCTCGCGCAACCCCTCCTGGTTCGACTGCTTCTCGGTGCCGCGGCCGCGATCCTGGCGGCCCCGGTGATCCTGGGCGCGGCTCTCACCGATGTCGAGGAAAGAGCGCGGCGGCTGAACCGCCCGCTTGCCGAGGTCCCGACCTTCGCCGAGGCCGTCGCCGATCCGCAGGGCGCCGTCCGACAAGCGATCGCCGCGCTCACCGACCGCAGCCTCGGTATGCTCTCGGCCTCCGAGGCCCTGACCCGGATCCGCCATGACGTCCTCGGCGACCCGGGCGCGGAGACGGTGGTGCGCAACGGTGAGTTCGTTTTTCTCACCGACAACAATCCAGTGGACGGTCGTCAGTTCTCAGCGATCCGCTTTGCGTGTCGAAATCCCGACGACGCGCATCTCTGGGTGCCCCGGCTGACCAACGCGACCCGTCGCCTGGCCGGCGCGCTCGCCCGCGACGGTCGGCGCGTCAGTTTTCTGACGGTGCCGTCGAAACCCGTCCTTTATCACGACCGACTGCCCGAGAGCGTCCCCTTCGGTCTTCGGCAGAATTGTCTCCGCGCCTCGGTCGAGAATGCCGAGATGGGCGCCTGGACCGCCGCGCTCGCCGCGGACGGGATCATCGCCACATATCCGCTTCGTCTGATGAAAGCCGAGCGCGACCGTCCGCATTTCTACCCTCCCGAGAATTTCCATGCCGTCGGAGCGGCGGCGCATTTTGCCGCTTGGGCGCATCTCGATGCCCTCTTTCCGGGCGCCTTTCCGCCCGGCAGCGTACCGATCCCGCCCGACTATCGCGCGGCGGACCTCGCCAACGTCTTCGGCTATCGCCGCGAGATCGTCCGCCTGGTCCCGCAATACGGCGACCGGCGCCCCCGTTACGACCAGAGGCGGAGCGCCGCGCTGTCCGTCGCATATCCCGAACTGCCCCTCATCCGGGTCTGGCGTGCGCCGCATTCCACGGGCCGCGGCCGCGCGCTCATTATCGGCAACTCCTTTGCGACCTATCTCGATCGGCATATCGCGGTCGCCTTTGACGAGACGGTGTTCGCGTTCGCGAACGAGGTCTGGGGGGCGGACCTTCGGCGGCTCCTGACCGAGTTCGTCGCGCGGACCGATCCGGACGAGCTGATCTTTCTGTTCCACGACCGGACGGTTAAGGAGGACATGTTCTTGGGTTACCGGAATGCGGTGCTCCCTGCCGCGGGCGGTTAAGGAGTGAGCCGATGCGTCTTCTGGTTTTGATGCGCCATGCCGAGGCGGTCCCCGAGGCCGCGGGCGGCGACCATGCGCGCCCGCTCTCGCGCCGGGGCCGGCTGGCGGCGACGCTGATGGGGGCCTATCTTGCCGAAGTCCTCGAGACGCGGCCGCTCGATGCGGTGTTGATGTCGGACAGCCGGCGGACCCGCGAGACCTATGGGCGAATGCGGGCCTGTCTGCCGGCGGCGCCCGAGGGAGAGGCCGATCCGGATCTCTATCTCGGCCCGGCGCGCGGTGTCATGGATCGCCTGCGCAGCCAGCCCGAGGCCGCGGCAAGCGTGCTCCTCGTCGGGCATAATCCCACCATGGAGGAAGTCGTCGCCCGGCTCGCTCCGGAGGCGGCACGTCCGCTGCGCCCGGCAAGCATGGTGGTCCTCGCGACCGACGCCGCCTGGTCCGAGCTCGGCCCCGATACCGTCCGCGCCGTCGCCGTCGAGGAGCCGCGCACGCTGCTTTGACTTGGCGCTCAGCGTTCGAGGATGTGGCGGGCGGATTGGTTGTAGAGGAGCGTGTTGGTCTCCGCCGTCTGCATGTCGGGCCCGCGGTTCTGCGCGTCTTTATGCAAATCGATGGCCCGGCGGACGGCGGAGCGCTCTTTGATCCGGGCGCGCCACTCGGCCACCCGAGGAAACGGGTCGAGCGACGAGCCGAGCGGCTTCGCGATGAAGGCCCACGGAAAGGCGATCATATCCGCGATCGAATACTCTGCCCCGAGGATGTAGTCGCGCCCCTCGAGGCGACGTTCGAGCACCGCAAGCGTCCGCTCGTATTCGCCCAGATACCGCGCTTGGCCATAGTCCTGGCCGGCCGGCGCGTAATTGACGAAATGACTGAGCTGCCCGCCCATCGGCCCTTGATTGCCAACCTGCCAAAAGAGCCATTCGCTGAGCTCTTTCCGCGCCCGGCGATCCGCCTCGGGCGGAGCGAACCGCCCGGTCTTCTCCGCAAGATAAAGAAGGATCGCGCCCGACTCGAAGACGCCAACCGGCTCGGGTCCGTAAGTGGGCGGCGGATCGCGGTCGAGGATCGCCGGCATCCGGGCATTCGGTGAGAGCCGGAGGAACTCGGGCGCGAACTGCTCGCCCGCCGAAAGCCGCATCAGACGGGTCTCGTAGGCGAGCCCCGTCTCCTCGAGCATTATCGCGATCTTCCAGCCGTTCGGCGTCGGCGCGTAATAAAACTCGATCATTCCGCCGCCTCCCGCGGTGCGGTCGCGGCCCCGGCATCGACGAGCCGGGCGATCTCCTCGGGCGGGTACCCTGCCTCGGCAAGAACCGCAGCCGTCGAGGCGCCGAGACGCTCGGCCGGGCGGGGCGGGGCGAAATCTTCGTCCGAGAACCGCGCGGGCGGGCGCGACTGGCGGATCGGACCCGCATCGGGATGCTCCACCTGGACGACCAGACGGTTCGCGGCGATCTGCGGGTGACGGAGCATCTCGGCGCGGGTCAGCACCGGGGCACAGGGCACGTCCTCGGCTTCGAGCCGGCGCAGACACTCTTCGGTCGTGTATCGCGCGAGTTCCGCCTGGGTCAGTTCGAGCCGCGCCGTCTTGTTCTCCTCGCGTCCGACCACGGTCGCGAACCGCGGATCCTCGAGCCAGTCGGGCCGCGCGAGGGCCCGGGCCAGGCCCTGCCAATCCCGGTCCGCATAGGCCGAGACCGCGAGATACCCGTCCTTAGAGGCATAAATCAGCTCGACGAAACTCTGCGCCCGCACATCCGGCACCTCATCGCCCACGAAGGTGTGCCCGCTCATATCCGAAGCGAAGAGAAACGCCACGACCGTGTCGAGCATCGACAGGCGGACATGGCTGCCCTCGCCGGTGCGCGCGCGGGCGAGGAGCGCGGCGGTGATCGCCTGCGCCGCCTGAAGGCCGGTCAGCTTGTCCGGCAGGATCGTGCGCACGAGCCGCGGCCGGATGTCGTCCGAGCCCCCCTGCACGGTCGCGAGGCCCGACAGCGCCTGAATGAGCGGATCGTAAACCGGCTTGTGCACATATGGCCCCCCGTCGCCGAAGCCCGAGATCGAGCAATAGACGACCGAGCGGTTCCGCGACCGGACCGCCGCCTCGCCGAGACCCATGCGCTCGGCCACGCCGGGACGGAAATTCTGCACCACCACATCCACGCGCTCGGCAAGTCGGAGCGCGGCCTCGACGGCCTCGGGGCGCTTGAGATCGAGGGCGACCGATCGCTTGTTCCGGTTGTTCTGGAGAAACGAGGCCGAGAACCCGCCCCTGCGGCCCGAAACCTTGCGGGCATGGTCGCCGCCGTCCGGACGCTCGATCTTGATCACCTCGGCGCCCTGATCGGCGAGGGTGAGCGTGGCAAAGGGCCCCGAAATCATCGAGGTCAGGTCGAGGATGCGGATCCCCGCGAGCGGTCCTGGCATGGCGTCCTCCATCGCGTGACGTCTCAAGATGACGGCAGCGATGGCGGATGCCCAGCGCCGATCACGCGAGCGGGAGCGGTGACGGGGCGGATCTATGCGCGTTCTTTCAGAAGGCTGTCCGTGCCGCTCGCGCCCCGCCCGACCGGGCCCCGCCCACCCGGGCCGTCTCCGGCGCCCGGCCGCAGCCCGCGGTGCCCCCCATCGGCACGGTCGGGCGGGGCGCGAGCGCAGTCACGCTCTCTTCTCGGCCGCCGAACCGAAGCCCGAATGGGTGAGCTCACC
>JBHJGX010000066.1:0-11059 GCA_050331395.1 Paracoccaceae bacterium
AACCTCGCCTTCAGCCACCGCTGAGGGATCGGCCGGCCCTGCGGGGCCGGCCGCCTGCGTCAGTGCACCGTGGCGCCGCGGTCCCGCTCGCCCGGCACGGTGTAGTCGCCGAGCTTCAGTCCCTCGGGCCCTGCGCTGATCTCGATCCGCTCGCCTTCCCTCAGCCGCCCGGCGAGCACCAGTTCGGCCAGCGGATCGGTCAGTGACTTCTGGATCACCCGGTTGAGCGGCCTGGCGCCATAGACCGGGTCATAGCCCTTCTCGGTGAGCCAGCCGCGGGCGTCCGCATCCAGATCGAGCGCGATCTTCCGCGCCGCAAGCCGCCCCTCCAGTTGGCCGAGCTGGATCTCGACGATCGCCGCCATTTGCTCGCGTCCGAGCCGGTCGAACAGAATGATCTCGTCGAGGCGGTTGAGAAATTCGGGCCTAAAGGACGCCCGCACGACCTCCATGACCTGCGGCTCAGCCGCCTGCGCCCGTGCCCCCTCGGGCAGCGCCGAGAGGAACTCGGAGCCGAGGTTAGAGGTGAGAATGATGAGCGTGTTCCGGAAGTCGACCGTGCGCCCCTGCCCGTCCGTGAGACGCCCCTCGTCGAGCACTTGGAGAAGCACGTTGAAGACGTCCGCATGCGCCTTCTCGACCTCGTCGAAGAGCAGCACCTGATAGGGCCGGCGCCGCACGGCCTCGGTCAGCACACCGCCTTCCTCATAGCCCACATAGCCGGGCGGGGCGCCGATCAGCCGGGCGACCGCGTGTTTCTCCATGAATTCCGACATGTCGATGCGGACCATGGCCTGATCGTCATCGAAGAGGAACTCGGCAAGCGCGTTGGTGAGTTCGGTCTTGCCGACGCCCGTCGGCCCGAGGAACAGGAACGAGCCCATCGGCCGGTTCGGATCCGAGAGCCCAGCGCGTGCGCGCCGAACCGCGTTCGCCACTGCCCGGAGCGCTGTCGTCTGCCCGACGACCCGGGCCCCGAGCGCGTCCTCCATCGCCAGAAGCTTCTCGCGCTCGCCCTCGAGCATTTTGTCCACCGGGATGCCTGTCCAGCGGCTCACCACACCCGCCACATGCTCGGGCGTCACCGCCTCCTCGACCATCAGATCGCCGCCCTCCGCCGCCTCGGCGTCGCCGAGACGCCGCTCGAGCTCCGGGATCACGCCGTAGGCAAGTTCCCCCGCGCGGGCGAGATCGCCCTGGCGCTTGGCCACATCGAGATGCGAGCGGGCCTCGTCGAGCTGCTCTTTGAGATCGCGCGCTTGCCCGAGTTTGGCCTTCTCGCCCTGCCACCGGGCGGTCAGACGGGCGGCCTCTTCTTCAAGCCCGGCGAGTTCTTCTTCGAGCTTGTCGAGCCGGTCCTTCGAGGCCCGGTCGGTCTCTTTCTTGAGCGCTTCGGCCTCGATTTTTTTCTGGATGATGTCGCGGTCGAGGGCGTCGAGTTCTTCGGGTTTCGAGTCGACCTCCATGCGCAGCCGCGACGCCGCTTCGTCCATCAAGTCAATCGCCTTGTCCGGCAAGAACCGGTCGGTGATGTATCGGTTCGACAGCTGGGCCGCCGCCACCAGCGCGCCGTCGGTGATGCGCACGCCGTGGTGAACCTCGTATTTTTCCTTGATGCCGCGGAGGATCGAGATCGCGTCCTCGACCGTGGGCTCGGAAACGAAGACCGGCTGAAAGCGCCGGGCGAGGGCCGCGTCTTTCTCCACGTGCTTCCGGTACTCGTCGAGGGTGGTCGCGCCGACACAATGCAACTCACCGCGGGCAAGCGCGGGTTTCAGGAGGTTCGAGGCGTCCATCGCACCGTCCGCCTTGCCGGCACCGACGAGGGTGTGCATCTCGTCGATAAAAAGAACCACGCCGCCAGCCGCCGCTTGAATATCCGACAGCACCGCTTTGAGGCGCTCTTCGAATTCGCCGCGATACTTCGCGCCCGCGATCAGCGCGCCCATGTCGAGAGCCATCAGCCGCTTGTCCCGCAGCGACTCGGGCACATCGCCGTTCACGATGCGGATCGCCAGACCCTCGGCAATCGCGGTTTTCCCGACGCCGGGCTCGCCGATGAGCACCGGGTTGTTCTTGGTGCGTCGCGACAGGACCTGGACCGTGCGGCGGATTTCTTCGTCGCGGCCGATCACCGGATCGATGCGACCGTCGCGGGCGCGCTCGGTGAGGTCTGTCGCATAGCGCTCGAGCGCGTCGTAGGATCCCTCGGCGGCCGGGCTGTCGGCGGTCCGACCCTTACGGATCTCGGCGATCGCCTGCTCTAGCGCCTGGGCCCGGAGCCCGGCCGCCTCGAGCGCCTTGCCCGCCTCGGTCCCCCGAGCGAGCGCAAGGGCGGTCAGGAGCCGCTCGGCCGAGACGAAGCTGTCGCCGGATTTCTCGGCGATCCGGACGGCCTCGTCGAGCAACCGCGCGAGGGCTGGGTCGAGGTAGATCTGTCCGTCGCCGCCTGAGACCTTCGGCAGCCGCGCCACCGCCGCGTCGGCGCCTTGGCGGGCGGTCTGGGCATCGCCGCCGGCAGCGGCGATCAAACGGGCGGAAAAGCCGTCTGCGTCGTCGAGGAGCGCCTTCAGCAAATGCTCGGGGGTCAGACGTTGGTGACCCTCGCGGAGCGCGATGGTCTGGGCAGATTGCAGCAGCCCCTTGCTCCGCTCGGTGAGTTTCTCGAAATCCATGCGGTGTCCTTTTCGCGAGCGCGGAGCCGTGCGTCCGGGAAAGCCCGCGCAGCGCCGCCTGTGGCCCAGTGCGTCCGGTCGGCCCGCACCGCTGTCGGAGGGCATTTGGGCGGAGTGTCACAAAGCTGCAATACCGGAGCGGCATTTTCGCGTCGGTTGCGGGGATTGGACAGGACATCGCAGGCCGCCGCGTCCGGTCTCGCACCGCTTGGCCCGCGCTGGTCGCGCGGCGGGTCCAGGGATCGCACCGCTTGGCGGAGCCGCCGCGTCCGGCCTCGCACGCCTTGGCTAGCGCTGGTCGCGCGGCGGAGATCCAAGGACCGCACCGCTTGGCCGGGCAGGCGTTGGGCTGCCGTCGCGGGGTGCGTCGGACCTTGTCGTGGGCGGAGGACCGGGGTTCGCTGCCACCGGCCTTGGCGGTCGGGTCCGAGGAGGCGAGGCCGCAGCCGCTCCGAGGCTCGCCAAGCGGTGCCGGCCCTTGAACCCGCCGCGAGCCTGCGGCGAGCCAAGCGGTGCGCAGCCGGACGCGGCGGCCCGCGAAGATCGCGTGGCACTTGGCCAGGCATGCTCCGATCGATTTCCGTTCTGAACGCGAAATTAAGTCTTTGCGTGGTCTAGAGGCGGGCATTCAACGGAGAGCCCGCCCATGCGCATCCTTGCCATCGTCCGCGCAGCCGCGCTCGTCGCACTCGTGTCGGTTTTTCCCTGGGATGCCAGCGCTGCGTCCGCATGCGGCCATGGGGCGACGCCGGCCGGCGCCACCGCGTGCGTTCGCGCGGAAGCCGAAGCAGCGCTTCATCGGATCGAGGCGATGCTCTCGCACCCCGCTTTGCCCGAGACGCTCCGGTCCCGTCTGCGCCAAGCCCAACGGCCGTGGCGCAGAGCCCTCGACACAGTCTGCGCCGATCTCGAGCGCCCGGCAAAGGCTCGGTGTCGCCGGGCAGGGGCGCTCGGGCGCGAGGCCGCGCTTACAAGCCGGTTCGCCCCCCTCTTGAGCGATCCTTATGCGGGCTTCGCCCCCCGTCTCGAGGTCACGCCGGGTCCGGCGGGCAGCTTTCAGGTTCGGCCGCAGATCGACCTCGCCGCGCCTCGCCCATCAATCTCCGGCGCGCCATCGATCAGTCGAGATATCGGTGCAATTCCAGGAGATACGCGACGATATCCTCGATCTCCTGCGCATCGAGGATCGTCTCCCCAACGTCATCGGCCACGTAGTATGCCGGCATCGCCGTTTCCTCGCCGAAGACGGCCGGTGCATCGACCAAGATCGCGCG
The DNA here is from genome assembly GCA_050331395.1 of Paracoccaceae bacterium. Classification (GTDB taxonomy): domain Bacteria; phylum Pseudomonadota; class Alphaproteobacteria; order Rhodobacterales; family Rhodobacteraceae; genus Thermohalobaculum. Next base: position 3,950 of record JBHJGX010000066.1, read on the forward strand.
AAGCTTGGCTTCGGCGTTCTTGTCACCGATTAAGGTCAGCACAGGACCCACATCGCCCGACTGGCCCGTGCCCTCCACATCGGCATTGTGGTGGCAAGCAACGCAATTTCCCTTGTCCGCATCGATGAACGCTTGCACCGCGCGATATCCGTCGCCGGGGGTCGACGTCAGCGGCGCGGCCACCAGCCCGTCCTCACTCATGACGACCGAGCCCGGTGCCACGACGCCCTCCGCGCTGGCGCCGCTGGCCGCGGCCGCAGCGACCGCGGCCACAATTGCCCTCAATCTTCCGTATTTCATTGCCTCGCTCCTTTGCGCTCATTCCGGTCTTAGAGTGCCACCCCGCGTTTTTTTCCCAGCACCGCCGCCGCGAGACCTTGAAGCAGATCAAGGCGCATGGCAGAGCGTTGGAAATTCGCTGGCAGTGTGCAGAACGCGGTGGTTTTCGGAGGAAAGCGGTGCCCTATTCGAATGCGCCGCCAGCGCGGGATCGATTGATCGTCGCCCTCGATTTGCCCAACGCGGTCGAGGGCGAGGCGCTCGCCACGCGACTCGGTTCTCTGGTCAGTTTTTACAAAATCGGTCTTGGCATGCTGACAGGCGGCGGTCTCGCCTTGGCGCTGGCGCTTAAGGACGAGGGCAAGCGCGTGTTCCTCGACCTCAAGCTCTACGACATAGGCGCGACAGTTGAGGCGGCGGTCCGGGGCCTCGCACAGTTTGACCTGGACTACCTGACCGTCCACGGCGATCCGCATGTGGTCGAGGCCGCAATCCGGGGCCGCGGACGGGCGCCCATGCGGATCCTTGCGGTCAGTGTGCTGACCTCCCTCGACCGCGAGGATCTCGACCGAATGATGCTGGTCGAGGGGTCGGTGAACGACGTTGCGGTGGAGCGGGCGCGGCGTGCGCTGCTGGCCGGGGCGGACGGGGTCATCGCCTCGACGGACGAAGTTGCCGCGATCCGAAACCTGCCGGAAGCCCAGGAACGTTTGATCGTGACACCGGGTATCCGGCCTTCGGGCGACGCGTCCCATGACCAGAAACGGACGGGTTCGCCGGCCGACGCGATCTCCGCCGGCGCCGATCACATCGTCGTCGGGCGCCCGATTTGGGCCGCGGCCGATCCACGGGCCGCCGCAGAAGCGGTCTTGGCCGAAATCGCCGCCTGAGCCGAGACCTCGCTCTCGAAACCGGTGACCGCGCGCGCCGGAATGGGCTATGATCTCCGCACCACACCCGGAGACAGCCATGCCCGCGCTTTGCCGCGACTGCTTTGCTTGGCATGCCGATGCGCCCGGACCGCGATGCCCCGCCTGCGGGCGCCCGCGGCTGGTGGTCCATAAGGCGCTCGGGGCGCTTTCGATTGCCCATCTGGACTGCGACGCGTTCTATGCGGCGGTCGAGAAGCGCGATGCGCCCGAGCTCGCCGACCGCCCGCTCATCGTCGGCGGGGGGCGCCGCGGGGTCGTGACCACCTGCTGTTACATCGCGCGGATCGCGGGCGTGCGCTCGGCCATGCCGATGTTCAAGGCATTGAAGCTTTGCCCCGACGCGGCGATCGTCCGCCCGCGTATGGAGGTTTATGCCGAGGTGTCCCGCGAAATCCGCGCGCGCATGGAGGCGCTGACCCCGCTGGTCGAACCGCTCTCCCTCGATGAGGCGTTCCTGGATTTGAGCGGCACCGAGCGGCTCTGGGGCGCGCCGCCGGCGCTCATGCTCGCCCGCCTTGCCGCAGACATCGAAGCGGCGCTCGGGATCACCGTGTCGATCGGCTTGGCGCCGAACAAATTCCTCGCAAAGGTCGCGTCCGATATGGACAAGCCGCGCGGGTTTACGGTGATTGGCCCGGGCGAAGCCGAGGCACTGCTCGGACCCCGGCCCGTCGGCGCGCTTTGGGGCGTCGGCGCAGCGCTCGCCGCCCGGCTCGAAGCCGACGGGCTTGCCCGCATCGCAGACCTTTGGGCAGTGCCGCGGGAGACGCTCTTGGCCCGCTACGGCGCAATGGGCGCGCGCCTCCATGCCTTGGCCCGCGGCGAGGACGACCGGCGCGTCGTCCCGGACCGTCCGGTCAAGTCGATCTCCTCGGAGACCACCTTCGAGACCGACATCGCCGAGTTCGAGCCGCTCTCGGGGCATTTGTGGCGCCTGGCGGTGCGGAGTTCGGATCGGGCCAAGGCCAAGGGCGTGGCGGGTCGAACGGTGACCGTCAAACTCAAGACCTCGAAGTTCCGCACGCTCACCCGCCAAGCGGCCCTCGAAGCGCCGACGAACCTTGCCGAAGAAATCTACGAGGCCGGCGCCCGGCTACTCGCCGGGGCCGTCGGTCGGGGGCCGTTCCGATTGATCGGGATCGGCCTTTCGGCGCTCACCCCGGCGGGGGATCCGGTGGGCCCGCAGCTCTTCGACGACGGAAACGCCCGGCGCGCCCGAGCCGAGGCTGCGACCGATGAGATCCGCGCGCGTTTCGGCGGAGGCACGATCTTTCGGGGACGCGCTCTGCGATAGAAATCCGCATGGTTTGTTTCGGCTGCTGATTTGGCGTTCAGTTGTGTCCGCAGCGCCGCTATCGTTCCGGATTTGCTCAAAAATTGTGCTGCTTGACCCCGAATTTTCGAAGCGACGCGCTTGCCTTTGTTGCGCCGCACACATAAACCTAGTCGTGCGATACGCTGTATCGCCGCCCTTCCTGGGCGTTTCCTCCCTTAGACTTGGGCCGGGGCAACCCGGCCTCTTTTTTTGAGATGTGCTCAGACGGGCGTGGGCCGGTCGGCCTATTCGGCCGCGATCCCGAGGAGCGAGCGGCCGAGCCCGGTGAGCTCGGCGATGACCCCGTCGAGCGCGTGCACGAGCGAGGCGAAGCCCGGCCCCGGCTCGACCCGGCGCTGATCGAGATACAGCCCGCGGTCGATCTCGATCTGGATCGCGTGCCAGCCGCTCTGCGGCCGCCCGTAGCGCTGGGTGATATAGCCGCCGGCGAAGGGCGCGTTTCGGGCGACGGCGAACCCTGCCCGCTCGAACGCCTCCTGCGTGAGGGCAACCAAGGTCCGCCCCGCCGCAGCACCGAACCGGTCGCCGAGCACGATCTCGGGACAGCGCCCCTTTACCCGCGGCGCGGCCCGCAGCGCCTCGGACGGCATCGAGTGACAATCGAAGAGAACCGCCTGGCCGAACCGGCGCTTTGCGCGCAACAGCAGCCGCTCGAGGCAATCGTGATAGGGGACGTGCACCGCTTCGATCCGTGCCTCCGCCTCGGCGCGCGGGATCTTGCCGTCATAGATGGCGCGCCCCTCGGAGACCACGCGCGGCACGACGCCGAGCCCCGCCGCCACACGCTGGTTGAGGCCCTGCCCCCGCACGCCTTCGATGAGCGCCGGGTCGAGTTCGGTCGGCGCCCGATTGAGATCGAGCCAAGCCCGCGGCCAAGTCGCGGTCAAAAGCGGCGCACCCTCCCGCGGGGCCGGCGCAAAAAGCCGGTCGACGAGCGCGTCCTCCGACGCCCGGAGCGAGACCAGATCGAGGCGCGACTGCCGGACGAAGGCGCCCGGATAGTGCCGGCCGCTGTGGGGCGAGCTGAAGACCGCGTCGCTCACGAGGGTCGTCGGTTCGGTCAACAGATAGGGGGCGGTGTCGTCCATGACCGGAGCTTAGTGCGTCGGCCAGACCCGCGCGACCTGTTTTTCCTCTGACGGCGCGGCCTTTCCGAAACGGCGAGGCGATGATCGCCCGTTTGGCCGAGACGGAACGGGGGCTTGCGCCAAAGCGGCAATCTCCGTAAATGCCTTTCAGTCGGTGAGGGCGCGTAGCTCAGCGGGAGAGCACTACGTTGACATCGTAGGGGTCGCTGGTTCAATCCCAGCCGCGCCCACCACCCGACCAGCAGACATCAACGGCGCGCCGAGAGCGCGATGAGCCCGTTTGCGGAGGATCGCGGCCAGGTTATCGCACGCCGATGTGCTGGCCGGACCCGTGGTCGCGCACCCTTCGACGCTGGCGCTTCGGCCGCGAGGTCTGCGCTCGACAGACCGGCATCGGCCGAAGCCCCGGTCTGGCCGCCGAACGCCAAGACCCCCGTGCCGTCGCATCCGCGTCCGAAGTCACGACCACGAAACCGTCGGAAGCAGGCGTCGCACTGGCGCCGATCGTCACCTTTGCGTCCGAGCTTGCGCCGATATCGCCGAGGCCGAAGAGAGGTGGTCCTGGTTTTCCGACCATTTTGCCGCCGGACTAAGCTATGGCCTTGGGTTCATGTTAGGCGGCGGCTTTCAGGTTGGGGGTTTGGGTGCCATGCACTTCGGCCGGGGTCATCAGGCTGTGGGATGAGAGCGCGATCCGGATTACGTCTCCGAAACATGGAGGTGTCATGACGGATCGAACGACAACCGCGAAGCCGTTGCAAAGCGCCCGTGCGCCGCAGGCCGACCGGCGGGGACCGGCCATCCATATCGCCGCGCTCACGCTCACCAAGCTCGCCGACGGGTTGATCGATCCCAAACTCGTGCTGCCATGGCTCCTGCACGCGGCCGGCGCGCCGGGCGCGGCGATCGGCGCGCTCGTGCCCGTTCGCGAGGCGGGCGCGCTCTTGCCGCAAATCGCCTTCGCCCGGCAGGTCGCCCGGAGCCGTCGGCGGGCTCCCGTTTGGGCGGCAGGATCGGCGCTTCAAGGGCTGGCCGCGCTCGGTATCGGCTTCGCGGCGCTCACGCTTTCGGGCTGGACGGCAGGTGCGGCGGTGCTTGCGGCGCTGGCCGGGCTTGCGGTCGCCCGCGCGGCCTGTTCGGTCAGCCACAAAGACGCGCTTGCCCGGACCGTTCCGAAAGCCGCCCGCGGCCGGGTGCCGGGGCTCGCCGGCAGCCTTGGGGCGGCGCTGGTCCTTGCAGCCGCCGCGCTTCTTGCAGGGGGGGCGATCCCGTTGACGCTGTCGGGGGTCGCGGGCCTCGTCGTTGTCGCGGGCGGGTGCTGGCTCGCGGCTGGGGCGCTCTTCCTCGCCTTGCCCGAAGCGGCCGAGGATCCCGGGGCGGCACCTGCCCGGACCGAGTGGGCCGCCCTATCGCGGGCGCTCGTCGAGGACCGTCAGCTCGGTCGGTTCATTGCAGCCCGTGCGCTTCTCGCCGTGACGGCGCTGGCGCCGCCCTTTCTGGTGCTTTTGTCGGGGCGCGCAGAGACCGGCGGCGAGTTGGGCGCGCTCGGCCTCTTGGTGATCGCGTCCGCACTCGCCTCGATCCTGTCGGCCTGGCTTTGGGGACGGCTGGCCGACCGGTCGAGCCGGCAAACCTTGGCCGCGGCCGGCGTACTCGGCGGGGCGGTGTTCGGGACGGCCGCGACGGCGGCGTTCATCGGCGGCACGCTCGGCACGCCGGCCACCGCGGCGGCGATCTTCGCGGGGCAGCTCGCCTATGAGGGTGTCCGGATGGCGCGGAAGGTTCACCTGACCGACATGACGACCGATGCGACCCGCGCGGGCTATACGGCGCTGTCGAATACCGCGATCGGCTTGGTTCTCGTCCTCGGCGGCGCCTTCGGCTTGTTGGCCGATGTGGCGGGACCGCAGACGGTGCTCGCGGTCTTCGCGCTCCTCGCCCTTTTCGGCGCCGGAGCAGCGCTTCGCCTCGACGAAGTGCAAGCTCGACGCCAGAGCTCCAACTCAGTCGCGGAGCAGAGTGGGACTTGAAATTCGGGGCACTTGAAACCTTTTGTCGCCTGCGACCGTTTACCCGGGTGCGCGTGCGACTATCGGGAGGGGAACACATGATCGGACATTCGAAAGGTTTGTTCAGCCGCGATCTGGCCTGGGCGCTTGCCGGGGGGCTGGGCGCTTTGGCGACTACCAACGCACTGGCACAAGACATCAAAGTCGCCGCAATCACTGATCTCACCGGCGCCTATTCCCATGTGGGCCGGCTGATTGCTGCCACAGAACGGATGGCCGCCTCCGAGATCACCGCCGCGGGCGGGCTCTTTGCGGACAACCGCCCGCTCGTCCTCGTGGAAGGCGACGGAGCGTGCGCGCCCGAGCCCGCGGTCGCTGCGGCCAAAGAGATCCTCGCCGACCCGGAGATCGTCTCGGTGATCGGCGCGACTTGCTCAGGCGCCACGCTCGCCATGGCCCGAGAGGTCACGATCCCCGCAGGCCGGGCGGTCGTCTCGCACAGCGCCACGTCGCCGGCGATCAGTGCCCTCGAGGACAGCGATCTGGTCTTTCGGACCCCGCCCTCGGACGCCTTCCTCTCGGTGGCACTTGCCGGCATGGTCCTCGACCGGTACCTGACGCGTGTTGCCGTTACCTATGCGACCGACGACTACAATGCCGGCGTTGGCCAAGCCTTTGTCGAGGCTTATGAGCGCAATGGCGGACAGGTTTTGGCGCTGGAGGAGCACACCGCCGGCGAGACCGACTATGGCGCGCTCGTCGAGCGGTTGGATGTGAACGGCGCGAATGCACTCGTAATCTTTGCCTATTACGACGCTTCGGGGGCCGACATCATGACGGCCGCGCTCGAGAACGGCAATTTCGAGACCTTCGTCGGGGCGGACGGCATGGTGAACACGGCGCTAATTCAGCAGGTGGGCGCCGGGCGCATGGATCAATCCCTGTTCATGATCGCTGCCGCCGACGACCGGTCGGAGGCCTATTTGCGCTTTGCCCAATTCGCCGAGGCGGCGGGCCTCGATCCGACGGTACCGTTCACGCCCCATGGCTACGATGCGGTCTATGTGACCGCGCTCGCGATCGAGGCGATCGGCCGGACCGATCCGGCCGCGATGCCGGACGCGCTTCGCCGGGTGGCCAACCCCCCCGGAGTGAAAATCCTGCCGGGCGAATGGGCGAAGGCCAAGGCGCTCTTGGCCGAAGGTCGGGATATCGATTATCAGGGCGCATCCGGCGCGGTCGATTTCGACCCGAACGGCGATGTGTCGGGCCTCTTTTCGGTAAATACGGCACGCCTCGACGGCAGTTGGAAGGTGGAAATCCTGCGCTGAGCCGACGGTCGGAGGGGGTTAAGCCCGGCGTCGGGGGGCAACGAGCCCCCGCTCCCCCGGGCCGCCCCGCCGCGTCGGCCAGCGCCAGCCACGACCCGCAGCGCCAATCGCCCAGCTTAGCCCGAGGGCCGAAAA
>JBHJGX010000067.1:0-6620 GCA_050331395.1 Paracoccaceae bacterium
ACTGGCGCTTACGGGCTGCGAGACCACTGAGGAAATCGAGTATACCGAGCGGCCGGTAGGGGACCTGTACAACGAGGCCCTGGATGCCCTGGAGAGCGGCAACAACAATGAGGCCTCGCAGCTGTTCGACGAGGTCGAGCGGCAACATCCTTATTCCCCCTGGGCGAAAAAAGCGCAGCTGATGTCTGCCTATGCCTATTACCAGGCCAACGAGTACGAAGAGGGGATCGCCGCGCTCGACCGGTTCATCCGGCTTCATCCAGCCAACCCCGACGTGCCCTACGCGCAGTATCTGAAGGGGCTCTGCTACTACGAGCAGATTTCCGACGTGGCCCGCGATCAGCAGGTGACCATCGAGGCCCGGGCGGCCTTCGAGGAGTTGCTGAACCGGTATCCGGACAGCCCCTATTCCCGGGATGCCGCACTCAAGCTCGACCTGATCCGCGATCACCTCGCCGGCAAGGAGATGGAGATCGGCCGGTTTTATCTGAGAACCGGGCATTATCTCGCGGCGATCAACCGCTTCAAGACGGTCGTCGAGGTCTATCAGACCACCACCCATACCCCCGAAGCCCTGCACCGCCTCGTCGAGGCCTACTCGGCGATCGGACTTGAGTCGGAGGCGCGAAAAGTCGCTGCCCTCCTTGGCCATAACTTCCCCGGAAGCGAGTGGTACATCGACACCTATGAAGTGGTGGAGAACACACCGATCCGCGAGCCCGAGGAGTCCTGGTACAAGTTCTGGTAGCGGGCGGCATGCTCGTCTCCCTGTCGATCCGCGACGTTGTCCTGGTCGACCGCCTCGATCTGACCTTTCGCCCTGGCCTGTCGGCCCTGACCGGCGAAACCGGGGCCGGAAAATCGATCCTGCTCGATGCTCTCGGGTTGGCCCTCGGTGCCCGGGCCGAAGGACGGCTGGTCCGGCACGGTGCCGACCGCGCCACGGTCGCTGCCATCTTTCGCCTTCCCCCCGGACACCCCTCTCACCGCCTGATCGACGACCACGGGCTGCCCGCCGGCGAGGATGAACTGGTCCTCCGCCGGGTTGTCCAGGCGGATGGCCGGTCGCGGGCGTTCATCAATGATCAGTCGGTGGGGGTTGGCCTGCTGCGCCGGATCGGCGCCGAACTGGTGGAAATCCACGGCCAGTTCGATACCCACAGGCTGATGGACCCCGCCAGCCATCGCGATCTCCTCGATGCCTACGGCAACGTCGCAGAGACGGTAGCCGCGGTCCGCACGGCCCGCGACCAGTGGCGGCGTGCAACCGAGGCGCGGCTCGAAGCCGAGGCGGCGCTCGCCGCCGCCGTGCGCGACGAGGACTATCTCCGTCACGCGGTTGCCGAACTGGACGAACTGAGGCCCGAGTCCGGTGAGGAAGCGGCGCTGGCCGAACGGCGGGCCGGGCTGCGCACCGCCGAGAAGCTTCACGGGGCGCTGGAGGAGGCGGCCGCGGCGCTCTCCGGCGGGGCTGGCGGTCGCAGCGGCGGTGTGACCGGCGGCCTGCGGGCGGCGATCCGGGCGCTGGAGCGGGTCGCAGCCGGCGCCGGGGGACGCCTGGACTCCGTGCTCACCGCGCTCGACCGTGCCGCGACGGAAGCCACGGAAGCCGAAGCACAACTCGATCGCGTCAGCCGCGAACTGGACCTGAACACCGGGACGCTGGAGCAGCTGGAGGAGCGGCTGTTCGCTCTGCGGGCGCTGGCGCGCAAGCACCGCACCGCCGTTGACGACCTCGCGGCACTGCGTGACAGCCTCGCGGTGCGGCTTGAGGCGATCGATGACGGCAGCGAGGCGCTGCGACGCCTGAAGGAGGCAGAAGCCGAGGCCCGTCTCCGCTATTGCGAAGCGGCCGGCCGGCTGAGCGAAGAGCGCCGGGGGGCGGCGGCACCTCTCGATGAGGCCGTGGCCGCCGAGCTCGGGCCGCTTCGCCTCGGCCGGGCCGTCTTTCGCACCCGGGTCGAGCCCCACGGGCCGGACGGCGACGAGCGCAGCTGGACCGACAGTGGCTGGGACCAGGTCGCCTTCGAGGTGGCGACCAACCCCGGCACCCCGCCGGGACCGCTGGACCGGATCGCCTCCGGCGGCGAGCTGTCCCGGTTCATGCTGGCGTTGAAAGTGGTGCTGGCCCGTGCCGATCCGGTGCCAACACTGATCTTCGATGAGGTCGATGCCGGGAGCGGCGGGGCCGTAGCCGCCGCCGTCGGCGACCGCCTCGCCCGCCTTGCCGATGCCGTCCAGGTCCTGGTTGTCACCCACTCGCCCCAGGTGGCGGCGCGCGGTCACGTCCACTGGCGGGTCAGCAAGGCCGTGGGCGCTGACGGCGCCCGGACGTCCGTGGACGAGCTGGACCCCGGCGACCGGCGGGAAGAGATCGCCCGGATGCTCGCCGGCGCCACGCTCACCCCCGAGGCGCGATCCGCCGCGGCGGCGCTGATCGCCGAGACGGTCTGAGACCGGCGCGTGTCGCCCGGGTAACGAACCGGTCTTTTCCAGACGCCCGAGATCGGTCAAGTTAATCGCCCAGCGGCGTAGGGAGGGACGGCATGGACCTGGTGAACTCGATCATCGCAGGCGGCTTCGACAAATGGAACGAGGGTCTGATCCCGTTCTTCACGAGCCCTTACGGCATTGCCATAATCTTTGTCGTACTCTTCTTTTTCCTAAACTCGATGCGCATGAAGCTCTGAGCCGGCAGAGGCTCAGTTGCCGGGCACGATCTTGCCCGGGTTGAGGATGCCGGCCGGGTCGAGGGCGCTTTTAATCGCGCCCATGACATCCCAGGCGGCGTCGTGCTCGGCCTCCATCCACCGGCGTTTGCCGAGCCCGACGCCGTGCTCACCGGTCACCGTGCCGCCGAGACGGAGCGCACGCTCGTTGAGGGCGCCGGCGATCCGCGCGGCCTCGTCCTTTTCCTCCGGCCGGTTCGGATCGATCAGGATCGAGAGGTGGAAATTCCCGTCGCCCACATGGCCGACGAGCGGGGCGGACAGGCTGCGGTCGGCCAGGTCGCGTTCGGTCTCGCGGATCGCTTCGGCCAGCCGAGAGATCGGCACGCAGACATCGGTGACATAGGCGGACGCACCGGGGCGCAGCGATTGCTGCGCATAGTAGACATTGTGCCGTGCGGCCCAGAGCCGGGTCCGGGTCTCGGCATCGGTGGTCCAGTCGAACCCAGCGCCGTCGTTTTGCGCGGCCAGCGTGGCGACGGTCTCGGCCTGTTCGGCGACGCCCGCGGGGCTGCCGTGGAATTCCAGGAAGAGCGTCGGCCGCTCGGGCAACGCATAGCCCGAATAGCCGTTGAAACCGCGGATCGTCAGCGCGTCGAGAAGCTCGATCCGGGCGATGGGGACACCCGTCTGGATGGTCTCGATCACCGTCGCCACCGCGTCTTCGAGCCGGTCGAACCCGCAGGTGGCCGCAGAGATCGCCTCGGGCTGGCCGTGGAGCCGGAGCGTGAGTTCGGTGATCACCCCGAGCGTGCCCTCGGAGCCCACGAAGAGCCGCGTCAGATCGTAGCCCGCCGAGGATTTGCGGGCGCGGCTGCCGGTTCGGATGACCCGGCCGTCGGCGAGGACGACTTCGAGCGCGAGGACCGCGTCGCGCATCGTCCCGTAGCGGACCGCGCAGGTGCCGGAGGCCCGCGTGGCGGCCATGCCGCCGAGGGAGGCGTCTGCCCCCGGATCGATCGGAAAAAAGAGCCCGGTCGCGCGAAGCTCTTCGTTCAGCCGTTTCCGCCGGAGCCCGGGCTGCACGACGCAGTCCATATCTTCGGCGTGCACGGCGAGAAGCCCGTCCATCCGCGCGAAATCGAGCGAAATGCCGCCCCGCACCGGGATCACATGGCCTTCGAGCGAGGTGCCCGTGCCCCAGGCGATCACCGGGCAGGCCTCCGCGTGGCAGGTTGCGAGGATCTCTGCCACTTCGGCCGTCGTCTCTGGCCAGAGGACCGCATCGGGCGGGCAGGGGGGTGTGTGCGCCTCGTCTCGGCCGTGCTCGGCGCGGACGCTCTCAGCGGTGGAGAGCCGGTCCCCGAACCGGGCGGCGAGGCTCTCGATGGCGCTTTCGATCGACATGGCATAGGCTCCGGAGTGGGTCCCCGAGCCTAGCCGAGCCCGGCGGACGGGACCAGCGGGAAGACCCGACAAGAACCGACCGGGGCACGATCCGCCAGGATGGCTGCCACGGGACGCGCGGGGAGGCGTTCGATGGATAAGATGGACGAGACGGACGCCCAGGCGGCGGATCTCGCGCGGGGGGAGCCCCTCCGCTCGGCGACCCAGACCGTCGAGGCCGGCTGGATCGACTATAACGGGCATATGAACGTGGCCTATTACACCATGGCGTTCGACCGGGCGCTCGACGACGTCTATGACCGGCTCGGGATCGGACCGGAGCTCGTCCGTCGTCACAATATGGGCCCGATGGCGTTGCAGACGCAGATCCATTACCTCGCCGAGCTGCTCGAGGGCGAGGCATTCCGCGTGCTGGTGCGCGTCGTCGATGCGGATGCGAAGCGGGTGCTTATTTTCGCGGAGATGATCCGCGCGCGGGACGGGGCGCGCTCGGCGACCTACGAGAGCCTGACGCTGAATGTGGATCTCGCCGCCCGGCGGAGCGCGCCGTTCCCGGCCGACGCCGCGGCTCGCGTCGAGGCGGTGCGGGCCGCCCATGCGGGCCTACCCCGGCCGGCGGAGCTCGGCGCCCCGCTCGGCATCCGGCGCCGTTGAGGCGGCGCTTCGGGATCGCTCGGTTGCCGATCGCGCTTGGCGGTCGCCGTTCCAGGGCGTAGGCTCGCCGTCGGGATCGAGGAGGCTGCGCCATGGAGCGCCCGGGCGAACCACCGCCCCTAGAGCAGCAGACCGGCCAGAGCGGAGACGGGACGTCGGAACCGGACAGCCCCGCGCGGCTGTCCGCAAAAGCCGATGTCGGGCGCCAGCAAGCCGAGCGAACACGGGCAGCTGCACCGGCGGACCGGATGGCCTGGTACGACCCGCATCGGCTGCGCGATCTGCCGCAACTCCACCCCCATGCCGGTTGGCTTTGGCCGGTGGCGCTCCTCCTCGGTGTCGCGGTCGGCTATGCGGTCACGGGCTTTCGGCTGGCGATCTCGGGCCTGCAATTTCTGTTCTACGGCGTCGACGATGCGATGCTGCACTCGGCGGCGGCGGAGGCGCATTGGGCGCAGGTGCTCTTTCTGCCGGTGCTCGGCGGGCTTGCGGTCGGGCTGCTCCTCACCCGGATGACCTCGGACGGCAAGGCCCGCGGCGTCGCCGATGTGATCAAGGCGGCCGCGCTCCGCGGCGGGCGGGTGGAGCGCCGTCCCGGGATCGCCTCCGCGGCGGCCTCGCTGATCACGCTCTCGACGGGCGGCTCGACGGGACGCGAAGGCCCGGCGGTCCATATCGGCGCGATCATGGCCTCATGGGTGGCCGACCGGATGCGGGCGACGGGCATCACCGGGCGGGACATCCTCGGCTGCGCCGCCGCCGCCGCGGTCTCGGCGAGCTTCAACGCACCGCTCGCCGGGACGCTGTTCGCGCTTGTGGTGGTGCTCCGGCATTATGCGCTTCAAGCCTTCGGTCCGATCGTTGTGGCCGCCGTCGCCGCCGCCGTGGTCAGCCGCATCCATATGGGCAACGTGACCGAATTCGTCCTGCCCGCCCACGGGGTCGAGTTCTATTGGGAAATGCCGGCCTTCATGCTGCTCGGCCTCGTCGCGGGGGTGGTCGCGGTCGTCTTCGTGCGCAGCATCTTTATCGCCGAGGATCTGGGCGACCGGGCCCAGGCCGCGCTCGGTCTGCCCAATTGGGCGCGACCGGCGGTGGCGGGGCTCCTTCTCGGGATCATCGCGCTCGAGTTTCCGCATGTGATCGGCGTCGGCTACGAGACGACGACCCTCGCGCTCACCGGCGCGGTGCCTTTTTGGACCGCGGTGCTCTTCGCCGGCATCAAGGCGGCGGCGGTGGCGATCACGCTCGCCGGGCGGATGGGAGGCGGTGTGTTCTCGCCGGCACTCATGCTCGGTGCGCTCCTTGGCTCGGCCTTCGGCGCGATCGCGATTGCGGTTTTCCCGAGCGTCTCGGGCAGCCTCGGGCTCTATGCGCTCGCCGGTATGGGCGCGGTCGCCGCGGCCGTCCTCGGGGCGCCGATCTCCTCGACACTGATCGTTTTCGAGCTGACGGGCGATTTCCAAGCCGGGATCGCGGTGATGGTGGCGGTCTCGCTGGCGAGCGTCGTGGCCGACCGGATGGGGGCGCGGAGTTTCTTTCTCACGCAGCTCGAACGCGGGGGCTTGCTGCTGAGCGCCGGGCCGCAGGGGTATCTGATGACCACGGTCCAGGTCTCGCATGTGATGCGCCCGCGGGGCTCCGAGACCGGGGCGAGCGAGACCGCGTGCTGGGAGCTTCACGCGCAAGGGGCGTGCCTCGGCCCGGAGCAAACCCTCGCCCATGCCTTGCCGATGTTGGCGCGCCTCAAAGGCAGCTTCCTGCCCGTGGTGGCGGAGGGGCCGGACGGACAAGCCGAACTCCTCGGCGCGGTCTTCCAGACCGATGCGCAACGGGCCTATATCCGCGTGCTCGAAGACGAACTCCGCGAAGAGCACAGCTAAGCGCGCG
>JBHJGX010000068.1:0-7209 GCA_050331395.1 Paracoccaceae bacterium
CCCCCCCCCCCCGCCCCGGGGCGGGCGGGGGCACCCCCCGATGCGGGCGGGTCTCCCCCCGGCCCCGGGCCACGGTGCCCCGCCGGCGCGCGCCCGGGGGGACGGTGACCATCGGCCGCAGGGGAGCTGCCTCGATCCCGCGGGCGGCCAGGGCCGTGCGGACGAGCCCCGCCTTCCAGTCGGCGACAAACCAATCCGCCGCATGCTGGAGCACGCAACCGCCGCAGTCGCGCACATGCGGACAGCCGGGATCGACGCGCTCGGGCGCCGCGCTCAGCACCGCGTCGAGCCGGGCCCGGTCGCCCGACGGCGTGACCCGGACCTCCTCGCCCGGCAGGGCATGGGCGACATAGCGCCCGTCCTCGGCGATGCCGTCGCCCTGTGCGCCGAGCCCGGTGATCCTGAGGATCTCAGCCACGCCGCATCGCGCCCATCGGAAGGATCGGCAAGAGCGTCGCCGAGCGGCCGCGCTTGACGCCCCGGGACGCCGTGCCACTCTGAGAGACCTGTCGTCGAGAGGAGACCGCCATGCGCCTGATCGCCAGCCTTGCCGTTGCTTTCGTCCTCGGCCTCGCCGCCGCCCAGTCGGCCCGCGCCGAAGACCCGGCCGCCGCCATCCCTGCCGTGATCGCAGATCAGATCGCCGCTTTCCAGCGGAACGATCTCGCCGCCGCCTTCGCCCATGCCGCGCCCAGCATCCAGACGAAGTTCCGCAACCCGCAGATTTTCGGCCGAATGGTCGAGAGCGGCTATCCGATGATCTGGCGACCGCAGAGCTACGAGATCCTCGGGCTTCAGGTCGAGGGGACGCGCTATGTGCAGACGGTGCTCTTCCAGGACGCGCGCGGGCGGTTCTACGAGGCCGATTACCTGATGACCGAACTCGACGGCGACTGGCGGATCGCAGGCGTCTTTCTGCGCGAGGCGCCCGGCATCGCGAGCTGAGCAGACGGGCGGCTCAGAACGCCTTCCAGATGCCGAGTTGAATGCCGAAGCCTTCGTCCATGTTGAGGACGTCCTGGGTGAGGCCGAGCTGGAGGGTGATGGGTTTTTCGGGGCGTTCGCCCTCGGGGAGGCTTCGTCCGAAGGTGTAGGTGACCGACGGGGCGATCTTGACCGCCTGTTCGTCCGGATCTCCGATCGGCCAGGTGGTGAAGGTCGAGAGGATTACCATGCAGCAGTCCCAGGGCTGCACGCCGCCGGTGAGGTCGAAGCGGATCTCGTCGTCGTCGCCATCGGTCTGGAGGTGATAGCCGGCCTCGGTCGAGACGAAGGCCGAGCCCCAGTCAAAGCCGAAGCCCCGGCCGTATTGGCCGCGGAGCGAGATCTCTTGGGTCGGGTCGGCGGTCGGACCGCCGAATTCGTCGCCCAAGAGCCCGTCGATCGGCTGGACGATGCCGACTTGGACCGAAGCCACATCGCCCGCCTGTCCTTGCCAGAGCCGCTTGCGCGCGAATGCGCCGATATTGGCGGTGTTGGTCGTGCCTTCGGCGGTGGAGAACTCGACGAAAGCGGTGCCGCCGACTGTGAAGCCTTCGAAAAGCCCGTATTCGCCGTAGACAGCGACAAAGTTGGAATCGTCGTCGACCTCGGGCGAGATGAACCCGGATGTCGGGCTCGCCCGGCGGCTCACGGTGGCGATGACCTGGCCGGCGCCCTCTTTCTGTGTCCAGGCACCCGCCCCGGCCGCGCGCGGGGCAAGGGCGGCGATCAGACAGGCGAGACCTGCGAATGCAAGAATGGCGGTGGTGACGGCATCGGCGATCAAACGGCGCATCGGCTCCCCCGTGCTGGTTAACGGGAGCTTTACCGACCACGGTTAACGGAGCGTTACCGAGACGGACCCGCCCTCGACCGGGCGACGGGGCGTCGGCCCTCTCAGCGTTCGGTGAATTTGAACTCGATGCGGCGGTTTCGCGCATAGGCCTGCGGACTGTCCGCCGGATCGACCGGGCGGTACTCTCCGAAGCCCGTGGCCGCCAGCCGGTCCGGCGGCACGCCCTCCGCATCGATCAGATAGCGCACGACCGAAAGCGCCCGCGCCTGGCTGATCTCCCAATTGTCCCGGTAGCGCCCGCCGAGCACCGGCGACCGGTCCGTATGGCCGTCGACCCGCAGCACCCAGTCGAGATCGGGCGGCACCTCGGCTTGGATCTCGCGGAGCACCTCGCCGAGCTTGGCAAGCTCGGCCCGGCCGTCCGGCCCGAGCGTCACCGAGCCTTGGCCGAACAGCACCTCGGATTGGAAGACGAACCGGTCACCCACCCGTTTGATCCCGTCCTGATCGCCGAGGATCTTCTCCATTCGTTCGAAAAACACCGAGCGCACCCGCGACAGGTCCGAGACGCGCTGGGCGAGAGCCTGGTTGAGGCGCGTACCGAGTTCGGCAATCTGCACCTGCGCCTCCAAGTCCTTTGCCTCTGCGGCGTCGAGCAAGTCCTGAAGCGCCGACAGCTGGCGGCGGAGCTCGCCCACCTGGCGGTTGAGGAGCGCCACCTGGCGGGCCTGTTCGGCGCTCGCCTCTTCGGCACGGGCGAGCTCGGCCTCGGCGATCCGGCGGAGCGCGGTTTCGGCGGCGATCGCGTCTTCGGCTTCGCCGGCCTGCGCGGCGCGGGTGTCGAGTTGGCCTTCGAGGCGTTGGCGCGCGGCCTCGGCGGCGGCGAGTAGGGTCAACGTCTCCTCGGCCTCGCGGCGGGCTTCTTCGAGGGCGAGCTCGGTCTCGGTCAGCCGGGTCGTCTGCTCGGAGAGCCGCGCCCGCAGGCGCTCGGCCGCGGCCGCTTCGGCGAGACGGGCGCGTTCTGCCTCGCTCAGGCGGTTCTGGATATCCCCGAGGCGGGCGATCGCGGCCGCTTCGCGGGCAAGGGCCTGACGCCTGGCGCGCTCTTCGTCGGTCAATCGCGCTTCGGCCTCGGCGAGGCGGGCGAGAGCGGCCTCCTTGAGCGCGGCGACCTCCCGAGCCTCGGCCTCGAGCTCTTCGAGCCGGCTCCGGGCCCGGCTCCGGTCGGCGGCGAGGCGGGCGCGGGCGGCTTCGATCCGGTCGCGCTCCTCCTCGACCGAGGAGAGGAGCGCAAGCGCCGTGGCCGCCTCCTCGGCGAGTTTCGCGCGCGCCCGTTCGGCGGCGGCGGTGCCGGCCCGTAGAAAGCGGATCGCTTCCTCTTGCGCGGCCGCATCGGTCTCGAGCTGGGTGATCAGCGTCAGCGCCGCCGCGCGCTCCGCATCGAGGCGGGCCTCCTCCGCGCGGAGCGCATCGCGGGTGTCGGCGAGGCGGGCGAGCCGGGCGGACTGTTCTTCGGCGGTCTCTTCGAGGCTCGCCAGCCGGTCGAGCGCCGCCGCCTTCTCGCGTTCGAGGGTGGCGATCCGGTCGGTCTGGACGTCTCGCTCCGCCTCGAGGGCGGCGAGGCGCGCCGCGAGCCGATCCCGGTCCTCCGCCACGTCCTCGCCCCGCGCAGCGCTCGCTTCGAGCTCCGCGAGGCGGGCTTCGAGCGCCTGGGAGCGGGTCTTGATCCGGGCGAGCGCATCGAGGGCTTCGGCACGGGCGGAGGCGATCCGATCCCGGTCCGCCTCGGCTTCGGCGAGGCGCTGACGGAGCGTCTCGAGCCGGTCGGCCGCCGCATCGGAAGTCGCTTCGAGATCGGCAATGCGGTCGGCAAGTTCTGTGCGTTCGGCGGTAATGTCTGCCAGCCGGGTTTCCGTCTCGGCCGCGTCGGTCTCGAGCGCGGCCAGGAGCGCGAGCGCCTCGGACCGTTCGGCTTCGAGATCGGCGAGCGTGGCCTGGCGCTCCTCGGCTTCGCTCCGCAGCCCCGCCACCATCGCCTCGAGCGCCTCGGCGCGCGCGGCGGCGAGGCGGGCGGCCTCGGCCTGGGTGTCGACTTCGTCGCGTGCCGCAGTCAGCGCCGTGCGCGCGGCGTCCCGGTCCCGGGTGGCATCCGAGAGTTCGGCATCGAGGTTTTCGGCACGGTCCTCGGCGGAAGTGAGATCGGCGGCAAGCGCGGCCAGCCGGTCCTCCCGCCGCGCGGCCTCGGCCTCCAGCGTCTCGACGGCGCCCGCGAGACGGATCCGCTCGCTCTCCTCGGTCTCCAGATTGGCGCGGACCTCAACGAGCTCGGTCTCGAGCGCCGCCGAGCGATTGCGTTCGAGGGCGAGCACGTCCGAGAGGTCTTCGAGCTGTGCGGTCAGCTGGGCCAGCCGGTTCGATTGCGCCGAGATCGTCTGCTCCTGGCGGTTGATCTTGCGGTCGCGCTCGATGAGCTCGAGTTCCTTTTGCCGGACCTCGCGCTCTTTCTCGAGGATCGCTGCCTCGCGCGCTGCCAGCACGCGCTCCTGCTCGGCGATGCGTTCTTCTTGTTGGTTCAGGATCTGATCCTGGCCGGTGATCGTCTCGCGGAGCGAAAACTGCACGATCATGAAGATCGAGAGCACGAACATCAGGATGAGCAAAAGCGCGGTGAGCCCGTCGACGAAGCCGGGCCAGATGCTCGCCTCGAAGCGGGCTCCCGATCGGCGTGTCAGTGCCATGCGGCGCCGCCTCCGTTTCGCCTAGCCGGGGTGTCTCCGGGCGCACACACCGCCTCAGTTGCCCCCCTGATCACGGGTTCGCGCATCAATGAGATTGATGAGCGCCCGCAGCTCCGAACGCAAGGCCGCCGTCGCCTCGTGCCGGCCGACGGCGAGATCGTCGGCCAGGAGGCGGACCTGTTTGTCGATATTGCGCAGATGCCCCCGGGCCTCGATATCGGCCCCGCCAGAGGCCGCGGCTTGCGTGCCCATGCGCTCGATCATCTCGGAGAGCGCGTGTTGCGACTGGGCGATTTGCGCGCTCGACTGCTCCAGTCGACGGAGGACGGTCAGGATCGCGTTATCCCGAGAGGTTTCCATCTCGCGGGCCTGGCGAAGCTCGTTGCCGATGCTGCTCGCGATGCCGTGCTCGCGGTCCATCTGGTCGGCGAGCGCAGAGACCACGTCGGCCGCGCGGGCGAGCCGGGTCTCGGCGTCGAAGCGCGCGTTTTCGGCCTTCTCCGCATTCTGAGAGGTGCGCTCCAGCCCCTCGTCCACCCGCTCGAGGAGCGCGGTGATCGCGCTGTCGGGCCCGTCCCCCTCGGCGACGAGACCGAGGCGGGTATAGGACGACAGCCACTCTTCGAGCTCGCGATAGAACCGGTTCTGGCCGTGCCCGGCGAAAAGCTCCAAGAGGCCGACCACCAGCGAGCCCGCCAGCCCCATGAGCGACGAGGCGAATGCCGTGCCCATGCCGCCGAGCTGGTCCTCAAGCCCCGACATCAGCCTCTCGAAGACGCCGACATCGGACACGTCCCCGTCGTCGGGTGCAAGGCTGCGGATCGTGTCGACGACGGCCGGCACCGTATTCGAGAGCCCCCAGAAGGTGCCGAGAAGGCCGAGAAAGATCAGCAGGTTGGCGATATAGCGGGTGATGTCGCGGGCCTCGTCCAGGCGGTCGGCGACCGAATCGAGCACCGAGCGCGTCGTCGTCGCGGTCAGCCGGCGCTTCATCCGCCCTTCGCGCAAAAGCGGCGCCATCGAGGCGACGAGCCGCGGCGGACGGGTGATCTCCATCCCCTTATAGCCGATTTGCACGTTCCGCAGCCAGCGCGTGGCGGCCATGATCTGGCCGACCTGCCAGAAGGTCGCAAACACGCCGATGACGAAGATCCCGCCGATGAACCCGTTGAGATAGGGGTTGGCGAAAAAAACCGTTTGGATTTGCGCCGCCAGGACCGTCGCGCCCGAGGTGAGCAGCACGAGGACGGTCAGCATGAGCACGATCTGGCGGATCGGCTGCGAGAATGCGATCTGATCGAGTTGTCGGTCCACGGGGTCCCCACCCTTGCTCGCGCCACCATAGCCAGTGAGCGCCACAATTCCAGAGATCTCTCTCGCCTCGAGCGCGTGTCGCGCCATCGGCAGACCCGCAGGGGCCCTGGCGGAGGAGAGTGCTGCGGTCTAGCCTCGCCGTCGCCCGCCAAGCGTGCAGGCGGGTTCGCAGGTCTGGGCGCCCGCGTCCGAGGGCGGGAGCGGAAGGGGCCAAAGGGTCGGAAGGGAAACGACATGCGGATCGGCTGTCCAAAGGAGATCAAAGCCCAGGAATACCGCGTCGGCCTGACGCCGATGGCGGCCGGAGAAGCGGTGACGCACGGCCACTCGGTCCTGATCGAACGGGGTGCGGGTGCGGGTGCGGGTTTCACCGACGAGGACTATGCGAGCGCGGGTGCCCGGATCTGCGAGACCGCCGAAGACGTCTTTGCCGAGGCCGAAATGATCGTGAAGGTCAAGGAGCCGCAACCGGTCGAACGGGCGCGGCTTCGCGAGGGCCAGGTCCTCTTCACCTATCTCCACCTCGCGCCCGACCCGGAACAGACCCGCGATCTGCTCGCCTCTGGGGTGACCGCGATCGCCTATGAGACGGTGACAGATGCGGCCGGCCATCTGCCGCTTCTTGCGCCGATGTCCGAAGTTGCAGGCCGGCTCGCGCCGCAGATGGGGGCGTGGGCGCTGCAAAAGGCGAATGGCGGGCGGGGAACGCTGCTTGCCGGGGTTCCCGGGGTCGGTCCGGGCGAGGTGACGGTGCTCGGCGGCGGGATGGTCGGTGCGAACGCCGCGCGGATCGCCGCCGGAATGGGCGCCCGGGTTGCCGTGCTCGACCTGTCGGCACCTAGGCTTCGGGAGCTCGATGCGCTCTTTGCCGGCCGCATCGAGACGCGGATGGCGAGCCGGGCGGCCACGGCCGAATGCGTGGCACGGGCCGATCTCGTGGTGGGGGCTGTCCTTGTGCCCGGGGCAGCGGCGCCCAAGCTGGTCCCGCGGACGGGCCTCTCGACGATGAAACCGGGCGCCGTGCTCGTCGATGTGGCCATCGACCAGGGCGGCTGTTTCGAGAGTTCGCGACCGACGACCCATGACGATCCGGTCTATGTCGAAGAGGGCATCGTGCATTACTGCGTCGCGAATATGCCGGGCGCCGTTCCGAGGACGGCGACGCTCGCGCTCGGCAACGCGACCCTTCGCCCAATGCTCGCGCTTGCCGACAAGGGCTGGGCGCAGGCGATGCGCGACGATCCGCATCTGTTGGCGGGGCTGAACATCCATGCGGGTCGGCTGACGAATTATGCGGTGGGCGAGGCGCTCGCCATCGACGTGCTGTCGCCGAGGCTTGCGCTCGGGCGTTGAGGGGGGCGAGATTGGGGGCCCGGGTGA
>JBHJGX010000069.1:0-75186 GCA_050331395.1 Paracoccaceae bacterium
CCGCGGCCGCCAACCGGGCCCGCGCCCGGGCCCCCGCGACCGCCAACCGGGCCGGCGCCCGGCCCCGCGCGTCCTCCGAGCGGACCCGCCCCGCTTTCGGACGCTTCGGCCCGGTCTGCGACAGCCGCCGCGATCCCTGCGGCCCGTTCCGAGACGGCTTCGGAGACGGCGGTCCGGTCGGCCTCGGACGCCTTCGCAGCGACCGCTGCGGCGATGTCTCCGACCGAGATGCCTGGCGCAGCTTCGGCAAGATCGCGTGCGGTCGTTCCGCTCGGAGCCGCTTCGGCAAGGGCCGCCGCCAGGGCGCCAGCGGGCGTGCCCGGCGGCGCCCGGTCGAGGACGCCTTGCACCGCCTCGGCCAGCGCTTTCGCCCGGGCCTCGCGGGCCGCGACTGCGGCCGTGCGGGTCGCGACCGCCCTGCGAAGCGCCTCGACCGGGGCAAGGCTTGCCACCGGCGCGGTTCCGAGCCCGAGCCCACTCCGCCGGCCGAGCCCACCGGGGCCGACCGCACCCACGGGGCCGCCGAAGACCGCCCGCTCTCCCGGCCGCGCGCCTTCCACGGCGAGCCCCGGCAGTCCGGAGACCACGGTTCTGCGGGGCCCCGCTTCGGCGAACCCCTCGACCGAGAGCCGTCCGATCCCCGGGGCGAGCGGCGTCGCGAGATCCCGGCGCACCGTCTCAACCCGGAAGCTGCCCCCGGTCTCGCGGCCGATGAGCGTGAGCGCCTCGCCGGGCGGAAGCAGGATGCCGGGTGCGGGATCGAGGCGTTGGCCGCCCAGCCGCCGACCCTCCGGATCGACCGAACCGGTGAGCGCCGACGGCCCGCTCGGAGCGGCCATGTCGATCGCGCTCGCGGCCACCGTCTCGCCGTTCCAGATGCCGCTGACCGAGACCCGCGCGCCGAGCGGTAGGGCGCCGAGCCCGATCTCCCGGCCGGCCGCGTCGCGCACGGGGGCGTCCGCATCGACGCTCACCGGCACGCCGAGCACCCGAAGCCGCCCGGTCGCGAGGTCGATCATCGTCACCTGGCCGACAAGCGGGCGATAGCGCGCGATCCGCACCGCGCAAAGCGCGGAGCCTTCCTCGACGGCTTCGGCCAGGATCGTCTCGCCCGGGCGAAGCGCCGCGACCGGGGCCGGGCCTTCGACGCCCGCGACGGTCAGATCGGGTGCATGGCGGAGGTCGAGACCGTTCACCTGGAGGCGAGGGCCGTCCGAGACCCGGCCGAGAATGCCGGTGCCGCCGAAACCGCCATCGGTGTCGTCGTCGTCCGGATCGCCCGCGCGTGCGCAGACCGCATCCGCCGCGGCGAGCGCCGGAGGCGGGGGGGGCGGTGTATCGCCTGCGCAGGCTGCGAGCGCGAGGACAACGGCCAGGAGGGCCAGGCGGCGGACGAGGGCGCTCATTCGGCCTCCTTCGGGGTCGGATCCTCAGCGGGCGCCGCCGGCGCGCTGGTGTCGCGGTAAAAATACGCCCCGCAGCGGAAACGAAGCGTTGCCTCGGGCGTGCCGGCATCGCGGGCCTGGGCGGCCTGGGCGGCCTCGTTCAGCCGCGTGAGCGCCTCCTGCTGGAGCCCTGTCGCGAGCGTCTCCAGCGCATCGACCGAGGCCGGGGCGAGTTTGTTGTAATGCACGGCGCGTTCGTAGAACGGCCCGGCCGCGGGTGCCGCCATGAGGTTGGCCGCCGCTGCCGCCGCATGGTCGCCGAGGTTCGCGGCATAATAGCCGATCAAAAGGCTCTCGGACCGGCTGGGCACAAAGCTCTCCCCCGTGAGCGATACCATCTCCGTCTCGCGGTCGTGCACCACCATGCCGAGCCGAACAAGCTCGTCGAGGATCGTGCGCGGGTGGACGTCGCGCCCGACCGACTGGACGAGACCCTCGAAGGAGGGGGCATCGGGGCGGTCTTCGGCCGCGAGCCTGGGCAGGGCAGCCGGACGCTCTCCGTCGCGGAAGATCGGGTCGCTCTGCCAACGGGCGACGACCCGCGGCAACGGCCCCTGGCCTTCGGCGGGATCGGTGCGCGGCGTCTCCGAGCGATGCTGCCGGATGTCGCGGCGTTGCAGGCCCGTCAGTACGCTGATCCGACTGTCGGTCAGCCGGCGTCCGTCGATCCGGAAATGCGCCTCTGCCTCGTCGATAAAGAGCTCTTTCAGCATGGGGACAAGCTGCGGATAGGTCAGGCCGCGGGCGATCATCGCGCGCACGACGGGGCGCAGGATGCGGCGGATGGCGCGGTGGAACGGATCGGTGCTCACGGTCGGGGTCTCGGCATCATTTATGGGCAAATAGCCCATTCAATCCTTGACCGCAATGGCGCGCCCTGGCAAATACCACGCATGGGCAAATCGCCCATATCACGGAACAGGAGATCAGCCATGCCGCGTTTTCTGAACGCTCGCCTGCCGAAGACGCCCTTCACGAGCCCCGAAGTCACCCTGGAGCCAATGGCCCAACTGACGTCGGTCGCGGCTCTCGACGAAACCGCAAGCCCGGTGGTCGGTCCCGTCCGCGCCGCGATCCAAGACCGCTGGGAGGCAAACGGCGACGAACCCGCGTTGCTCGGTAGAATCGGGTTTGAGGGCAGCGACCAACTCTTCGATGTGATCGAAGCGATCCAGGACCGACTGGAAGAGGCAAAGCTCGCCAAGGACGCGCTCGCCGGGCTCGCGGGCGATCCGGACAAAGTGGAAGCCGTGGACCTGGACGCATCGAGCGACTTCACCGTCGGCGCATCCGAGGATGGCGACGTGCTGCTCACCCGGCTGGGCCGCGAGGTCGAGCTCGACGGTGTGACCTTCGACGAGACGACCGACAGCTATGAAGAACTGGTCGCGCAGGCGCTCCTGCCGGTCTCGAAAGAGGCTCGCATGGAGGCCCGTCAGGAGAACCGTGCCGAGCTTGCCGCGCTCGCGGGCGACCCGGAACAGCTCGAAGCCGAGGATTTCGATGCGTCGCTCGATTACACGATCGACGATGCGGATGGTTTCGTCTTGATCACCGTCCCAGTGGGCTCGCGTGAGACCAACATCCCCTTTAGCGAAGACACCGACACCTTCGTCGAGCTTGTTGAATTCGTCCAAGACCTGATCTGACGTCATTGCCGGATGACGGAAGGCGCCCTCTGACCGGACTTGCCCCCGTCCGGTTTTCCCGCCCGCCTTCCGTCCGCCGGGCCCGCGGTGCCGTGTGTGTGGTTCTGCGGGCCCGGCCCCATTTGGCGCTCGATCGCCCCGGTCGGCCCCCCGTGAGCCGATGTCAGGCCCCGTCAGGTACCGTAAGGTGCCGTCAGGCCCGGTCAGGGACAATGCACAGCATCTCGTAAAGGAGGTTCGCGGCGACCAGGGCCGTATTCCCTGACGGATCGTAGGGCGGCGAGACCTCGACCAAATCTCCGCCGATCAACCGACAGCCCGAGAGGCCGCGGACGATCTCGAGCCCCTGCCAGACGCTGAGCCCGCCGATCTCGACGGTGCCTGTCCCCGGGGCGAAGGCCGGGTCCAGACTGTCGATATCGAAGCTCAGATATACCGGCCAATCGCCCAGAGTTTCGCGGATTTCCGCCGCCAGCGGCGCCAGCGAGCGGTGCCAGCACGCCTCGGCCGGGACGACGCGGAACCCCTGGTCGCGACACCAATCGAAATCGCCCGGCCCATAGCCCGTGCCGCGCAGCCCGATTTGCCAGACCCGGTCGGGACGGATCAGCCCCTCCTCGAGCGCCCGCCGAAAGGGTGTCCCGTGGGCGATTTCCTCGCCGAACATCCGATCGTTCACATCCGCATGCGCATCCACATGCACAAGCGCGACGGGGCCGTGCACTTTGGCCATCGCCCGCAGAATCGGCAGCGTCAGCGTGTGGTCCCCGCCGAGCGCAAGCGGCGTCGCGCCTGCGCCGAGGATCGCATCGAAAGCGGTCTCGATGATCCCGACACTTTTTTTCAGATCGAAGGTGTTGATCGCCACATCGCCGATATCGGCGACTTGGAGGCGTTCGAAAGGTGCCGATCCGGTCGCCATGTTGTAGGGTCTGAGCATGCAACTCTCGGCCCGGATTTGTCGGGGCCCGTGTCGCGTTCCGGACCGGTTCGAGGTGCCTATGTCCATGGGAACGCCCACGAAACAGGCGTCGAGCCCGTCCGCCGTCGGCTGGCTCGGCAGCCGCATCATCGTGGCGGGGCCGGCGAAGCGCGGCATTTCGTTGCCACCGAGTGGCTGGTTGTAGGGCATCGGCGCCTCCCTTTCGGCGCTGAGAATGGCGTCGGGGTCGGGCGGCGTCCAGCCCGGCGGATACGGGGTGTTAACCTTAACCGGCCATAACCCGCCCCGTGGCGCGACCGAAGTCGCGACCCCAAGGCGGCGGGGCGATGATTACTTTGCAGAATGTGTACAAGGCGTATCGCACCGGCGGCCGACCCCGTGTCGTGCTCGATGACGTGACTGCGGTTTTCGAGGACGGGGTGAATTACGGGCTTCTCGGCGTGAACGGCGCGGGGAAGTCCTCGACGCTCCGGTTGATCGCGGGAATCGAGCTGCCGAATGCAGGTCGGATCCGCCGCACCCGGCGCGTCTCCTGGCCACTCGGCTTTGCCAGCGGCTTTCACCCGGGCATGACCGGCTCGGAGAATGTACGCTTTGTCGCAAGGGTTTACGGGGAGGAGCCCGGCCGTATCGCCCGCTTCGTCGATGAGTTCGCAGAGATCGGCGACTATATGCGCCGGCCGGTGCGCAGCTATTCCTCGGGCATGATGGCGCGCCTCGCCTTCGGACTTTCGATGGCGATCGCCTTCGATTGCTACCTGATCGATGAGATCACCGCAGTCGGCGATGCGAGATTTCAGGCGCGCTGCCAAGCGGCCTTCGATGCGCGCAGGGCCGATGCGGACCTGATCGTGGTCAGCCACTCCATGGAGACGATTTCGCGATACTGCGACCGGGGGGCGCTCATCGCGGATGGCCGGCTCACCCTCTTCCCCACGGTCGATCAGGCGATCGGCGCGTATCTCCGGATGAACCGGTAACGCCATGGATCACCGGCCGTCTCGACAGCTGTTCGCCCACTCCCGAACGGTTCCCGCACCCGGCGCCGTGGCCGAGGCGCTTGCCCGGTCGGCGGCAAAAACGCAGTTCTACAATAGGCGACGGCGGTTCGATGTCGGCATTTCCGAGCGTCGGCGAAACCGAGCTGTCCGCCGATTTACCGGGGCGAGCTTTGTTCTTTTTGTGCTCGTGCCCGGGATCCTCGCTGCGTTTTATTGGGGGAGGATCGCCGAAGACCAATACGTATCCGAAGCGCGGTTCCTTCTGCGCCTGAACGAGGCCGAAGCCGTCGACCGCATCGGCCGGCTGAGCGGTCTGCCCTCGATCGAGATGGCGCGCGACACGCAAGTCATCGCCGACTATTTGCATTCAGCCGCTCTTGTCTCGAACTTGACTGAGGGGCATGGGCTTCGTCAGGCCGTGTCCGGCCCTTGGCCCGATCTCGCCGCGCCCGAGACCTGGATCGCCTCGGACTGGCCCGCGCGGCTGCCGACGGATGCATCGACCGAAGATCTGGTCGAACATTGGCGGGCGATCACGGATATCGAGCTCGAATTACCCGCCGGCATCCTCGTCTTCGAACTCAGGGCCTTTACGCCAGAGGAGGCGGAGGCGCTCGCCCGCGCCTCGATATCGGCAGCGCGGGCGCTGGTCCTCGAGATGAACGCACGGGTCTGGGCCGATGCGACGGGCAAGGCCGAGGATCTCTTCGCGCAGGCGGCCGACAGTCTTGCGGCGATCCAAGCCGAGCTTGCCGAGGCTCGAAATGCGGCCGGGATCCTCGATTTGGAAACGGCCAATAGCGAAATCGCCACACTCTCGGGCGCGTTAAGCGCCGAACTCGTGGGCTTGGAACAAGACTATGCCGCCAAGGCGCAGCACCTGGCGCCAAGCTCCGCCCAGATGCGCGCGCTTCGCCAGCGGATCGAGACGACGCGCGCCCAGCTTGGCGATCTCGAGCGCGAGGCCGTGGCGCCGCCTTCGGCGCGAGCCGGCGAAAGCCTCGCGGACGTCATGGCCCGCTTTGCAGAGATCGAAGTCGAACGCGACTTTGCCGAGCGTCAGTTTCTTGCCGCCGCGGAAAAGCTCGAGCAGGTCCGCCAGGCGAGCCAAGCGCAGATGCTTTATCTCGACGTGTTCGTCGAGCCGACACGCCCGGAAGAGGCATCGTATCCCAACCGCGCTGGTTCGATTGCCGCGGTTTGCGTCGTCGCCCTGCTGGTTTGGATAAGCGGCATCGGGCTCTTCACGTCGATCCGGAACCACATCGCATGAGCCGGGGCGCAGCCATACTCGCAACGGTCAGGGCGATCCGTGCCGTGATGCTGCGCGACATACGCACGCGTTTTTTCAACCATGGGCTCGGATATCTCGTGGCAATCGCCTGGCCGCTCGCGCACATCCTTGTGCTTCTTGGGTTTTATACGCTGCTCGGCCGAATGGTTCCGTATGGCGACAGCGCTGCGGTGTTCTTCGGCGCCGCGCTCGTGCCATTCATGGCTTGGAATTATCTCTCGCGTTTCATCATGCTATCGCTCGTGATGAACCGGGCGTTGCTTGCCTTTCCGGCGGTCAAGCTCCTCGACGTGCTCTTCGGGCGCGCTCTGCTCGAGGTGCTCGCAAGTTGTGCAATGCTGGGAGTGCTGCTCGGTCTCGCGCTCCTTCTCGGGATCGAGGCGCGGCCGCACGATCCGACCGACGCGGCCGCTGCCTTCGGTGCGGCGCTCGCTCTCGGTCTTGGCATGGGTATGGTCAGTGCGGTTGTCGCCCTTCTGATGCCCGGATGGGTGACGATCTATACGCTCTGTGTGATCTTGTTCTATTTACTCTCGGGTATTCTGTTCGTGCCAGCAGCTTTGCCCGTACAGATGTCCGACTGGCTGGTTTGGGTTCCGACATTACACCTCGTCGAATGGATGCGGGCTGCGTTTATCGAAGGATACCCTGAGAGGCTCCTCGATCGCGGTTACGTTCTCGGTTGGGCCGTGGTCTCGATTTTCGCGGGGCTCGTGCTTGAACGCGCGTTCCGTGGCCGACTTCTCGGCGGCTGAACGGAGGCTCCGTGTTCGCGACCCATCTAACCCCGAACGATCATCTGCGCCGGCTCGGCGCGGCGCTATGGGAGACGACGGGCGGCGACCCGCAATTCGTTGTCCGGCGCGGCGCACTGGGACCGCGGTATCTCATGGTCGAGCTCGAAGCACTCGAGCGCCCGCTCGATGCGGCCGTCTATTTGCGCGACGGCGCACACTTCTCTGAAGCCCGGCGTATCGATCTTCCGGAGCGGCGACGCGTGTTGCTCGCCGTAAGCCTGAACCAGGCGGCGGGTACGGATCGCATTCGCATCGATCCAGCCGAAACGGACGAAACCCGCTTTCGCCTTCGGACCGCCCGGTTCCGCACGGCCCGCGGCCTGCTTGGGGCGGTCCGCGCGCGTCTGACCGCCTGTCCCGACGTGATTGCCGAGATCGTCGGGCCGGATCCCGGGCTTCGCGGTCGCCTGCCGCGCGCGCGGGTGCCGGCGATCGGGCGCCCGTCCGAGCCGGGGCACATTCGTCAAATCTGGGAGATGGCGAGGATCGAAGCGGCCCTTGAGCCGCTTGCACCGCCGAAGGGCGTCGAAATTTCGTTTGTGGTTCCGGTCTATAATGCGCGGGCTGCGTGGCTCTCCGATCTGCTCCAATCGGTGCTCGGTCAGGGGCCTGGGGTCGAGCTCGTGCTGGTCGACGACGGCTCGCGGTCGGCAGAGACGGCGCATTGGCTTGCCGCCCATGACGGAACGCGGGGGGTGCGTGTCTTGCGCCTTGGCGGCAATCGGGGGGTGGCGGCCGCGACCAATGCCGGGATCCTGGCGGCGCGGGGCACCTGGATTGGACTGCTCGACCATGACGACGCCCTCGCACCCCATGCGGTTGACCGGATCCGGCGCGCACTATCCGCGCATCCGGACGCCCGGTTCCTCTATACTGACGAGGTCATCGCCGATGCCGACCTGCGTCCCGTCTCGGCCTTTTGGAAACCCGCCTTCGATCCCGTGCTGTTGTCCGGCGTCAATTACGTCAACCACCTATCGCTCTATCGGCGGGAGCGGCTGATCCGCCTCGGTGGCTTGGCGGAGGATGTCGAGGGCAGTCAGGATTACGATCTGGTCTTGCGCTATACCCTTGGGCTCACTGCGGGCGAGGTCCTTCATTTGCCATATCCGGCCTATCTGTGGCGCCAGCTCGCGACGAGCCTCAGTCACAGTCGCCGTGACCAGGCAACCGATGCGGCGCGACGGGCCTTGGCCCGGCATTTCGAACCCCTCGCGGGTCCGCCCAAGGTCGAGCCGGCGGCGGTGCCGGATCTGCACCGGGTCCGCTTCCCGCGGTTTCGACGCCCCTTCGTCTCTGTGGTCATCCCAAACCGAAACAGTTATCCGCTGATTGCCCGTGTGTTGTCCGATTTGCGCAGTCGGACGGATTATGGGCGGCTCGAGATCGTCGTGGTCGACAACGGAAGCACCGACCCGCGTGTCCATGCGCTTTATGCCGAGCACGCCGCCCGCCCGGGCTTCCGTGCTGAGATCCGACCCGAGCCCTTCAATTTCGCCCGCATGATCAACCGCGGGGCAACGCTTGCCCGTGGCGAGGCGATCCTCCTTCTCAACAACGATGTCTCCGTCCGCGAGCCGGGATGGCTGGACGAGATGGTGGATTGCCTCGCCTATCCTGATACGGGCGTGGTCGGCGCGCGCCTCCTCTTTCCCGACGGAAGCCTTCAGCACGCGGGGGTGATGCTCGGCCTCGGCGGCTTGGCGGGCCACTGGTACTATCGCGCCTCGCCGGAGGAGCCCGGACCGATGGGGCGGCTGCAACTGAGAAACAGCCTGTCGGTGGTCACCGGCGCTTGCATGCTGGTGACACGCGATTGTTGGCAGGCCATCGGCGGCATGGATGCCGACGCCTTTGCGGTCGCCTACAACGACGTGGATTTTTGCGCCCGGGCCAGGCACGCCGGGTACGGCGTGATTTGGACGCCCTTTGCCACGCTGGTCCATCATGAGAGCGCCAGCCGCGGCAGCGATCGAACCGGCGAGAAGGCGCGCCGCTTCGAGCGCGAGAAGGCGGCGCTGGCCGCGCGCCATGGCACCGGCGAGTTTTGCGATCCGGCGTTTAGCCCCTGGTACTCGCGGTTTCAATCGCGACCGCGCCTAACGCTTCCGGACCGGTTGCCTGGCCCCCGGTCGTTCCACGCCAATCTGGTTCCAAAGGCCGAAGCGGCTAAGACAACCGATGGTCTTCGACAGATGCCCAGATCAGCCTGAGGATCGACCAGCCGACGAAGAGCGCGAGGATGCCGAGGACGGTGAACGAAAGCCGAGCAGGATAGCTCGGATCCTCGGGCCGCAAGGGCGGGTCATAGACGTTCACATAGATGGACTGACGGGCCAGATCGAGCTCCGCATCGATGACCCGGGCCTGCGCGATCCCGTATAGCGTCGCCGCAAAGCGCCGGCGGATCTCGAGAGCCTCGTATCGGCCGAGGGCGGAGGCCAGGTTGCGGTCGGCAGTCGCCGCCGAGGCGACGGTGTCGCGAAGCGCCGCGATGTCCGCGTTTACCGTGGCAAGGCGGGTTTCGAGCGCCCGGCCGCGCGCGGCTCGACCGGCGCCCATTTCTTCGAGAACCCGAAGTTCGTTTGCCAAACGGATGCGCTCGGCGGTCAGTTCCGTCAAGACGGCGACCGTGGCGTCGGCCTCGCGATCGGGGCTGACCAGGCCCTCGGCATCGCGATAAGCTGTCAGCTCGGCAAGCGTGGCCGTCAGCCGCCGCTCCGCCTCCGCCGCCTCTTTGCGGGCCCGTCCGAGCGCATCTTTCTTCCGCCTAAGCGCCAGACCGTTCACCAACGCTTCGATCCGGGCCAATGTGGCGGAGGCCAGGCGCTCGGCGTCCTCTGGCCGAAAGGCGCGGACCGAGAGGCGCACAATCCCCGAGGGTCCGTCGACCGCGGCGGTCACCCGGTTGCGCCAATAAGCGGTCACGTCCTCGGCCGAGGCGTCATCGCCGAGGCGGGCGATCTGGTCCGCCTCGGGCCGCCGGAACATCCGTCGCAGCGGCAGCCTCGCCTCCAACTCGGCAATGAGGCCGGGCGAGCGCGCATAGCTCACTGCGACATGGGTGAGATCCGAGACCCGTGCGAAGGACAGCGCCGTGCCCAGATCGGCGGGTTCGGCCGCGCCTTCTGCCAGGCTGAGCGGTCGCGTGGCAATTTCGTGCAAAACGAACCGGGCTTTCGACACGTATTGATCCGCAGCGATTGCCGAATAGTAGTATCCGATCGCCCCACCCGGCACCGCGACCATCAATAGGAAAGAAACGAGCGCCGCCCAGGGAACCGCCGTTCCCCGTCGTGCCGGCAGGGCGAGCGGAATATCCGCCGCGCTAGGTCCATTCGGCGGCGCGGGCATCGCGGGCGGCGCGGCGACCGCGGGCGGCTCTTGCCGAGCCGGAACGCCAGCGGGGCGGCGCTTTAGAAACGCGCCCGTCATTGCCCATCCCCGCCACGCATTGCCAGGATCGAGAGCGATGGCCCGCCGGGGCCGTCGGCGCGCTCATGTGCCACCGAAATGTCGTCGAAGCCGAGCGCTCCGAGAAGCGCCAACAGCCCCTCGCGTTCCATCCAGACATGTTTGTCCCTCGGCCCGCCGCAAAAGCCGACCACGCTCTCGGTCCCGAGATAGCCGCGCTCATGCAGACGCAAGCGGATCCCATGGGCGCGCCGCGTCTCGACCCGTCCGGTGAAGGCGGACGCACGCGGATCGTCCGCGCCAAGGGCCGATGCATCGTACAGATGTGTCCAGAGGTACAGCCGGTCGGTCATCGCCGCGAGCTCGGTGAGCAAGGCGACCGGATCGGCCATGTGATAGAGGACGCCCGAGGCGAGCACGAGATCGTAGCGCCCGGCGAGGGCGCCGAACCCCCGGCTAAAATCGCCGAGATGGAACCGGGCGCGGTCGAGGCCGAGGAGCTCCTTGGTCACCAGACAGCGCAGGAAGGCGAGCCGGTTGGCCTCGATCGCGTCGATCCGAGCCGCGTCCGCCCGATGCAGCATGGCGGTATGCCCGCCATCGAGCGGGCCGAGTTCCAGAAGACGGCTCCCTGCCACGCCGCCGGCCGCGGCGATCATCCACTCGATCCGCGGATCGGATGCGAGCGGCGTCGCCCCGGTTTTCAGTTCCGCAACCGGCAGCGCCGTCTGCCAGCCCGGCAGGGCATCGACGGCGTTCTGTGGCGCCGGCGCACGGCTTTCATATTGCGCGAAGGGCGCATCGACGGTCTTCAGCATTTCTTTACCTTTCGCGGGCGGATTGGGGGGAGGCCACGGCCGCATTGACGGAGGGTGGGATGTTGGATCGGCTGCTGGCGCCGCGGATGATCCGGGCGCACTCCCCGACGGCCGACCTCTATCTGGCCGATGCGTGCCGCGACTGGTTGGCGGAAGGTCGGATCCGTCGCCTCGCCCCCGGCGTTTTCGCGTCGCGGCGGACCCTGGCGGTCATCCGTCATTGGGGTCGGGCGGGGCGGCTGCCCGAGCGCTCGCGGCGGGTTTGGCTGATCGACGACGACATCGACGCCTGCCTGAGCGAGCCCGGCCTGCCGGTGACCCAACGCTGGAAGCTGAGGCTCTTCGAACAGGCGCATGGTCGGGCGCTCTGCGCGGAGGGCGCGACGGTCGTGGCGACGAGCGCGCCGCTTGCGACGAAATACCGAGCGGCCCACCGGCTCGATCCCCATTGGAGCGTGCCCTTTGCGTCCCTTGACCATCACGGGCTGGGTCGCGTGAGGATTGGCCTTCTCTTCTCGGCCACGCATCGCGGCGACCTCGCGGCCTACGCATCGGCGCTCGCCCAGGTGCTCGACCTCTGCCCCGATGCCGAGCTGCACCTCGCGGCGAACCACCGGCCGCCGCCCCCGTTGGCCGGACACCCTCGGCTCCGCCGCTTTCCCGAGACGTCTTGGCCCGCATATCGGACCAGCCTTTCCGGTCGGCGCCTGCACCTCGCGCTCTATCCGCTTCTCGACACGGCCACGAACCGGGCGCGCTCGATCAACAAATTGATCGAGCACGCGGTCGCGGGCGCGGCCGGTGTCTATTCGGCCAGCTGGTCGGGCAGTGCCGCTGCCGAGGGCGCGGGCCTTCTGCTGCCGCCCGAGCCCGACGCCTGGGCGGACGCGCTTCCTCCTTTGATCGCCGATCGCGATCGGACGGCCGCGCTGGCGGCCGCGGGACAGGCGCGGGCACGCACCCTCAATCGGGCCGCGCCGCAACGGGAGTTGTGGGCGCATCTGTTCGACCTTTGAGCGGGCCCTGCTGGCGCGCATCCCCGGCCTAACGCGCCGTCCGTCAATTCTCGGTTAACGTTACCGCTCTAGACCGGCCCCGGTGTTCAGAAGCGACACGGGGAGCGTCCATCATGGACCAGTCACAAGGGGCCGCGCCGCGCGGCTCAGCCATTCGCCCTCCTTGCCCGGCGTCCAGCCGGTCGACAGGGAGCATTGGCGGATGAAAGTACTTTCGATTTTCGGGACAAGGCCCGAGGCGATTAAAATGGCCCCGGTGGTCGCCGCGCTCGAGGGCGCGCCTGGGATCGTCTCGCGGATCTGCACCACCGGTCAGCACCGGGAGATGCTCGATCAGGTGCTCAAGGTTTTCGGCATCCGGCCCGACCACGATCTGGGGCTGATGCGTCCGGGGCAGGGCTTGAACGGCCTTACTGCCCGGCTTTTCGAGGCGATCGACCCGATCCTGATTGCGGAGGCGCCGGACCGGGTCTTGGTTCATGGCGATACGACGACGGCGCTGGCAGCGGCGCTGGCGGCGTTTCACCGGCAGATCCCCGTCGGACATGTGGAGGCGGGCCTGCGGACCGGCGATTTGGCCCGCCCGTGGCCCGAGGAAGGCAACCGCCGCGTGATCGACGCGGTCGCCGATCAGCTCTTCGCTCCGACGGCGCGGGCCGAGCGCAATCTTTTGGCCGAGGCGCTGGGCCCACGCGAGATCCACGTCACCGGCAACACGGTAATCGACGCGCTCGGGCTCGCGAGCGCACGGCTGGCCACCGAGGACGACCCGGAGATCGCCCGTCTGCGGGCGCTTCGCGCGCCGGGGCGGCGGCTCGTGCTTGTCACAGGGCACCGGCGGGAGAACTTCGGCCTCGGTTTTGCGGGGATCTGCGATGCGCTCGCCGCGCTCGCCGCGCGCGACGACGTGCAGATCGTCTTCCCCGTCCACCTCAATCCGCGCGTCCGCGAGCCGGTCGAGACGGCGCTTGGCCACCTGCCCGGTGAGGCGCTGCGGCTTCTGCCGCCGCTCGATTATCTGCCGTTCGTCTGGCTGCTGAACGAAGCGCATCTGGTCCTAACCGATTCGGGTGGCGTTCAAGAAGAGGCGCCGAGCCTTGGCAAACCCGTCCTCGTCATGCGCGACGTGACCGAGCGTCCCGAGGCGGTCGAGGCCGGCACTGCCCGCCTCGTCGGCACCGACGCGCGCCGCATCGTGGGCGCCGTGACCGCGCTCCTCGACGACCCGGGCGAGCATGCGCGGATCGCGCGGATAGCCAATCCCTATGGCGACGGCCGAGCGGCCGATCGCATCGTCGCCGCGATCCAAGGCACGCCAATCGCAGGATTTGCACCTGTGCCGGCCGATCTCGCGGCCGCCGTTCCCCGCCTCGCAGCCAGCGCCTGACGGCCCTCAACACGGAGAGAAGAGCCGATGTTTCGTCCCCGCCGCAAAGAGCCGTCCGCTCCCCACCCCGAGCCGCGCCCGGCGCCGCCCGCGCTCTTTGATGCCGCCTGGTACGCCCGCCGCGGACTGCCGGAGGACGCGGACCCTTTTGCCCATTACGCCGCCGAGGGCGCGACCGCCGGGCACAGCCCCTGTCCCCTGTTCTCGCCGTCGTGGTACCGCGCGGCTTATCCCGACGTCGCCTTGTCCGGGCAAGAGCCGCTGGCGCATTGGTGCGCGCACGGCGCGGATGAGGGTCGTGCGCCCTCGGCCTTGTTCGCCACCCGAGCCTATCGCGAGGCGCTCGGCGAGGCGCTCAACGATACGCCGCTCGCCCATTGCCTCGGGCTTCGCGGGACCGGACCGGCACCGCATCCGGCACTTAAGCCGTTCGATCCCTATGCGGTCGACCTCGCCTTCGTCATCGCCTATCGGGGCGATCGCGCGGCGCTCGAGTTGACGCTTTGGGCGCTCCGGCAGGCCCGCTCGGCCGCGCCGATCACCGCCTATCTCGTCGACGGGGGCGCGGAGCCCGAGCGGTCGGTCCTCGATGATATCGCGCGGGCCAATGGCGGCGATGGCCTCACGATCACCCGGCATTGCGAATTTCACGGCGACACCTATGGCATGCTGGCCAATGCGGGCGTCTGGGCGGCGCGCCAGCGCGGCGGCCACAGCCATATCGGCATCCTCGAGCAGGCGGCGGTCGTCGAGCCGGGCTTTGCCGACCGGCTTGTGGATCTGTGGGCCCCGGTCGCAGCCCCCGTGCTCAACATCGCCG
Organism: Paracoccaceae bacterium; assembly: GCA_050331395.1. Lineage (GTDB taxonomy): Bacteria > Pseudomonadota > Alphaproteobacteria > Rhodobacterales > Rhodobacteraceae > Thermohalobaculum. Next base: position 14,585 of record JBHJGX010000069.1, read on the forward strand.
ACACCCCGCAATGGGTACCGATCGATTTCGACATCTACGCAACACCTGACCCCCGCGCGGCCGTTGCGGCCTTTGCCGAGCGTCGCCGCCACATGATCCCGGGCGGTGCGCTGCCGAGCGCGGAGATTTCCCCCGCATGCCTGCTCTTCCATGCAGCAGCGCTCGCAGAGGGCGGCTTCTTCGATGACGCTGCCGAGACGGCCGAGGATGCCGTCGCTCCGGTGCTGCGCCGGCTCGCCGAACGCGGCCTCGGACCGCCGGTGATCGAGCGGACCGCCTATGTGCACCGATTGGAGCGCTCGCCGGTGGTGACCGGGGAGGGCGTGCGCGCCCCGGCAGGAGGGGTGACGCGGCCCGGCGCGCCAGCCCCGACGGCCCAGCGCCTCCATGGTCTCGCGCTCTCGGCAATGGCCGACCGCCGGGATCTGCGGACTTGGACGGCCGACGCGCCGCCCCTCCTCGCCGCCTATGATGCGCGGATGGCGGCATGTCGCGAGGCGCTCGACGTCGGTTTCGCGCGCCAGGCGCGGCGGCTTACCAAACTCGAGGGCGGGGAGACAGGCGCGGGAGCGCCGGTTCTCGCCTTCGAGGAGATTGCTGCGGGCGACCCGCCGCGCACCCCCGGTTCCCAGGATCGAGAGACCTATCGGCTGCGCTATCGCAGCCTGCTGCACATCCTCCTGCGCCGGTTGGCGGCGGGGAATGTGACGCAGCTCGATCCGCTCGTGGCGCTACAACCGGTCTTGGCGGGTCTTGCCGCGCTCTTCGACGGGCCGCGGCCGGTCCTCGTGCTGACGATGGACACGGATCCGGTCACCGGAAACGAAAAAGATGGCTATGTTCAGCGGGTTGTCGCGATCGACAAGGCGCTGGCCGACTGTAACCGGATTTACCTCAAGATGGTGGCCGCGCGGCGGGATGCCCCGGCACTGGTCTACCTGGAGGACGGTATTTGGCGCCTCGAAATCGCCCATGACGACCGGCTGGGGCGCGCGGTTCTCGGCACGCTGCTTGAGGGGGGCGCGGCGATCTATAGTCAGAGCTTGGTCGGCATCGACCCGCCGGTGGTCCGCGAGCTCCTGCCCGAGCGGACGGGCCCGTTCCTCATGGATATGCACGGCGCCGTTCCGGAAGAATTCATTCTCTACGAGAACCACTATATGGCGCAAAAATACGCCCGCTTCGAAGATTGGGCGGCGAGCCACGCAGATATTGTCGTCTGCGTCACCGACACGATGGCCGCGCATTTCGAGGAGAAGCTCGGTCTGGCGCGGGACCGTCTGCTCGTTTGTCCGATTTTCACCCATACCGGTTCGGAGACCACCGTTGCCCGGCCCTATAACGCGCGGCCCCGGGCGATCTATGCGGGCGGGACCCAGCGCTGGCAGATGATCCCTGAAATGGCCGCGCTGGCGGCCGAGACCCACGACCGCGTGGATTGGTGTCTTCTGACGCCCGATGTCGAGGGAATGGAGGCCGCGCTGGCGACGGCGGGGCTACCGGCGGGCGCGGTCAGCGTGCGCGCCGCCACGCAGGCGCAGGTGTTCGACGCCTATCGTCGCTCGGATTTCGGTCTTCTTCTTCGCGAGGAGGGGGTGGTCAATCGTGTGGCTTGCCCGACGAAGTTGATCGAATACCTGCGATTTGGCGTGATCCCGGTCCTGCAAACGCCGGAGGTGGGCGATTTCCACGCGCTCGGCCTCGAATACGTGTCGGCGGGGGCGTTCCGCGCGGGAGAACTGCCGGATCTCGACCGACGCCGGGCGATGGCGGAGGCGAATTTCACGCTCTTCCGGCGGCTGGTATCCCGGTCGGCCGAAGGTCGGCGCCGCATTGCCGAGGCCGCCGCGCGCGGCCGACCTCCCGCATCCAAATCCTTGATCCGGAGCACGTCATGACCGTGATGACCGCCGCGCAGCCGGCCCCGCTTTCGATTGGCATCGTTGTTCCGTCCTTCGATCGTGGCGGGCTCGAACAAGTCGCACTTAATCTTTACCGCGGTTATCGGGCGCGAGGCTTTCGCTGCGTCGTTCTTGTCGAGAACAACACGGCCGGATATATGCTCTCGCGTCTCGATGATCTGGCCGACGGCATTGTTATCAATCGGGACGAAGGTCTTTTCATCGAAACATTGGCGGCGCATCGGATCGATGTGCTGCACTATCACTATGCAAGTTTCGGTCTAAGGACGGCGACAGCTTTGGGGATTTATACGCTTTATACCATCCACAATGTCTATACTTGGCTTGACGACGCCGCCTTTGCCCACCGCGCTGCCGAGGTGATGGCCGCGGACCGGGCAGTTGCGGTGTCACGGTTCGTTCGCGATTACTTTGTGCGGCGGGCAGGCATCGGTCCGGATCGCGTGGACGTGATCCTGAACGGGGTGGATGTCGACGCCCTTTCGGGGCGCCCGGCCGGGGCGCCGCCGCGTCTGAATGTGCCCGACGGGCGGTTCGTCTTTGCCCTGCCGGCCAGCACCTTCCCGGTCAAGCACCAGCCGCTTGCAATCCGCGCGGCCGAGCGGCTTCGGGAGAAGCGGCGGGATTTTCAGCTTGTGCTCCTCGGCAACCTCGGTGAGCCGGACTTTGCGCGCGAAGTTGATGCCTTGGTGCAGTCGTCTCCGGCGGCCGCGCATATCACACAGTGCTCCTCGGTTCCGCATGAGTGGATGGGCTGGTTCTATCGCGAGATCGCCGACTGCGTGATCCTGCCAACGCTGCAAGAGGGGTGCTCGAACGTGGTGCTCGAGGCGCTTGCCTTCGACCGGCCGATGATCCTCACCGATGTGGGCAACGCGCGCGAGGCCGCTGCCCTGTCCGACCGGGTGCGGATTGTGCCACGGGCCGAAGAGGATCTCGACGCGCTGACGCCGGCGCGCATCGCCGAACTCAGCCTTTGCCAGGAGACACGAAATCTTCGTGCCCTTACCGATGCCATGGCCGCAAGCCTAGATAAACGTGGCGGAGAGGCGGCCGATGCGAATGCCCTTGCGGCGCGTCGGTCCGAAATCGGCCTCGACCGCATGGTCGACGCCTATCTCGAGCTGATCCGCTATGGCGCGGCCTTCGCGCCGCACGGCACCGGACTGTCTCCGGCGACATCCTCGAAGACATTGGAGACGCTTGCGTAGATCTCTAAATCTGCTTCGAGCAGGGCTTCGACGGTGTCGATCCCCGCAAGCTGATCCGCGAGCCGTCCGCGCAAGGGCGGCTCCGGGTCGCGCGCCGGCAAGAGCCCCTCGAGACCCAGCCGATCCGCGACCGCGTCCTCAAAGGCTCCCACCGCCTCACGGATCGCAACGACCGAAAACCCCGCCAGTGCGCGGAGGGCAGCCGATACTGCGCCGCCGCCCGCCTCGGCCGACGGATCCGAGCAGGCCATTTGCCGGGTCAACGGGTTCGATAAGGCCAGCGCGGCGTCGGGATCGAGGCGTCGGAACACGTCGCGGATCGCGCGTGGCCGGCGGGGATCGATGCCGTCGACGACCTCGAGCGCCGGCGCAAGGGCCGCCACCTCGCGCCGGTCGAGATATTGGGTGAGGCGACCGCCCGCCCCCGACAACACCCAAATCCGATCCGCCAGGTCCTCATACGGGTCGGCGAGTTGAACGGCCAGATCGACCCCGCCTTCGAGAAGCCGCGCATTGGGAACAACGGCGATCCGACCGCTTATATAGAGCGACGGCTGGGCGTTCAGCATAAAGAGCTGGCTGACCGTCTCAGCGCCGAACCGCTCAATCCCCGCGTAGTGCGCCTGGAAGAGCCGGCCCATCAGCCCGTCGAAGCGGCGCATCGGGAGCGTTCCGGTCTCAAGCCGGAAGAGCCGCCGATCCACCCGCGCCCGGCCGGCGCCCCTGCGATAGATGACGAGACCCGTCTCAGCACAGCGGATCTCGGCATCACCGAAATCTGCGAGATCGGGCACCTCGTCGCCGCCGATCGCGAACCCACAGAGGCCGGTGCGATGGCGTCCCGCATCGACGAGCGCGGGATGGGCCACCGTCGCGGCCCCCTGCCAGCGCAGCCGGCCGTCTGCGTAAAGCGCGATCTCTGGCACCTCCTCGAAACTGTCGGGAACCAGATATCCCGTCAGCCGATCGCCTGCATCTGTCTCGATATTAAACAGCATCACAAGTCTCCGTTAACCAACGTTCGCCTAAGGTTCCAGCCATCGCCCGCAGCGGACCGCGGCGGCGAGACTGCTCCAGAATGGTTAGCAAATGGGGAACCCATGCTCTTGAGATTTGCCTTTCTCGCCGGCGCGCTCGCGGCGTCGGCCTGCTCGACGGTCCCGCGCTCCGGGCCGCTCACCCATGAGATCGTTGCGGCGCCTGAGACGGCCGCCGCGATCGAATTCGAACTCGTGGAGACCGACGACCGCGTGGTGGCCCTGCTCGTTGCGCGCGAGGCCGAGGCCGAGCTTGCGCGGCTCGCCGCCGGGCGCCCGGCCACCGGCCAAGGCATCCTCGCCGGCGATCGCGTTCAGGTCACGCTCTTCGAGGCGACTGGGGGCGGGCTCTTCGGTGCGGGCGACGGAACCGACGGCGGCGGGGGGTACCGCGAACTGCCTGCTCAGAGCGTCGGCGCCGACGGTCGGATCCGGGTGCCTTACGCGGGCGCCGTGCGGGTCGCGGGGCTCTCGCCGTCGGCCGCCGCCGCGCGGATCGAAGGCGCGCTCGTCGGCCAGGCGATCGAACCGCAGGCAATCGTCAGCGTGCTGGCGAGCCCCGGCCGCTTCGTCACGGTCCTCGGCGACGCAGTCAATGCGGGCGGGCGGATCCCGCTCTCCGGCACCGGCGAGCGCGTGCTCGACATGGTCGCCGCCGCGGGCGGGCTCTCCAAACCGATCCACGAGAGCGCGCTTCGGCTCACGCGCGCGGAGGATACGGCCTCGGTCGCGCTGGCGCGGCTGCTCGAAGAGCCGGAGCAGAACGTCCACGTTCGGGCCAAGGATCTGATCGCGGTCGAGCATCGTCCGCGGCATTTCACCGTGCTCGGCGCGGTCACGCAGAACGCCCGGCTTGCCTTTGCCGAGAGCCGGTTGACGGTGGACGAGGCGCTCGGCCTCGCCCGCGGGCTCTTCGACGACAAGGCGGACCCGCGCGGCGTCTTCGTGATCCGGTACGAGCCGAAGAGCTTTGTCGCCACGCTTCCCGGGGTGCGGGCGAGCCGTGCCACGGCCTATGCGGGCGCCGAGGTGCCCACGGTCTATCGTCTGGATTTCTCGAAACCGTCGGGGCTGATCCTTGCCAAGAATTTCGCGATGGCGGATCGGGATCTGCTCTATGTGGCGACGGCCGAGTTCACCTCGCTCGAGAAGCTTCTCCGGGTCGTGAGTTCCGCGCTCCAGCCCGTGCAGACGGCCGCGTTGCTGGTGAATGTGGGCACGAACTGAGCCAACCGACCCGCCGCGGCGCGCTTAGCGGCGGCGGGGACCTGGCCCAAGCGCGGCGAGCGGTCGGGCAAGGATCCAGTGGTCGTCCGGGCGCTCGATCCGGCGAACGATCTCGGCGACGGCCGCCCGGCGCCCGGCCGGGTCATAGAACGACCCCCGCACTTGGATCCGCGTCAGCGCCCGGACGAAGATCTCCGCGAATTCGACATCGACCGGCTGAGGCGCGGTCCAGAACCGGTCGAGGCCGCCCCGATGGCAGAGCCCCGGCAGATCATAGACCGCATCGCCGAGCGCGATGACCGGCACGCCCGCCCGCAAGGCCGTCAGCCCGACCGTGGAATTCACCGTGACGAGACCGTGCGCGGCGGCGAGAAGACCGCCGAGATCGCCCCCGTCGATGACCTGCACACGCCCGCCGATCCCCCGCTGCTCGGCCAGGCGGCGGAGGATCCGGGGCCAGCCGTGCCAGCCGTTGTCGAGCGGGTGCACCTTGACCACAAGCTTGAGGACCGCAGGCGCGTGCGCGGCAAAGCTTTCGAGGACGTCCGCGAGCATGTCCTCGAGGCGATGATAGGCGGAGGAAGCGCGGATCTGATAATCGCTGGCAAGTTGCAGGGCCAAAAGCGCGTAAGGTGCGGGGATGCTGTCTCGGGCGGCACGCCTCGCGGCAATGTTCACGAGCCATTTCCGCGGCCAACTCGCATAATCGACCGGGGGCGGGAGCCATTTTTCGCTCGCGTATCGCGGGAAAAACGGCCGCCCCGCGCTCAGGGCGAGATTATAGGCGACCTCGGCCATCGCTTCGCGGACGAAGCCATGGCGATACCGGGGCGTCGGGTCGGGCAGCGGCCGGCCGACCGCCAACGCCTCGATCGCACAAGGCTCTCGCGGAAATCGCGAATAGGCGCCCATGCCCTCGGCCTCGAGCGTGATCCAGTCGGGGCGGAGATAGCCGTTCTCCACCGCCCAGGCCCGCACGCCGAGACGCCGCGCGACTTCGATCGCCGCTCGGTGATAAGGCACCCGGTCGGCATAGTAGAGAAGATCGGTGACCCCGCCGGCGCGGATCTCGGCCTCGAGCCGTTCGCCCCACGCAGCGAGCGGGCCGCGAAAGGTCGCCGTCCCGGCCCCGGCCCACAACAGCCGATCGCCGAGGCAAAAGCCCAGATGCCGGACCGGATGGCCAGCCCCGGCAAAGGCCTGCCCGAGTTCGCGCCAGAACGGCGTCGGCGGGCCCTGAAGCAGCAGCACGCTCCGCTCGCAGGACGCAAGCGACGGCGCGCGCAAGGTTTGATGCAGCGTCATGGGCTGGCGTTTACCCGCTCTTCATTCCCAAGCGGTTAATCAAGGGGCATGTCGATGCTGTCTGTGGCCGGGGCGCGAAACGTCCTCCTTCTCCAAGGGCCGAATTCGCCCTTTTACAGCCGTCTTGCGCGGGCGCTGGAGCGGCGGGGTGCGCGGGTCTTGCGCGTCATCTTTGCGCCAGGGGATGCGCTCTTTTGGCGGGGTCGCTCGGTTGCCTTTCGCGGACGGCCCGAGGGGTTTCGCCCTTGGCTGGCGCAGTTGATCCGGCGTGAGGGGATCACCGACCTCGTCTGTCTCGGCGACGGGCGCGAACGCCATCGCGAGGGGCTCGCGGTCGCCCGTGCGGCCGGCGTCGCGACGCATGTGCTCGAGCAGGGCTATCTCCGCCCGGGCTGGCTGACGCTTGACCCCGGCGGCACCGGGGGCGCCTCGGCCTTTCAACCGAAGCTGGCCGCGGCCGGGCATGGAGAGCCTCATCCTGGCAGCGAAGGCGCGGGGTTTGTCGCTTGGGCAGCTATGGATGTCGCCGCGACCGCCGCAACTCTCGCAGCGCCCTTGCTCGGCTATCCCCATTATCGGCGCCATGCGTTGGTCCATCCGCTGGCGGAATGGGCGGGATGGGCGCTCAAGGCTGCGCTTTGGCCCCTACGTCGATGGCGTAGGCGGCGGGGGCTGGCGTGGTTCTCGCGCCGAACGGGGCCGCTTTTCCTGCTGCCTCTGCAGCTCGAGACCGATTTTCAGATCCGCAACCATGGCCGTGGGAAAACGATGCGCGGGCATTTGCGTCGGACGGTACTCTCCTTCGCGCGACAGGCGTCGCCAGAGTGCCGGCTCGCGGTCAAGGTGCATCCGCTCGACCCGTTCCCGTGGCGATGGGCGGGGGAAGTTTCCCGTCTGGCCCGACGTTTGCGGGTGTCCGAGCGTCTCCTTTTCCTGGATGGCGGCGAGCTCGGCGCTCTGCTCGGGCACTGCTCCGGCGTCGTGACCGTGAATTCGACGGTGGGGCTCACGGCACTTCGGGCGGGCCTTCCGGTTGCTGTTCTAGGGGACGCGGTTTGGGCCCGGCCCGATCTCGTGGCCCGTCCGCCGCTCGCCGCCTTCTGGCACGCGCCGCGGGCGCCTGGGCCGAAGGGGGTCGAGACGCTCATGGGGGCCCTGACTGCGACGATCCAAGTTCCCGGGGCTTTCGACGGGCGGGGTGCGTGCCTCGGTGCCGAGGGCGTTGCCGATAGGATCGCCTGCAGGCATACGCGAAGGGCGGCCGCATGAGCTGGGCCGGCATCGTGATCACCGGCGCTTCGAGCGGGATCGGAGCGGCGTTGGCCGTGGCGCTCGCTCGTCCGGGCCGCCAGATGTTGCTTGTTGCCCGCGACCTTGGGCGGCTCGACCGCGTGGCTCAAGCGGTTCGCGCGCACGGTGCAGCCGCGCAGGTCGCGCCGCTCGATGTCACAGACGGCGCGGCGATGGCCGATCGGCTTCTCGCATTCGATGCGGAGCGGCCGGTTGACCTGGTGCTCGCCAATGCGGGGCGGTCGTCGGGTCGGGTCGGGCCTGGAGAGGGGGCAATCTCGGCCGGGCGGACGCTTGCAGTGAACGCGATGGGCCCCGTTAACACGGTCGAGCCGCTCCTGCCGGCAATGGCTTCGCGACGACGCGGCCAGATTGCGCTCATGAGCTCCATTGCAGCCTTCCGGCCTCTGCCCGACATGCCGTCTTATGGGGCGAGCAAGGCGGCGGTCCGGGCCTATGGAACTGCACTGAGAGGGGGGCTTCGGACTCACGGATTATCGGTGAGCGTGATTTGTCCCGGTTTTGTCGCCAGTCCGATGTCCGCGCGGCATCGTGGTCTGCGTCCCTTCGAAGTGCCTCTCGACCGGGCCGTCGCGATTATCCTTCGGGGTCTCGAAAGGCAACAGAGCGAAATCGCCTTCCCCTGGCCGCTGGTGTTGCTTGCGCGTATTGGAGCGATTTTACCGGCGAGCTGGTCGGACCGGGCGATTGAGCGGTATCCCGCACGTATCGCGCCGGAACCGGGGCCCGAACACGAAACTCGGGTGGCAGTCGGGACGGCTAATGCTCAATCTCAGAGGCCGCGCTGAGCAGCGCATCGACCGCTTGGTCGATCTGCGCCTTGCTGTGCTGGGCGGTGACGAAAAACCGGAGCCGCGCCTCGCGTTCCGGCACTCCCGGAGGAATGATCGGGATCGCGAGCACGCCTTTCTCCAACAAGGCTGCGGAGAGGGCGACGGCCCGCAGACTGTCGCGGACAATGACCGGGACGACCGCATGCCCTTCGGACAACCCGGTGTCGAAGCCGGCTTCCGCAAGACCGCGCTGCAATTGGGCGGCATTTCCTTGAAGGCGCGCGACGCGCTCCGGCTCCGCGTGCATGATTTCAAGGGCCGTCTTGGCTGCAGCCGCGATCGGTGCCGCTAGTCCCACGGAATACACGAACCCCGGAGCCGCCGCCTTCAGATAATCGATCAGCGCAGCGCTGCCGGCCACATAGCCCCCGCATGCAGCAAGGCTTTTCGAAAGCGTCCCCATCCAGATTTCGACCGCATCCGTCGCGACCCCAGCGGCCTCTGCCAGCCCTTGCCCAGTCGCGCCGACGACCCCGAGGGCATGCGCCTCGTCAACCAAAAGCCATGCCCTGTGCCGCGACTTGATCTCTACAAGCCTCGCAAGATCGGGACAATCTCCGTCCATCGAATAAAGGCCCTCGACGGCGATCAGAACATGCCGATATTTGCTGCGACTGCGAGAGAGCGTTCGATCGAGCCAGTCGAGGTCGTTATGCGGCATCGACAGCCGGGCCGCGCCAGCGGCCTGTGCGCCCATCACGAGGGAATTGTGCGCGAGCGCATCGAGGATCACGAGATCGCCTTTACCGAGAAGCGCCTGCAAAACGCTCACATTGGTTGCATGTCCAGACACCAGCGCCAGTGCGTCCTCGGTCCGGTAATGGCCGGCGAGCGCGTATTCGAGACCGCGGTGATAGGCGCGTTCGCCGCCGGCAAGTCGGCTTGCCGAAGGCGAGATCCCATCGGCCTCTGCCGCAGCGGCGGCCGCTGTTCGCACGCGCGGATCGGCATTCAATCCGAGATAGTCGTAGCTTGCGAAACTGACCGCGCCCGCGCCGTTTATCTCCAGATCAACCCCGCCGATCGGACGCGCGAGGCGGTAATAGGGAGAGGGCAAACCGACACCGCGGGCCGCTGCAGTCTGCATACGGATCGGTTGATAGGCTGGCAGTTCGGCAAAATCATAGGCCCACCGATTGGTCGGATTTGTCGCGGGCGCGGGGTTTTCGGCGCTTTTGCGAAGCGCGGCAAGGAGGTCACCGGGGGTCATCCGGCCAACCGTTCTAAGGCGGTCGGTCGGGTGATCTGCGTGCGTAAACGCGGCGCGGCGGCATCGTCGGTCGCATGAATGCTCACGAGACGGCCGGCAGCCGCAGCCTCCGTAGTTGGGCCGTCGCCGCGAAGCCCGGGCAGCAAGCCGGCAGCCAAGGTCTCGATCGACGTCTCGGGTCGGAGCCCCAGTTGCGGGAGCTCGCGCCCAAACCGCGCGCCGAGCTCCAGATGCAGGTCGACGGCCATCAAACTATCCAGGCCGAGATCCGCAAGTGGCCGATCTATCGGCAGGTTGGCGGTCTCGGTGCGGAGCAGACCTGCGGCTGCATCTCGGATCGTGTCGGTGATCAGCTTCCGAGCGGCGGTTTCGTCGAGCGCTTCGAGAGTCTGGAACAAGCTTTCGGTGTCAAATCGGCTGGATCGTGCGCGCGGCACATCGTCGAAGATCCCCCGCGTTCCAATCGCTAACCCGTCGATCACCTGCTGAGGCAACCGGGCCGCATACCGCACCGGATCCCCGTCCGGCGCCCGGATCGCGGCCATCACCGCGTCGAGCGCCTCCTCGAGCCCGAGTAGGAGATCGGGTGCGCGGCGCTCCAATAGGCTTCGGACCTCGGTCTCGCGGACGAGATAGCCGCAGTCGCCGACGGGCCCCAGACCGATTGCCAGCCCCGGAAGCCCAGCTCTTCTTCGGGCGTGGATAATCGCCTCCGCACCCGCATTGGCTGCTGCATACGCGGACTGCCCTGGATTGCCGATTAAGCGCGTCATCGAACTAAAGATGACGAAATACTTGAGCGAAAGCCCCTTGGTCGCCGTATCCAAATGTTGCGCCCCCGACTGCTTTGGCCCCAGAACCGCGCCCGCGCTTTCTTCCGAAATTCTGTCGATCGAGCGGTCGTCATAGGTGGCCGCCGCGTGCAGAACGCCCTCGATCGGGCCGGCGGCCGCCGCGCGCGCCACCACGTCAGTCACTGCGGCCGCATCTCGGACATCGAGGGAAACCGGCTCCGCATCGCACCCGGTTGCGCGGATCGCAGCGAGCGTCTGCTCTGCCTGTTCGGTCGTACGTCCGCTGCGGCTTGCGAGCCAGAGCTTCGGAACGCCGGCCTCCGCGAGGCGCAGAGCAGCCGCCAATCCGAGCCCCGATGTCCCTCCGGTCACGAGCCAAGCCCCCATGCCGAGCGGAGCGCAGGTCGGCGGGCTAGATGGCGGGCGCGCGACGATCTTGCCCAAGTGGCGTGCGCCCCGCATGTCGCCGACCGCCGCCGCCAGCCGAGAGTGTCCGACCGATCGATAGGGAAGGCTGCTATAGTCCCCTGCAGCGAGATGACGGCCGATGCGGTCGAGTAGCGTGCGCGCGATCTCGGGTCGGGCGGCCAAAAGGTGGTCAATGTCGATTGCGTGAAACGACAGATTTCGACCGAACGGGGCCAGGCCGATCCGCGTGTCCTCCCAAAGATCACGCTTTCCAATCTCGAGGAACCGACCGAAGGGCCGACAGACCTCGAGCGAGCGTCGAAGCCCGTCACCCGCCAGACAATTCAGCACCGCGTCGACGCCCAAACCGTCGGTGGCGGCGAGGACGGCATCGGCGAACCCGGTGCTGCGGCTGTCGACCACCCGATCGGCTCCGAGCCAGGAGAGGACATGCCGCTTCGCCGCGGAGCCGGCGCTCATGATCACGCGGAGGCCCAACCGCCGGGCCACCGAAAGGGCGGCCAACCCGACACCGCCGCCGCCACCATGGACGAGGATCGTCTCTCCCGGGCGGAGGCGCCCCACATCGGTAAGGGCGTATTCCGCCGTCAAAAACGCCACCGGAAGCGTTGCAGCGGCGTCGAGCGCGAGCCCGTCGGGAACGCGCACCGCCGCAGCTGAGGAAACGGTCACGTGACCGGCGAACGACCCGGGCCCGACTGCCGCCACCCGCGCGCCCGGTCGAAGCGGGCTTTCTGGACCGGCCCGCACGACGACACCCGCGCACTCCATGCCGAGCGTCTGGCCGATGCAACCGCCATCGACAGCCTCGGGCGGCAATTCGCCTCCGGCCAGAAGAACGTCGCGGAAATTGAGGCCGGTTGCAGCAACGGCGATCTCGATCTCATCGCGGACGGGGACGCGCCGGGGTCGTGCGGTCCAAGCCACCGACGCGGCCTCCCCGGCAGCGGGCTGAAGTGCCGGTGTGCTATCGGCAGGGGCGGTTGCGCCGCGGAGGCGAACGCGAAGGCGCGGCACCTGGATCTCGCCGTCGGCCGTGACCCGAAACGCCGCCTCGCGCGAGGCTGAGCACAGGATGCGCCGCACGGCCGTCGCCGCACGATCGATCGATAGACGCTCATCGATCGCGATCGAGGTCGCTGTGATCTCAGGACGCTCATTGGCGAGGACGCGCATCACCGCTTCGATTGGCGCGGGGGCATCCGCCCGACGGATCAGGCCATAGAGCCGTCGCGGGCCTGACGCATCGGCACCGAGCCAATCGAGAAAGGCCGGACCCGGCAGCGCGTTTGGGTCGGCAAAGAGCCAGAGCCGATCATTCGCGCCCGGGTTGATGGGGAGCGTCTGGGCCAGGGCCTGGGCAAAGGGCGTTCTCGGGTCGTCGGCTGCCATGGACAAATTGGGAGGGGCCGCCGTGGAGATGGCCTCGACGCGGGCTCGACCCGCGGCGATGTCGATCCGCTCCCCCGCTCCGAGAATACGTCGGCGCAGCGGCGTCTCCCGATCGGTAACGGGGCATGGAGCGGACCCGATCTCGCAGGTGTCGAGCGCATCGAGAACCAGAGAAGGCGCGGCCGAAAGTCGAAAGACGGGCGCGCCCGGCGCAAGCCGCTCGGCGGGCGAGGCGTCCGTCGTGGCAGGCCCGAGGATCAGAAGCGCCGTCGCCCGTTCAGCCCCCGTTCCGCCCGCCTCCGGGTCGCGGCCGCAATCGATCCGGTCAATGCCCCCGATCTCTGCGAGACGGTCCGATGCCTCCGCCGGCAGATGCCCCTCGAGGCGAAGGCTGAGCGGGTGGTGGGATGGCCAATTGGCGGCGAGCGCGTGCGCGAGGGCGACGGCGGCCTCTGCCAAAGCCTCCCCGCGTCGCTCGCGGAGCGGCGCCGTCCCATCCGGCTCTTGCCCCTGGGCGCGGACTGCAAGTGCCGCAAGACCCTGAAGAATATCGGTTCGATCCGGGACCTGTGCGACAATGGCGCCGGCGATCGCCGGCAGAGCCGGGTAGGGACAGTCAGCCGGATCCGCCCCGGGCTTGGGCAAAGCGGCATCGGTCTCGAGCGCCCGGCGGAGGGCGAACGGCACGCAATGCCCGGCCGCTGCCGCCTCCCATCCGATCCGCCGCGCGCCCGCATCCGCCAATAGTTCGGCATCTGTGGGCGGGCCGTCGCCCGTGGGCCCCGCCCCTTCGAGCACAGCATCGAGATCGATCGCAGGCACCTCGTCCTCGGGCGTCCAGCGTCGCCACGCCTCGGTCCACTCGGGCACAGGATCGGGCCGACGGGAGCGACGGCGCCGCAACCCGAGCCCCGTAATGGCGAGGACACACACCCCCATGCGGTCGAAAAGGCGAAGATCGGCGCGGGCCCAGTCGGCTTCGGCACGCTGCAGATCGAGATCCGCCGCAACCGGCACGCCACCGGAGGCGCTGCGGATGCGGTCGAAGCGCACCGGCAAGACCGGCGCCTCCGGGTCGGGCTCTTCGCCCCGGGCGCGCGTCAACAACGGCAAGAGCGGGTGGAGCGCCGCATCGAGGCGCTGGGCGGCGCCGCCGACGCCGTCGCCTGCCGGGTCGAGAGCGATTTCGGCGCAAGCGCCGCCGATCCGCAACCCCGCCACGCGCCGAAAGGCGGGTCCATACCGAAAGCCCGCTGCCGACAATGCCTCATAAAGGGCCCCCGGCGTCATGGTTGCGCCCGCATGGCGCGCCTTGCCGGGCATCGGCGCGTCCGACGGCGCCCGCAACGTGCCGCGGGCGACAAGCTGCCAGGGCTCGTCGTCCTTGGTGCGCATCTCGATGCGAAGGATCCCCGTCTCGGCCTCGATCCCGGTGCGCAAGGTCACGCTACCCCGGTCCGGGAGCTCGACCGGCGCGGTCAATGCGAAGCGCAAAAGCTCTGGCGTGTCCTCTCCGGTCGCGCGCCCGGCCGCGAGGGCCATTTGCACCAACACCGCGGCGGGCAAAAGGGGGCGCGTGCCGATCACGTGGTCGCCGAGCCAGGGGTCGCGGGCGCGGTCGAACTCACGCTGCCAAATCGGTTGGCCCGGGTCGATGCGCTGACCGAGGAGCGGATCCTCGGCCCCCCGAAAGAGCGAAACGCGCGGGCTCGGCCGCCCGTCGATCGGCGTCAAATCCATCTCGGTGAGCGGGAGACCGCCGGAATAGGAGAGCGGGGGGCCGAACATGCGGTCCCGATCGACCGCGGCCCCCTGGGCGACGGCGGCCGCAACGGTCGCGGTCACGGCCTCCGCGTCCTGGTCGGCGTGGCCACCCGGCAACACCCGGGTCTCCGCACCGTTGAGACCATCGCGGAGATAGGCCTGGAGCACCGGTTTGGGACCGATCTCGATCGCGTGGGTCGCGCCGGCCGCCCCGAGCGCCGCCACCGCCTCGGCAAATCGCACGGGAGCGCGCATGTTTCGCCACCAGTGGGCGGCGTCGAGATCGTCGCCCGCCTGCACCGCCCCCGTCGTCGAGCTGAGGAATGCCAAACGGGCGGGGCGACAGGCGATCGGCCCGAGCGCAGACGCGAATTCGGCCTCGAGCCGGTCGAGCGCGGGCGCATGATACGGATAGGCCACGGTCAAAAGCCGGACCGCGACACGCTTGCCCCGGGCGAAGCGGGCGAAGGCCTCGAGCGCTGCGCGCGGCCCCGAAATCGTCGTGCTGCGCTGACTGTTCTCGGCCGAGAGCGCCAAGGCGGGATCGCCAAACTCCTCCAGAAGTCCGCAGATACCCTCGCCGCCCGAGAGCGCGGCCGCCATCGCACCGGTTCCGTACATGGGCTCGACGAGCCGAGCCCGTGTCACGATCAGCCGCGCGGCGGTGGCGAGCGTGATCGCCCCGGCAGCCCATGCGGCCGCGACCTCCCCCACCGAATGGCCGAGCGTAGCCTGGGGGGCCAGCCCTTCGGCGACGAAGGCGGCGGTCAGCCCCACCTGATAGGCGAAGAGAAGCGGCTGGCCGACGGTCGCCCGGTCGAACCGTGCGGCGAGGTCCGGGTCGCGGCGAAGCACGGCCGCGTCTTGCGCCGGATCCAAAGAGCCGAGCGCGCTGGCGGCCTCCTCGAATGCGTCGCGATAGGCGCGGTTCTCGGCATGCAGGGCGTCGCCCATGCCGAGGACTTGACTGCCGTTTCCGCCATAGACGAATGCGATGTGCCCAGGAGCCTTGGGCCCCTGTCCGACGATCGCCGCTGCCGCGTCAAAGCGCCCGTCCGGGCCGGCCGGGATCACCGCCCGGTGGGCGAGCCAGCTCCGCCGATGCGCGGCGCCGTTCGCAAGCCGCCCGGGATCGGCAGCGGTCGCCTCGACCATCCGGGTCAGCTGACGGCGAAGCGCCGGCGCGCTTGCGGCCGAGGCGAGCAGATAGCGCGGCGGCGAGGCGGTCTCCGTGCATGGCTTCGGGGCGGCACGGAGCACGGCGCTCGCATTCGTGCCGCCGAAACCGAACGCGTTCACCGCCGCCGCGGGCGCCGCATGGCAATCGAGCCGAATTGCCGTTCCGGCGAGCGCAAGACCGAGCTCCGTAAACGGGATCTCGGCATTCGGCGTCGCGGCATGACGGGTCGGCGGAAGCATTCCGGCCTCGAGCGCAAGCGCGGCCTTGGCCAGCCCCGCCAGTCCGGCGCCGGCCTCAAGGTGACCGATGTTCGACTTGATCGACCCGATCGGCAGCGGACGGGCGCGCCCGGCGACGGCGCGGGCGATCGCCTGCGCCTCCTCCGGATCGCCCACGGGCGTCCCGGTGCCGTGGGCCTCGGCAAAGGCGATATCGTCGGGCAGGGCCCCTGCCTCCGCCATGGCGGCGGAGAGGGCCGCCGCTTGCCCCTCGGCCGAGGGGCGCGCGATGCCTGCGGTGCGCCCGTTCGCGCTGACGCCCGTGCCCGATACGAGCGCCCGCACCCGATCCCCATCGGCCAGCGCCCGGTCGAGGCGGCGGAGCACAACGCTGACCGCGCCCTCGGCCCGGACATAGCCGTCGGCACCGGCCGCAAAGGCACGGCATTGCCCCGTCGGCGAGAGCATGCCCGCCCGACTGAAACCGATGAAGGGCAGGGGCGACAGCAGGAGGTTCACACCGGCGACCACGGCGGTGTCGATCTCGCCCCGGCGGAGTGCGCCGGCCGCCTGGTGGAGCGCGACGAGCGCGGAGGAGCAGGCCGTGTCTACCGTGTGGCTCGGACCGCGGAAATCGAGCAGATAGCTCAGCCGGTTAGCAAGAATGCTCAGCGTGTTGCCGGTCATGAAGGCCGGCCCGACCGCCCGCGGGTCCTCGAGGAAGAGATTGGCGTGGTCGAGCCCCGCCGCGCCCACATAGACGCCGATCCGCTCGCGCGCGCCGGTGCCGGGGCAGCGGCCCGCATCCTCGAACGCCTCCCAGGTGGTGAGCAGCAGAAGCCGCTGCTGCGGGTCCATCTGCTCCGCCTCGGCCCGCGAGATCCCGAAGAACCCGGGGTCGAAATCCCACGGCCTTTCGAGCAAACCGGCCGCGGCCGTGTAGGTTTTGCCGGCCATGCCGGGGACCGGGTGCCAGAACCGCGCCTCGGACCATCGATCGGGACCGATACGGCCGATCGCCGAGCGGCCCTCGAGAAGAAGCGACCAAAGCGCCTCGGTCGAAGAGGCGCCCGGCAGGCGAAGGGCGAGACCGGAAAGGGCGATCTCGCGCGTCGGATCAATGGGGGTCAGGGCCGCTCTCCCTTCTGGATCGGGCTGGATCGGACTGCATGCGCCCCGCAGCTGCCCGGCGTCGCCGGGCCGGCGTTCTGCCGACGGGTCGAGGGCTTATCGCGCATGCTCGCTTAAGGAGAGGTTAACCCTGTATTTTTCGATAACCCGTGGTACGTTTTGCGAAGTGGCGTCTCGAGGCGACGGTGTCGTGGCTTGGCCTTGGCAAGTTCCTCCGGTCTGAGCACCGGCCGGTTAACATTCCGAGGAGGTCTTCTATGGCGACTGCAGAAACGACTGCAAAGCGGCGGGTGATCCGCGTGATCGCGTTCGTGTTCCTCGTTTTGGCGTCTATTCTGATCGGCATCTTGTGGCTGGCGCCCCCGTCGACGGCGTCGGTCAATGCGCTGGTGTCGGCCGGTGTCGTGCTTTGTCTCTCGGCCAATCTGCTCAGCCTGTTGCTGCTCGCGGCCGGCCGCGAAAGCTGAGCGCGCGGCGGGAGCGTCGTCGCTTCGGAGCGCCGAGAGGACGAATTCGGTCGATTTCCGCCGGGGGCGCCATGCGATACCCCGGCAACTTAGACCGAAGCATCCGAGAGGCGTGGCCATGCTCTTGCTCACCTGTCCGAATTGCGGCGCCGAATGCGCTGAAACCGAGTTGACGGCCGGTGGCGAGGCGCATCTGAAACGCATGGGCCCGGGCTCGAGCGACGACGACTTCGAGGCGTATCTCTTCACGCGCGCAAATCCCAAGGACGTGCATTTCGAGCGCTGGCGCCACACCTTTGGTTGCGGGAAATGGTTCCATGTGGCTCGCTGCACGCGCACGCTCGAGGTCTTCGGCACCTATCCGGCGGATGTGAGCGAGCCGCCCGAAGCGATCCGCGACGCGATCCGGGTGCGCCGCGCCGGTTGGGAGGGCTGAGCGATGGGCTATCGACTTGAGACCGGCGGCCGCCTGATCGACCGGAGCGCGCCGATCCCCTTCACCTTCAACGGCGAAACCTTCGAGGGCTTCGAGGGCGACACGCTGGCCTCGGCCTTGTTGGCGAACGACAAGATGCTGGTCGGCCGTTCGTTCAAATACCATCGTCCCCGCGGGATCGTGGCAAGCGGTGCCGAGGAGCCGAACGCGCTTTTGGGCGTGGGCACCGGCGCGCGGTTCGAGCCCAACCAGCGTGCGACCACCACCGAACTCCATGCCGGCCTCGAAGCCCGCAGCCAGAACCACTGGCCGAGCCTCGAATTCGATGTGGGCGCGATCAACGACCGGCTCGCCGGCATCGCCCCGGTGTTCTCCGCGGGCTTTTATTATAAGACATTTATGTATCCGCGTGTGGCGTGGAAGCATGTCTATGAGCCCTTTATTCGCCGGGCGGCCGGTCTCGGCCGAGCGCCCGAAGAACGCGACCCGGATACCTACGAGCACTTTCATTTCTTCACGGATCTGTTGGTCGTGGGTGGCGGGATCGCCGGGCTGACGGCGGCGCGTGCGGCGGCCGAGACCGGGGCGCGGGTGCTCCTTGTCGAGCAAACGAGCGCCTTCGGCGGTCGGGCGCTGGTCGACGAGACCGAAATCGACGGAATGCCCGCGGCCGATTGGGCCGATGCCCAGGTCGCCGCCCTCTCGGAAATGCCGAACGTCACCCTGAGAACCCGGCTCTCGGCTTCGGGGCTTTACGACCACGGCTATGCGCTCCTGCTCGAGCGGGTCGCCGAACACCGGCCGGGGCTCGCGGGCGCGCCGCGCCACCGGCTCTGGCGGGTGCGCGCGCGGCAGACGGTGGTCGCCTCCGGGGCGATCGAACGGCCGCTCACCTTCGCGATGAACGATGTGCCGGGCGTGATGCTGGCCTCGGCGGTGCGCGACTATGTGGGGCTCTACGGCGTGAGCCCCGGCCGCCGGGCGGTGATCGTCGCCAACAATGACGATGCCTACCGGACGGCGCTTGCGCTCCATGGGGCAGGGGTCGCCGTGGCGGCCGTCCTCGACACCCGGCGCGAGGCCGCCGGCGCGCTGCCGCAGGCGGTGCGCGATCTGCAGATCCCGGTGCGCGAGAGCGCCGGCATCGCCAAAGTCCTCGGCAAGACCCGGGTCAAGGGCGTCCAGACCGGGCGGCTCTCGGCGGGCAAGATCGGCGCTGCCGGGGAGACGATCGAGTGCGACCTCGTTGCCATGTCGGGCGGCTGGTCGCCGGTCGTCCATCTCTACAGCCACTGCGGCGGGCGGCTCGCCTGGGACGACACCGGGCTGATGTTCCGACCCCACCCCGAAGCGGGCGCCCCGATCGGGCGGGACGGCCAGACATCGACCCGCTGCGCCGGCGCTGCGAACGGCGAGCTCTCGACCGCGGCGGGGCTCGCGGATGCCCAACTCGCCGGACGCGCCGCTGCGGCGGCCGCCGGGTTCGCTCCGCGGTCCGCAGAACACGCACCCCAGGTCTCGGAACCCGACGAGGCGCCGATCGCGCCCCACTGGTTCACGCCGTCCCGCGAAGCGCTCGCCCACGGCACCAAGCATTTCGTCGATTTCCAGAACGATGTGACCGTGGCCGATATCCGCCTCGCGGCCCGCGAAGGATATGAGAGCGTCGAGCACACCAAACGCTACACCACGCTCGGCATGGCCACCGATCAGGGCAAGACCTCGAACATCACCGGTCTGGCGATCCTGGCGGATGCGCTCGGCGTGCCGATCCCGGAGGTCGGCACCACGACCTTTCGCCCGCCCTACACGCCGATCTCCATGGGCGCGATCGCGGGTCGTGCGGCCGGGCCGCTCTTCAAGGCGGTCCGCCAAACGCCGATGCATGACTGGCATCTCGACAACGGCGCCGAGTTCGAGCGTGTGGCCGACTGGTACCGCCCGTTCTGCTACCTGCGCCCCGGCGAAGACCGCCACGCGGCCGTCGAGCGCGAAGTGACGAACGCCCGCGCGCGCGTCGGCCTTCTCGATGCCTCGACCCTCGGCAAGCTTTGGGTCGCCGGGCCGGATGCGGGCGAGCTTCTCGACCGGATCTACACCAACATGATGTGGACCCTGAAACCCGGGCGTTGCCGCTACGGGCTGATGTGCAACGAAAACGGCTTTCTCTTCGACGACGGCGTCGTCGTGCGCTTTGCCGAGGACCGGTTCCTCTGCCACACGACTTCAGGAGGGGCCGAACGCGTGCACGCCCATCTCGAGGAGTGGTTGCAGACCGAATGGTGGGATCTGCGCGCCCATGTGGTCAACGTGACCGAACAATGGGCGCAGATCGCCGTCGCCGGCCCCGAAGCGCGCCGGGTGATCGAAGCGGCCGGCACCGATATGGACCTGTCGGCCGAGGCGCTGCCCTTCATGGCCCATACCGAGGGGCGGATCGCCGGGCACCCCGTGCGGCTCTTCCGGATTTCGTTCTCGGGCGAGCTGTCCTACGAGATCGCGACGCCCGCCCATCGCGGTCGCGCGCTTTGGGACGCGCTCCTCTCAGCCGGGACACCCCATGGGGTGATGGCCTACGGCACCGAAGCGCTCCACGTGATGCGCGCCGAGAAGGGCTTTATCATGATCGGCGACGAGACCGACGGCACCGTCACGCCCCAGGATCTCGGCCTCTCCTGGGCGGTCTCCAAGAAGAAACCCGACTTCATCGGCAAACGCGCCCAGGCGCGGATCGACCTGGCCCGGCCGGACCGAAAGCAGCTCGTCGGGCTCCTGACCGCGGATCCGGCGCTTGTCCTGCCCGACGGCGCGCATGCGGTCGAGGACCCGGACGCGCCAAAGCCGCAGCGCACCATCGGACATGTGACCTCGAGCTACCTCTCGCCGACCCTCGGGCATTCGATCGCCATGGCGCTTATCGAGCGGGGCCGCGCGCGGATGGGCGACACCCTGCGCTTCCCGCTCGAAGACGGCACGGTCGCCGAAGCCCGCGTGGTCGATCCGGTCTTCTACGACAAAGAAGGGACCCGTCAGAATGTCTGAGGTCGTCACCGCTCTCGCCGGGGCCGTCGCCGAGCCGCGCCCGCGTCTGCGCATCGCCGATCGAGGGCCCGTCGGCATGGTCACGCTCCGGGCCGATCTGGCCGAGCCGCGGGTTGCCGCGGCGGTCCGCGCCGTTGCGGGCGTCGAGATCCCCGGCGTCTGGTCGGCGCGGTTCGCCGACGAGGGGCGCGGGGCGGTCTGGATGGCTCCGGACGAGCTCTTGATCCTCGTCCCCTATTCACTCGCCGGCGAGAGCGCCGCGCGGCTCGACGCCGATCTGGCCGGGCTTTTCGCGACTGCCGTCGATGTCTCCGACGCGCGCACCGTGCTTGCGCTTTCCGGGCCCGATGTCGCGGAGACCCTCGCCAAGGGCGCGCCAATGGACTTATCGCCCGACGCGTTCCCGCCCGGCGCCGCCCGGCGCACGCATCTGGCCGAGATCGCCATCGGTCTCTGGCGCCGAAGCGAGGCGGAATGGGAGATCGTCACGTTCCGCTCGGTATCCCGGCATCTCTTCGACTGGCTCGTGGCGTCCGGGGCCGCTGGCGCCGAGGTCCACGCCTTCTGACGCGTGGCAGCCGGGCCACAATGCTTGCTTCACTGTCTCCACCGCGCATCGCTGGCGGCAAGCGGGTTTGCGTGTTCGTCAATCCTTTTTTCGTCTTGGGTCACCTATATTGCAGCGCAGCAACAACCGCTGCGCCGCTTGAAGCGGTGACGAAAGGAGACGTCGATGACGCACCTGCCCGCAAATCCGGTCGAGATCACGCCGGAGTATATTGACATGAAAATCGCCGAAGCGCGCCGCCTGCGCGCCGTGACCCTTCGGACCCTGGTTGCGCGTCTCTTTGCCGGCCGCGCGCCGGATCGCGCGCACTCCGTTCCCGTCCGGCAGGAGATCGCCTGATCAGGGGGCCGGCCCCAGCAACACGACGGAGCGCGCGTCCCAACTCAGACGGACGCGGCTATCCCAACTGATCGGTTCTTCAAGGGCTCGGAACCGGTTTGCCCGCGCCACGCGGAGGGAATGACCCCGGTCGCCTTTCACGTGATAGATCGACATATCGCCGAGATAGGCGATGTCCTCGACAACCCCGTCGAAGGTGTTGGGCAGGGGCTCTCGCTCCTCTGCGGCGATCTCGATCGCGATTTTCTCTGGCCGCAGAGCGAGCGTCACGAAGCCGCTCGGTTCGCCGCTCGCAACGTGCGCCATTCCGCCCGAGGCCAGGCGGATGCCGCCTTCGGTTGCCTCGCCTTCGAGGATGTTCACGTCGCCGATGAACTCGGCCACATAACGGCTTGCCGGCGCTTCATAAACTTCATGCGGTTCGCCAAGCTGCGCGATCCGCCCCTCATTCATGACGGCGAGCCGGGTCGAGACGGTCATCGCTTCTTCTTGATCGTGGGTCACGATCACGAAGGTCAGGCCCAAGCTCTCTTGGATGTTTACCAATTCGAATTGGGTCGCCTCGCGAAGCTTGCGATCGAGCGCCCCGAGCGGTTCGTCGAGGAGGAGCAGCTTCGGTTTCTTGGCCAACGCCCGTGCCAGGGCAACGCGCTGGCGTTGTCCGCCCGAAAGTTGGTCGGGCTTGCGCTTCGCCAGCTTTTCGAGCCGGGTCAACGCCAGCATTTCCTCGGTCCGTGCCCGGATATCGGCGCGTCGCATCCCGTCCATGCGCAGCCCAAAGCCGATATTTTGCTCCACCGTCATATGCGGGAAGAGCGCGTAGGACTGGAACATCATGTTGACCGGTCGCTCATGGGGCGGGATCCCGGTGAGATCTTCGCCGTCGAGCAGGATCTGTCCGCTGTCCGGTCGCTCGAACCCGGCGAGCATGCGCAAGAGGGTTGTTTTCCCACAGCCTGAGGGGCCGAGCAGCGCGAAGAACTCGGCCGGGAAGATATCGAGCGACACATGATCGACAGCGGTGGTGTCGCCGAAGCGCTTGACGACTTCGACGATCGATAGATAGGGGCGGGCGGTCGGCTGCCGCCAAGCTGGAACGGCTTGAGCGCTCGGGGGGCGCATACCGCCGCGCGCCCCCGTAGATTTTACTGCGGTACTCACGAGCCGGTTTTAATCCGCGTCCACAAGCGGGTCACTTGCCGTTGAATGCGCGGTGGGTACGGCGTCGTGACATAGAGATTTTCTACCGCTTCTTCTGGCGGATAGATCGCCGGGTCATTGATGACATCATCATTGAGAAACGGCTTGGACGCCAGATTGCCGTTTGCATAGTAAACATAGTTAGATGCTTTGGCGATCACTTCCGCCCGCATGATATAATCGAGGAAGGCGTGTGCGGCGTCGGGGTTCGGCGCGTCGGATGGGATCGCCATTTGGTCGAACCACATCAACGCACCTTCGTTGGGGATCGAGTATTCCACGCGGACTTCATTGTCCGCTTCGATGGCGCGGTCTCGCGCCTGCAGCACATCTCCCGACCAACCGATCGCTAGGCAGATATCGCCGTTTGCGAGGGCGTTGATATATTGCGACGAGTGGAACTGCGTGATGTGAGGACGAATTTCTTGAATGAGCGCAGCCGCTTCTTCGATTTGCTCGATTTCGTGGCTGTCGCCGTCATAGCCCAGATAATTGAGGGCGGCGGGGAGCAGTTCGGTCGGCGCATCGAGCACGTGTATACCGCAATCGGCAAATTGCGCGATGATTTCTGGTTTGAAAATAACGTCCCAGCTTTCTACCGAGTCGGTTCCAAGCCGCTCTTGCACAGCATCGACGTTGTAACCAACGCCAGTTGTGCCCCACATGTAGTTTATTGAATATTCATTGCCTGGATCATAAGTCGAAGTTCGCTCAGAAATTGCCGGCCACATGTTGTCAAGATTAGACAGCTTGGATTTGTCGAGGGGCTGGAAAACGCCTGCCTGAATTTGACGTTGCAAGAACGAGCCGGTTGGCACGACAATGTCATATCCAGATCCGCCGGCGAGCATTTTTGTCTCGAGCAACTCGTTCGAATCAAAAACATCGTAGACAACGTCAATACCCGTTTCGGCCTCAAATTCTTCGAGAATGCTCTCGTCGATATAATCGGACCAGTTGTAAACATGAACGACGTCCTGCGCCGAGGCGGAGGCCGCCAGGGCGGCGAAAGTGGCGGCGGTCGCGAGAGAAATCCGCATGGTAAAGGTCCTCCTACTGATCGGTCGGATGGGTAAGCCACTCCGAGTCGCCACCAGCGTACCCCGTCGCCTTCGGTCCGAAAAGCGGTCGTGGCTCAAAATTTCGGCAAGCTTCTAGATTGCGAACTTCGGCCGTGATGCAGGCATGGGCGTTTCCTGGCCCTTGCTGAGCCAAGCGGCACACCGTAGGCTATGTTAAAGAAAATGGGAGCGCGTTATGGGAAAGGGCTGGGGCCGTCGGTTGACGATTTTGATCCCCTATCTTTGGCTCGGTACATTCTTTCTGCTTCCCTTCTTAATCGTGCTCAAAATCTCGTTGAGCGAACCGGTCATCGCTCAGCCCCCATACGCGCCGACCTGGGATAGTCTCGAGGCGATCCAGGAGCACATATCCGCTCCTGTATGGTCAAATTACACGTTTTTGTTTTCTGATACGCTGTATTTGGATTCTTTCATTAACAGTATAATTATTGCTTCGGTATCTACGTTTTTAGCGCTGTTGGTCGGGTTTCCGATAGCTTATGGAATGGCGCGGAGCAGTCCAACTTGGCGCGTCATCTTACTTACCCTCGTAATTTTACCATTTTGGACATCGTTTCTGATCCGCGTATATGCCTGGATCGGCATCTTGAAGAATGAGGGATTGCTCAATTTGATACTAGAGGCTTCAGGGATTATTGATGCGCCGCTACAAATACTTTACACTCCCGTGGCGGTTTACGTGGGTATCGTGTACAGCTACCTGCCGTTCATGGTGTTGCCGCTCTATTCCAGTCTGGAAAAAATCGATAGCGCTTACTTTGAGGCAGCGGCAGACCTGGGGGCGCGGCCGGCCACAACCTTTTGGCAAATCGTTGTTCCGCTCAGCTTGCCTGGCGTCGCTGCTGGCTGTTTTCTCGTCTTTATTCCGGCAGTTGGCGAGTATGTCATCCCAGAATTGCTTGGCGGTACATCGACCCAGATGATCGGCAAGACCCTTTGGACTGAGTTTTTCCAAAACCGCGACTGGCCGGTTGCTTCGGCTGTGGCGGTATTGCTTATCCTCATCCTGGTCGTCCCTATCGTCATCTTTCAGCAAATTGCGAAACGGGGAGGCACGGGTTGAATAGGTCCGGTCCAGGCGCGCTGTTACGAAGTTTGCTCGTTCTCGGGCTTCTCTTCCTCTACTTTCCCATCATCATTTTGGTAATTTATAGCTTCAACGCATCGCAATTGGTCACGGTTTGGGGCGGCTTCTCCCTCAAATGGTACGCCGCACTTTGGGAAAACGAGGGGTTGCTCGACGCCGCGCAGGTTTCGGTTTTGGTGGCCGCGAGCGCGTCGACGCTCGCCACTATTCTTGGGTTAATGGCCGGTATCGCGCTTGCCCGGGTGCCCCGTTTCTTGGGAAGAACTTTGTTCTCGGGGATGGTGTTGGCGCCCTTGGTGATGCCGTATGTAATCATCGGCTTATCGCTTCTGCTTACCTTTATTGCCATGTCTTTCGATCGGGGTATCCTGACGATAATTATCGCTCACGCTACCTTCTCGATGTGCTATGTGGCCGTAGTCGTGCAAGCCCGATTGACTGGGTTCGACCAATCCGTCGAAGAGGCCGCGGAGGATTTGGGGGCAAAGCCGGCGGCCGTCTTCTGGTATGTCACCCTGCCGCTCATCGCGCCTGGGGTCGTCTCGGGCTGGCTGCTCAGCTTCACACTTTCGCTCGACGATTTGGTGATCGCGAGCTTCGCCGCGGGGCCCGGATCCACGACCCTGCCGATCAAGATCTTCTCGGCGGTCCGGCTTGGCGTGACGCCGGAGATCAACGCCATCGCGACAATTTTGATCGGCCTCGTGGCCATCGGCACGCTTGTCTGGTCGCTCAGCCTCAAACGCGCGATGGCCCGACGCGAGACAGGGTAATCTGTCGCAGGCCGACGTCCCCTCGCCTGACCGCTACCGAACTGAACTCACGGGTGGTAAAGAACCTGTGAACAGGTGCTGCGGTATGGCGTCCTCCGCGGTGGCAAATCTGGGAGATCGGGATGACGGCCATGGACGGCAGCATTGACGTGTTTCGCGAGGTTGCGGCGGAAGGGTCGGTCAGCGCCCCCCTCAGGCGGTTGACCGAGTCCGCCTATGTGGACGGGTTGTCGGCGCCCACCGCGTCGAATGCGGATGCCGCCGAGGTCGCATTTACCGTTTTCACTCAAGGGGATGTCGATCTTGAGAACCCGTTCGGCCTGTCGGCGCTCTGGATTTTTTGGGGGCAGTTTCTCGACCACGATCTCAGCCTGACGCCGGAACAGGAGGGCGCAGAGGCGGAGCTGCTCAAATTCGCGCCGCCCTTCAACGTGGTCCGCTCTGAGGCAGTCGAGGACACGGGTCTCGACACGCCGCGGGAGCAGGCGAATGCGATCACGCCGCTTATCGACGCGTCGAACGTCTACGGCTCGGATGCGGAGCGGTTGGCGGCGCTTCGGGCCGCGGACGGTCGGCTCAAGACGGCGTCGGGGCCCGACGGGGCCGGTCTGCTTCCCGATGCGGACACGGTATTTGGCGCGGGTACCGAAGAAGAGGGCCTGATCGCGGGCGATGTGCGGGCCATGGAAAACATTGCGCTCACTGCCGTGCATTCTGTTTGGGTGAATGAGCACAACTATTGGGCGGCGCGTTTCGCACTGGAAGAGCCAGGCTGGACCGACGACCAAATATTCGAGAGCGCTCGGGCGGCGGTCGAGATGCTGATCCAACGGATCACCTATGAGGAATTTTTGCCAATCCTCCTTGGTGACGCGGTCACACCCTATGTCGGCTTTGATCCGGAGGTCGATCCGCAGATTTCAACCGAATTCGCCACGGCGGCGTACAGGTTTGGTCATACGTCGATCCCCGATACGCTGACGTTTTTGGAGGAAGACGGAGAAGAGACGCGCGCTGCGCTGCCACTCTTCGATGCGTTCGAGACTGCGGACCCGCTGCTGGAAGATGGGATATCGCCGGTGCTGCGGGGGCTCCTCGAGGAGAAGTCGCAGGCGATCGACACCAAAGTTGTTGATTCGTTGAACTTTCTTCTGTTTACCCCCGACGGTGGGCTGACCGGGTTTTCGCTCCCCGAACGGAACATGCTTCGGGGACGCGATCATGGGATCGATACCTATCTGCAGGTCCGAGACCAGGTGCTTGGCGATGTGGATGCAACGGCGCTGACAGGTTCGACCGACTTTTCGATCATTACGTCGGATCGTGACCTGCAATCGGCGCTTGCGGAGGTCTATCAAACGGTAGATCAGGTTGATCTATGGGTCGGTGGGTTAGCTGAGGATCATGTGCCGGGCCTCACTATGGGTCCGACCAACCGCGCGATCCTTGCCGAGCAGTTCATCGCCACCCGCGCTGGAGATCCGTTCTGGCATGAAACGCGCAACTGGGCGGACCCCTATCTCTACGAAGAGCTTGCCGCGACACGTTTCGCGGATGTGCTCATGCGCTCGGGCGGCATCGACCATGTCCAGGGCGACGCATTTCTGGCATCGAACCGGACGGGGGGCGACGAGGCGGCGGATTATCTTCGCGGCGACAGCAGTCGCGATCTGATGATCGGCGGCCGGGGAGACGATGTGCTTCGCGGCGATGGCGGGGACGACGATCTGTTCGGCGACACGAACTCGGACAAGCTAAAAGGCGGGAGCGGCGGCGACGCGCTCCATGGCGGCGCGGACCGGGACAAACTGGTGGGCGGGTCCGGTGACGACACGCTGGCCGGCGGCGACGGCGACGACATGCTAACCGGCGGGGCGGGGGCCGACCGATACGTCTTTGTGGCTGGCGAGGGGGGCGTCGACACGGTGACCGATTTCGTGCGGGGCGAGGACCTGATCGTCCTCGAGGGCTTCCGCGCCGAAACTGCCGATCTGTACGTCGTCGCGGGAGAGTTCGTGGCCAGCCTCGAAGTGAACGGCATCGCGATCGCGTATCTCTGGGGGTTGGGGCCGGTCGGGCTCGGCGAAGAAGACGTGCTTTTGATCGGCTGATCGGTCAGCCGACCCAGGCCCGCTGTGCTTCCTCGAAGACGATGGCGTGATGACCGGCGAGACGTTCCGGGTCGTCGTCGTAACCGCCGCCCATCACGCAAACGAGCGGGATCCCGGCGCCTCTCAACCGGTCGATCACCATCTGATCGCGCGCGCGGATCCCCTCCCTGCTGATCGATAGGCGGCCGAGCCGGTCGCCCTGCCAGACATCGACCCCGGCGTTATAGTACGCGATTTGGGGCCGCACCCTGGAGAGCGCGCGCTCGATCCCGGCTTCGAGCGCGGCAAGATAGGCGGCATCTCCCGTGCCGTCGGGCAAGGGAAGGTCGATGTCCGACTGAGCCTTCTCGGGGGGGTAATTCCGGTCTGCATGAACGGAGAGGGTGTGGACCCGGGGCTCGGCGGCGAAGATCCGGGCGGTCCCGTCCCCCTGATGGACGTCGCAATCGATAACGAGGACCGATCCGACCGCGCCGCGATCCAGATAGTTGGCGATCGCCACTGCCACGTCGTTGAAGACGCAAAACCCCGCGCCTCCCTCACGGTCGGCATGGTGCGATCCACCCGCAGCGTTGAGGGCAATGCCGTGTTCGAGGGCCAGCCATGTTGCGAGCATCGTGCCGCCGGCCGCGAGCCGTGTGCGTCGCACCACCTTGGTGCTGCCCGGAAGGCCGATCCGGCGGATCTCCTCGCGCGACAGCCGGCCGTCGAAGACGCGGGCCACGTATGCCGGATCGTGAGCCCGCGAGATCTGTGCCGCCGAAGCGGGGGAGGGCGCCACATAGCGCCCCGGGGCCATCAACCCCCGTGCGATCAGAACCTCGCGCAAATACCCGTATTTCGACATCGGGAACCGATGCCCTGGTTTGAGCGGGATCTGGTAATCGGGGTGGTGAACGATCGGCAGGGTCACGTGTATTCTAAATGGGCCGCGCGCGACCGCCGGTCTATCAATCGGTAGCTCAGCGGTGCCGCCACCCGACCAACCGCCAGATAAGGGGAAAGAGCAGAGCCGCGAGGGCGAGTTTGATCGCATCCCCGACTAAGAACGGCGTCAGGCCCCAGGCAAGCGTTTGCCCCCAATCCTCGGCAAAGCCCCGAAGCCAGAGAAGTCCGGGGACATAGATCAGCGCATTGCCGGCGAGCATTGCCAGCGCCATCCGCCAGACGCTCCGGTCCCAGCCGGCGCGGGCCGCCGCGCCGAGCGCGCCCGCCGCAATCGCATAGCCGAGGAGGTAGCCGCCGGTACCTCCCATCAGATAGGTAAGGCCCGAGGTGTCCCCGGCGAAGACGTCCGCGCCGAGCGCCCCGAGGGTCAGATATGCGAGGATGGTAATCAGTCCGAGCCGAGGTCCGTATGCCGCACCGATGGACAAGACCGCCAGCGTGCCGAGCGTGAGCGGGACGGGTCCGATCGGAATGGAGGTCTTGGCCATGAGCGTCAGCGCCGCGACGCCGACGGCGATCAGCAGGGCCTCGCGAACCGCCGAGCCGCGCAGGCCACGTTGAGCCACCGTCTCGACCAGAACAGCACGATTTCCGGATTGCGCGATCATCTGCATCTCCTCGTTACGCTCCGATATGACGCGGTCGGCGCACCCGGTGCAAGGGCGAAGCGACCGCAGCACCCTTTCAAGGCGCCGGGCAATCCGGCAAACTCCCGACCGAGACGTAAGCGCGCGCAGTCAGGACGAGGTAGCCCGTGGAAGACGTTCCGAACCGCCCGGGAGACAGTGCTTATTCGGTCAACCCGTCGGTGACAGAGGACGAATCGGCGCCCACCGAGCTCGGCGCGTCGCCCGACAACCCGGCGATGCGGTTCGCCCTCGACCTGTCCCAACAGGGCGTCGGCCTCTTTTTTCGCGATACGGCAGGATGCTGGCAGGCGGCTGGTGAGGCGGCCTTCGGCGATCCGGATTTCGAGCGCAGGCTCGCGGCGCTCCGCCGGCTCGCGCGGATGCGCACCGGCGCGGTCGGACCGGCCATGCTCTGGCTGCCGGAAGAACAAGTGCTTGTGCGGCGCGCGCGACTCGACGGCGGACCGGCCGCGCGACAGGCCGCGGCGGAGGCGCTTCTGGAGCGCGAGACGCCCTATGCCCGGCACGACCTCGCGCTCGCGGTCTCCGAACCGGATGCCGAGGGCCGCGTGACGCTTTTGGGGGCGCTCGCGCAAACGTGGCGCGAAGCGGTCCAACAAGTCGAAGATTGGGGATTTCAGCCCGGGATCGTCTCGACGCGCTGGCAGACGACCGCGTTCGGTCGCGCGGCGCCCGTCTTTCGACCGGTAGATCGCCCGCCCAACATCCAGCTACCGCCTATCGATCCACCGGTAGATGCGCCCGCTCCGATCGACGCCTCGCCCGCTGCACGCACCGTCTCGCCGCTGGAGGCGCGGGCGGCCGATCTGCGGAGGGGACCGGGCCTGTCGCGCGCGGGATCCGCTGCCCATCGGTCGAAGCCGCGGCGAAAGACGCGCAGCGGCCGGGCGGGACCGGGACTTCTGGGGCGGTTGGCCGTCCTTGCGCTCCTGCTGGCGGCCGGCGGGATCTGGATCGGCTTCGGCACGGGCACGGGCACGGGCACGGGCGATTTGGCCGATGGGACCGGTGCCCCGCTTCAAGAAGATGTCGGGATCGCGCCCGCCGACCGGCCCTCGACCGAGCGGTCCATGACCGATGCGCCAACGGATCCTGATCGGACGCTCGCAGCCCTCCGACGGCTCGCGCCGGGAATGACCGAACCGACCGCAGGTGTCGCGCCGCCGCCCGCCGCATCGGACGGGCCCGCAGCGCTGCGAGACGACGTCCGACGGGCCCCGTCACGTCTCGATCCGCCACCGCTGACGCTTGGACCTTCGCCCGAACCGCCGATCCTCACCGCGGGCGCGATCGTGGCCGACCGTCTGGCCGAGGCGCCGTCTGCACCGTCCCGACCGGAGGCGGCCGCCGCGCCCTTGGTGGCGGTGCCCGCGCCTGCCCCCGAGCGCGGAACCGGCCAAGATCTGCTCGGCCCTGCCGCGGATGCGCCGTCGCTGCCGGACATCCGGACGCTTCGGACCGCCGAAGCCGAGGTCGCTCCGCCCGTCGGGTCCGACGCCGAACCCGCACGCCCGCCCGTCCCGGTCGACCTGCGCCGCCCGGGCCTTGAGATCGCGCTGCCGGCGGATCTGGGCCGGGCCCTGTCGGCCCTGTCGGCGCGGCGGTCTCTCGAACCCGCGCGTCTCACCCCGCCGGGAACGGCCGCCTGGCCGCGGCCGAGGGCGCTCTCGCCGCCGGCTGAGCCCGAAGCGGTGCCCGGCGCGGAGGTTGCGGCGGAGCCGTCCGAAACGCCGCGCGCCGTTCTCCTCGGCCGGCAAACGCTTCCCGACGCGCTGCCGATCCCAACGCCTCGGGCGCGCAGGCCTGCCCAAGACGGGACCGCGGAGGACGCCTTGTTGAGCGACGCCGGCACGCCGACAGCGCGCGAAGATCTCGCCAGTCCGAGCGACGCAGCGCCGGCGACTGTGGAGACCGAACCGCCGACCGCCCTTGCGCCCGAGCGTTTGGGCGGTTTGCCGCTGGCGCGTCCGGATCGAACCGGTGGCGCGCCGAGCCCGCCGGCGTCGCCTCCGCCGCGCGAGACATCCCCCGAACCGGACGCGGCGCGCGCGCCCCGGCCCGAGCCGCTGGCCGTCGCCGTGCCCGTTCCCGAAGAGCGTCCCGATGCACCGGCGGACCGCCGGGCGGAGCGCGACGCCACGGCTCTTTTGCCGCCGCTGCCGGGGGTGCTCCGGCCGACCGGGCGCAATGTGCGTCAGGCAGCGCGGGAGCGCGGGCTTCCGCTCGACCAGCTGTCGCTGATCGGCGTCCTCGATCTCGAAGACGGCCGCCGGGCCCTCCTGAGGCTGCCGGACGGAGGCATTCGGCGCGTCAAGACGGGCGACCGGATCGAGAGCTGGACGGTCGGCGCCATCGGTCGCGACGCCTTGCGCCTTCTCCAAGCGGGCGACGCGCGTACGCTGCTGCTCGTCGGCCGGTGAGGCGATCGCGGATGTGTGTGGGGCGCGGACAATGGCCTTCGCCCTTGCATCGCTCGGCCCAGGGCTTTAATTCAGCGGCTCGGTCGGCACCGGTAGCTCAGCTGGATAGAGCACCAGACTACGAATCTGGGGGTCGGGGGTTCGAATCCTCCCCGGTGCGCCACGCCAGCCGGGCGACGTCCGGGTCTGAGGTTCCGAAGCCGCCCTCGCGGCCTGGGCGGCACCTCGCCGACGGACCCGGGGCCACAACATCGCGTTCAACGACCGGATCGGGCTCGAGCGATGCCGATCGCGCATGTGGCAACGCGATGTCGGAGTGTGCGTCGCTTCGGCGGAGGCCGCACCGGTGACGGGGATGCGCGGGGTGGCGCTTCCTTCACAGTTGTCAGGTGTCAGTCGTCAGTCACCTGAGCCCAGCGACTGCGATCCGGCTCTGTTCCGAGCGAACGATCTCTTGCCGCTCGCGGTTGAGGGGGCGCCGTCACCGCGGTTGTGGCCGTCGACCTTAAGCCGGATCGCGAGATGGAACGCGATGAGACATGCTTCGACGTGTGCGATGGTTCGCAAAGGGGCGGCTCTGCCTTGCGCGGTCTTCTCCGCCGACTGTGGCCCGCAGCTGCGCCCGCGCCCGGGCCCCGGGTTGGCGGCGACCGATCCGGTGGGGCGGGGCAACACCGCGACGATCTGCCCTTGGAGAACCTTGGCATCTGGTCGGATAACGCCGCGATCTGCTAACCCCTTCGGATGTTGTCGCGCCACCGCCCCCCCGCCCCCCGTCGCCATGTGGCGTTCCTGGTCGCCTGCCTGTCAGCGTCCGCGCTGCCGGCGATGGCCGCCGACCCCGAGCGCCCGCGCATCGGGCTCGTCCTCGGCGGCGGCGGGGCCGCGGGGGTCGCGCATGTGGGCGTGATCCAGGCCCTCGAAGAGCTCGGCATCCGCCCCGACGTGGTCACCGGCACGAGCATGGGCGCCATCGTCGGCGGGCTCTATGCGGCGGGCTTCTCGCCGGACGAGCTCGGTCGGGCGGTCACCGAGATCGACTGGGCGAACATCTTCAACGACAAGTCCGACCGGAGCCTCCTGCACCCGCTTCGCCGCGACAGTCGCCTCGACCCGTTGGTTCAGTCGGACCTGCCCATCGGCCTCTCGGCGAACGGGATCTCCGTCGATGCGGGCGTGATCGACGCGGTCAAGCTCAGCCTGACGCTCCGCCGCCTCGCCGCGCGTGCCGAGGGGATCTCGGATTTCGATGAGCTGCCCATCCCGTTCCGGGCGATCGCCACGGATCTCGTCACCGGCGAGCCGGTCGTTCTCGGCACCGGAGATCTGTCGCGGGCGATCCGGGCGTCGATGTCGATCCCGGGGCTCTTCCCGCCCGTGGAGATCGACGGCCGGGTCCTGGTGGATGGGGGCGTGGTCAACAACCTTCCCATGGACGTGGCGCGGGCCCTCGGCGCCGATGTCCTCATCGTCTCGAACATCCCGAGCGCGACGGTCACGCCCGAGGATGTCGGCTCGCTGACCGCGGCACTTGCACAAACGCTCTCGATCATGATTGCCGCCAACGCCAAGGCGCAGATCGCCACGCTCGAACCGGGCGACGTGCTTCTGGTGCCGGATGTGGGCGCGGTGGGCGTGCTCGCCTTCGACGAGGCCCGGGACACGGTCTCGACCGGCCTCGATGCGGTTCGGGCGGCCGAACCCGCGCTCCGCCGGATCGCAGCCGGTCGGGGGCCGCTCGCGCCGCTCGAGCTGCAGGCGGATCTGAGCGGCGAGATCCGCTATGACCGGATCGCGATCGAGTATGACGGCGATCTCGACACCAAGGTCCTCCGCGCGATGCTGAACCTGCCCGAGGAAGGCCCGGTGCCGATCGAAGAGATCGAGATTGCGCTCCGCCGGCTCTACGGCATCGGCACGATCGACGACGTGCGCTACCGCTTCGAGACCGACGGGGGCGAACGGGTGCTGGTCGTCCAGGCCGAGCCGCGGGGCACGGGCCGCTTCCGGCCGCGCCTCGGGATCGAATTCAGCGACGTCTTCGGCGACGATGCCGACTTCACGCTGTCCCTCGGGATCAGCGCGACCGAGCTCAACCCGCTTGGCGGTCGGCTCGACTTCGATGGTGCGGTCGGGTCGGTGGACGGCGCGCGGCTCCGCTTCGAGCAGCCGTTGAATTATGGCCAGACGCTCTTCGTGCGGCCGAACGTGCTCTATTTCAAACGGAACGGAACGCTGTTCGCCCAGCCCGACGTGCCGCTGGCCGAGATCGAAGTCGAAAGCCTTGACGCCGGCGTCGAATTACTCTGGACCCCGGTCTCCTGGGGGCGTTTCGGGATCGGCGTCGCGTATAGCCGCGAAGTCTCGAGCACGTCGGCGGGCGTGATCCCGACCGTCAGCCAGAGTACCTTTGCCGACGAAACCTTGCCGCTTTCGGTTGGCGTGGATTTCGACACCCTCGACGATACCGACCTTCCGCGCGCGGGCGCGCAGCTCGGCGCAATCCTCGATTTCGACTTGAGCGACGGGGGCAGGCCCGACCGCGTGCAGGTCGACGCCGTTGCCGCGTATTCGATCGGGCAAAATACCGTATCGCCCTTTTTCGAACTCGAAGGCGGCCTCGGCAATGACGGCTTCAACCCGGCCTTCATCGGCGGCTTTCAGCGGCTCTCGGGCTTCGAGAATGGCGAGCTGATCGGCAACGTGGTGGGCGTGATCGGCATCAGATACTATCGGCGGTTCGGGTTCGACACGCTCTTTGGCAAGGAGACCTTCATCGGAGCGAGCGCGGAATACGGCGGAGCCTATGCGGATTGGGAAGATGTGGGCCGCGACGGCAGCTTTCTCGCCGGGTCGCTGTTCGCCGGGGTCGAGACGAGCCTCGGCCCCGTGATCCTTGGTTTCGGCGCGGCCGAGACCGGCCAATTCTCCGCCACGCTCTCCCTCGGCGCGCGGTTCTGACCGGTCAGAGCGTTTTCAGATATTCGAGAAGCGCGCCCCGCTCCGCCGCGCTCAGCCCGTCGCTATAGGTGTGTCCACCATTGCCGTATCCGCGCCGCGTCGTGTCGTAGATCCGCCGGCGGAGCGCTGGGTCGGTCTCCGCGTCCTGGCCCGCGTCGAGCGTCTCATAGGCCCAGCCCATCGCCGCCCGGTCATAGCTCCGCGGCGCCGTCCGGTGGCGCCAATAGACAGGCCGCTGCCGGCTGTCGAGGAGCGCCGCCATGCTGGGCACCGAGCCGTTGTGGAGATATGGCGCCGTCGCCCAAACCCCGTCGAGGGGCGGCGCGATATAGCCGGGTGCTGGGGCCGCGCTCTCGACGGTGCCGTAGGGCGAGCGCGCAACCCAATCGTAGAACCGATCCCGCGAGCCGTCGGTCGCCGCCGTCGCATAGGCCGGGTCGGTGCCGACCTCGTCGAGCCCGTAGACCCGGTTCGGGTAGCTCTCATCTGCCCCGTAGCTTCCGTGGCAGGACGCGCAGTCCCGCGCATAGATCTCGCCACCCCGCTCGGCCGCCTCGGCATCGATCTCATAGGGATACGCCGGCGCCTCCAGCGCGGCGATATAGGCCCGGATATCCGGCGCATAGGCGTCGATCCGGGCGATGTCTTCGGTCCCATCGATGCAGAGCATCGAGGCGAGCAGCATGAACCCCGCATGATCGCCCCGCCCGATCGTCGTGTAGAACATCGCCGTCTTCTTGCGCATGTTCCACCAGGGCGGCACGCTGACGGGCAGCGGCTCGGTCGGTGGCGGGTCGAGGAGCGGCGTCTCGGACCATTCGAGCGTCTCGGGATCGAGCCGCGACATCAACGCCCAGGTGAGGTTCGTTGCCGGGTTCACGCCCACGGTCGCCGTCTGGACATAGGGCGCGATGCCCTCGATCCGGTCGGCCCAGTGCTCCCAGGCCCGCGTCTCCGCCGCCCCGCGCACGAAGTTCCCCGATTGCAGGACGAGCCGCCGCGGATCTTGGGTGAAATCACCGAATTCGTTGCCGAGCCCGACGATCAGCTCGCCGTTGATCTCGGCCGCGTGGCAGGTCAGGCAGTTGTTCGAGACGATTTCGACCCCGTCTTCGTTGCGATGCGCGGTGAGGGCATAGGGCAGCTCGGCATTGCGTCCTTCGCGGCCGGGCAGGCGGGGACCCCCGTCGAGATCGGCCACCCGGGCATAGGCATCGGCCGGGATCCCACAGGAGACATAGGCTTCGTTGACGAGGGCGCGGTAGCCGGCCTCCGGATCGCCCGGGCGTTGCTCGGCGGCGACGACCTCGCCAAGCGGCGAGCGATGGCGGTCGGCGGCGGTGCCTCCGTCGTCGTCGCAGGCGGTCAGGAGCGGGGCAAGGAGCGCAAGGAGCGCGATGCGGAGAAACACAGTCATGGCGCGTCGTATCCGGTCAGTTGCAGTGTGCCGAGGCCCCGCACGGGCCGGCCGCCGCGCGTGCCGTCGACGGCGACGAGGCCGCTCCAGAGGGGGGCTGCGAAAGCGTGACGTTGGTCGTCGATCAGGGGCGAAACGTCGAGCACGAGGCCGCCGCCTGCGACCTCCCAGCGGACCGGGTAGCGGGTGTCGGTGCCGTCCGGACGCCATTCCGCCGAGGGTGTCATCTCGACCGCCCCGCCCGAAAGCGCCTCTGTCTCGCCGTCCGGCCCCACCTGCAGCCCGTCGACGCTCGCGCCTCCACGGCCGTCCCGGCGCCGCGTGCGCAGGAGAGTGAGCGCGGTCCCGTCGTCGAGGTGCAGGATCAGCCGGTCATACGCGACCGGTCCGCCCGGGAGTGGAAGCTCGCCCCAAAGATGGTCGTGCCAGGCCTCTCCGGTGACGGGGATGCCGGCGATTTGGCCGGTGACCGCAAGACGGGGCAGGGCATAGCCGCGGACAGGCGTGTCGGCCTCGCGAGCTTCGCCTACGCCGTCGCTCTCGCCGACCGGAACCGGCTGGGCGCCGGGCGCGAGCGTGAGCCGGAATTCCCGGCCGTCCACCGATCCGAAGACCTGGAGCGCGGCATTCTCGTCTGCGCGGATCGCCCAATCGTCGAGCCATATCTCCGGCGCACCATTCGCGAACCCCGCCGCAGCGGTCCCGCTCCGTGCAAAGCGTTCTTCCGAGATCGGCGGGGCATCGGCGCGCACGAGGATCGCATGGGCCCGATAAAGCGCATCGACCGCCCAGGGGCTGTCGTCGGCGGCCTGCGGAGGCCGCAGCCCGAACCGGGTGAACACGATCTCCAGCCCGATGGGGGCCCCGTCCGGGCCGCGCAGATGCGCCGAGAGCGACCAGGTCTCGCTCCGCGCCTCGGGATGCGCGCCGTGATCCCTTGGCAGCGCCGGTTGCCACGCGCCGGATGGGCGCGCGAAGGAGGCCTCGGCGGCCGCGTCGATCAAGCTCTCGAGAATTTGCGCCTCTGACCCGGCGTCTCCGCGCTCTCTGGGTGGCTCTGGGCTCCGCATGAAAACCCACGCGCCCGCCACCGCGAGAAGGGCGGCCGCCAAGAGCGTGAACCAAGGCCAAAGGCGTCGTGTCGATAACGCTTGCATGGCGAGACAGATAGCACGGGCGCCGCCTTCCGCGAGGCGGGCCGGACCCCCTGCCGCAGGCGTGCCCCTGTCACTCGGCCTTGTAGACGTCGTAGCCGATGATCTTCGCGGGCGCGTCGCCCGTGTTCTCCCACCAATGCACCAGGCCGTGCGGCTCGAGCGAGATCCCGCCCGGCCCGAGGATCACGGGCTCCGCTTCGTCGGAGCGGTGTTCGGTCATCTCGCCCTCGACGACGACGGCGATCGCCGGCCGGCCGTCATGGCTGTGCTGAGGGATCACCCCGCCCGGCTGGATCTCGAAGAACCGCACGCGCATCCGGTGGCCGGGCAGGGCGGCGGCGCCGTCCTCGAGGGCGAATTCGCCGGCGGGAACGAGCACGAGACCCTTCGCCCCGCGCGGGCCGTCGAGCGTGCGTAAACCCGGCGTGCCGGTCACGGCGGGGCTCGCGGGGATCTCGATCACATGGGCGAAGGCGGCCCCGGCGGTGAGAGCGAGCAGTGAGGCGCAGAGAAGACGCGGCATGGGGGATCCTTTCGCATCGGAGGTTGGCCGACCAGCGTGCAAAGTAACCCATCCGCGGTGCCGACGGTCATCACGTTTTCCGTCGGTCGCCGACCCTCAGGCAACCTTTGCGGCGGGCTCCGCCATGGGCTCCCAGACGAGGCCGCCCGCATAGCGGTGGGCCATCCGACCCTCCCCGTCGAGGGCGAAAAGACCGAGCCAGCCATTGTCGAAGAGCGCGCGGACCCCGTCATGGCGGGCGAGGATCTCGGTCATCGCATCGACGGGGGCCTCGATGCAGACCGTAAGCCGGAGCGGCTCGTGCATCAGCCGTTCCCCGTCATGCACCGACTGCCAAGGCAAGCCGCCGCGGAGTGTGCCGCCATTGCCCTCGACCACGCCGATCCCGCCGACGACATTGTGCAAAAGCTTGTTGCCCGAGCCGAACACCTCGGGCGCGACCACCGAGCCGTAATATTGTAAGCTAATCCAACTCGCGACGACGACCGGCGCGGTCATGATGAGCTCGAGAACCGGATACCCGTTCGCCGCATCGTCGGCGGCGACGTAATCGTGGAGAAAGGCGCGGCCCTCGAGGCTGCGGCCCCGGGTCCGACTGCGGGGCGCGGCGATGAAGGCCTGCGCCCCCGCAAGCGCCCATTCCGGCCGGACCTCCGCCCAATCCCGGGCCCGCGCATCGACGGCATGGGCGCCCGAGGCCCGCGGCAATCGGGGCGCCCGCTCGCCACGGGTCGCGCGTCCGGCCGCTTCGAACCAGCGCCGTGCCCGGGCAATGTCGTCCCGGTGCCCCTCCGCGGGCGCATCGATATAGAGCGTCATGCGGTCGCTCGTCGTGTCGTGGAGGCCGCCGACAAAAAGCGTGTCGCCGGGGATCTCGATGCCCCGGGGCGCGAGGCCGCTCCGCACCTCCGGATCGTTGAGCAAGCCAGCGAGGAGCCGGGCATTCGCCTCGCCCGAATAGCCGCCGCAGGCCCCGCATTGGAGCCCGCTCTCAAAGGGGTTGTTGGTCACCCGCGCGCCGTGGCCCGCGAGCACGACAAGCCGGGCGAAGCCGCAGGTGAGCGACATGGCCCGGAGCACGGTCTCGGCCGCACCGATCCGGGTCTCGAGCGGAAGTGCCGGTGCGAACCGGGGCGCAGGCTCGGACGGGGCCGGCATCTCGCCGAGGCCGAGCGCGTCGCGCACGAGCTTGGCCACATAAACCGGGCCCATCGCTTCGACGAAGGCGAAGGAGGAGACGGCGGCGAGCTTGAACCGTCCCCAGGCGCGGAGGGCACGGGCCGAATGCCGCGCGGCGAGCGCGGTCTCGGCGCGGTCCGGCGTCTCGGCGGTGCTCTCGACGCTGGCGGTCAGGAGAACCGGCAGGCGGTGTTCGGCCACGTCGGACGCAAAGCGCCGGTGCCGCGCGCCGATGCCGAAAAAGCCCGCGAAGCCGAGCGTCCGGATCGACGGATCGACGGCCTCGAGCGCGCGGCGGAAGATCTCGGAGCGCACATCTATACAGAACGCGGCTTGGAGCGTTGGGCGCTCGGGGGTCGCACGCTCGGGGGTCCCGCGATCGGGGGCCGTGCTCTCCACCGGGGTCGCGAGCGTCTCGGCAAGCCCGCGCTGCGCGGCCCGCTCGGCGGCGTCCTGAAAGATCGCATCCACGGTTTCGGCCGCGCTCGGCGTCACGGGCTCAGCATAGCGGGCCCGGATCTCGGCCCATCCGGCCGCCCCGGCCTCGCCCGCGAGATCGTGCAGCGCCTCCTCCCAGACGAGGCGTATCGCGAGGAGATCCGCGAGGGTCGGGTCGCTGCCCCCGCCGAGTTCCGCCTTCCAAAGGAGATGGCGGGCGTATTGCGCCCAGCCGCCGAGGGTCATGAGCAACCGGTGGAAATAGCATTCGAGCGCGGTGTCCGGCAGTCCGAGCCGGGCGACGGTCGCGGCAACGGCCGCCTCCGGCTCGATCGGCAAGGCGGCGACGCGGGCGGCGAAGCCCGTGGCGCCGTGGATCTCGGGGGTGAGGTCGCGGGTCGCCTCGACCCGCCAGAGCGTCCAGGCCCGGCCCTCAACCTGCC
The DNA here is from genome assembly GCA_050331395.1 of Paracoccaceae bacterium. Taxonomy (GTDB): domain Bacteria; phylum Pseudomonadota; class Alphaproteobacteria; order Rhodobacterales; family Rhodobacteraceae; genus Thermohalobaculum. Next base: position 54,790 of record JBHJGX010000069.1, read on the forward strand.
AGAGCGCCTGGCCCCGGTCGAAGAGGCTGCCGGCGAAATGGCCGATCCGTTCGGCCACGAGGTCGGGCCAATCGGTGCCGGTCGACCGCGCCGCCAGATCGGCGAGCGTCGGCAACGCCTGCGGCCGCGGCGCCTCCGTCTCGAGCGCGGCGCGGAGGGCGGCGGTCGAGGCGGGGCGGGCGGGCTCACGACAGGCGGCGAGGGCCGCCGCGAGGTCGATCTCGGCGATCTCGCCCGCAGCGATCCGGTCGCGATACCAGGTCCGCGGCAAGGTCACCGGCGCTCCGGCCACCCGCGCGAGCCGGGCGGCAGCGGCGGCGAGCGATTCCTCGGTCTGGCCGAGAAAGGGGTTCACCGCGACCGTGGCCGACAGCGGCCAGAGCGGCGGGATCCGGCGGCAGGCCCGGTCGAGGGCGGCCGCGACGGTCTCGGGGGAGGGGGATGCGGTCATCGGTCCGGTCTCCGCGTGTCAATGGTGGAGGTCAGTCGGGGCGGGTCCGCAGACCCAAGAGACGGTCGAACACGGCGTTCGCATAGAGCCCGTTCGACAAGTGCACACGGATCCCGCGGGCAGCCGGGTGATGCGACCAGAGCGGGAACATCGCCTGGGCGAGGGCGACAAGCGCAAAGCTCGCCACCGCGAGGACGATGAGGGCCCATTCGAGCGGTCCGGGCGGCGGCGTCGCTGGCAGCGTGTCCGCGGTCAGCCGCTCGGCCCCGGTCTGCAAGACGAAATAGCTGATCGACGCGGCGACCGAATAGGCGGCGGTGCGCAACGTCAGCGTCTTCGGCGCCGCGTCCGCGAGGCCTTGGGCGATCAGGTAGGCGACGCCGAAGATCAGGATCGCGCCGAGGGCGATGGCCTGGGGCGACTTGCCTTCGAAGCCGAGGCCGAGGCCCCAGCCGATCGCCCCGTAGATCACAAGCGCGAGACCGAAGGCCCGGAGCACCGCGCGCCCGTTCGGCACGGCGACCGGGCCGGGGCGGCGGATCTGCGCGACGGTCTCCACGGCCATACCCGAGGCGAGGAAGGCGTGGGCCTTGTAGAGCGAATGGGCAAGGATATGCAGGAGGGCGAGCGGGAAGAGCGCGAGCCCGCATTGCAGGATCATGAACCCCATTTGCGCGACGGTCGACCAGGCGAGCGAGGTTTTCACCGCCGGCTGGGTCAGCATCACGAGCCCGCCGAATAGCGCCGTGAAGCCGCCGATCATCACGAGAACCGCCAGCACGCCGGGCGCGAGCAGCATCACGTCGGCGAAGCGGATGAGCAGAAATCCGCCCGCATTCACCACCCCCGCATGAAGAAGCGCCGAGACGGGCGTGGGCGTCTCCATCACCTCGGTCAGCCAGCCATGGGTCGGGAACTGCGCGGATTTGAGGATCGCGGCGAGGGCGAGGAGACCGGCGGCCGGGAGCGCTTCGGGCGGCGCCTCGCCGGCCCGGGCGGCCTCGAGGATCGCGGCGATCTCTTGGCTGCCGTAGCCGCGGGCCAGCAGTATCGCAGCCGCGACGAGGGCGAGGTCGCCTAGGCGGGCGCAGATCGCTTTCTTTCGTGCCGCGCGGCCTGCGGCCGGGCGTTCCGGATAAAAGACCAGTAGCCGGTGGAGGCAGAGGCTCGTGGCGATCCAGCCGGCCGCGAGGGTCGCCAGGGTGCCTGCGCTCACCAGCACGGCGACGCCCGCGAGCGTCGCCCCCATCCACCCGAGAAACGGGCCCTGGCGCGCCTCACCGTCGAGATACGCCGAGGAAAAACGGAGTACGGCCCAGCCGACAAAGGCGACGAGGGCGAGCATGGTCGCGCTCAGGACGTCGAGGCGGAGGGCGAACTCGAGCCCGGCGATCTGGACCGAGGGGCTGGTACCCGGGCCGTCGCGGAGGAGAAGCGCGCCTGCGGCCAGCGCCACGGCCAAGGCCGCAAGGGCCGCAGCCTCGGCGCCTCGGCAGAGGGCGCGGGGACGGAAGCCCGGCGCACGGAGCGCCGCGACCGCGAGCGCCAAGTAAGCGGCCGGCGCAAGGAGGGGGAAGAGCGTGTGGATCATGCGGCATCTCCGATTGGCTCGGCGATGGCCATATCGCGGCGCGCGCGATCGGAAAAATAGATTGTCTGCGCAAGATCGTTCTGTTTCAAAGAACGGTATGCCGGCGCTCAACTATCATCACCTGCGCTATTTTCGGACCGTCGCGCATGAGGGGCACCTGACCCGGGCGGCCGAGCGTTTGAACGTGTCGCAATCGGCGCTATCGACGCAAATCCGGCAGCTCGAAGACCGGCTCGGCCACACGCTCTTCGAGCGCCGGGGCCGGACGCTGCGGCTGACCGAGGCCGGGCGGATCGCCCTCGACCATGCGGATGCGATCTTCCGAACGGGCGAACAGCTTGTCGCGACGCTTGCCGGACGGGCCGCGCCCGGCCAGGCGCTCCGGGTCGGCGCGCTTTCGACGCTGTCGCGGAACTTCCAGCTCGCTTTTCTGCGCCCGGTGCTCGGGCGCCGGGACGTGGAGGTGGTGCTGCGTTCGGGCGGCCCGGGCGAGCTCTTCGCCGCGCTCGGCACGCTCGAACTCGACCTCGTTCTGACGAACGCGCCGCCGGCCGAGGACGGGCGCGGGGCCTTCATCGTCCATACCCTCGACGCCCAACCCGTCAGTCTGATCGGCGTGCCGGACCGGGCGCCGCCCGCGGGCTCGCTCGCCGAGCGCCTCGGGGCGGGGCCGCTTGTGCTGCCGTCGCAGGCCAGCGGGCTTCGCCGCGGCTTCGATGCGCTGCTCGACCGGCTCGGGGTCCAGCCCCGGATCGCCGCCGAAGTCGACGACATGGCGATGCTGCGGCTTCTGGCCCGCGAGGGGATCGGGCTTGCGGTGCTGCCCCCCATTGTCGTGCGCGACGAACTGGTCGCAGGCGCGCTTACCGAAATCGAGAAGCTGCCGGATCTCGTCGAGACATTCTACGGCGTCACGGTCGCGCGGCGGTTCCCGAACCGGCTCCTCCGCGAGCTTCTGCGGCGCCATGCCGAGGGGCCCGCCGGGGCGCCCGGACCATCCCCCGCTTGCACGGCAGCGTCGGACGGTTAGTCTGCGCGCTCGGCGGTTCGGACGCCCCGAGGTCGGTGCGGGGCGGATCCCGTGGCGGCCGATGAGGAGATCCCGATGAGCGACGCGACCCCACTGCCCGGTGCTCCGAGCCCGCTTCCCGAGGAGGCGGGCGGCGCACCCGTGCCGCTCCGGCTCGTGCCGGCGGACAGTTTGGAGGAGGCGCTCTCGGCCCTCGCCCCGGAGGAGGCCGCCTGGGCGCGGTCGAACGGCTTCTCGGCAAAGCTCGGCGAGGCGCTCGCGCTGCCGGATGCGGGCGGCGGGATCTCGCGCGTGCTGATCGGTTGGGGCGATGCCGAGGCCCATCGACGGGAGCGTTTTCCCTTGGGCGACTTTGCCGCCATGGCCCCCGCCGGCACCTACCGCCTCGAGACCCCGCTGCCGGCGGCCGAGGCCGAACGGGCGGCGCTCGGCTGGTTGCTCGCCCGGTATCGGTTCGACCGCTACAAACCCGCGGGGACCGAGCGCGATGCCGACCTGGTGGCGCCCCAAGGCGTCGACGCGGCGCGGCTCGGCCTGATCGCCGAAGGGGTGTTCATCGCCCGCGATCTGATCAACACGCCCGCGAACGACATGGGCCCGGCCGCGCTCGAGGCCGCCACCCGGCGCCTCGGCGAGCGCCACGGCGCCGAGACCCGGGCGACGGTGGGCGATGCGCTCCTCGAGGCCGAATTGCCGCTGATCCACACGGTCGGCCGAGCCGCCGGCGAGCCGCCGCGCCTCCTCGAGCTCGTCTGGGGCGAGGAGACCGCGCCGCGGATCACACTGGTCGGCAAGGGCGTCTGCTTCGACACGGGCGGGCTCGACCTCAAACCCGCCTCCGCCATGAAGCTGATGAAAAAGGACATGGGCGGCGCCGCGACCGTCCTTGGTCTCGCCCATATGATCATGGGGCTCGGGCTGCCGCTCCGGCTCCGGGTACTGATCCCGGCGGTCGAGAACGCGGTCTCGGGCACGAGCTTCCGGCCGGGCGACGTGCTCCGCTCCCGCAAGGGCTTGACCGTCGAGGTGAACAACACCGATGCGGAAGGGCGGCTCGTCCTCGCCGACGCGCTCACGCTCGCCTCCGAAGAGGCGCCGGAGCTGATCCTCGACATGGCGACGTTGACCGGTGCGGCCCGCGTGGCGCTCGGGCCGGAGATTGTGCCCTTTTACACCGACGATCCGGCGCTTGCCGCAGGTCTTGCAGAGGCCGCGACCGCGACCGCCGATCCGCTCTGGCAACTCCCGCTCTGGCCGGGCTATGAACGCGAAATCGAGCCGCAGATTGCCGACCTCGACAACGCGCCGTCGGGGGGCATGGCAGGCTCGATCACAGCGGCGCTTTTCCTCAGGCGTTTCGTCGATCAACGCGCCTGGGCGCATTTCGATCTCTATGCTTGGACGCCGACCGCCCGGCCGGGTCGGCCGAAGGGGGGTGAAGCGCAGGCCGCGCGCGCGTGCCTCCGATTTCTCGAGACCCGCTATGGTCGGGGTCGCCCGTGAACGCGGCCGCCGCCCTCGGCCTTCCCGCACGCTTCGAGACGGACGGACGGCTTCGTCCCGCCCGCCCGGATCTGGCCGCCCGCCATCTCGAGGGCCGGGTAGAGGCCGCGCGTTTTGCCGAACCCGCCGCTCGGACCGTCTGTGTGCCGATCGCGCCCCTCTCCGCCACGGCCGAGGCCGAAGCGCCGCTCGCGACCCAGCTCCTCTTCGGCGAGCGCTTTGAGGCCTATGAGGAGGCCGGGCTCTGGGCCTGGGGCCAGGCGGGCGACGGCTATGTGGGCTTTGTGCCGCAAGCCTGCCTCGACAGCGCCAAGGAGATGCCGACCGTGACCCACCGGGTCTGCGTGGTCTCGGCACCGGTCATGGCCGCCCCAGCCGTCAAATGCCGCCCGGGCGCCGCGCTGCCCTATGCGGCCCGGGTCGCCGTCGCCCTGGCCGGCGATGGCGCGGACGAGGGGTTCGTGCAGCTCGCGGCTGGCGGCTTCGTCTCGGCCCGCCACCTCGCCCCCCTCGACGCCCCGGCCGAAGACTGGGTCGGGGAGGCCGAACGGTTCCTCGGGGCCCCCTATCTCTGGGGCGGGCGCTCTGCGCTCGGCCTCGACTGCTCGGCCCTCGTCCAACTCGCCCTCGAGGCGGCCGGATCCGCCTGCCCCCGCGACAGCGACATGCAGGAAGCCGCCCTCGGCCGGTCCCTCGAACCGGGCGAGCCGCTCCGCCGCGGCGACCTCGTCTTCTGGAAAGGCCATGTCGGGCTGATGCGCGACAGCCGCCGGCTCCTCCACGCCAACATCCACCACATGGCCGTCGCGATCGAGCCGCTCTCGCAAGCCCGGAACCGGATCGCCAAATTGGGCGGCGGGCCGGTGACGCGGATCGCGCGGCTCGGCGATGCCTGACCGGAGACACCCCCATGCATCCAGCCGCCCTCGGAGCCGTCCTCGCCCTCGCCCTTGCCGCGTCCGCCTGCGCGCAACCCGCGCCGCCCGCCGCGCCGCTGCCATCCGAACGTCCGGCTAGCGTGACGCCATCGCCCACGCCCGAGGCCCGCGCGGATGCGGACAGGGCGCCCGGCTTCGAGGCGTGGCTCGCCGGGTTCCGGGCCCGCGCGCGCGCCGAGGCGATCCCCGAAGCGGTGCTGTCCCGGGCGCTTGCCGGGGTGACGCCCGACCCGACCGTGATCGAGCGCGACCGGTTCCAACCGGAATTTACCCGGCCGATCTGGGAGTATCTCGACCGTGCGGTCTCCGAGACCCGGATCGCCAACGGCCGGGCGGCGGCGGCGCGCCACCGGGCGACCCTCGACCGGATCGAAGCGCGCTACGGTGTCGATTGGGAGATCGTCGTGGCGGTGTGGGGGCTCGAGAGCGCCTATGGCGAGGTGATGGGCGACCGTGCCGTGATCCGCAGCCTCGCCACCCTCGCGCATGACGGGCGGCGCCGGTCCTTCGCCGAGGGCGAGCTCATCGCCGCGCTCCGGATCCTCGCCGCAGGAGACGTGAGCGCGGACCGGCTCCGTGGCTCCTGGGCGGGCGCGATGGGTCACACCCAGTTCATCCCAACGAGTTTTCTCGCCCATGCGGTCGATTTCACCGGCGACGGGCGGCGGGATATCTGGGCGGGCGACCCGTCCGACGCGCTCGCCTCCACCGCCAATTACCTCGCGCGGGCCGGTTGGCGCCGGGGGGTGCCGGCCGCCCTCGGCGTCCGCTTGCCCGAGGGCTTCGACTATGCGCTGGCCGGCCAATCGCGGACCCGCGCGGCGGCCGAGTGGCGGGCGATGGGCGTCCGCCTCGACGGTGTCTGGCCAGACGGCCAGGGCGCGATCCTGGTGCCCGCAGGCGCGGCGGGGCCCGCCTGGCTCGTCACCTCCAACTTTCGCGCGATCCGGCGATACAACAACGCCACCTCCTACGCCCTCGCAATCGCGGCCCTCGCCGACATGATCGCGGGACGCCCGGGCGCTGTGCCGCCCTCGGCCCTCGACTGGCCGCGGGGCGACCGCCCCCTCAGCCGTGCCGAGACCGAGGAATTGCAGCGTCGGCTGACCGCGCTCGGCTTCGACACGAAGGGTGCGGACGGGATTGTCGGACCGAATACACGCGATGCGGTGCGCGCCTTCCAGCGGGTCCGTGGCCTGGTGCCGGACGCCTATGTCTCGGGGCGCCTCCTCGACAGCGTGCGCGCCGCCGGCGGTTAAGGCCAGAGGCGTCGTTTCCCGGGCGCCGCCGCGCGCTAAGCTCTGGTCGGTCGTCACGCGGAGGCCCCATGACCACGGACATTCCCGACACCGAGGGCGCACCGGCGGCCAACCAGTTCGCACTCTTGCGGACACGCCGCTTTCTGCCGCTTTTTCTCGTGCAGTTTCTCGGCGCCTTCAACGATCAGGTCTACCAGAAAGCGTTCGTCGCCCTGGTGACCTATCGGCTTGCGGACGAAGTCGGCATGCCCGTTGCACTTCTCGGCGTGATTGCGTCGGCGCTTTTTATCTTGCCATTTGCCGTCATCACGCCGACCGCAGGGCAGATCGCTGACCGCGTCGACAAAGCCGTCATGATGCGTTGGGTCAAGGGATGGGAAATCGTCTTGATGATCCTGGCGGCGATCGGGTACCATACCCAAAATATTTACTTTCTCTATTTTGTTCTCTTTTTGATGGGTGCGCAGTCGGCCGTGTTTGCGCCAATCAAATACTCGGTTCTGCCACAATATCTCCGGCGTGATGAATTGATCGGGGGCAACGGCCTGGTCCAGGGCTTTACCTTTCTCGCGATCATCTTCGGGACCATCCTCGGTAACGAATTGATCCTGACGGATTTCGGCGTCGCCCTTGTCTCGGCCGTGGTCATTGTCGTCGCGCTCGCGGGCTTCGTCGCCAGCCTTTACGCCCCGCCGGCGCTGCCGGTTGCCCCCGAGCACACCCGTCCCGCGGTCGACTGGGTCTTCCCGCGCGCCATCTGGCGGTTGATCGCCCGATGCCGCGCCGCGCCCGAAGCGTTCCGGGCGATCCTCGCGATCGCGTGGTTCTGGTTTCTCGGCGCGACGTTTCTGTCGCTTCTGCCCGCCTACGCCAAGGAGGAACTCGGTGTCGACCAGGGCGTGCTCACCGTCCTTTTGGCGGGCTTCTCGATCGGTGTGGCCGTCGGCGCCATCGCCTCCGAGACGCTCACCCGCGGGCGCATCGGCCTGGGGCTCGCGCCTGTTGCGGCCGTTGGGCTCTCGGTGATGGCGGTGGAGCTCTGGCTTGCCACACCGGCGGTGCCGTTCGGCACCGCAGAGGCGCTCCTCGACCGGGCGGCCTTCTTCGCCGATGCGGCCGGATGGCGGATCCTCGTCGATTTTATCCTTCTCGCGGCCTTCGCAGGGGCCTATGTGACGCCGCTCAACGCGGTCCTTCAGGCGGCGAGCCCGGATGCCGAGCGCGCCCAATTCATCGCCTGTTCCAACGTCGTCGATGCGAGCCTGATGGTTGGCTCGGCCGCGGTGGTGGCCGTGTTTCTCGCCGCCGGTGTGCAAACCACAGAGGTGCTCGCGGGACTGACCCTGACCGGTCTGCCCGTTGCCTTCCTCGTCGCGCGCCACTCGCCCGAGACGCGCATGGGTCGTGTGGCGCTTGCCCTTTGGCCGCGGGGGCCCGGTTAGTATGCGCCCACGATTTTGGGAACGTGTGCCGCTCGACCGAATGACCGAGGCGGAATGGGAGGCGCTCTGCGACGGTTGCGCCAAATGTTGCGTCCTCAAGCTCGAGGATATCGACACCGGAGAGGTTCACTATACCGACATCGCCTGCCGCTTGCTGGATGCGGAAAGCTGTCGGTGCGGCAACTATCCGCTCCGCCGTCGCCTGGTCCCGGGCTGCGTCGTCCTCGCGCCCGAGCGATTGCCTGAAGTCGCACCTTGGTTGCCACGCAGTTGCGCGTATCGACGTCTTTGGGAAGGCCGGAGCCTCGCCGCTTGGCACCCACTCGTCTCCGGCGATGCAGAGAGCGTCCACCGGGCCGGCATTTCGGTGCGCGGGCGGACTGTTCCTGAATGGGACGTTCCCGAAGATGAACATGAAGATCACGTGATCGAAGAAGATCTCTGAGGCCGGATCAGCCGATGAATTTCTTGACCGTAAGCTCCAACTGAAGCTCGTTGAACGGTTTGACGATCCAGCCCGAGGCACCGGCTTTCTTGCCGGCGCGCATCTTCTCGGCCTGTCCCTCGGTGGTCAGCATGACCATGGGCAGTCCCGCATGGCGCCCGTCTTCGCGGACTTTGGCGATGAATTCGATGCCGTCCATGTTGGGCATGTTCAGGTCGGTGATCACCATGTCCACTTTATGCGCGCCGAGGCGGCTCAGACCTTCGACACCGTCCTCGGCCTCGAGGATCTCGTAACCGAGCGGTTCGAGCGCGAAGCGGACCATGTCGCGGATGCTGCGGGAATCGTCGACGGCGAGGATTGTCTTGCTCATGCACATACTCCGTACTGGCGATGGCTGGGCGGGGCGCTCAGCCCATGCCCGGGAGATCGTCGAAAGGCGCGAAGGCGCGGGCGAGCGCCGCGTCCGGGGCGACCGGAATGCCGCGCGCGGCTGCGGTCTTCACCACCGAAACCGCCAGCTGCAGCGGGATCGGCATCGGCGTTTCGCCGTCGAGATGGAGCGACAGCGCCCCGCCCGCTGCCGCCGCCTGCTCGAGCGCGGCAATCAGCGCGTCACGGCAGGCTTCGGCCTCGGCCGGGGCAAGGTCGGCGGGGATTGTGGCCGGTTCGGTAAAGTCTGCGGGCTCGGGCATCTCTCATCCTGGATCGGGCTGTTCGATGGGCGCGAGCTAACAATATCTTTGTAAATGGCGGCCTAATTTGGCGTCGGTGGCGGAAGGGAGATGACCCGACCGTCGCAACCGCGCCAATGCTCAAGGGAGGATCGCCATGTCATTCGCGGAACGGGGCGCTGGGGTCGACGATTTCCGGTTACCTCAACAGGGATCGGAGGGCGGGCTTGAACCGGTCAAGGCCCGGGTCCGACAGGCGCTCGACACGATGATCGGCGCGACGCAGGCGGTCAGACACCATGCGCCGGCGCTCTCCGCCCGGCTTCGGGGGCCGCTCGGTCGGCTGGTCGGCGCCGGTCAGGTGAGGGACGCGTTCGATCAGCGCATCTCCCATATCGAGACGGCGATCGACCGGGCGGGGACGCTTGGCGGGGTGGAGGCAGCGGCGGCCCTTACGGTCGTGGGCGCACAATTGCTCGAAATCGTTGCGCTGCTTGAGAAAACCGCCGAAACTGCGGCGGCGGCGTTCGTGCAGATCGATGCGGCGGCAACCGAGAAGGTTGAGCTTCTTGGGTGTGAGGCGTCGCATCGGATCGGCGAAATTGTGCGGGACGGTCAACGCGCGGCAGCCGCCTTGAATAGTCTGGGGGAACGGCTTGCTGCCGAGGCCGCCGCCCATTCGGCCCTTGTGGATCGTGGAATTCCAACGGATGCGATGACCAACGTAGATCTTTCGTGGATGATGGCACTTTATACTATGGACGAAGAGCGGAGAGTTCACCTACGCGCATTGGCGCGGAGCATTGGTGGGATTTGATTTTCGCCCGCCGGTCCGAACCGGTGGGCTGCCTATCAGACCTTCTCCGCACCATATGTAACGATCAATCCGGGCAATTCCGCAAGGTCCGCTTCCTCAGCGATACCGCCATACTTCATTGCTTCATTCGGCATTCCATAAACCACGCAGCTCTTCTCGTTTTGACCGATGGTGTGTGCGCCTGCGTTTCTCATTTCTTTAATGCCTTGTGCGCCGTCGTTGCCCATACCCGTCATAATAATGCCAACAGCGTTCCGGCCGGCCACCTGTGCGACTGAGCGGAAGAGAACGTCGACCGATGGGCGATGGCGGCTGACGAGTGGCCCGTCTTTAACGGATACCCGGTAGTTCGCACCCGACCGGGTGAGCATCATATGCCGGTCTCCTGGTGCGATGAGCGCTTGGCCAGGGCGCATCGCGTCACCATCGCTTGCTTCCTTCACATCGATTGCGGCCGTCATATTCAGCCGCTCAGCAAAGGCTCTGGTAAACGCCTCAGGCATGTGTTGGACAATCGCGATCGGAGGTGCGTATGGCGGCAGCGCCTCCAAGACGAAGCGAAGTGCTTCGGTTCCTCCGGTCGAGGCACCGATTGCCACAACGGTTTGTGTCGTTTTGCTGAGTGAACTTGTCGGTCGCTCTACGAGCACAGCACCGGGAGCGACTTTCCTGCGCGTCGGTCGAGGCCGATGCAAAGACACCCGCGCCCGGGAAGCCGCAAGTATCGCATCCTGGATGCGGATGCGGCTTTCCTCGAGAAATCGGCGCGTCCCTATAGCCGGTTTTTGAACAATGTCTACTGCTCCGGCTTCTAATGCTGCCATCATTGTTCTCGTACCATCGCCAACCAGCGAAGAACAAATTATTACGGGTACTGGGCGCTGGCTCATTAGACGTCGCAAGAATGTTATTCCATCCATTCTTGGCATTTCAACATCAAGTGTTATGACGTCCGGAACTTCGGCTCGGATCCGTTCGGCAGCCTGAAACGGGTCAGACGCGGTTGCCATGACTTGGAGGTCGGGGTGTGCGTTGATCAGCGCGGACAGAGTTTGGCGAACGACGGCGCTATCATCGACCACAAGTACGCGTGCCGGACGACTACTCAGTCTCATTGTTCGTCCTTACGATAAATCGATGGTCGGATTGCCGTCAGGCCAAACTCGCGCGGCGACAACGTCTCCGTGTGGCCGGTCAAAAGAAATCCTCCGGGCGCAATTCGTGATAATACATTTCGAATGACCTGTTTACGAGTAGCGAGATCAAAGTAAATCAGGACATTTCTAAGAAAGGCCACATTTGCTTGAAAGTGAGGTAATCTATTATGCTCCGTCAGATTCGCGTGCACCCATTTTGCTTTCTCGCGTAGAGATGGACAAATTTTGAATAAGTTTGGATTCTTTATAGAGGAAAGTAAGAATTCTCTCCGAAGGTGTTCGGGAATATCAGACACGTCTTCGCTGCAGTAAATCCCGAGTTCAGCATTTCGAAGGATTTTTTGGCTCAGATCAGTGCCAATGCCGCTGTATCTCAATCGAAGACCGTTGCTTTCTATCTTTTCCCCGACAATCATAAGCGCGGAGTACAGTTCTTGTCCACTCGAGCAGGCTGCACTCCAAATAATTAATTCAGTATTGAGGCCGGCTCCATCCTCTCGGAGTAATGGAATACCGTGGGTTCGCAGCCAGTCGTACTGGCTACGCTCTCTGAAGAACCTTGTGGTATGTGTCGTTATCGCCTCGAGGAAGTGTCTATGTTCTAGCTCGCCAGCAGGACTGTCTAAAAGCGCAGCATAACTCGCGTAGTCCGGAATACCGAGCTGGGCTAAGCGGCGCACCAAACGCGCATGCAAAAAATCTCCTTTACCGCCTTCAAGTGAAATTCCGGAAGAGTTCTTTGCGATGCGAGCGAGATCAGCAATTTCAGCAGGCCCAGGGGGTTGGAGGGGTTCTTTGCGTGGTTCGTAGGCTAGTGGTGTAGGCGTGGGATTAGCCAGCATCGAAATTTATCACTCTTTATTTGCTCAAAATCTACTCTTTATGCAATCCGCTAAAACAGAGGGAACATCCAAGAGAACGCATAGCCGGCCGTCCAGTCGTGCAAGACCAATAATTCCATGCGAATTATCGATCGGTACCGCATCATGAGGCGGCGGTTGGATTTGATCATTTGAAAGAGCCTGCACATTCAGCACCTTTTCAGCAATAATCCCGATTGGCTTGCGTTGATCATTGCGAGTTATCTCAAGTATTATAATGCGAGTTTCGTGTCCTGCATCGCCTCTTGGCATGCCGAGGAGTGCTGACATGTCCACAACTGGGATGCTTTCGCCGCGAGCATCAATTAACCCTTCACAGTATGGAGTGGCGTTTGGTAATTTCACAAGTGTATGCAGATCTAGAATTTCTCGTACATGCTCTACTTCGACCCCAATTACTTGTCCTGCAAGTTCAAATGTTACCAGTGTGCAGTTGGTGAAACCGCCTTCTCCGGTTGAGCGCGTTGAACGAGCCAAGCTTGCCTCGTAGTCTAGCAGCATTGTGTCATCCTCTATACGATTGAAAATTATCGTCCGAAACGGTTTCGGCCCTGAGATCGAGATCGAAGCCGTGTAGATCGGGGTCCAGACTTTGGTAGTCTGTAACCAATGGGCTAGGTGTCTTTTCTGTGCTTGTATTGTTGGTTGGTGTTGGGCAATTCATAATCTGGCCAGAGCCAAAATAATTTATTGAAATTCTTAAATTTTCTGCTCGTGTAGCGAGGGTGCTTGCAGTTGTTGCAGCTTCTCCCGCCGCTGAGGCGTTTTCCTTTATGATCCTGTCAAGGTCCCTTATGGCGGTGTTTATGTGTTCCGCGCCCGTACGCAGTTCTCGCGCTGAAGCCGATATTTCTTGCACTAGATCAGAAGTTCTTTTGATATTTGGCACAAGTGTGTCTAGCATGCGTCCAGCGTCAGCCGACGCGTCGAGGGTATCGCTCGAGAGTCTACTAATGTCTGACGCTGCCGTTTGGCTACGCTCTGCCAAATGTCGAACTTCGGCGGCTACAACTGCAAAGCCACGGCCGTGTTCTCCTGCCCGCGCAGCTTCGACTGCTGCATTTAGGGCTAAGAGGTCGGTCTGCCGCGCGATCTCCTGAATGATCGTGATTCTCTCGGCAATCGTCTGCATCGCATCCACGGCTCGCGAAACTGCCATGCCCGACTGCTCTGCATCTGAGGCAGACTGCACTGCGATCTTCTCAGTTTGAGCTGCGTTTTCAGCACTTTGGACAATGTTTGCTGTCATCTGTTCGACTGATGCTGAAGCTTTTTGCGCTGCGGCCGCTTGCTGATTGGCGCCGTTGGCGATGTCGGTTGCAGTAGTTCGAAGCCGATCAGAACTATCTGAAACCGCGACCGCGCTGTCGCGTGCATCTGCGATAACGCCGCGGAGTCGCCCGGCCATCCGTCTCAAAGCAACTGCCAACTGATCTTGGTCTGATCCGTGTCGGGTGTCCTCGGACAAATCGCCGGCCGCGATACGTTCAGCGAGGGCGACCTTATCCCGAAGATTCTGTATCATCGTAGCGGTTGATTGCTTAAGCTCTGATATCGGCCCATGTCCTGTCGCATCTATTTCAACGTCGAGAAATCCTTGTGAAACCTGCATTGCGGCGTGTCGAACCGAGGCAAGGTCACGTTGCACTGATCGGATAATGAGACTGGCCGCAATGGTTGCCGTGACAGCAGCGAGGCCGGTGAGGCCTGCTAAAATTACGCTAGCATCGCTAGACGCCTGTTGATTTTCTTTGCGCGACCTTTCCACGGCATTTTCCGTATATTGAGAAATTTCTTTAAGATTCTCGAGGGCGCTCAGTATCGCTTCGGCGCCCTGCCCTCGCGAAATAATCGATGCTTGCAAGTCACCTTTGGCGCTGGCCGTCTGTATAATTTCGTCGTGAGCCGTAGAAAAAGCATTCAAAGCACGACCTACGGCAGCTATCGGTTCCAAATCAGCGCGCCCTCCGACAGCAGAAATGAGTTCGTCAAAAGCGGCGTTTGTAAGTGCGAGCTGTTTCCGGTAGCTGGTGACCGCCTGTTCGACCCTCTTCTCGGTGTCTGCAAGCACGAGCGCCTTCGATCGCGCATGAGCTAGGTTGGCATGCCGCGCGATCCTCATCGTCTCGACTGCCAACGCATTTGGGATGCCGATCAACGCCGCACTTTTTGACGCAGCGCGATTAAGAGCAAGGTCCAGCCCAGCGGCGGTTGCGCGGCCCTCGCCAAAAACACCCTCGCGAGCGTTGGCAGTCGTGTTCAAAAGTGCGAGATCAGCGATTTGGTCATTCAATGAAAGGTAAGCCTCGACCTCCTGCTCGAAGTTCTGAACTAGTGCCAAGCGTTCTGGGCTCGCGATAGCTTTCATTTCACCGATGAGAATTTTTAATCGGTTTGTCATGTCACGCATTTTTTGGGCTATTTCCCTACGATCAGCAGAGTTTTGGTGGAGCAGCATGTCTTTGTGGGCACGGGAAATAACAAGGACGGTGTTCTCTACTTCCGCATTTAGCGTCAGGGCTGCAAAAGGCCCATCTGCCATCGCTTCGACGCGACGGTCTGCTCGGTCGAGTGCGTCGAGACCGGAGACGGCGAGCCCAACCGCGAGCACGATTACAAGGCCAAAGCCTGCGGTGATTTTCTGGGTCAAAGTCAATTGCAATTCTCCACTCACATCGACGCCAGAGGGCGCAGGGTCGGCTCGAAAACGCTCTCAATCCGCAAAAGCACGATCAATCCCGTTTCGCGTTTGGCTACTCCCGCGAGATGTCGAGGAGGCCAACCAATGCCAATTTCTGGCACCGGCTCGATGGCGCAATCAGCAAGTTCGATTACCTGCTCCACGCTGTCCGCTTCGAGCGCAACCTTCGCGAGTTCATCGGCAATCGGTACCTCTAGGACAACGATACGCGTGTTCTTGGTGTGTTTAGTAGCAGAGACATCAAGTCGCCGTCGAAGTGAAACGACCGGCACGACGGATCCCCGTACATTGATCAACCCTTGTACGAATGAATCGGCATTCGGAACAATTGTCACGGGTAGCGGATCAATGATCTCTTGTACGCCGTTTACTGGAAGCGCGAATATCTCGTCTTCGATCCGCAGCGTGAGCATTGTCCTCCTTTTTTGGGTCGTCCGCTCGGTGTTACGGTGGCCGGGATCCAAGTTCATGCAGCCTCCGTCAACTTGTGGCTCATATTTTTAATGAGTGCGACAGGGTCGAGGATCAGCGCTACCGAACCGTCACCTAAGATGGTTCCTCCGGCCAGCCCTGGAATATCGCGGTGATAGACGCTGAGCGACTTGATCACTGTCTGGTGCTGTCCGAGGATCTCATCCACCACCAGGCCGATACGCCGCCCCTGGGCACGGACGATCACGATCCGACGTCGGTCGTTGGGGTTGGCCAGTGGCAACTCGAAGAGCGACCGAAGGTCAACAAACGGAACTAGTTCATCCCGGATGGTCATGATGCTTTGCCCGCTGCCGTTACGCATTTTGGTGCGTGTAAGGTCGACGCATTCATCGACCGTGGCCAGCGGCAGTACGTAAGCCGTACTTGCGATGCGCACTAGAAGGCCTTCGATGATTGCAAGGGTAAGCGGCAAGCGAAGGGTGATGTCCGTGCCGAGGCCGGGCTGAGACTCAACTTCGACCGAGCCACCTAGGTCCGCGATCACCGTTCGCACCGCATCCATGCCGACGCCCCGTCCCGAGACGCTGGATAGCGACTGAGCCGTCGAGAAGCCCGGTGCGAAAATCAATTGGTTGATCTGCTTTTCGCTCAGTTCATTGTCCGCTGAGATCAGGCCGCGCTCAATGGCGCGGGCCCGGATTCTGTCGGTGCGCAGGCCACCTCCGTCGTCGGAGACGGTCACCAGGACCTCTCCGCCCGCTTGCCGCGCAATCATAGATACGGTTGCGATGTCCGACTTGCCTGCGGCTCGCCGCGCATCCAGCGGCTCAATGCCGTGGTCGACAGAATTGCGGATGATGTGAACCAGCGGTTCGGAGAGATTGTCGATTACATTTTTGTCGAGTTCGGTGTCCTCTCCTTCGGTCACAAGTTGAACCTGCTTGCCGAGTTCGCTAGATAGGTCACGAACAACGCGGCGAAATTTACCGAAGACTGTGCCGATTGGTAGCATGCGGATCGATAACGTGGCGTCGCGCAGACCCGTGATAAGCCGCTCCATCTCCTCGGCCGTGGTGACCAGGGTCGGGTCGCCGAGACCGTTTGCGATCCGGTTGAGCCGCGCTTGAGCGATGACGAGTTCGCCGAGTTGATCCATCATCTCGTCCAGACGGTGCGCCTGAACGCGAACGGATTCCGAACTCTTTGTCATGACGCCTGAGCCTCGGGACGACGAGTTGGAGGGCTCCGGTTCGTGTGACATTCGGCCGTTTTCGGATGATAGATCCGTCGATTTGGGCGCACGCGCAGGCTCGGTCGGCGCGGGATCTCCTATCGTCGCCGCCGGTGTCCCCTCGGAGGACTGGGCCGCGGGTTCGGCCTCGCTTGTCTCCGGCTCGAGCGTGAATGTGCCGTCCTCGGCAAAAAGGAAGACCTCGTGCACCCGGTCGGGGGGCGCATCGGTTTCCAGCCGACCGTGCCAGCGCAGATGGCAATCCACCGGATCGAGGCTGTCGAGGAGCGGAACGGCATCGGCGCTTATCGCGACGTCCGCCTCTCCGAGCGCGGCCATTTCTTCGATCAAAAGATCGGGGCGCATCCCGAAGCGAAATGCAGTGTGTTCCGGCCGAAACGCGAACCGATAGCGCTGAGGCACGAGATTGGGCGCTGCCATTGGCGTTGATCCAGCCGCGCTCGGCGACGGTGCCCCGAGCAGATCGGCGATTTCGGCCAACAGCGCCTTGCCCTCCGGGGCCTCGGCAAGCCGCGCGTTCTCCTCGGGGTCGGCGCCCGCATCGATCAGCCTCTGGATATGGTCCCGGGAGCGAAGCGAAACGTCGATCAGCCGCGGGCTCACGGTCGCCTTTCCCGATCGCACGGCATCATAGGCGTTCTCGAACCCGTGAGTGAACCGCGCGAGCGCCGAGAAGCCGAACATCTCGCCCGACCCTTTGAGGGTGTGCAGATTGCGAAACACCGCGTCGACGAGGGCCCCATTTTCGGGATCGTCCTCAAGTTCGAGCAAGCGTTTTTCGAGGCCTTCGAGAACCTCGTTCGCCTCTTGCATGAAAGTCTGCACCGGCAGGGATGGGCCTGACATGTGGGGGTCCTCGTCGTGAAGATCGGGAGTGTGGGGACCGTCAGCCGGCGGCTACTGCGGAGCCGGGCCAGCTGTTGAGATCCAGCCACTCCGCAAAGCTGTCCTCGGGCATCGGACGGGCAATCGCATAGCCCTGCTGCCCGTCGCAGCCCGTGCCCATCAGGATGTCGATTTGTTCCCGCGTCTCGACGCCCTTGGCGATGATGGCCATGCCGTGGCCGCGGGCTGCGCCGACCAGCGCGCCGAGCCGGTCGACCATCGCCGGATCCGTGTCGAGCGCGCCGACGATGCCCCGGTCCACCTTCGCGAGCGCGAAGGGAAGCTTTGCCAGGGTGTCAGGATCGCCCTTGTCCGCGCCGAAGTCATCGAGCCAGAACGGCACGCCCAGATCGACGAGGCGGCGGGCCTCCGCAAGATTGGCCTCCCACCCGTCCTCGTAGAGCACGCGTTCGGCGATCTCGATGGCGAGTTGGCGCGGATCCATCGACGCCCTCTCGAGCGCCCAGGTTACCTGATCGACCGCGTCGCCCGAGCGAAGTTCCGCCCCGGTGAAGTTCACGGACACGACCGGCGGCGCGATCTCCCGCGCGCGCCAGTCCGCGTAATTCTCGCAAGACCGGCCGAGCAGAATGCGGCTGATTTCGGTCAAGAGACCGTGGCGGATGGCACAGCCGATAAAGACGCCAGCCGGGATCACGCCTTTGATCGGGTCGTCCCAGCGCGGCAGCGCCTCCGCCGACAGCATCGTCACGCCGGCCGGATCCATCACGGGTTGGAACCAAGGCGCGATCTCGCCCCCGTCGATTGCCCGCCGAAGCCCGGCTACGAGCTCTGCATCGGTCGCGTCGGTCATGCTCTGTCTCCTCGGCGAAACGGGCCGCACCAGTCGGGCCCTTTACACGGCGACGAGCTATCGCGGAGGAGGCTGAATTTTGCGTGAACGCCAGGGCATGACCGCATCAGGCGCAGACCCGGCGCCCGGCGAGTTCGACACACGCCTCTCGACCGGCCGCGGCGACCGGACCCGCCAATCCGGCCGCAGGCGCATCCGGCGCCGCCCGCGCCGCGCGCATCATCTCCGCCGCCCGCCACGAGAGCCGCGCCAACCCCAGATGCCCGGCAATCCCCGCCAAATCATGGCCGATGCGGAGCGCGCCCTCCCGATCGCCCGCCGCCGCCGCCAGTTCGAGCGCGCGGACCCGGTCCTCGATCTCGATCAGCCCGTCCGCAAGAAGCTCGGATAAAGCGCCCTCGCCCACATGCCGGGCGAGCCGCGCGAGATAGCCCTCGTCGATCACCGGCGGCTCGGGCGGCCGGCGCCGCCATCTTCGGAACATCGGGACCTCCCTTGTCGCCCGCATTGGGTCGGGGAATAGCCCGCCGAGGTTAAGCCCGGCTCGCCCGTCAGCGTAAAGAAGCCCTTAGCCGGGTTTGCGCCGCTCGCGCTCCGACAGCCGCGGCATGATCTCGACGAAATTGCACGGCCGGTGGCGGTAATCGAGCTGCGGCCCAAGGATCTCGTCCCACCCGTCGCGGCAAGCCGACGGGCTGCCAGGCAGCGCGAACAGATAGGTTCCCCCGGCGACGCCGGCGCAGGCGCGGCTCTGCACCGCCGAGGTGCCGATCTTGGCGACCGAGATTTGGGTGAAGAGCGCCGCGAAGGCGTCGATCTCCTTGTCGTAGACCTGCCGGTGGGCCTCGACCGTGACGTCGCGGCCCGTGAGCCCGGTGCCGCCTGTCGAGATCACCGCATCGATCCCCGGATCGGTGATCCAGGTCTGCAACTGCTCGACGATCGCAGGCTCGTCATCGGTTACGATCGCCCGGTCCGCGAGCCGGTGGCCCGCCGCCGTCAGCCGCGCGACGAGCAGATCGCCCGAGCGGTCCTCGGCCTCGGTGCGGGTGTCGGAGACGGTCAAGACGGCAATGTTCACGGGCACGAAAGGCCGGCTCGTGTCGATCCGATAAGCGGGGCCGACGGTCTGGTCGGGCAGGGCGGTCTCTTCACTCACGGCGCGCGTCTCCTTTTCGGCTTCGGCGTAAAATCGGGGCTCGGGCGGGCGCGGGCAAGGCCAAAGGCAAACCCGACAGCGCCCGTTGGCCGGGAGGCTGCGGCCTGGCCGCGGCGCATGCCGCCGGCGCGCCCGGGGGTCGATCCCCCGGCAAGCCGGGCCCGACGAAACCGCGGCCGCGACCGCGCTCAGAGCCCCGCCGGATCGGCCCCGTCGAGCACCGCCCGCAGCGCCAGCAGATCCCGCCAGGCGGCCGCTTTCTCCTCGGGCTGACGCATCAGATAGGCCGGATGGAAGCTCGCGAGCGACCAGATTTCGCGTTCGGCGCCCGGTCCGCCATAGGCGCGCCAGGTCCCGCGCAGCCGCCGGATCCCGCCTGGCCCGCCAAAGAGCGCGCGGTTCGGCGTGTTGCCCAAGAGCAGGAGTATTTCCGGCGCGGCCAGCGCCACATGCCGCTCCAGAAACGGCAGAAACGCTGCGATCTCGGGCTCGGACGGGGTGCGGTTCCCCGGCGGCCGCCACGGCAGCACATTGGTGATGTAGACGCGGTCCTCGGGCCGCTCGGCCCCGCGGGCGAGCCCGATGGCGCCCAGCATCCGGTCGAGAAGCCGCCCCGCCGGCCCGACGAAGGGCTTGCCCAGACGGTCCTCCTCCGAGCCGGGCGCCTCGCCGATCGCCATCACCCGCGCGCCCGGAGCGCCGTCGGCGAAGACGCACCGCCGCGCGCCGCGTTTGAGCTCGGATCCGTCCCAGTCCCGGATCGCCGCCTCGAGCTCGGCAAGCGTCGTCGCAGCGGCGGCGAGATCGGCCGCGGCAGCCGCGACGGCGCTTCCGCCGGGGCGGTCGGGGGGCTGCGGCGGCGGGGGCGCGGCGCCCCGCCCCCCGGGGCGCGGGGGGTGCGAGCCCACCGGGCGCCGGGGGGAGCCCCCCGCCCGCGCCGGGGGGGGGGCGGGTTGGGGGGCC
>JBHJGX010000070.1:0-11162 GCA_050331395.1 Paracoccaceae bacterium
GCCCCCGCCCCCGCCCCGGCTCCGACCGGACGCCTGAGCGCGGCCGGCTGAGCCCGATGGGCGAAGGCGCCGGGCGGGAGGCCCAAACGCGGGCGGAGACGGGGAACCAGACCGGTGACCGGATGGGGGCTCGATTGGCGGCGGATGCCGACCTCACGCCGCTCGGTCCGGTTCGCGGTCGGCTGGAAGCGGGGCGCACCCTCGCGCCTTTGACTTGGTTTCGCGTCGGCGGGCCGGCGGAATGGTTTTTTCAGCCGGCCGATCTCGACGACCTGGCCGCCGCGCTCGGGCGCCTGCCCGCGGGCGTGCCGGCCGCGGTCATCGGCGTGGGCTCGAACCTACTCGTCCGCGACGGGGGTGTCCCGGGGGTGGTGATCCGCCTCGGCCGGGCCTTTGGCGGGATCGAAACCGACGGGCTCGACCTGCGGGCCGGGGCGGCCGCCCTCGATGCGCGGATCGCCGAGGCGGCGGCCGCGGCCGGCATCGCCGGGTTCGAATTCCTCCGCGGGATCCCGGGCACGCTCGGTGGCGCGCTCGCCACCAATGCGGGGGCCCGGGCGCGCGAGCTCAAGGATGTCTTCGTCGCGGCCGAGGGAGTGACGCGGGACGGCCGCCGGGTACGGCTCGGCCCGGACGAGATGGGTTTCGGCTATCGCGCCGCCGCCGCAGCCGAGGACGTGGTCTTTACCGGGGCCGTGCTCCGGGGCAGCGGCCGCGACGCGCCTGCGGCGATCCGAGCGCGCATGGCCGAGGCCCTTGCCGAGCGCGCTGCCGCCCAGCCCGTCAAGGCCTGGACGGCCGGCAGCACCTTTGCCAACCCCTCTGGGCGGTCCTCGGCGGGGGGCGGCGAGGTTCAGGCGCGCGCGGCGTGGCGGCTGATCGAAGAGGCCGGCTGCCGGGGCTTGCGGGTAGGTGGTGCGCAGGTCTCAGAGAAACACTGTAATTTCCTGATAAATCTCGGAGATGCGACCGCGGCGGATATCGAGTCCCTGGCGGAGACTGTTCGCGCCCGGGTAAAATCAAGTGCCGGCATCGATTTGCGCTGGGAAATCCGCCGCATCGGCGTTATGGTCAACTAATAATGCGGGCCACAAGATATGGTCCCCGGCCGACTCACGCCCCTTAAGAAGGCGGAGCGGCGACATAACGAGGCGCGGATGTCGAGCAGGGCTTCCCGCGTTGTGGTGCTGAAGGGCGGGCCGTCGGCCGAGCGCGAGGTTTCGCTCGTGTCCGGGTCCGAATGCGCCGGCGCACTGCGGCGCGTTGGGTACGACGTGACCGAACTGGATGCCGACCGGGGAATGGCGGCGTCCCTCGACGCGTTGCGTCCGGATGCGGTGTTCAACGCGTTGCATGGGCGCTGGGGCGAGGACGGCTGCGCGCAGGGCGTCCTCGAATGGTTGGGGTTGCCTTATACCCATTCGGGCGTGCTTTCTTCTGCGCTCGCCATGGATAAACCGCGCGCCAAGGCGGTCTATGCCGCACATGGCCTGCCGATCGCCGAAGGCCGCGTCGTTGCCCGCGCCGCCCTTGCCGAGGCGCATCCCTTCGAGCCGCCTTACGTCGTGAAACCCGCCAACGAAGGCTCCTCGGTCGGCGTGGTGATCGTCGCCGAAGGGGCGAATCGGCCGCCTGTCCTAGGGGATGCGGCGCCCGAGGCGCTGCTCGTCGAGCGCTATGTGCCGGGGCGAGAGCTCACCGTCGCGGTCATGGGCGCACCGGGCGCCGAACGCGCGCTCGCAGTCACCGATATCGTCGCGGATGGGTTCTATGACTACCGGGCGAAATACGCCCCCGGCGGCTCGCGCCACGTGGTGCCGGCCGAGCTCCCCGCGCCCATCGCCGAGGCCTGCGAGGCGCATGCGGTCGCGGCCCACCGGGCGCTCGGCTGCCGGGGGCTGAGCCGCACGGATTTCCGCTGGGACGACCGGCTGGGGCTCGAGGGGCTCGTGCTCCTCGAGACCAACACCCAGCCCGGCATGACGCCCACATCGCTCGCGCCCGAACAGGCGGCCCATCGCGGGATCGGCTTCGATGCGCTCTGCCAGTGGCTCGTGGAGGACGCCTCATGCAGCCGCTGACCGCCGACAAACGGCCGCCGGAGGGCCCGCGGCCGATGCGCCCCGCGCCGGGGCCG
Organism: Paracoccaceae bacterium; assembly: GCA_050331395.1. Taxonomy (GTDB): domain Bacteria; phylum Pseudomonadota; class Alphaproteobacteria; order Rhodobacterales; family Rhodobacteraceae; genus Thermohalobaculum. The sequence goes on from JBHJGX010000070.1 coordinate 2,138, forward strand.
TCCAAATTCGCCTATCGCTTGCGCCGCGCCTGGGTCACGCCCTGGGTGCGGTCGCTCGTCATGGTCTATCTGCCGCTCGCCGCGCTCGGGGTTGCCGGCTGGGCCGCGGTCGCGCACCACCCCACCCGGCTCGCGATCCAGTCGAAGATCGCCGAGGCAGCGGGCTATCTGCTCGAGCGCCCGGAATTCGGCGTGAAGCGGGTCCGGGTCTCGGGCGCGACGGCCGAGCTGAGGGCTGCGGTCCGGCGCAGCATCGGCCCGCTCGAAGGCGCAAGCTCGCTCCGGCTCGATCTCGACCGACTGCGCCGCCGGGTGGAGGGGATCGGCCGGGTCGCCACAGCTTCGGTCAAGCTCGAACCGACGGGGACGCTGGAGATCCGGGTGAGCGAGCGGGTGCCGGTGGCGCTCTGGCGCGATGCGGAGGCGGGGCTCTGGCTCGTCGACAGCCACGGCGTCATCGTCGACCGGGCGGCCTTGCGTGCCGACCATCCCCGGCTGCCGCTTCTCCTCGGGATGGGGGCGCCCGCGCATGTGAGCGAGGCGCTCGCGCTCATGCGGGCCGCGCCCGATCTCATGGGACGCCTGCGGGCCTTCTCCCGGGTCGGCGAGCGGCGTTGGGACGTGGTGCTCGACCGAAACCTGGTCATTCTGTTGCCCGAAGAACGGGCCGTCGCGGCCCTCACCGGGATCATGGCGCTCCACTACGGCGAGGAGCTCTTCGAGCGCGACCTCGTTGCGGTCGATCTGCGCATCGCCGCGCGTCCGGCGCTTCGGATTGCGCCGCGGGCGGCGGAGCGCACGGTTCTCAGGCGTATCGTAGACCTCGTCGTGGGGGAGGACACATGAATTTCGATGCGTGTCTCGTGCATCGGAGCATGCGCGGACGGCTGGCGAGCGCGATCCGGCGGGGACGGCTCGCCGTCATCGATATCGGCTCGTCAAAGATCGTCTGCATGATCCTCAAACTCGACCCGGCGCGGCTCGAAGCGGCTGAGGGGCGCGAGCAATTGGCCACCCAGCTCTTCGGCGCGGTCGAGGTGGTCGGCGCGGCCACCGTCCAGGCCCGCGGCATCAAGCGCGGCGAGATCACCGATATGGAGGCCGCGACCCGCGCGCTCCGGCAGGCGGTCCTGACCGCCGAACGCGCCGCGCATCCCGAGATCGAACGGGTCGATCATGCGCTTGTCGCCTTCTCCGGGGGGCGGCCCAAGAGCTTTTCGACCTTTGGCGAGACCGAGACCGAGACGGGTCAGGTGACGTCGCGGGACATCTCCCATGCGCTCGCGGCCGCGCCCGAGCCGCCGATCGGCCCTGGACGGCAGATCCTGCATGCCCAGCCCGTGGCGATTACGGTCGACTATCAAAACGGCATCACCGATCCGCGCGGCATGACCGGACGGCGCCTGGCGATCGCGAGCCACGTGCTCGCCGTCGATGCGCGTCCACTGCACAATCTGATGGAATGCGTCCGGCAATGCGATCTGGACCTCGCGGGCATCGTCTCGGCGAGCTATGCGAGCGGGCTGGCCGCCCTCGTCGAGGACGAGCAGCGCACGGGCGCCGTCTGCATCGATCTCGGCGCCAGTTCGACGGGGCTCTCGGTCTTTCTCAGAGACCACCTGGTGTGTGCGGACCAGATCCGGTTCGGCGGCGACCATGTCACCTCGGATATCGCCGGCGGGCTGATGATGCGCCGCTCCCGGGCGGAACGGATCAAGTGCCTGCATGGCGGGCTGGTGCCGACGGCGGCGGACGATCGCCAGATGATCGACGCACCCCGACTCGGCGAAGAGGACGCGCCCGAACCGCGGCAGATCTCGCGCGGCATGCTGATCGGCGTCATCCGGCCCCGGGTCGAAGAGATCTTCCGCCACGTTCAGCAGCGGCTGATCGAGATCGGCGTCACCGGCATGCCCGGCTGCTCGGTCGTCTTGACCGGCGCCGCCTGCCAGATGCCCGGGCTCGACGACGTGGCAACCAGGATCCTCGGGCGGCGCCCGCGGATCGGCCGGCCGCTCCGGATCGCGGGGCTGCCGCAGACCCTGACCGGGCCCGAGACGGCCGCGGCGGTCGGGCTCGCGGTCTATGCGGTCCGCCCCCACGACGAGCTTTGGGATTTCGACGCGCCCCGGGCGGTCACCGCCGGCGGCCGGGCGCGGGACATGTTCCGCTGGATACGTGCAAGCTGGTGAGGGCGGATCGGTGAGAGCGGGCGGCACGACGGGACCTCCGCGGCGCGGCAACAGCAACACGGCCGCAAAGGTCGGACGACGCAAACAAACAGCAAAGAGGCACAGGCAAATGGCACTCAATCTCAAGCAGCCGATGGAATGGGGCGTCGATCCCGAATTGCGCGCACGGATCTGCGTCTTTGGCGTGGGCGGAGCGGGCGGGAACGCGGTCAACAACATGATCGAGAAGGCGCTGCCCGGCGTCGAGTTCATCGCCGCCAACACCGATAGCCAGGCGCTCGCCCACAGCCGGGCCGAGCGCAAACTGCAGCTCGGCTCGGGCGTGACGCGCGGGTTGGGCGCCGGCAGCAAACCCGAGGTGGGCTATACTGCCGCCGAGGAGACCGTCGAGGAGATCTCGGCCGCGCTCGAGGGCAGCCACATGTGCTTCATCACTGCCGGCATGGGCGGCGGCACCGGCACCGGTGCCGCCCCCGTCGTCGCCCGGGTCGCCCGCGAGATGGGCATCCTCACCGTGGGCGTCGTGACCAAACCTTTCCACTTCGAAGGCGCCCGGCGGATGAAGATCGCTGAGATGGGCGTCGCCGAGATGCAGAAGGTCGTCGACACCCTGATCGTGATCCCGAACCAGAACCTCTTCCAGGTGGCGTCCGAGCGGACGACCTTCGTCGAGGCCTTCGTGATGGCTGACGACGTCCTCTATCAGGGCGTCCAGGGCGTCACCGACCTGATGGTCCGCCCGGGCATGATCAACCTCGACTTCGCCGATGTGAAATCGGTGATGGAGGAGATGGGCAAAGCGATGATGGGCACCGGCGAGGCCGAGGGCGAGACCCGCGCCATCGACGCGGCCGAGAAGGCGATCGCCAACCCGCTCCTCGACGAGGTTTCGCTCAAGGGCGCCAAGGGCGTGCTGATCAACATCACCGGGGGCTACGACCTGACGCTCTTCGAGATGGACGAGGCGGCGAACCGGATCAAAGACGAAGTCGATGCGGAGGCGCTCATCAAGTTCGGCTCCGCGCTCGATCCGGCGATGGAGGGTAAGATGCGGGTCAGCGTCGTGGCGACCGGCATCGATGCGGAGAACGACGAAGTCGAGCGCCCGACGGAAGAGACCGAACCCCAGCCCCGCCGCCGGCCAGCGGAGACGGATCCGAGCCTGGTGAACGCCGTGCGCGGCGGCACGCGTCGGGTCAACATCTCGCTGCGGGGCAACCGGGACAAACCGGCCGAGGCCGCGCCCGAGGCGCCGGCCGAGCCGCAGCGGGCGACCGGGTTCGCCGAGTCGATCCAGCGGGCCAATGCCCGTCAGGCCGAGACCGCGCCCGCCCCGCAGCGGGCACCCAAGGCCGAAGCGTCGGCGCCCGCACCGGCCGAGACTGCGCCTGCGCCCCAGCCCCAACCGCAAAGCGTCGAGAACCGGGCGGCCGTCGCGCCGTCGCCGTCGGATATGCGCGCCCGCGCCGAGCGGGTCCGCCAACGCGCGCTCGAGGCCCGGGCCCGCAAACAGGCGGCTGAAGGCCGGGCGCCTTCGCTCGGCGAGGATGCGCTTTGGGGCGACGACACGGCGATCGACGAGGGCTCGCTCGCGGTGGAGATCGTCGAGCCTCCGGTCTCCTCCCCGGCTGATGGGCGGCTTGCAGGCGATCCGGCGCACGCGCTCACCGCCCGACGGGACGAACCGAAGGAGACGGCCGCCAAAAACGGGCTCTTCACCATCAACAAGTTGATCAATCGGGTCGCCGGCGGAAGCGAGCCGCGCATCGATCCGCTCAGCCGGTCGAGCGGGGACGAACTCCGCGCCGAGCCGGACGACGAGAGCGAGATCCCCGCCTTCTTGCGGCGCCAGGCGAACTGATCCGCGGCTCGGGCGGAGACCTCGGTCTCCGTCCCGGTCCCGCCCAAGTGCCTTTGCTCTTTGCGGCCGCATCGCTGCGGGCGGCCGCCTTTTTGCCTTGTCCCGGATTGATCGGAGCGCGTTCGATTTTGCGCCCACCGTCGTATTTTGAGGAAGAATGTTGCGCGATACTGTCATGAAACGGGTCGAAACGGCTCTTGTTGCAAAGCGTCACAAAGCGTGACTTGAGCTAAAATAGCCGCGACTCTAGGCAGTTGTTGCCGCCGGATGGAACTCCGACGGGTCACACCGCTGACGCCGCGACCGCGTCCGGACAACGACGAAAAAAGACGAGGCAGAGCGACCATGATGCGCATGACGGTTCGGGCTCCGGTGGCCTTCCAAGGGGTCGGCCTCCACAGCGGGCGCACGGCGCGCATGACGATCGCTCCTGCCGCTTCGGGCGCGGGCATCTCCTTCACGCGCACGGATTTGCCCGGACGTCCGACATTGCCCGCCCGCTACGACCTTGTGAGCGATACGCAGCTCTGCACCCGGCTCGGACGCGACGGCGTCGAGATCGGCACGGTGGAGCATGCGATGGCCGCCCTTTCCGGGACAGGCGTGACCGATGCGGCGATTTTCGTCGACGGACCGGAGCTCCCGATCATGGACGGCAGCGCGGCCCCCTTCGTGCGGGCGCTCCTCGAGGCCGGGTTTGCACCGCTCGAGGGTCCGGTTCGGGCCTATAAGATCCTCAAATCCGTCGAGGTCCGCGACGGCGACCGGCTCGCGCGTCTCGAGCCCGCGGACCGGTTTACGCTCCGCTTCGCCATCAGTTTCGAGGACGCGGCCATCGGCACGCAGACCCTCGCGATGGCGGTCGCGGGCGATGCCTTCGTGACCCAACTCGCGGATTGCCGCACCTTCGGTCGCCTCGCCGAGGTCGAAGCGCTCCGTCGCATGGGTCTCGGCCGGGGCGGCAGTCTCGAGAACGCCATCGTCGTCGACCGGGGGCGGGTGCTCAACCCGGAAGGCCTGCGCCGCAACGACGAGTTCGTGCGGCACAAGATGCTCGACGCGGTGGGGGACCTGGCGCTCGCCGGCGCACCGGTCATCGGGCTTTATACGGGCGTCAAATCCGGTCACGAGATGACCAATCGCCTGTTGCGGGCGCTCTTCGCCGATCCCGAGGCCTTTGCGCTCGAAGACGCTCAAACCTGGCAGCTGCCTGCCCCGGGCGACCGGGTCCGCACCTTTCGGCCGCAGCCGAAAGCGATCGCGATCTGACGCGGGCCACGGGCTCGCGAGGCGAGAGGTCGACGGCCGGTCCCTCTTCCCTGGATGGCCTGGCGCCGCTATGCTCTGCCAAATCTCGTCAAACACCGAGAGGTTGCCCATGCGCCCGGTCGGCCCGATCCTGCGTCCCCTTCTCTATGCCGTGCTGATCGGTCTCGCCGCCGGTTGCAGCGTGTTCGAGGCCGACGACGACCGAAGCGTCGAAGATCTGAGCGCACAAGAGATTTTCCGGCTGGGCGAAAGCCAGCTTGCGGACGGCGACGGGGCCGAGGCCGCGCAGACCTTTAACGAGATCGAACGCCTCTACCCATTCTCGCAACTTGCCAAACGGGCCATCATCATGTCCGCCTATTCCTCTTATGAGGCCGGACAGTACGGGGCCGCCCGCGCGTCGGCAAAGCGCTATGTCGATCTCTATCCTTCGGACGCCGATGCGCCCTATGCGCAATACTTGATCGCACTTACCTATTACGACAACATCACCGATGTCGGGCGCGATCAGAACATGACTGAAGAAGCTCTTCAAAGCCTGACCGAAGTTGTGCAAAGGTATCCGGACAGCGAGTTCGCTCGTGACGCCAATCTCAAGATTGATCTGACCCGCGACCACTTGGCGGGTAAGGAAATGACGATTGGTCGCTATTACCTCAAGCTTGGCCACTACACGGCGGCGATCAACCGGTTTCGCCGTGTCGTCGACGAGTATGAGACCACCTCGCAGACGCCCGAAGCCCTGCACCGGCTCGTCGAGGCGAACCTTGCCCTCGGGCTCGAGCGCGAGGCGATCGCCGCGGCGGCGGTGCTTGGCCACAACTTCCCTGGCAGCGACTGGTATCTCGACAGCTACGAGCTTTTGACCGGCCGCGATCTGATCCCAGACGACGAGGATCCGGACGGTTTCTTCAGCCGGGTCTATCGCCGGGTGATCCAGGGCAAGTGGCTCTGAACCTCCCCGGCCTGCCCCGACGGGCGCGCGGACCGACGGCGCTGGGGGCCGCGTGCTGACGGCGCTTTCAATCCGAAACATCGTGTTGATCGAGGCGCTCGATCTCGACTTTGCGCGCGGGCTCAACGTGCTGACGGGCGAGACCGGCGCGGGCAAGTCGATCTTGCTCGACGCCCTCGGCTTCGCGCTCGGCGCCCGCGGTCGCCGGAGCCTGGTCGCCCATGGAGATGCGCCCGGATCGGTGACGGCGGTCTTCGAGCCCGGGGCCGCGCACCCGGTCTGGGAGGCGCTCGGGGAACTCGGCTTCGACCACGGGGCCGGCGGCGAGCTGATCCTGCGCCGGGTTCAGGCGCCCAACGGGCCGGCGCGGGGCTTTGTCAACGATCAGCGGGCCTCGGCGGAAGCGATCGCGCGGATCGGTGCCGAGCTCGTGGAGGTCCACGGCCAGCATGACGACCGGGGGCTTCTGGATCGGCGGGGACATCGGAGCCTTCTCGACGCCTATGGGGGATTGGCAGCCGAACGCGACGCCCTCAGGCAGCTCTGGGATGCGGCGCAAAAAGCCGAGCGGGCCCTCGCGGACGCCCGCGCGCGCCTCGCGGCGGAGGCGGCGGACGAGACCTATTTGCGCCACAGCCTGGCCGAGCTGGAAAAGCTCGCCCCCGAGACCGGCGAGGACGACGCGCTCGATACCGAGCGGCGGCGTATGCAAGGTGCGTTGCGTATTCGCGAGGATGTCGCGAAGGCCGCGGACCTCGTCTCGGTGGATGGGCAAGGCGCGCTTGCCGATGCGCTGTCGCGATTGACCCATGCGGGCAGCCGGGGCGGCGAGGCGGCGGCGGCGCTCGAAGCGCCGGTGGCTGCGCTCGACCGGGCGATGGCTGAACTCGGCGAGGCCGAAGACGGGATCGCTGCCGCGCTCGATGCGCTCGACGTGGATCCGGCCCGGCTCGAAGCGCTCGAGGAACGGCTTTTCGCGATCCGGGCGCTCGCGCGGAAACACAAGACCGCCCCGGACGGGCTGCCTGCGCTTGCGGCCGAGATGGCGGCGCGGCTCGACGGGATCGACCGGAGCGAGGAGCATCTGGGTGCGCTCGAAGCCGCCGCCGCCGAGGCCCGGGGCGCTTACGCGGAGGCCGCCGAGGCACTCGGCCAACGCCGTCGGGACGCCGCCCGGCGCCTCGACGAGGCCGTGACGGCCGAGCTCGCGCCGCTGCGCATGGAGCGCGCCCGGTTCCTGACCGAGATCGCGCCGGCCGATCCGGGCCCCGAGGGCAGCGACGCCGTCGCCTTTACCGCTCAGATCAATCCGGGCGCGCCGGCCGGACCCATCGACCGGATCGCCTCGGGCGGCGAGCTCTCGCGGTTTCTCCTGGCGCTCAAGGTCTGCCTTGCGGAGGACCGGGGCGGGCGCGTGATGATCTTCGACGAGATCGACCGGGGCGTTGGTGGGGCAACCGCAGCGGCGGTCGGGGCACGCCTCGCTCGGCTCGCCGAGAGCGCCCAAGTGCTCGTGGTCACCCATTCGCCCCAGGTTGCGGCCCGCGGCGCGCATCACTGGCGGATCGCCAAGCGGACCGAGGCGGGTGCCGCCCGGACGGAGGTGGTGCCCCTCGGCGACGACGAGCGGATCGACGAGATCGCCCGGATGCTGGCGGGGGACACCGTCACCGACGCCGCGCGGGACGCGGCGCGCGCGCTTCTCAGCCCTTGACCGCGTGGTGCAACGCGGCCGCGCCATCCGCCTCTGGCGGATGCGGCCGGCAAAGCCGGCCGGCGAGCCCAAGGGCTCGCTGCGCGGCCTTGGCCCCCCGCACCACGGTCAGGTCAGCTGCACCATCTTGCCGGGATTGAGGATGTTCTGCGGATCGAAGGTCCGCTTCAGATCCGCCATCACGCCCCAGGCCTCGCCATGCTCAGCGGCCATGTAGCGCATCTTGCCCATGCCGATCCCGTGCTCGCCCGTCACGGTGCCGCCCATGCGCAGCGCCCGCTCGGCCATGTCGTGGCTCAGCCGCTTGGCCACCTCCAACTCGCCCGCGTTGCCGTCCTCCAGCAAGAGCGCGACATGGAAGTTCCCGTCGCCCACATGGCCGACGATGGGCCCGAGCAGGCCCGAGGCGTCCACCGCCGCCCGCGTCTCGGCGATCGCCTCGGCCAGCCGGCTGATCGGCACGCACACATCGGTGGTCAGCACCCGGCAGCCCGGCCGCAGCGCCTTCAGCGCGTAGTAGGCGTTGTGGCGGATGCGCCACAGGCGTGACCGTTCCTCCTCGGCCGTGGACCATCGAAAGCCCGCCCCACCGAACTCGGTAACGATCTCTCCCACTGTCTCGGCCTGCTCGGCCACGCCGGCGGGCGAGCCGTGGAACTCGAGGAACAGGTGTGGCCGTTCGGGCATCCCAGCCTGGGCATAGAGGTTGAAGCCCCGCACGCTCTCGGCATCGACCAGCTCGATTCGCGCAACGGGCACGCCCATCTGGATCACCGCCATCACCGCCCGAACCGCAGCATCCACGTCCTCGAAGGCGCAGACGGCCGCGGACACCGCCTCCGGCACGCCCTGCAACCGCAGCGTCAGCTCGGTGATGATGCCCAACGTGCCCTCCGAACCGACGAACAGCTTGGTCAGATCGTAGCCGGTCGAGGATTTGCGCGCCCGCCCGCCCGTGCGGATGATCCGCCCATCCGCCAGCACCACCTCCAAGGCGAGCACGGTCTCGCGCATGGTGCCGTAGCGCACCGCGT
>JBHJGX010000071.1:0-7695 GCA_050331395.1 Paracoccaceae bacterium
CCCGGAGGTGCCGTGCCGGCCTCTCCGACAGGCCGCTCCGAGGGGCTTGCGCTTCTGAAGGTTTCGATTGCCCGCTTTCGCCCCGCCCGGCCGGCCTACCCCGGTCGCATGAATTGCGCTGAACCGACCGGATCGGCGCAGGTTCAGGGGGTGAGCTGCCAGCGCTCGGGCGTCCAGAGATAGCCCTCGCCCGCGCGGGCGACCCGGCCGAGCCCAGGGAACGGCATGTGATAGGCCAACAGGCGCGTGCCATCGCTCGAGGCGGCATCGAGGAGCCGGCGGCGGGTCGCCTCGGCCTGGTGCGGATCGTAGTCGAAGGCCGTCGCCCAGCCCGGCTGGTCCAGATCGAAGGCTTGATCGTGGAACGTATCGCCCGCACAGACGAGCCGCTCCCCGTCCGAGGCGATCTCGAGCCCGGAATGCCCGCGCGTGTGTCCTGGCAACGCCCAAAGCGTGAGGCCGGGCAGGATCTCCTCGGCCGGGCCGACCGCCCGCAACTGGGAGCCGAGGGCCGTGACGGTCGCGGCGGCGGCTTCGAAGACGGGCCGGAGCCGAGCATCGATGCGCATGGCGCCGAAATCGGGCCCCGCCTGCCACTGCGCAAGTTCGGGCGCGGCGACGAGGATCTCCGCCCGCTCAAAGGCAGCCGTCCCGTCCGGCTCCGAGAGCCCCCCCACATGGTCCGGATGCAGATGCGTCAACACCACGAGGTCGATGTCCCCGGGTGCGAGGCCCGCCGCCCGCAGCCCGCGGTCGAGACGACCGAGCCCGGGCGCGAACCCTGCCCAGCCGGTGTCGAGCAGCACCCGTCCGGCCGCCGTCTCAATCAGCACCGCGTTCAGATCGAGACGATAGTTGGGCGGGCTCAGATGCCGGCGGCGCAGGGCGGCGGCGACCTCGGCTTGCGTGGCGTCGGGCGCATAGGCGGGCCAGGCGGGGAACTCGATCTGCCCGTCGCTCAGCACGGTGACGCGGATCGCGCCGACCCGGGTTCGGTAAAGCGCGGCATTGCCCGCGACGGCAGGGTCTTCCTCGGCTGGGATCCGCGCGGCGATCGGCCCAGCCGCCATGAGCGCCGGGCTGGCGAGGGCCCCGGCGAGGAGGCTCCGGCGGGCGGGGGACCGGGGCGGTGCGATAGGCGGCATGGGCGGGCTCCTCATCTGGGGCGTCGGGATCTGGGGACTTCTGGACGTCGACGCGTCGGGACGGCGGGGCGACCCGCGCGCGGGACCCGGGCCGGAACGGTGACCTGGGCTAGCTTTTCGGTGAGACCCTCGGAAGAACGCACTTGCGAGTAACTTGATGGCGCGACCGAAACGATCCCATGACGACTGCCCCTATGAGGCCGCCGCCCAGGCGCTCAAATGCATCGGCGGGCGCTGGAAGATCTTGATCGTGCGATACCTGCTCGAAGAGGGTGAGACCGGGTTCAACGCCCTCGGCCGGGTTCTGCCGGGGGTCTCGGCAAAAATGCTCGCCCAGCAGCTTCGCGAGCTCGAGGCCGACGGCATCGTCCTGCGGCGGGAACTGATCGAGACCCCGCCGAAGCGCGTCGTCTATGCCTTGACGCCCCTCGGCGCGGGTCTTCGGACGGTGGTGGAGGCGCTTTCGTCATGGGGGGGCGCGTGGCGCGCCGCCCGGGCCGGGGCCCAAGCGGAGGAGACCGCTGGGACCGCGCTTCCGACGCCGACCGACCACTGATAGCTGACCACTGCCCCGTCGACGTCGAGGACCAAGATGCCGCGTCTCAACCACGTCTCGCTCAGCGTCGCCGACCGCGAGCGAAGCGCTGCGTTCTATGCCACCCATTTCGGTCTCGCCCGGCGGGTGCACGAGGACGCGCAGCTCTTGATCCTGGCCGCTGAGGACGGCGGGCTCCTCGCGCTCGTCGAAGGCCCGGTCCCGGCGCCGCCGCCGCCTGCGCTGCATTTCGGCTGTCAGGCGGGCTCGATCGCCGAGGTCCACGCGGCCAGGGCCCGGTTCCGCGACGCGGGCGTTGCCGAGGCCGAGTGGCAGGACGACGGCATCACCCGGGTGCAGGTTTTCGATCCCGACGGCTATCGGGTCGAGATCTTCGCCTGGTGACCGCGCCGCCGCGGCGCGGATCGCCCGGCGACGGGCTCCGCCCGGTCTTTGCCTGCCTTTCGACGCGTGCTAGGCGGACCCCCGTGCGCACGCCTGGGAGCGAGGCCCGATGAACCTGTTTGCCGAGATCAAGACACTCGTGCTCGAAACCCTCGCGACGATGGCCGACGAGGGCGTGCTTCCCGTGGGCCTCGACGTCGCCAACGTGACCGTCGAGCCGCCCCGAGACCCGGCCCATGGCGACATGGCGACGAACGCGGCGATGGTGCTCGCAAAACCCGCCGGCAAGAAGCCCCGCGAGATCGCCGAGCCGCTGGCCATCCGCCTCGCCGCTGCCCCCCGCATCGCCGAGGCGACCGTGGCGGGCCCGGGGTTCATCAATCTCCGCCTCGAGCCTGCCGCCTGGCAGGCGATGCTCGGCATCGTCCTTCGCGACGGCGCCGCCTTCGGCCGTTCGAGCCTCGGCGCGGGTCAGCGCGTCAATGTCGAATTCGTCTCTGCGAACCCCACCGGCCCCCTCCATGTTGGTCATACGCGGGGGGCAGTCTTCGGCGACGCGCTCGCACGGCTCCTCGATTTCACCGGCCACCGGGTGACGCGCGAGTACTACATCAACGACGGCGGAGCACAGATCGATACGCTCGCCCGCTCGGCCTATCTGCGCTATGCGGAAGCCAACGGGCAGATTGTGGAGATCCCCGAGGGGCTTTACCCGGGCGATTATCTCGTGCCGGTCGGCCAGGCGCTGGCCGAACGCTTCGGCGCCCGGCTCCTCAACCAGCCCGAGGAGATGTGGCTTCCGGAAATCCGCGACATCGCCACCGATCTGATGATGGATCTGATCCGCGAGGATCTCGCGCTCCTCGGCGTCGAGATGGACGTGTTCTTTTCGGAGAAATCCCTCTACGGCACCGGCCGGATCGAAGGCGCGCTCGCGGCGCTCGAGGCGAAGGGGTTGATCTATGAGGGCGTACTCGAGCCGCCCAAGGGCAAGCTCCCCGAGGATTGGGAGGAGCGGCCGCAGACGCTCTTCCGCGCCACGGAATTCGGCGACGACACCGACCGGCCGCTCAAGAAATCGGACGGCGCCTGGACGTATTTCGCGCCCGACATCGCCTATCACTTCGACAAGGTGGACCGTGGCTTCGATCAGTTGATCAACGTCTTCGGCGCCGACCACGGCGGCTATGTCAAGCGGCTGACCGCGGCGGTCAAGGCGCTATCGGACGCCCGCGTACCGCTCGACGTCAAGCTCTGCCAGCTCGTGAAACTTTTCAAGAATGGCGAGCCCTTCAAAATGTCGAAACGCGCGGGCACGTTCGTCACGCTCCGCGATCTGATCGACGAAGTCGGCCCCGACGTGACGCGCTTTGTGATGCTGACCCGGCGGAACGACGCCCCGCTCGATTTCGACTTTGCCAAGGCGCTCGAACAATCGCGGGAGAACCCGGTCTGGTACGTGCAATACGCCCACGCCCGGGTGCATTCGGTGCTGTCGAAGGCGGCGGAGGCGGGGCTTTCGACCGACGACGCCACGCTCGCGGCCGCTCCGTTCGATTTGCTCGAAGATCCCTCCGAATTGGCCCTTATCGCCAAGCTCGCGGAGTTCCCCCGCCAGCTCGAAGCCGCGGCCCAGGCCCATGAGCCGCACCGGGTTGCCTTCTATCTCTATGATTTCGCTTCGGAATTCCATGCGCATTGGAACCGCGGACAGGACCGGCCCGAGCTGCGCTTCGTCCGCGAAGACGCGCCCGAGATCACCCGCGCCCGCCTCGCCCTCGTCCGCGCCTCGGGAGTTGTGATTTCCGGTGGTCTTGGTATTCTCGGCGTCAGCCCCGTCACGGTCATGAAATAAACATAAACCGGGCACATACTGGGGCGAGAGCAGCACGGACCCCTAGATCATGGTTCGTTGACCGGGGTCCCATACAGGTGTGACCCGATGCGCGACGATGAGTACGACGACGTCGAGCCCGATCTCGGCTTTGACCCGGAACCGGCGCCCCGCGCCGGCCGAAGCCTCCTTTCGGCCTGGACAGGGACGGCCTGTGCCGCCGCCCTCCTGGCCGGGCTCAGCCTCTGGCTTTACGGGATCGGCACCCGCGATACCCAGGCGATCCCGGTAATCGCAGCGGCCGAGGGGCCGATCAAGCTCCGCCCGGAAGGGGCCGAGGATCTGGCCGCGACCCCGCACCAGGATGTGCAAAGCTTCGAGGTCGCCCGCGGCCCCGACGCTGGGGCCGAACCCACCCGGCTCGCGCCGCCGCCCGCCCGGCCGACATCCGAGGACCAGAGCCTCTCGCTTCTCGAAGCGGCGCTCGATCTCGAGACGGAGGAACCGGCCACGGCGCCGGCAAACCCGGTCGCACCTGCGCCCGCCGCGGAGGGGCAGACCCCGGCCGCGGAGGGGCAGACCCCGGCCCCCGAAGCGCAGGACACCTCTGACGCTCCGCCCGTGGCGCTGCCGCCGACCGTGACCATCGGCGAGGAAGACGCCGCGGAGACCCGGTTTGCCGATACCCCCTCGCGCCCGCGCGGCGAAGCGCTCACGGTCGAGCCGCAACGGCTGAGCTTCGGCCCGGCTCCTTCCCTCGCGCCGGCCCCTCCCGCCGCGCCGAGCCGCGCCGCCGATGCGGGGCCCCGAACGCCGGCTTCCGCTCCGGTTGCCGACCGGGCCGCGCTGGACGAGACCGACCTCGCCGCCCTCGACCCGGCCAGCGCCGATGCGCCACCCGCCGCCCCGGCCCGCCGCATTCCCGAGCCGCCCGTGGGCGAAGGCAGCCCGCTCGCCCCCGCGCTCGTCGCCCGCGTGCCGTCCGACCGGCCAACCGACCTGCCGCGGCGCATGGTGCTGGCCCGCCAGGACGCCGCCCTCGAGAACAACAGCCTCGCCGAAGCCGCCGCCCGCTCGGCGTTGCAGATCCAGCTCGGCGCCTATCGGGATCCGGACATCACCCGGCGCAAATGGGAAGAGGTGCAGGTCCGCCATGCGGAGATCCTCCACAACCGCGCCCTCGATATCCAGGAGACCGTCTCGGGCAACGTCACCTGGTACCGGCTGCGCGTCGGCCCCGTCCGCACCCGGCGCGAGGCGGCGGCGCTCTGCCAGGCATTGGTGGCGCGGGGGCAGGACTGCATCGTCGCGACGAACCGCTGAGGCGCGGGTGAGCCGCGCCCTCATCCTCGCCCCGGAAGGGGGGGCGCTGACCGCCGACGAGCGCGCCTTCTTCCGCGACGCCGATCCCTGGGGGTTCATTCTCTTTCGGCGGAATGTGAGCAGGCCCGATGCGCTCAGACGGCTCACGGGGGAGCTCCGCGCGGCGGTCGGGCGCGCGGCGGCGGTGTTCGTCGACCAGGAAGGCGGCCGTGTCGCCCGCCTCGGCCCGCCCCACTGGCGGAGCTGGCGCCCGGTTGCCGAGGACATCGCCCGCGCCGGCGACCCCGCCGAGGCCGCCGAGGCCGTCCGGCTCCGCTATCGCCTGATCGCCCACGATCTCACCTCAGCCGGGATCGACGGGAATTGCGTGCCCGTCCTCGATCTGCCCGTCCCGGGCGCCGACCCGATCATCGGCGACCGGGCGCTCGGGACCGACCCCGCGACAGTCTCGCGCCTCGGCCGGGCGGCGGCGGACGCGCTTCTCGCCGGCGGCGTGCTTCCGGTGGCCAAGCACCTGCCGGGGCACGGCCGGGCACCGGTCGACAGCCATCTGGCCCTGCCCGTGGTGGATGCGCCGCGCGCGACCCTCGCTGCGACCGATTTCGTCCCGTTCCGCGCGCTTGCCGATCTGCCGCTCGGCATGACGGCGCATGTGGTTTATGCCGCGCTCGACGACCGGCCGGCGACCCTGTCGAAGCCGGTGATCGACATCATTCGCGGCGAGATCGGCTTTGACGGGCTGCTGATGACCGACGACCTGTCGATGGCTGCGCTCGAGGGACCCATGGGCGCCCGGGCGGAGGCCGCCCTCGCCGCGGGCTGCGACGTCATCCTGCACTGCAACGGCAACCGGGGCGAGATGGAGGCGATCGCCGCCGCCGCGCCGGATCTCTCGGGGAGCGCAGGCGCCCGCGCCGCCCGGGCCGAGGCCGCACGCTCAGCGCCTGAGCCCTTCGATCCGATCGCCGCCGCGGCCCGTTACGCCGCCCTCATGGGCGAGGCCGTGCCATGAGCGCCGACGGACTGCCCGGCGAGCTCGGCGCCGAACTGCCCGACGGAACGGAGGCGTTTATCGTCGATCTCGACGGGTTCGAGGGGCCGATCGACATGCTGCTGGCCATGGCGCGCACGCAAAAGGTCGATCTCCGGCGGATCTCGGTGCTCAGCCTCGTCGAGCAATATCTGGGCTTCGTCGCAGCGGCCGAGCGGCTCCGCATCGAACTCGCGGCCGATTACCTGGTGATGGCGGCCTGGCTCGCCTTCCTCAAATCGCGGCTGATGCTGCCCGCCCCGCAGGCCGAGGACGGGCCGTCCGGGGAAGACCTGGCCGAGCTTTTGCAACTGCGCCTCGAACGGCTCGATGCCATGCGCACCGCCGGTGCGGCGCTTCTCGCGAGGGACCGGCTTGGCGAGACGGTCTTTGCCCGCGGTGCGCCCGAGACACCCGTCACCGAGCGCCGGGTCTCCCAGGACTGCAGCCTCGCGGAGCTTCTGCGCGCCTATGCCCGGATCCGCACGCGCGAGGAGTACCGGCCGCTTCAGATCGACCGGCGCGAGATTTTCGAGGTCGAGGCCGCGCTCGCCCGCCTCCGCAGGCTCTTGGGGGCCGGCGCGCCGGTCGCGCTTCTCGCCGTCGTCCCCGAGGATTGGCGGAGCACCCCGGCCCGACGCCGGAGCGCACTCGCCGCAAGCCTGATGGCCGCGCTCGAGCTCGCCCGCGACGGGGAGGCGACGCTCGTCCAGGACGCCCCCTTCGCCGAGATCCGGCTCGCGCCGCGATGAGCGAGGATCGCCCGGAACGCGCCTCCGAGCTTTTCGCCGGTCCGCCCGCGGTCGAACAAGAGCGCATGGTCGAAGCGTTGCTCTTCGCCGCCGCCGAACCGATCTCCGAGGCCGAACTCGCCCGCCGTCTGCCCGAGGGCACCGATGCGCGGGCGGCGCTCGCAGCACTTGCCGGCCGGTACGAGGGGCGCGGCATCCGCCTTGTCGAGGTGGCCGGCGGCTGGGCCTTCCGCACCGCGCCCGACCTCGCCTTTCTCTTGCGCCGTGAGGTCGAGGAAACCCGCCGCCTCTCCCGCGCCGCCGTCGAGACGCTGGCGATCATCGCCTATCACCAGCCGGCGACCCGCGCCGAGATCGAGGAGATCCGCGGCGTCGCCACCTCGAAGGGCACCCTCGACACGCTGATGGATCTCGGCTGGGTTCGCCTCGGGCGCCGGCGGGAGACCCCCGGGCGGCCGGTCACCTTCACGACGACGCCGGCCTTTCTCGACCATTTCGGTCTTGCTTCGGCCAAGGACTTACCCGGGCTGAAATAACTGCGCGCGGCCGGTCTGCTGGATGCGGGCCCGCTCGGACCGACGGACGCAACGCCCGAGCGCGAGGAGGGCTGAGACGCCGCCGAGGCCCGCCACCTCCCGCGTCCGCCCACCCTGGAGGCGGCGGGCCTCGGC
>JBHJGX010000072.1:0-19409 GCA_050331395.1 Paracoccaceae bacterium
CCCGCCCCGGCGCCCGCTCCCGCCACGGCCGCGCGGAGCCCCCGTGCCATCCGCGCGAGCGAGGGCCGCACCCGCGGGCGGGCCTGGCGCAGCCGCAGCCGGCGCATCCGATAGCGCCGCAGATCGAACCACGGGATCGAATAGACGACCGCGAGCAGCACGAGACAGCCGATCATGAAGGCCATGTGCAGGCCCGGCGCGCCGATATCTATCGGGTCTGGCACCGCGCCTCCTTTGCGTGCTCGGTCGCCTCTCGCTCGGCATAAAGCCCGAATGGCGGGTGGATTGAAAGCCGAAAGCCGACCCGCCCGCGGCCCCCTGCCACGCTTGCCGACACCGTCCGCCGCGCGCCAAGCTCCCGCCGCCGGACAGAGGAGCAGAGATGACAGAGCACCCGGAGAGCGTGGTGATCGCAGGCGCGGGCCAAGCGGGCCTTTCGATCGCCCAGACCCTGCGCGCCGAGGGATATCGGGGTCCGATCACGCTGTTGGGCGAAGAGCCCGATCCCCCCTATCAGCGCCCGCCCTTGTCGAAAAAATATCTCCTCGGTGCGCTCTCCGCCGAGCGGCTTCTGCTGAAACCGGCCGGCTATTACGACGACGCGGCGATCCGGCTTTTGACCGCGACCCGGGCGGAGGCGATCGACCGGCGTGCGGGCATCCTCTGGACGAGCGCAGGCCCCCTGCCCTACGGCGCGCTCGCGCTCGCCACCGGCGCGCGGCCGAGGCGGTTGCCAGAGGCGATGGGCGGACAGCTGGCCGCCGTCCACACGCTCCGGACCCGCGCGGATATCGACCGGATCGCGCCCGAGATGCGCCCGGATGCCCGGCTCCTGGTGGTCGGCGGGGGGTATATTGGGCTCGAGGCCGCCGCCGTCGCCGCCGACCGGGGGCTCCGGGTCACGCTGATCGAGCTCGCCCCCCGGATCCTCGCCCGGGTCGCCTGCGCCGAGACCGCGGCCGCGCTCCGCGCTTTGCACGAGGCCCACGGGGTCGAGATCCGCGAAGGCACGGCGCTCGAGCGGCTCGAGGGCGACGGCCGGGTCCGGGAGGCCCGCCTCGCCGACGGCAGCCGCCTGCCCGTCGATCTCGCCATCATCGGCATCGGCGTCACACCGAACACGGAACTTGCCGAGACCGCGGACCTCGCGATCGAGAACGGCATCGCCACCGACGCGACCGCGCGGAGCTCGGACCCAGCCATCTGGGCCGCCGGGGATTGCGCATCCTTTCCATGGAAGGGGGGGCGTATTCGGCTCGAATCGGTGCAAAACGCCATCGACCAAGGCGCCCATGCGGCCCGCGCCATGCTGGGCGACCCGGCGCCCTATCGCCCCCATCCGTGGTTCTGGTCCGACCAATACGACGCGCGGCTGCAAATCGCGGGCCTCGGCACCGGCCACGACCGCATCGTCGCGCGCCCGGGGGCCCGGCCGGGCGGACGGTCGTTCTGGTATTTCCGCGGGCCCGAGCTGCTTGCCGTCGACGCGATCTCCGACCCGAAAGCCTATATGCAGGGCAAACGCTGGATCGAGGCCGGCCACACGCCGGATCCGGACCGTCTCGCCGATCCCGGGATCGATTTGCACGCTCTCGGCTGACCATCGGTCAAATATTGCAAACCGCCGAATGTTTCGGATTGCGCCCCGCTCGATCATCGGTAACGTCTGATTTCGGGACAGGTTGGGCTGTGCGCCCGCCGTTCTCTATTTCAAAGCAATTTGCTGGAAGTCAGAGGACGGCGATGGAGACGTGCGCGTTCGATACGCTCCCGGCGGGGAGCACGCTCAAGGCTTGCGGACCGCAAGGGGTCGCGGCGCTGGCGGCCCATTGGACCGAGGCGGTCTATTCGGCCCGCACCCCGACCGTGACCGTGGACGAGCCCGAGGACGACGTCTTTTTCGTGCTTTCCGGCCTCGTGCGCGCGGCGAGTTATTCCGCTTCGGGCAAGCCCGTGCTCTACAACGATCTGCACCCGGGCGAGATCTTCGGGCTGATCGCCGCCTTCGACGGGGGCCCGCGGTCGACCAACATCGTCGCGGTCGCCGAGAGCCGGATCGCGCGGATGTCGGCGGGGCGCTTCAACGCCATCGTCGACGAGAATTCCGAGGTCCGGCGGGCGATGCTCGTCCACATGGCCGAGCTTGTGCGAAGCCTCTCGGTCCGCCTCGCCGATATCGCCACCCGCAACGCCCGCCAGCGGCTGATCGCCGAGCTTCTCAACCTCGCCCGGACCGAGCCCGGCCATCCGGATCAGGGGCGAATCGATCCGCTGCCGACCCAGCAGGAACTCGCGCTCCTGATTTTCTCGCAGCGCGAAACCGTGGGCCGCGACCTCTCGAAACTGAAGGAGATGGGGCTCATCGACCGGGACGGTCGCACCATGGTGCTGAAATCCCTGTCCAAGCTCCGCGCGCTCCTCGACTGCGAGTGAGCCCGCTTGACAGGGGCGCCTCCGCCCCGCCCTAGAAGCGAGGTGGCCGAGGCGGGGGGGCGATGGCGAAGATCGAAGAGCGCGTCGCGGTCGTTGGCCTTGGGTATGTGGGCCTGCCGGTCGCGGTCGCCTTTGCCCGCGTCGCGCCGACGCTCGGATACGACATCGACCCGGTCCGCATCGCCGCGCTCCGCGCCGGGCTCGACGCCACCGGAGAAGTCACGGCGACGGCACTGGGTGTGAGCGCGCTGACGTTCGCGGACGACCCGGCCGCGCTGGCCGGCGCAACGCTGTTCGTCGTCACCGTGCCCACGCCCATCGACCGGGAGAAGCGCCCGGATTTCGGCCCGCTTCTGAGAGCCTGCGCCGAGGTCGGCGGCGCGCTCTCGCCTGGGGCGCTCGTGGTCTTCGAATCGACCGTTTTCCCCGGGGCGACCGAAGAGGTCCTCGCGCCCGCGCTCGAGGCGGCTTCCGGCCTTCGCGCGGGACGGGATTTCGCGCTCGGCTACAGCCCCGAGCGGATCAATCCGGGCGATCCCACCAACCGCTTCGAGACCATCGCCCGGGTCGTCGCCGCCGACAGCCCGACCGCGCGCGCTCGCCTCCGCCGGGCCTATGCGGCGGTCGTCGACGCAGAGATTTTCGAAGCCGCCTCGATCCGTGTCGCCGAAGCCGCCAAGGTCATCGAGAACACCCAGCGTGACGTGAACATCGCGCTGATGAACGAGCTCGCGATGATCTTCGAGCGGTTGGGCCTGCGCACGGCCGATGTGCTCGCGGCCGCGCGGACCAAGTGGAACTTTCTGCCCTTCACCCCCGGTCTCGTGGGCGGGCACTGCATCGGCGTCGATCCTTATTATCTGACCGCCAAGGCCGAGGCGGTCGGCCACCACCCGGAGGTCATCCTCTCGGGCCGGCGGATCAACGACGAGATGGGCCGGTTCGTCGCGCAGAAGACGCTCAAGCTCCTGGTCGCGACCGGCGCCGAGATCGGCCGCGCCCGGGTCGGCATCCTCGGGCTCGCCTTCAAGGAAAACGTGCCGGATTTGCGCAACAGCCGGACGCCGGACATCGTGGCCGAGCTTGCGCAATTCGGCGTCGACGCGCTGGTCCACGACCCGTATGCGGCGCCCGACCGGGCGGTCGACGAGCACGGCATCCGGGTCGCCCCGCTGTCGGCCTTCCGCGCGCTCGATGCGCTGATCCTTGCGGTCCGGCACCGGAGCTATCTGGCCGATCCGGCCGCGCTCGTGGCCATGCTTCGCCCGGGCGGCGTGCTCGTCGATGTGAAGTCCGCGCTCGATCCCGGGACATTGCCGGAGCATTTGACCTATTGGAGCCTCTGAGGGGCGATTGACGGGGCCCGAACGGAAGGCGAAAAGCTGAGTGAACGGGGAGGGTTGCGTGGGCGAGACGGGCGAGAGCGGCGAACGCGGCGAGGACGCCCACGGGCGGGCGCCCCCCGCCTACGGGGAGGCGCTGGCCGAGATCCGCGCCAGCCCGCGGCGCTGGCTCGTCACCGGGGCGGCCGGCTTCATCGGCTCGCATCTGACCGAGACGCTGCTTGCCCATGGCCAGACCGTCACCGGGCTCGACAATTTCGCAAACGGCTTCCCGCGCAATCTCGACGAGATCCGCGCCCGCACCGACGCCGCCCGCTTCACCTTTCTCGAGGGCGACATCCGCGATCCGGCCACCTGCGCCCGCGCCGTCGCGGACGCGGAGATCGTGCTCCACCAGGCGGCCCTCGGCTCGGTGCCCCGCTCCCTCGCCGACCCGCAGACCTCGACCGCCGCCAATGTCACGGGGCATCTGAACATGCTGGTCGCGGCGCGGGACGCAGGCGCGCGCATGGTCTGGGCGGGCTCGTCCTCGTCCTATGGCGATCACCCGGCGCTGCCCAAAATCGAGGACCGGATCGGCGCCCCGCTCTCGCCTTACGCCCTCACCAAACGGGTGAACGAGATGACCGCCGAGGTCTTCGCCCGCTCCTACGGCTATCGGACGATCGGGCTTCGTTATTTCAACGTGTTCGGCCCCCGACAGCGCCCGGACGGCCCCTATGCGGCCGTGATCCCGCGCTGGACGGGCATCCTGCTTGCGGGCGGCCGGCCCGAGATCTACGGCGACGGGGAGACCTCGCGCGATTTCACCTATGTGGCGAACGCCGTGCAGGCCAACATTCTCGCCGCCCTCGCGCCCGAGCCCGCCTGGGGAGAGGTCTATAACGTGGCCGCCGGCGGCCGGACGACGCTCCGCGCCCTCTTCGAGGCGATCCGACATGCGCTCGCGGCCGAGGGGATCGCGACCCCGTCCGAGCCGCACTTCCGGCCATTTCGCGACGGCGATGTCCGCCATAGCCTTGCCGATATCTCGAAGGCCCGGCGCCTCCTCGGCTATGCGCCGAGCCACGACGTCCCCATGGGCCTCGCAGAGGCCATGCCGTGGTACCTCGACCATCTCGGTCGGCCGGCGCGGGAGGCGGCGCGGTGAGGTTCCTCCGACTTTGCCTCGAGCTCGGGCTTCTGGTCTTCGTGCCGGTCGCGATCTTCGCCTGTTATTACCTCTTTGCCGATGACGCGGCCCGACGGTTCTATATCCTCGATATGCAGGCGGACTATATCTCGGGGGTCATCGCGGCGATCGTTTTCCTTGCGCTCACCCAAGCGCCGCTGATCCCGCGAGAGCATCGGATTATTCTCTCGCTTTTGTGGATCATGCGTGCGGGTGTCACACTTGGCTTCTCACTCTTCTACGAAGCCCGCTATCGCCTCGATGCGGTCTGGTATTTCAACACCGGTGTGTTCGAGAGCGGTCACTGGGCCTATGTCAACTTCGGCGATGGAACATACCTCATGTATGCGCTCGTCGGGGAACTGAGCACGATTTCCGAGAGCTATACCTATCTAAAGGTCTGCTTTTCATTCGTTGGGCTTGCTGCGGTCTATCTCTTTTATCTCGCCTGCCGCACCGCCCTCGGACGCGAAGACATGCGGATCCTGCTCGCCCTCGGCATGTTCCCGAGCCTGATGTTCTGGACCTCGATCCTCGGCAAAGACCCGGTTACCTCGTTCGGGATCGCGGTCTTTTCGCTCGGGGTGGTAGGGTTCATCCGGAGCCGCCGGTTCGACTGGCTCTGGCTCGTGGCGGCGGGGCTCTTGATCGCCTCGGCGGTCCGGCTCTGGCTCGCGCCCATCTTCATCGCGCCGCTGGCGATGACCGCGCTTTTGACGAGCCGCACCTCTGTCACCTTTCGGGCAACCACAGCGGCGATCGGCGTGCCGGCCTTTCTCTGGGCGGCGGGGCTTTTTGCCGAACGCTTCGAGATCGATACCGCCCGCGATCTGGTGCAGACCACCGACACGCTCAGCCGAGCCTGGGCGACCGGCGGCTCGGGGCAACAGATCCAGAGCTTCGACAGCCTCGGCGCCATGGTCGCCTTCCTGCCTTGGGGGGCCTTCACCGCGCTCTTCCGACCGCTGCCGGGCGAGGTCAACAACATCTTCGGCGTGCTCGCCGGGGTCGAGAACGCGCTCCTGCTCGGGCTCGTGCTCTTCGGGCTATGCCGCTTCGGCGTGCGCAAGACGCTGCGCGACCCGGTCGTCCTCTGGGCGGTGCTGACGCTGCTCGCCTGGGCGGCGATCTACGGGTTCGTCTCTTCGCAGAACCTCGGCACCGCGTTTCGGTTTCGCGCCCAGGTGACGCCGATCCTGTTGCCGCTCGCGCTATATCTCGCCTTTGCCGAGTTCCGCCGGCCCGCCATCGCCGCCCGCCGGGCCCCGGCGTGAGCGCGCCCCGCCTCGCCATGGTCGTGAACGACCCGGCCTTTTTCCTGTCGCACCGGCGCGAGATCGCGCGCGCCGCCCAGGCCCGCGGCTGGCAGGTCGATCTCGTCACCGCGCCCGAACCCGCCGCGGCGGTCGCCGAGATCCGTGCCCTCGGGCTCGGCCATCACGCGCTCGAGATGGCCCGCGGACAGCTCTCTCCCCTGGCGGATCTGCGCCTCTGCGCTGCCCTCGCGCGCCTATTCGACCAACTGAAGCCCGATCTTGTCCACCTGGTCACCGTCAAGCCGGTTCTCTGGGGCGGGATCGCCGCCCGCCGCGCCGGCGTGCCGGGGGTCGTCGCCGCGCTCTCGGGGCTCGGCATGCTCTTCATGGACAAGGGGCCGCGGATGCGCGCGATCCGGAGCGCCCTCGCGCCGCTCCTGCGTTACGGGCTCAACCGGCCGGGCGTGCGCCTTGTCTTTCAAAACGAAGACGACCGCGCGACCGTCGCCGCCCTAGGGGTCCGCACCGAGGGCCGCGCCGCGCTCGTCCGCGGCTCCGGCGTCGATCTCGCGCGCTTCGACCCGGAGCGGGCGCCCGACCGCCCGCCGATCGTCGCCATGCCCGCGCGGATGCTCTTCGTGAAGGGTGCGGGCGAGTTCGTCGCCGCCGCGCGCCGCCTCCGCGCCGAGGGCTGGGGGCCGGAGACCGCGCGCTTCGTCTATCTGGGGGCGGCGGACCCGGCGAACCCGAGCCGCGTGCCCGAGGCGACCCGGGCCGGTTGGGAGGCCGAGGGCGCCGTCGAGTTCTGGGGCCATCGCACTGACATCCCCGACTGCCTCGCGCGCGCCACCGTTGTGGTTCTGCCCTCCTATCGCGAGGGCGTGCCGAAGGCGCTGCTCGAAGCCGCCGCCGCCGGGCGACCCGTGGTGACGACCGACGTGCCAGGCTGTCGCGACGCAATCCGGGCCGGCGAGACGGGGATCCTGGTGCCGCCGAGGGACGCAGACGCGCTGGCACGAGCGATCGCCGGGCTCCTCTCGGACCCCGCCCGGGCCCGCGCCATGGGTCGGGCGGGGCGCGCCCTCGCCGAACGCGCCTTTTCGGTCGAGGACGTGGTCGCCCGGCATTTGGCGCTCTATGACGAAGTGCTTGGATCGGACCCGTGTGCGGCATCGCCGGTCTCCTGAGCGCAGCGCCCGAACCGCTCGGCGACACCGCCCGGGCGATGGCAGACGCGCTTGCCCATCGGGGCCCCGACGGGGCGGGCGTTTGGACCGATCCCTCAGGCCGCGTGGCCCTCGCCCATCGCCGCCTCGCCGTCCAGGACCTTTCCGAGGCAGGCGCCCAGCCCATGCGGTCCGCCTCCGGACGGCTCACGATCAGCTATAACGGCGAGATCTTCAGCGCGCCGGAGATCGCCCGCGACCTCGCCGGGCGCGGGATTGGGCTCCGCGGCCGGTCCGATACCGAAGCAGTCCTCGAGGCGATCGCGGCCGACGGGCTCGAGGCCACCCTGCCCCGGCTGGTCGGTCAATTCGCCTTGGCGCTCTGGGACGCGGAGGCCGGCCGGCTCACGCTCCTGCGCGACCGGTTCGGGATCAAGCCCCTCTACTGGACGGTCGGGGCCGGGCGGCTTGCCTTCGCCTCGGAGATCGGCGGCCTGCTGCCGGCGCTCGGGGCCCGTCCGGCGCTCTGCCCGGACGCCGTCGCGCTCTATCTACGGCTAGGTTATGTTCCGGCGCCCTTATCGATCTATCGGGAGATCCATCAGCTCGAACCGGGCACTCTCCTCGAGATCCGGCCCGGCCGCCCCCCACAGATCCGCCGCTGGTACGACATCGCCGCGCGCGCAGCCGCCATCGGCCCGCGGATCGCCGACCCGGACGAGGCGGACCGCGCGGTCGAAGACGCGCTCCGAGAGGCGGTGCGCTGCCGCCTGCTCGCAGATGTGCCGGTCGGCGTTTTCCTCTCGGGTGGGGTCGATTCGAGCCTCGTCGCCGCCCTCGCCGTCGAGACGTCAAAGACGCCGGTCCGCACTTTCTCCATCGGCCTCGACCGGCCGGATTACGACGAAAGCCCCGCCGCAGCCCGCGTTGCGGCCCATCTCGGCACCGAGCACACGGCGCTTCGCATCGGCGAGGCGGAGGCCCGGGCCCTCGTGCCCCATCTGCCACGCCTCTGCGGAGAGCCCTTCGCCGACAGCTCCATCCTGCCGATGCTGGCCCTCTCGCGCCTCGCGCGAGGGCAAGTGACGGTGGCGCTCTCGGGCGATGGGGGCGACGAGGGGTTCGCGGGGTATGAGCGGTATCGCTGGTGGGTGCGGACCCGCAGTCTCAGGGCACGGCCTTGGGCGGCGCGGGCGCTCGCCGCCGCGGTCGAAGCGGTGCCCGACGGGCTCGCGGACCGGCTGGGTGCGCGGCTCGGGATTGCGGGCGCCGGCCGCCGGGCCCACAAACTTGCGGCGCTCCTCCGCGCGGAGGGGCCGGCGGACGGGCTTGCGCGGCTCACGACCTACTGGTCGGGAGGCGGCCAGACGGCCGCGGAGACCCGGCTTGCCGGGCTGGATCTCTCTATCTTCTCAGAGGTAGAGACCCTGCAGCTCCAGGACGTGGTCGGCTATCTACCGGGAGATATCCTGACCAAGATCGACCGAGCGCCCATGTCCGTGGCGCTCGAAACCCGGGTGCCGTTCCTCGATCACCGGGTCGTCGAGACCGCCTTTCGGATCGCGCCCGAGCTCAAACTCCGCCGTGGGACCGGCAAATGGCTGTTGCGGCGGATGCTCGCCCGGCGCCTGCCCGAGACCGCCCGGCCGACCGCGAAACGAGGCTTTGCCGTGCCGATCGAGCGCTGGCTTCGCGCGGGCCTCAAGGACTGGGGGGCATCGCTCATCGCCGAGACGGACTGGGAGGGGCGTTTCGGCTTTCCGCCAGTGGCCGCCCAGACGGCCTGGAGCGCGCATCAAAAGGGCGCATCGGCGGGGACCGACGCGCTTTGGACCCTCCTGATGCTGGCCGCCTGGGACGCAGACGCCGGCGCGGGACGCCTCAGGCCGCCCGGTCGAGGACGCCCAGACGGTCCTTGAGCGTGCCGATCTCCCGCTCGATGCGGGCGCGTTCCTCGGAGAGCGCGGCAATCCGGGCGGTCAGGCTCGCGACGATCTCGGCACGGATCTCGGCATCGACCAGGTCTGCGTCGCTCGCGGGCGCGGGGTAGAGGTCCCATTCCCGCGCCGAGCCGCCCTCGGCGAACCGAACGACCCGCGTGACGGGGTTGCGCTCGAGGACGGTCCGCCGGTCGCCGACCAGGAACCCGGCCTCGGTGCTGTCGAGGAAGACCACCTCGGCGCCCGGAACGAAGGCCCGCTCGGCCAAAGGCGCGGGCACGTCGACGAAATGCTCCTTGCGCACGTAAAAGACGCGGCGCGCGTCTTTCCACCGGGTCACCAGCCCGAGCCAAGAAACAAGATCGCGCTCGACTTTGTAGATGCGGTCCTGCTCCCAAATGCCGAAAGCGGTTTGATTGGGGTGGAACCGAACGAGATTGGGGGTGTCCATGCGAACTCTCCTCAAGGATCGACAAAGCCCGGAGCGGCATTGGTCCAGCCGCCACCCGGATTGTTGAAGGTCGCGGCCGTATCGCCCGCTGTCGCATCGAATACGCGGGACAATGTTGCACCGTTGATAGCCCCGCCGGCGATATTCACATTGCCTTCGGGGGTGAGCCCGGAGCCGTCGGTCGGGAACGGGCTCATGACGCCGCTCGAGCCCATCCAGACCCCCATTCGAAAGACGTCGCAGGAGATGCCCGGCGGCGCGCCGGGGAATAGGCGGAACCTGCGGTTGCCGGTCATCTGCGTGACGCCCGAGGTGACCGCGTGCTCGACCCGCGCCCCCGAGCCGATATGGCCGCGGATCAAGGTGCCGTTCAGCCAGACGCCGTACGTCTCGCCGACGAAGTCCCAGGCAACCACGATCCGCGTGCGGCCGTACCACGGGACTTCGTCGATCGGCCCATCGGTGAACCGGGCGAACAGCGTGTTGTTCACATCGTGCACGCTTCCGGTGAGATTGCCTTCGTTGCGGATCCCGAAGAGGGTGCTGTCGACCGGCCCCGTCATGTCGAACATCGTAAAGGAACCGGTCAGCTTGTGATCGCTCTCCGGCCGCACGCGAAAGTCGATCTCGGCGACGACGATGTGGCGGTTCGGGCCCAGGTTCGGCGACTCCAGTTTGCCGACTTCGCGAATGACGAAAGCTTCGCTCGCCTGCCCCGGCGCATCGCGCACATGCCAGGGACCGGCGATTGCCTTGACCGGCAGACCTTTCGGCAGCCCCGTCAACGCGCCGCCGACTTCGATCGGAAAGTACTCGTGCGTCCGATAGTTCGTCGGATTTTCCACCGAGCCGTCCTCGGCGATCTTCGGCGTGTCGGTTTGCGGGTCGTAGATCGCCCCGCTATCGCCCCACAGATGCCGGATCGACGTATCTTGGCGGATCGATGTCCCGGCCTTCGGCACGAGGCGGATGCGCCCGACCCCGGGCCCCGGATCGACGATGGAGGACACAAAGACCGAAGGCGACCAGACCTGCGTCTCCGGGTCGTACCATTCGAGGCCCATCACCGGCTGGTGCCAGGGTTGCGTCGCCGGGCCGCCCGGCGCCAGCCCCACGCCCGACGCGTCGGCGGTCGACAACGTCCCGCCATTCGGCAGATCGACGAGGCATTCGATCCCATCGACATTGTCGCGGGTCACGATTTCGAGGCCGGTGATCTCGGGCACGCGCCAATCGGTGACGCCGTAGGCCTTGAGCGCGGAGGCCATCAGGTAGCCGGCCGACGCGGCCATGCCCCAAATCGTCTGGCGGCGCAGATGCAATCCGTCGTCCTCGGGCTCGCAGTTGAGCGGCTCGAAGCCGATCCCGTCGCCGGCGGCGATCTCGGTCCAGGGCGCGGTCGCCATGGTCGCCCGGGCGCGCAAGCGGAAGTTCCGGCGCCGCACTGCCTGTTCTTTCCAGAGCCCGTCGAGAGCTTTCTCGATTTGCCGTCCGCCGCCGGCGTATTTCGGCGCGCCAGGTGCACAGATGAACTTGGTCCGACCCTTGTCGAAGAAGTATTCGCCGAGGATCCCCGGCGGCGGCGTCCCCGCGGCGCGTTGAACGTTCCAGAAATTAAAGGTCGCGGCGATGTCGTCGCCCAGCTTCGCCTCGGTCCCGTCCTTGAGTTGCGACAGGTACCACACCCGAAAATCTTCAAGACGTTGCGTCCTGAGGCTGTCGGTATTGTACCAGGCCTCGTTAACGAGGCTGATATCGGAGCCGCGGTTGCGGATATAGTCGATGATCGCAGTAAAACTGGTCGCAGGCCAGCTGGTGCTGTCTTGCGCGAGCGCGGGGCGGCCTTCGCCCGGCTTCGAGTTGTCAGCGATCAGGACCACCGCGTCCGAATGCTTCCAGACGAGCGAGTTCGCCCAGAGGTGTCCGAAGAGATGCGATCCGGTTGCGGTGATCCGTTCCCACTCGACATCCGCCTCGGTCTGTCCGGGCGCATAGTTCTGCTGCAAGACGGCGATCGCGAGGCAGGGCTCGTCGCTGCCGTCGAGGGTGGCGATCGTCGCGTTCGGCTGCTTGGTCGCGCCGCCCGATTCCTTGCGGAAAAAGGCGTCCGACATCAGCGATTGCCCCTGGCCCAGGATCACATAGCCGACGCCCCAGACATCGGATTGGAGCGCCGTGACGCCCGGATTGTTCGCGATCCGGGCCCGCGCCCGAAGCCAGCGCTTGTTCTTGGGCACGGGCAGCGTGGTCGACCAGCGACCGAGCGCATCCGCGGTGAGGATCTTGGAATAGGGGCCGGCAAAGCTCGTGCCGTCCTCGCTTTCGATGCGGAGCTCGACCAGGCCGCCCGCGACCGGCTGGCCCGCACGCGTCACCGTGCCCGAGAACGGCACATCGGCGCCGGTGCCGCCGTTGAACGGGTCGCTGTCATAGACGATTTGCGGGTTGTCGGCGATCGTCACGCCGTCGGCGTCCGGGCCGGAAGGCGGCGGCATGCCCGTTGTCGAGACGCGGCCGCGGTCGAGGATCCAGGTCATGGCGCGGCCTCCAGATCGCCGGCGAGGAGGTATTCGTCGGTCCCGATGGCGACGAGAGCCGCAAGGGCGGACACCCCGTCGAGGACGCGCGTCTCTCTGGTATGGATGATGACGCCGGCCCCCGCAACGACCGTGGTTTGACCGGTCCCGGTCTGCAGGATGTGCACGAGCTCTCCCGGGGCGAGGGCGCCCGCGGGCACCGTCAGCGCGACATCGGCGCTCGCCGTCACCCGCAGAAGCGCGAAGGCGTCCGCAGCCGCGAGCGTGGCGTTGCCGTCGAGGGTGCGCACCGGGAAGGCCCGGGGGTCGCGCCAGGCGGTGCCGTCGGAGAGGCCGAGCGCGCCGCGGTCGCTCTGGTAGACGAGCGTGCCGGCGTGCGGCGCCGGATCGAGCGCGGCGAGGGCGGCATCGGCGAACCCGGGTAGGGTCACGGCGCCGTCGAGGCTCGGGACCTGCCAGAGCGCCCGTGCGGTGCCCGCCTGGACGCCGGGGATGTTCTCGGTGAGCCAGATCCAGCCGAACGGTCCGGTCGCAGCGTTGTTGAGCACCACGTCGCCGGGCCCGTGCGCGGTGCCGGCTTGGGCGTCTGCCGCGAAGAGGAATTGCCGGGCCCCCTCGCCGAAGCCGTGGAAGGCGCCTTGGGGAAACTGGGTAAAGCCCGCTCCCACGGGCGCGGATCGGCCGAAGGCATGGGTGGTGAAGCCCAAGGTGAAGGTCTGGCAGGTCAGCGCGTCGAACCGGGTCTGCCAGGCGAAGACGCCCCCTTGCACGGGCGTGTAGCTGAGCTGGAGCCCGTCCGGGTCTCCGTCGGGGACGATGTTGAGGGCGTGGCCCGTGCCGTCGCCGATCCGCAAGGTGAACGGGATCGGGTCAGAGGCGTCGGAGGCGTACTCGACCGCGCCGCCGAAGACGCGCCCGCCGAGCTGCGCATAGCCCGGCCCCGAGACTTGGCCGATCAGCCCGCCGATGGCCATGGACCTTGCGGCGAGCTGCGAGACGCCCTGGCCGATCTCGGTGTAAAGCCCCGAGAAGATCGTCGCGCAATTCGCATCGGTGGTCAGGACCGAGCCGCCATGCACGTAGGTGCCGGCCGCCTGCCCCGCCTGCCACTCGGGCGTCGAGGCCGAGGGTCCGCCTGCGCCCGCGTCGAGCCAGACCGCCGCGTCGGTCCCGGGCTCGGTGGCGACCGCCTGGGCTTCGTTCGCGGCGGCTGCGAGCGACCAAAGCCGGCCGCCCCGGTGGACAACCGCCGTGACACCGCCGTTTTTGCCCGAGGTTGCGAAGCCGTTCGCCTGGGTGTGCACGCCATGGAAATGGTTGCCGAGAAAGCTCCGGTCCTCGATGCCCCACCGCCCGTTGGCGGAGGCGTCGAGATGGGTGCCTGTGCCCGCATTCGCATCGACGCCCGAGAAGAAGAACCCGGAGAGCCCGTTCGAGACCGCGTCCACATTGTCGATCCGCCACTGGTTGGCATTGCTGCCCTCGGCGATCGCGTTGCCGACCACTTCGATGCCGTGGCCCGGGAAGAAGCGGACGACGCAGTCCCGCAGGATCGCCCGGTTGTCGAGGCGGATGCCCGGATGCGCGGCGTTCGCCGTGGCCCCGCCGCCATGGATCTCGAGGCCCTCGATCACCGAGACGCGCGAGCCGAAGGTGGCCGGGTTGTCCGGCTCCTCGAAGACATCGCCCGCGGGCGTCGTGCGCGAGGAGAGCAGCAGGATCCCCGCAGTGTCGGGGGCAAATTGGAGCCGGGTCGCCTCGGGCCCCGCGGGCCCGCGCAGACGAAGCGTCCGGCGCACCACGAGAGACTGGGAGAGAAGATAGCGGCCTTCCGGGACGATGACGGCCACGCCCGCGAGCTCGGCCGAGAGCCGCTCGAAGAGCGCGGAGAAGGCGATCGCATCGGCAAAGGCCGCATATGCGTCGACCGTGGGCGCCGCATCGGTGGCCGACAGAAGCCGCGCAGCGCCGAATTGGAGGACGTTGACCGCGCCGCCTTCGGCGACGAGCTCCCACCAGGCGCCGTCGGCCGAGCGGATCTTGCCGGCATGGGCGGGCTCGGAGGCGACCCGGCGATAGGGTCCGCCGCCGCCGTCCCCCGGGGCCGCGAAACCGTGCGTTCGCAGCGCGGTGACGCCGGCAGGGACGCTTGCGCCGGCGACGGCCGCCCGGCTCGGATAATCCGAAGCGCCCGTGACCGCGACCTCGCCGCCCGAGAGACCGGCATCGATCGCGGCTTTGTCGGCGGCCGAGAGCAGCCCGTCCGCCGCAGGCGTCGCAAGCGGGATGACCGCGCCGATGCCGCCAAGAATATCGAGCCGCCGGGCCGCCACGTCATAAGAGAGGAGACGGTCCGGGCTTGCCTGGCGCCATTCGGGCCCACCGAGGGTCGCATCGACCGCCACCCGGATGCCGTCGCCGGTCAAAAGCGCGCCGCCGTCGCCGCCCTCGACGAGAACCTGCCCCGCGTCCTCCGAAAGCCCGGAGGCGGTGATCTCTTGCACGGTCGTCTGGATCGTGACGTCTCCGCCGCCGCCCCCGCCGGAGCCACCGTAATTGTAAAGATAAGGCATGGGATCACGCCTCCTCGATCAGGGAAAGGGTAGCACCGGGCTCGATCCCGATCGCGGCGATCCCGGGAAGGGTGGCGACAAGCGGCTTCGCCTGCGGATCGGCTGCCGATCCGGTCTGACCGGCCCGCAGAACTCGGTAGCGGAGATTGACAGGCGCCTCGAGCACGGCCACGCAGGCTTCTGCGGGCGCGGGACCGAAGCTCACGGGCGTCGCGCCGACGGTGGCGGAGGAAAAGCCGAGCTCGGGCTCGTTGATGAGCGGCGTGGGATGGCTGCGCACATCGAGGGTCGATCCGTCGTGCCACCAGAGTTTTACGGTTCCAGGCATGGGGCCTCCAGTCTTGGGCGGCGGAGATCGGCCGCCGGGTGCATGGCTCGGGCCGGTTCTGCCACCCTGCCGGACGTGTTCCGCAAATCGACCATCGAGCGCGCGCCGCTCGGGTCGCCCGGATCGCGATCCGGTCGACCTGAGCGCCTCCCCCGACCTCACGCAGACGCGCCGGTCGTCTCGCAGGACCGCCCAAGCTTTCCTTGTCGAGCGAGCTGTGTCACATGCGGGGACGTTGTTTGGCCGTGCGGAGATGGAGATGTTCGAAACCACCCCGATCCCCGATCTCTTGGTCGTTCGGCCAAAACGCCACGGCGACCATCGAGGGTTTTTCTCAGAGGTGTGGAGCCGGCGGGCGTTCGAAGCCGAGGGTCTCCGGTTCGATTGGTGTCAGGATAACCACTCCCGCTCGGCCGAGACCGGCACCCTCCGCGGCTTGCATTACCAAGCGCCGCCGATGGCCCAAGCCAAGCTTGTGCGCTGCACGGCGGGGCGGGTCTGGGATGTGGGCGTCGATATGCGCCCCGGCTCGGCGACCTACGGCGCCTGGTGGGGAACGGAGCTGTCGGCCGAGAATTGGGTGCAGCTTCTCGTGCCGCGCGGGTTTCTGCACGGCTTCGTCACGTTGGTGCCGGGGGCCGAGGTTCTCTACAAAGTCGATGCGCCTTATTCGGCGGAGCATGACGGCGGCGTTGCCTGGGACGACCCGGATTTGGCCATCGACTGGCCGATCGCGGGCCCGCCGGTTCTGTCGGCCAAGGACGCCGCTCAACCGAAGCTCGCCCATTGGACTAACCCTTTCGCTGCCGGAGCGGGCGCATGAAGATCCTGGTCACCGGCGGCGCCGGGTTCATCGGCTCGGCCGTGATCCGGGACCTTATCCGCGCCACCGGCCACGCGGTCGTCAATCTCGACAAACTCACCTATGCCGCCACCCCGGAGGCGCTCGAGGACGCGGCCGAGAGCCCGCGCTATGCCTTTGTCCGCGGCGATATCTGCGACCGGGCGCTTCTGGCGCAGGTCTTCGAAGAGCACACCCCGGACGCGGTCATGCACCTGGCTGCCGAGAGCCATGTGGACCGCTCGATCGACGGTCCGGGGGAGTTCATCGAGACGAATGTCGTCGGCACCTTTGCGCTCCTCGAAGTGGCCCGAGCGGCGCAGTCCCGCGGCCGGCCGATCCGGTTCCATCACGTCTCGACCGACGAGGTCTTCGGCTCCCTCGCGCCCGACGCCCCCGCCTTCTCCGAGACCACGCCCTACGCGCCGAACTCCCCCTATTCTGCGTCGAAGGCCGCATCCGACCATCTGGTCCGCGCCTGGGGAGAGACCTACGGGCTCGACGTCGTGACCTCGAATTGTTCGAACAATTACGGGCCCTGGCAATTCCCGGAGAAGCTGATCCCGGTCATGCTGATCGCCGGAGCGGAGGGGCGCGAGATGCCGGTTTACGGCCGAGGAGAGAACGTCCGCGATTGGCTTTTTGTGGACGACCATGCGAGGGCGCTGATCGCCGTACTCGAGCGCGGGCGGACGGGCGAGACCTATTGCATCGGCGGCCGGGCCGAGCGGCGGAACCTCGACGTGGTGCGCGCAATCGCCGCGCATCTCGACCGGGCGCTGCCCGAGGCCGCACCGCATGACCGCCTGATCCGCTTTGTCACCGATCGCCCGGGCCACGACGCCCGCTATGCGATCGATGCGCGGAAGATTGAGGCCGACCTCGGCTGGACACCCGCCGAGAGCTTCGAGAGCGGCCTGGCCCGCACCCTCGACTGGTATCTCGCCAATCGCACCTGGTGGGAGACGGTCCGGTCGGAGCGTTACAAGGGCGAGCGGCTCGGCCTCCAGGCCCGATCGTCCGCTTAACCGTTTCTTTACCCTGGCGCCGTCCAACTCGGGGGCGTGTTCAGGTAAGAAACGAGCGGACCCATGCCGGCCAATGCCCACGCCATCCCTCCGCGGAACGCCTCCGTCGATGCGCTGCGCGCCGCTGGCGCCGTCGCCGTGGTCGCGTTCCACGCCACGCTGACCGACGGACAGGCGGCGAACACCGCCCTCGGCTGTTTCGCGTTCTTCGTCGGCTATTTCACCGTCGCCGGCGGGATGGCCGGGCCCGACCGCTTCGCCCGGATGATGGGGCTTTGGCTCGCCTGGTCGGCGGTCTATCTGTCGGTGCGCCTCGCCGACGGGGATCCGTTGCAGCCCTGGATGTGGCTCGCGGGACCGTCGCACCATCTCTGGTTTCTCCCGTTTGCGGCAGTTCTCAGTCTCTTGGTCGGGGCGCTCTGCCGCAGTCCCGCGCCCGCGCTCGGGCTGTGGAGCATGCTGGCCGGCACTCTCGCGCTCGGGTCCGCCTTGCCCGGTCTCGCAGAGACGAACGGCCTGCCCTTCCCGCTCCAACTCTGGGTCGCCTTCTTACCGGCCGGCGTCGCCGGCGCCCTGCTCGCCCACCGGGGCCAGTGGGAGCCCGTCGCCCTCGTTGCGCTCTTCGCGGCGACGCCTTGCGGGCTCGGTACCTTCCTCGCGGCGCTTGCGCTCGCCTGGCCCTTGCCGGGGGTGGCGGCGGTGCACTGGCTCGGGCGGCTCTCGCTCGGGATCTATCTCTGCCACCCGCTCGCCCTCGGTGCCGTGCGACGGGGCCTTGACCTCGACACCGGCACGGTCGAAGGGTTGGTCGCAGCCCTGGGGGTGAGCGCGCTTCTCACGCTCGGGCTCATGCGTCTCGCCCGGCTTCGCCCCGGCGCACTCGTCAGGCGAAGGCGCATCCCCGTCACCTGAAGCGCACTGGGCAAGGGGCAGGCATGGGCGCGCGGATCCTCGTCGTCGGTCGGACGGGTCAGGTCGCGCAGGCCCTCGCCCAAGCCGACGGAACGCTTGTCTGCCTCGACCGGACGGTCCTCGACCTTACCCGACCCGAGACGATCGCCCCCGCCCTCGCCGCCGCCCGGCCCGACGTGGTGGTGAACGCAGCCGCCTACACGGCCGTGGACCGCGCGGAAGAGGAACGCGACATCGCCTTTGCGGTGAATGCAACCGGGGTCGGCCATCTCGCCGCCGCGACCGCCGAGGCGGGGGCGGCGCTCCTCCACCTCTCGACCGACTACGTCTATCCGGGGACCCGCACCGGCCCCCATACCGAGGACGATCCGACCGACCCGGTGAACGCCTACGGTGCCAGCAAGCTCGCCGGCGAGCGCGCGGCAACCGCCGCCAACCCGCGCACGACGATCCTGCGAACCGCCTGGGTCTACGCCCCGTGGGGCAAGAATTTCGCCCTGACGATGCTCCGGCTCGCGGATCGGGAGCGGCTGCGCATCGTCGCCGACCAGCACGGACAGCCGACATCGGCCCTCGATATCGCCGCCGCATGCCTCACGGCCGCACCGAGACTCGCCGCCGCACCCGCGGGCGCCGACGTCTTCGGCGTTTTCCACTATGCGGGCCGCGGCGCCACGACTTGGGCCGATTTCGCGGCCGAGATTTTCGCTCAGGCGGAGGCCGCAGGCCGCATCGGCGGCGCGCCCGAGATCGAGCGGATACCGACGGCCGCCTACCCCACCCCCGCCCGGCGCCCGGCCAATTCGACACTCGATTGCAGCCGGTTCGAACGGGTCTTCGGTCAGCCGACCCGAGCCTGGCCCGAGGCCCTGTCGACCGTCATCGCAAAGCTGCCGGCCGCGTGATCGGAGCCGATGGACCCCGCCGGTTCCGGCGCGGGTCCGCGCCCGCCACAGGCCCGGGGCTCGGTCATCGGCCCCCGACCCCCGCCAATGGCCGGCCGGGCCACGCCAAGCGGCGCTCGGCTCCGGTCCCGCCGCGGGCATGGGGCCTGCCAAACGGCGCAGCGGCCGACGCGGCGGCGCGGGCGCCGCGCCACGCGCTGCCTGAGATCTCCGATCCGGTGTTCCGCGGCCTGGCGCCGGCGATCGCCGCGCCGTCCGAGATCGACGACCGCCTCCAGGTCGACGACCGCGTGGCGCTGGACGACGTCCGGATCGGGCTGCGCCCGGATCGACCGCGCCATGAGCAGTTTTTCGGCGGGCATCTGATTTCGCCAGAGACCTTCCAAAGCGATCTGGGCGGCGACCCGGGCG
The DNA here is from genome assembly GCA_050331395.1 of Paracoccaceae bacterium. GTDB lineage: Bacteria > Pseudomonadota > Alphaproteobacteria > Rhodobacterales > Rhodobacteraceae > Thermohalobaculum. Next base: position 19,296 of record JBHJGX010000072.1, read on the forward strand.
AGGCGGAGGCGCCGACTTACGCGCGCCGGCCGCGGCCGAACCCGCGTCGAACGCCGGACGCGGAACGCTCGGAACCCGCCCGCCCAGAAACCGAAACCGCCGTCGCAGCGCCTC
>JBHJGX010000073.1:0-8482 GCA_050331395.1 Paracoccaceae bacterium
CGGCTCCGACATCGCTGCGAGCTCGACGGCGAGGCCGTTCGCCCAGGTCGAGATCGACCCGGCACCGAGGCAAAGCACCATGTCGCCGGGCCGCGCTTCGCGGGCGACGAACGCCGCGAGCCCTTCGGGCGCACGCACCGCATGGGCACGCCGGTGTCCGTGGGCGCGCAATCCGCCCACGAGCGCATCCCGGCTCACCCCGTCTATGGGCGTTTCGCCCGCCGCGAAGACATCGGTGATCCCGACCACGTCGGCGTCGTTGAAACAGGCGCAGAACTCTTCGAAAAGGTCGTGCAGCCGGCTGAAGCGATGGGGCTGATGGATCGCGATCACCCGCGCATCGGCGCCGACGGCGGCGCGGGCAGCCTTCAGCACCGCGGCGATCTCGACCGGGTGGTGGCCATAGTCGTCGATCAGCGTCACGCCCTGCCACGCGCCGACCCGCGTGAACCGCCGTTTTACCCCGCGGAACCCCGCGAGCCCGCGGCGGATCTCGGCGATCTCGATCTTGAGCTCGCGCGCGGCGGCGATCGCGGCAAGCGCGTTCAGCACGTTGTGCTCGCCCGGGATCGGCAGCGAAAGGTCGCCGTGGCGTTCTTCGGCGCCGTCGCGGCCCCGCACGACCAGATCGAAGCGCATCGCCCCGTCTGCATAGCGCACGGCATCCGCCCGATAATCCGCCTGTCGCGACAGCCCGTAGGTGACCACCCGCCGATCGGTGACCCGGCCGATAAGGCTCTGCACGTCCGCATGGTCGATGCAGGCCACAAGCGCGCCATAGAACGGGATGTTCGACACGAAGGCCTCGAACCCGTCGTGGAGCGCATCGACCGTGCCGTAATGATCCAGATGCTCCGGATCGATGTTCGTGACGATCGCGATGGTCGCCGGCAGTTTGACGAAGGTCCCGTCGCTCTCATCGGCCTCCACGACCATCCAGCGCCCCTCGCCGAGGCGCGCATTGCTGCCATAGGACTGGATGATCCCGCCATTGATCACGGTCGGATCTTCGCCGCCCGCATCGAGAAGCGCGGCCACCAGGGAGGTGGTTGTCGTCTTGCCGTGGGTGCCGGCGACCGCGATGTTCCAGCGCAGCCGCATGAGTTCGGCCAGCATCTCCGCCCGGCGCACCACCGGCAGGGCCTGCAGCCGCGCCGCGTCGAGCTCGGCATTGCCGGGCTTGATCGCCGAGGAGATCACCACCACGCCCGCGCCGTCCAGGTTTTCGGCCCGCTGGCCGATGGCGATCCGCGCGCCGAGGCCCCGCAACCGCTCGACGATCGGGCTCTCGCGCAGATCGGAGCCTTGCACGGAGTAGCCCATATTCAGCATCACTTCGGCGATCCCGGACATCCCGATCCCGCCGATCCCGACGAAATGGACGGGACCGATATCGAGCGGCAGCGCGGTCGGCGGGTTCATCGGACGCTCCTTCTGAATTGGCGCGGGGCGTAGCAGGGCTCGGTCCCGCTCACAAGGCGCGAGGTGGGGATCGCATGCGGCGGAACCGGGGCGATCTGAGGGCGATCCGCGGCGGGCAGAAATGTCGTCCCGGTCAAGGGTCACGGCCGCGCTCCGGGCCCTGCGAGTTCTTCGAGGAGATCGGCAAGCGTGCGGTCCGCGTCCGGGCGCGCCCGGGCATGCGCCGCCGCAGCCATCGCCCTCGCCGTCCAGGGCTCGAGCAGCACCGCGCGCAGATGGCCGGCCATCGCGCCCGCGTCGGTGTCGGCCTCGGGGGCGAGGATCGCCGCCCCCGCCTCCGCTAGCGGCCGCGCGTTCGCCGTCTGATGGTCGTCCATGGCGGAGGGCAGCGGCACGAGGATGCTCGGCCGGCCGATCGTCTCGAGCTCGGCGATCGTCATGGCGCCGGCACGGGCGACGACCAGATGGGCGCGGGCGATCCGCTCGGGAAGATCGTCGAAAAAGGGCGCGACTGCGGGTTCCGGGATCTCGGCCGCCCGATACGCCGCGACCGCCTCATCCATGTCTTCGGGCCGGATCTGGTGGGTGACCGCGAGGCGCCGGCGCACGGGCTCGGGCAGGAGCGCGACCGTCTCCGGCATGAGCCGCGCGAGCGCATGCGCGCCCTGGCTGCCGCCGAAAATCAGGAGCGAAAGCGGTCCGTCGCCCGGCATGGCATAGGGGATCCGCGCGGCCTCGCGAACCGGGGCGCGGACCGGGTTGCCGACCGGTTGGAGCGCCGCGCGACGGGGCGGATCGCGGAGCGGCCAGCTCCCGCAGGCGACCCGGTTGACCCGCGACGCAAAGGCCCGATTGACCCGGCCGAGGGTACCGTTCTGTTCGTGGATGAGCCGGGGGAGGCCCATCAGCGTCGCCGCCGCCAGCGCTGGGATCGAGGGATAGCCGCCGAAGCCCGCGACGATGGCCGGCGTGTCGCGGCGGAACGCGAGGAGCGCGGCGCCGATGCCGCGGGCAAGGGTGACCGGCAACGCAAGGCGCGCGGTCAGCCCGCCGCGGGCGAGCGTCGCCGAGCGCAATTCGAGCCGGCGCACGGCCTCGGGAAAGCCGGTTGCATAGCGCAGCCCCCGGTCGTCGGTCGCGAGCGTCACCCGCCAGCCGCGCTCGAGCAGACGATGCGCGACCGCCTCGGCCGGGAAGAGATGCCCGCCCGTGCCGCCTGCGGCCAGGATCGCGAGCGGCCCGCTCACAGACGCCGCCGCAGAAGCGCGCCAGGGTTCGCAGGGCGGCTCCGAGTGAGGGCGAGGAGCGCACCGAGGGCGAGCGCCGAGGCGATGACCGACGAGCCGCCATAGCTCACGAAGGGCAGCGTCATCCCCTTTGCGGGCAGGAGCCGGATCGCGACGGAGAAATTCACGAAGGCCTGGAGCCCGAAGAGAACTGCAAGCCCGGTGCCGCCGAGGCGGAGAAACGGGTCTTCGATCGCGAGCAGCCGGCCGAGCGCCCGGATGGTGATGAAGAGAAAGAGCCCGATGATGACCAGCGTGAGGAGGAGGCCGAATTCCTCGGCCGCGACCGCGATGATGAAATCCGTGTGCGCGTCCGGCAGCGTCCATTTGACAGAGCCGGCCGCGGCGCCGACACCGAAGAGCCCGCCCTCGCGGATCGCCGATTCCGCATAGGCGAGCTGGGTGCGCGGGTCGACCGCGCCCTGGAGATACCCGTCAATGCGGCTCGCGAAGTGGCTCGAATTCAAATAGGCGGCAGTGCCCGCGAGCCCGATGGCGAGCCCGAGCCCGGGCAACAGCCAGATCGGCGCGCCCGAGACGAAGAGCATCGCCGACCAAACGGCCACGAGAAGCGCCGCCTGCCCGTAATCGGGCTGCATCGCCAGCATCGCCGCGAGCGTGACCGCGAGCAGCCCCGAGAGCACCCGCCCCGGCGGCCCGTCGGTCTCCTTCGCACCGGCCATCAGCCAGGCGGCCATCAGCACGAAGCCCGGCTTGAGGAATTCCGAGGGCTGCACCGAGGCGAAGCCGAGCGAGAACCAGCGGACCGCGCCCTTGCCGAAATCCGTGCCGAAGGCCGGCAAAAGTGCCACCGCCACCGCCGACGCGAGGAACAGCAGCACCCCGATCCGACGCACCGAAACCGGGCTCGCCATCGACAGCGCGACGGCGATCGCGAGCGCGAGCCCGGAGAAGACCACCTGTCGAATGACGTAGTGATAGGTCCAAAGGCCATTCTTTTCGGCCAAGGGCGGTGACGCGGCGAGCCCGAGGACGAGCCCCGCGACGGCAAGCGCGAAGATTGCACCGAGCGACCAGCGGTCGACGCTGCGCCACCAATCCTCGACGCTCGCGGTCTCGCTGCGCACGGGAGCCTGGGCGCGGAAGGCGATCTCGGTCATCGCTCGGTCTCCTTTTCGGCGACGAGGGCGCGGAACGCCTCGCCTCTGGCCTCGAAATCGGGGAATTGGTCGAAACTGGCGGCGGCGGGAGAGAGTAGGACCGTCTCGCCTTCGGCCGCCTCCGCATGCGCCGCCGCGAAGGCCGCGGCCATGTCCGCATGGATCTCGGCGGGCGGGCCGGCCATCTCCGCGAGTTGCCGGGCGAAAAGCGGCGCCGCCTCGCCAAAGAAATACGCCTTCTCAACCCGCGGCAGAACGGGCGCGAGGGCGGCGATCCCGCCCTCCTTGGCGCGGCCGCCAGCCAGCCAGCGGATCCGCTCATAGGTGGCCAGCGCTTTCTCGGCCGCCTCCGCGTTGGTGGCTTTGCTGTCGTTCACATAGAGGACGCCGGCCAGGGTCGCGATCCGCTCGGCCCGGTGGGCGAGGCCGCGAAAGGCGGCGAGGCCCGGTTCGATCTGCCGGGGCCCGAGGCCGAGCGCGCGCACCGCCGCATAAGCCGCGGCGGCGTTCTGGTGATTGTGGGTGCCTTGGAGCCCGGAAGCCGCGCGCAGATCGATGGCGGCGAGCTGACGCCCGTCCCGGCGTTCGGCAAGAAAGCCTTTGCGCACCGAGACCGACCAGCCGTCCTCGGGCGGCTTCGCCAGCGTCACCCGGATCGCGTCGGGACCGGCCGCGGCGGCGAGGAACCGACCATAGACGTCGTCGGTGCCGATCACCGCGCGTTCGGGTGCCCCTTGCTCGAAGAGCCGCCGTTTCGCCGCGAAATAGCCGCCGAAGCCCCCATGGCGGTCGAGATGATCGGGCGTGAGGTTCAGAAAGACGGCGAGGTCGGGGGCAAGCGCGCGGGCGAGCTCGATCTGGTAGGAGGAAAGCTCGATCACCAACGTCTCGCCGGCCTCGGGCGGGTCGAGATCGAGGAGCGCCCGGCCGATATTGCCGCCCGTTCGCGCCGCTCGTTTCGCGCTCGTGAGCAGATGCGCGATCAGCGCCGTCGTCGTCGATTTGCCGTTCGAGCCGGTGACTGCGACGATCCGCGGGGGCGGGCCGTCGGGCTCCTCCTCGGCGGCGATCGCCAGCAGCGCCCGGAAGAAGAGACCGACGTCGTTGTCGAGCGGCGTCCCGGTCTCGAGCGCGCGGGCCACGGCCGGATGCGGCTCGGGAAAGAGATGCGGGATCCCCGGCGAGACCACGAGGAGCGCGAGGGAGGCCGCCTCGCGCGGCCGGGAGAGATCTGCGATCAGATGCCCCTCCGCCTCGGCGCGGGCGCGCGGGGCTTCGCCGTCATCCCAACAAAGGGGTTCCGCGCCCCCGGCGGCGAGCGCCCTCGCCGTGGCCAGCCCGGAGCGACCGAGGCCGAGGACGCCGACCCGCTGGCCCTCGTATCCACGCACCGCGATCATGGGGCGAGACCGATGGCCGAACGCACGCGGGCGCGGGTCTCGGGATCGGCCGGCAAAAGCCACGGGGCGACCTGCCCGCTCTGTTGGAGGAACTCCTCGAGCACCCCGCCTGCGAGGTCCTCAACCGGCCGGAACGGCGTGACCGCGGCGAAAATCTCCTCGAGCGGCGCGTCCTTCAAATGCTCGAGCGCATCCGTCGGACGGTGCCCCTCGTAGAGAAGGTGATAGGTCTGCTCGACATAGCCGCGCGGCGACGTCCCCGGCGGCACGAGCGCGGCGATCCGGATCTCGGGTCCGGTCGGATCGGCGAGGCCGGCTGCGCGCGCAGGCCCGCCCGAGCGCCAGAGCACCCGTCGTACGGGCAGATGGACACCGCGCCAGGTCTCCACGGTCTCGAGCGTGACGACCATGGCCTCGGCCGGCATGCCGATCGACCCCGCGACGCCAGCCACTGGCTCAAGCGCCTCCTCGACCGACGCGACCCGGGCGAGGAGCACGGTGGCGGCCTCGCTGGCCTCCTCGGGCCGGGGCGGACGGAGCGAAAAGGTCACGCGGCCCCCCTTCAGCGCACCTTGAGCGTGGCCAGGCCGATGAGCGCAAGGATGATCGAGATGATCCAGAAGCGGATCACGATCGTCGGCTCCTGCCAGCCCTTCTGCTCGAAATGGTGGTGGATCGGCGCCATTTTGAAGACGCGTTTGCCCGTGAGCTTGAAGCTCGCCACCTGGACGATGACCGAGACCGCTTCCAGCACGAAAAGCCCGCCGATGATGGCCAGGACGATCTCGTGTTTCGCGGCGACGGCCATGGCCCCGAGGCAGCCCCCAAGCGCGAGGCTGCCGGTGTCGCCCATGAACACCATGGCGGGCGGGGCGTTGTACCAGAGGAACCCGAGCCCTGCGCCGATGATGGACGCCGCGATGATGATCAGCTCGCCCGTGCCCGGCACATAGTTCAGTTGCAGGTACTCGGTAAAATCCGTCCGCCCGACCACATAGGCGATCACCCCGAGCGAGCCGGCGGCAATCATCACCGGCATGATCGCGAGCCCGTCGAGCCCGTCGGTCAGGTTGACGGCGTTGGCACTGCCGGCGATGACGATCATCGCGAAGGGGAAAAACAGGAGCCCCGCGTCGATCACCGTGTCCTTGTAGAACGGCACGGCGACGGCGGTTCGCAGCGCCTCGGGTTGCAGCGTCGAGGCCCAGAGTGCGGCGGCGAGCGAGATGGTCAAGCCGATCACGAGCCGGATCCGCCCGGAGACGCCCTTGTGGCTGTATTTGGTGACTTTGGCGTAGTCGTCGGCAAAGCCGATCGCGCCGAAGCCCGCGGTGACCAGCAAGACCATCCAGACGAAGCCGTTGTCGAGCCGGGCCCACAAAAGCGTCGAGATCAGGAGCGCCGCGAGGATCATCACGCCCCCCATGGTCGGCGTGCCCGCCTTGGCGACGATGTGGCTTTGCGGGCCGTCGGCGCGGATCGGCTGCCCCTTGCGCTGGGTCCGCCGCAGATACTCGATGATCGGCCGTCCGAACAGAAAGCCGAACAAGAGTGCGGTCAGAAGCGCCCCGCCCGCGCGAAAGGTTATGTAGCGGAAGAGGTTGAACACGTCGCCGCCATCGCTGAGGGCGGAAAGGGAATAGAGCATACTACGCCTCCTCGGCGCGGTCGGGCGCCACCGCTCCGAGCCGCCGGAGCGCCTCGACGACCCGGCCGATCCGCATTCCGTTCGAGCCCTTGACCATGCACACATCTCCCGCGTCAACCGAACGCCGGGCCTTTTCGGCGAGCGCCTCGGAATGCTCGACCCAATGCCCCCGTTTGGCCCGCGGCAGTGCCGCATGGAAGGCCCGCATCCGCGGTCCGCAACAGTGAAAGACGTCGATGCCGGCGATCGCCGGCAGGTCGGCGAGGGCGGCATGCATCGCCACCTCTTCCGCACCCAATTCGAGCATGTCCGCGAGAAAGGCGATCCGCCGGCCGCGGGCGATACGACCGATATCATGGGTGACCGGCTGGGCAGCGAGGACATCGAAAGCCGCACGCATCGAGGCGGGGTTCGCGTTGTAGCTCTCGTCGATCACGGTGATCTAGCCGTCGAGCCCGCCGGGTCCGAGAAGAAGGCGGAACCGCGCGCCGCGCCCGCCCGGCGGGCGCCAACGCCCGAGAGCAAGAAGGACCCGGGCCGGATCGGCGCCGACGGCGACGGCCGCAGCCAGCGCGCCGACCGCGTTCATCGCGAAATGCCGGCCGTCAGCGGCGAGGCGAAAGACCACCGGTTCGCCATCGAGCCGGGCCGAGACCGACATGACCCCTGCGCCCGCCGAGATCCGCTCGAGACCGATCTCCGCGTCCGCGGCGTTGCCGAAGCGGCTGAGACGCGCGCCCGCAGCCCGGGCGGCCTCGGCGAGGATCGGCAGATAGGCATTGTCGGCCGGCAGGACCGCGGTGCCGCCCTCCTCGAGGCCCGCGAAGATCTCCGCCTTGGCGTGGGCGATGCCGGCGACGTCGGGGAAGTTCTCGAGATGGACCGCCTCGACGGTCGTCACCATCGCCACATGCGGCCGGGCGAGCCGGCTGAGCGGCGTGATCTCGCCCGCGTGGTTCATGCCGATCTCGAGCACGGCAAAGCGGGTCTCGCGGGGCATCCGGGCAAGGGTGAGCGGCACACCCCAGTGGTTATTGAAGCTCCGCACCGCCGCGTGGGTCGCGCCGACTGCCGCGAGCATCACCCGCAGCATCTCTTTCGTCGAGGTTTTGCCGACCGAGCCCGTGACCGCGACGACCCGGGCCTCGGGCGCGAGGCGGGCACGCGCCGCCGCCCCGAGCCGCCGCAGACCCGCGAGAGTGTCGTCGACTTCGAGAAGCGCCGCATCGGGCGAAAGCCCGTCGGGCCGTCGGGCGACGAGGGCCGCCGCCGCGCCCCGGGCAAGCGCATCGGCGACGAAGGCGTGCCCGTCCCGGTTCTCGCCCGCGAGCGCGACGAACAGATCCCCCGGCATCAGTTCGCGGCTGTCGATGGACACGCCCGAGATCGGCGCGCTCGGCAGGGCGCCCGAGAGGACCGCCCCGGCCGCGGCCGCGGCCTCGCCCGCGGTCCAGAGCGGCGTGGGCGCGCTCATCCCTGCCCTCCCGGCCGGCGGTCGGCCCAGGCCGGCGCATCGAGCGCGCCGACCGCGCCCCGCGCCAGCGCGGCCTCCTCGCAGGGGTGGACTGTGCCGGCGCTCTCCTGGCCGGTCGCGTGGCCCATGCC
>JBHJGX010000074.1:0-3755 GCA_050331395.1 Paracoccaceae bacterium
GGCGGGGGTGGGCGGGCGGGCCGTCGGCCTCCCCCCGCGCGGTCAGCCGCCGAGTGCGCGTCCCGCGATCTGGTCGACCCCGTCGATGACGAACTGCACCGCAAGCGCGGCAAGCAGCATGCCGAAGAGCCGCGTCAGCACCATCACCCCGGTCCGGCCGAGCGCCCGCTCGATCGGCGCCCCGAGCAGGAACACCCCGTAGGTGATCGCCATCACCGAGAGCATGGAACCGACCACCACCGCCTGCCCGGCCGGATCGCCCTCGCGCCCGCCCATCAGCAGGATCATCGCCGCGATCGCTCCCGGCCCCGAGATTAGCGGTATCGCGAGCGGAAAGACCGAAGGATCGTCGGCGGTCGCGCGCTCGTCTTCCACGCGCTTCTCGCGCCGTTCGGTCCGGGTCTCGAAGAGCATGTCGATCGCGGTCAGAAAAAGCAGGATCCCGCCCGCGATCCGGAAAGCCGGCATGGAGATCCCAACAAAGCCGAGCACCGCCTCCCCCGCAAAGGCGAACAGCAAGAGCACCCCCGTCGCGATCCCCACCGCGCGGAGCGCGACGCGGCGGCGGTCCTGGGCGGCCATCCCCGCCGTCAATGCGATGAAAAGGGGCGCGGTGCCGATCGGATCGATCACCACGAAAAGCGTTGCAAAGGTGTTGATCGCGCCCTCGGCCATGGCCGGCATCTCGGCGCTCGACGCGGTTGCGGTCAAGCCCTGCAAAGCGCGCTGGTCCCGCTGCGCCCGGACGCCCCCTTCGAGGCGCGCGCTCAGGCCTCGAGCATGTCCTCGGCACGGCGCCTATCCGGGGCCTGACGGGCGGCATCGAGCGCCCGCGCCCGTCGCCGCAGAGCAAAGCCCCAACCGGCGAGCGCATAGCCGCTCGCAAGGCCGATGAGCCCTGTCGCGCCTTCGGATTGGCCGAAATGCCAGAGGATCACCGCGCCCGCATAGGCGAGGACAACGGCGGCGACGAGATGGGTGGGCGTGTGCATGGCGGTCTCCTTACGCGATCGATCCTGATGCGGACGCCGGGGTAACAGCCCCCGGTTGCCCGTCGCTCAATCGGCAGGGTTAAGCCCTCATGCCGCGTCGTGGGCCGCCGCTTCCGCCGTCTCCAGCCGGGTGGAGGCGTCGAGCCAAAGGGCCTCGGCCCGCTCCTGCGCCGCCAGGATCTCGCCCCGTTTGGCGTGCAACGCCTCGATGGTCCCAGACGGCTTCTCGTAAAGCGCCGGGTCGGCCAACCGCGCGTCGAGCTTGGCGAGCATCTCTTCGATCTTCTCGATCCGCTCCTCGCACGCCTTGACCTCGGCTCGAAGCGGCGCCAGCGCTTTGCGTGTCTCCGCCGCCTCTCGCCGCCCGCGCTTGCGCTCGGACGGGGTCGCGACGGACCCCGGCCCGTCCCCGCGCTCGGTCTCGAGCAGCATGCGGCGGTAATCGCTCAGATCGCCGTCATAGGGCGCGACCCGGCCGTCTTTGACGAGCCACAGCCGGTCCGCCACCAGCTCGACAAGATGCGCATCGTGGGTGATCAGGATCACCGCCCCGTCGAAGAGATTGAGCGCCCGGACGAGCGCGTCCCGGCTCTCGATGTCGAGATGGTTGGTCGGCTCGTCCAGGATCATCAGATGCGGTGCGTCAAGGGCCGCCATCGTTAGCATCAGCCGCGCCTTCTGCCCGCCCGAAAGGCTCGACACCGGCGTCTCCGCGATATCGGCCCCGGTCCCGCCTGCCGCAAGCAACGCTCGGAGCTTGGCCGGCTCGACCGAAGGCCGCGCCCGGGCGATATGGGCGAGCGGGGTCTCTTCGGGCACGAGCTCCTCGGTCTGGTGCTGGGCGAAGAAGCCGATCCGCAGCTTGGCGGCCGGCATCCGCACCCCGGTCATCGGCGCGAGCTTGCCCGCGATCAGTTTCGCAAGCGTCGACTTGCCCTGACCGTTCGCACCCAAAAGCGCGATCCGGTCGTCCTGGTCGATCCGGAGATCGAGCCGCTTCAGCACCGCCCGCCCGTCGTAACCCACCTCGGCCCCTTCGAGGCGCAACAGCGGCGGCGGCAAGGCCTCGGCCTCGGGAAAGCGAATGGGCGCCACCTGCGCGTCGGCGACCGTGGCTATGGTCTCCATCTTCTCGAGGCGCTTGACCCGAGATTGCGCCTGTTTGGCCTTCGACGCCTTGTAGCGGAACCGGTCGACGAAGCTCTGCAAATGCGCCCGTTCGGCCGCCTGTTTCTTCGCCGCCGCCTCCGCCTGCATCGCCTTCTCCCGTCGGAGCCGCGCAAACCCATCATAGGCCTCGCCATAGAGCGTGAGCCGGCGCTCCGAGAGGTGCAGGATCCCGTTCACCGCCCGGTTGAGGAGCCCCCGGTCGTGGCTGATGATCAGCAATGTGTGGGGATAGCGGGCGAGATACTGCTCGAGCCACACCGCCCCTTCGAGATCGAGGTAGTTGGTCGGCTCGTCGAGGAGCAAGAGATCCGGGGCCGCGAACAGAACGCCGGCAAGCGCGACCCGCATCCGCCACCCGCCCGAGAATTCGCGGCTCGGCCGGGCTTGTGCCACCGCATCGAAGCCGAGCCCCGCAAGGATCGTGGCCGCCCGCGCCTCGGCCGAATGGGCCTGGATATCCGCGAGCCGGGTCTGGATCTCGGCGATCCGCCCGGGCTCGGTTGCGGTCTCCGCCTCGGCGAGCAGCGCAGCGCGTTCGGTGTCGGCTGCGAGCACGGTCTCGATCAGCGCCCGGTCCTCGGCCGGCGCCTCCTGGGCGACCCCGCCGATCCGGGCTTTGGGCGGCAGCGCGATTTCGCCCCGGTCGGGGGTCAGCTCGCCCCGGATCAACCGAAAGAGCGTGGTCTTGCCCGAGCCGTTCCGCCCGACGAGACCCAGACGGCTGCCGGCCGGGATCTGCGCCGAAGCACCCTCGAGCAGCGGCCGGCCGGCCATGGAGAAGGCGAGATCGCGGATCGTGAGCATGCCCCGACCGCTAGCAAAGGGGCGGGGTCCCGTCCAGTCATGCCCGGTCCCCGAATGCCCCGTCCCGTCATGCCCCCTCCCGTCATGCGCCGCCGTCTCCCTCGCAGACGGGCACCGCCGGGCCTATGTTGCCAGAGCAGAACGGAGGACCCGATGGCCGATCTCGATGCGGACGCCCAGGCACGGGTGGTCTATCTCAGCCTCCTCGGCCTCGCCGTGGCGGCCTATGTCTTTTACGAGTATCGCGACCGCCTCGGCGCGGCGGTCCAGAACGCGGCGATCTGGGTGCTGCTCTTCCTCGGCGCCGTGCTCGCCTACGGGTTCAAGGACGAGATTGCCGGCCAGCTGATGACCGATGTGGCCGTGGAGGGGCCGGGTGGCGAGATACGGCTCCGCCGGGCAGCCGACGGTCATTTCCACGCCCGAATGGAGGTGAACGGCACCCCGGTCGCCTTTCTCGTCGATACGGGCGCCACGGATTTGGTGCTGTCCGCCCGCGACGCCCGCAGGGCGGGCATCGACCGCGACCGCCTCGCCTATACCCGCGCGGCCGTGACCGCGAACGGGGTCGTGCGCGTCGCGCCGGTCGAACTCGATCGGGTGACGCTTGCGGGGATCACTGCGCGGCAGGTGCCTGCGGTCGTCTCGGGCGGCGCGCTCGAACAATCGCTCCTCGGCATGCGCTTCCTCGACCGCTTCGCAGGGTTCTCGGTCGAGGGCGACACGCTCACCCTGCGCCCCTGATGCCGCCTTCCCGAAGGCGATTGCTCGGCGGGCGGGGGCGATCGG
>JBHJGX010000075.1:0-13366 GCA_050331395.1 Paracoccaceae bacterium
CCCCGCAAACCGGCCCGGTCGCGCCGCGTTTCAGATGTCGACGACGACCCGGCCCTTCACCTCGCCCTTCAGGATCTTCGGCCCGAGTGCCGGTAGATCCTCGAGGGTCGCCGGCACGATCATGCTCTCGAGCTTGTCCATCGGCAGCTCCCGCGCGATCCGGCCCCAGGCGACCGTCCGGTCATGCTGCGGGCGCATCACGCTGTCGATGCCGAGGAGGTTCACGCCCCGGAGCAGGAACGGGATCACCGTCGCCGGCAGCGCCGCCCCGCCCGCGAGCCCGACCGCCGCGACCGAGCAGCCGTATTTCATCTGGCCGAGCACGCGGGCGAGCATCGCCCCGCCCACCGCATCGATACACCCCGCCCAGGTCTCGCTCTCGAGCGGACGTTTTACGGTCTCGGCGATTTCTTCGCGGGCGACGATCCGGTCCGCGCCGAGCTCGCGGAGATAGCCTTCGGTCTCGGGCCGGCCGGTCACCGCGGCGACCTCGTAGCCGAGATTGGCCAGGATCGCGGTCGCGACCGAGCCGACGCCGCCGGCCGCGCCGGTCACCAGCACCGGGCCCTGATCCGGGGCGAGCCCGTGATCCTCGAGCGCCATGATCGCCAGCATTGCTGTGAACCCCGCCGTGCCGACCGCCATCGCCTGGCGCGTGGTCAGATCGCCGGGCAAGGGCGTCAGCCAGCCGGCCTTCACCCGCGCGCGTTCCGCATAGCCGCCCCACCAGGCCTCGCCGACCCGCCAGCCGGTCAGCACCACCGGATCGCCCGGCCGGAACTGGTCGCTCTCGGAGGTGCGCACCGTGCCCGCGAAATCGATCCCCGGCACATGCGGGTAGCTCCGCACCAGCCCGCCGCCGCCCGTGAGGCAAAGCCCGTCCTTATAGTTGAGCGTCGAGTGCGCCACATCGACGGTCACCGCTTCGCCCGGCGCCGCGGGCAGACGATCCTCCTCGATCTCCTCGATGCCAGCCGTGACCGTGCCGTCCTCGGCCTTCTGCAAAAGGATCGCGCGAATCCCCATGATCTGTCCCCCTTCGGTCTCTCTTTGCCGACCCCGGCGGCCGGATCGCCAGCCTGTCAGCCACCGCGACGCTTGACAAGCGGCCTGCGCGATGGCCCCGGAGGCGCATGAGCGAGGGGCGAGAGGATGGGCCGCCGACGGCCGGATCGGCGCTTGCCGCGGATATCCGGGCCGCGATCCTGGCCGGGCAGCTCGGGCCGGGGGACCGGCTGCCGGGCGAACAGGCACTCGTCGCGCGCTATGGCGTCTCCCGTCCGGTGGTGCGCGAGGCGCTGAAGGCACTCGCCGCGCAAGGTCTGGTGGAGGCGCGCCGCGGGGCGGCGGGCGGCACCTTCGTGGCCGGGGCGCCCGATGGGACGCGGATCGCCGGGGCGGCCGCGCTCGCGCTCCGTCTTGCGGCCCGCCCTGTCGCCGCCGCGGGCGAGGGGCGCGCGCTTCTTTTGGCTGCGGCCGCGCCGCTCTCGGTCGCCCGCGCCGAGCCCCGGCACGATGCCGCGATGGCGGAGGCGGCGCGCCTCTCCCGCCGGGGCGACGAAGCGGGGCTTCTCGCCGGGATCGATCTTGCGGAGCGCACGCTCGCCGAGGCGACGGGCGACCCGGTCCTCGCCCTCGCCCTCGCCGCCGGCCTCGGGCCGCTCTCCCGCCTGGTTGCGCGCCCGCTGCCCGGTCCGATCCGCGCGGACGCCACCCAGCGCCTCGCCCGCGCGGCCGCCCTCTTCGACCGGCGCGACGGGCCGGGCCTCGCCGCCGAGCTCGCCCGCCTCGGGCCCCTCCTCGCGCCCTATCTGAGGCCCTGAGCGCCCGACACCGGAGCGTCCGCATCCCGACGGCCGCCCTCGCCGCCTGAGAGCGCCCGTCTTTGCATCTGCGAAACGCCCTGCTAACAGACCCTATCGGGGCGGCAGAGGGACCACCGCATGAAGCTCATCTCGGGCAACGCCAACCGGCCGCTCGCCGAAGGGATCGCGCGGCGGATGTCGATGCACCGGGGGGAACGGGTCGAACTCGCCCCCGCCCGGGTCGAGCGCTTCAACGACAGCGAGATCTTCGTCGAGATCCACGAGAACGTCCGCGGCGAGGACGTCTTTATCCTGCAGCCGACCTCGAAACCCGCCAACGACAACCTGATGGAATGCCTGATCATTACCGATGCGGTGCGGCGCTCCTCGGCCCGGCGGATCACCGCGGTCATGCCCTATTTCGGCTATGCCCGGCAGGATCGGCGCACCTCGGCGCGCACGCCGATCTCGGCCAAGCTGATCGCGAACCTGATCACCCATGCGGGCATCGACCGGGTGCTTACGATGGACCTGCATGCGGGGCAGATCCAAGGCTTCTTCGACATCCCCGTCGACAACCTCTATGCGGCGCCGCTATTCGCCCTCGACATCAAACACATGATCGAAGCGCCGGAGAACGTGGTCGTCGTCTCGCCGGATGTGGGCGGCGTGGTCCGGGCGCGCGACCTGGCGAAACGGCTCCATTCCGAGCTCGCTATCGTCGACAAGCGCCGGGCGGGCGCCGGGGAGATCGAGGAAATGGTGCTGATCGGCGAGGTCAAGGACCGCACCTGCATCATCGTCGACGACATGTGCGACACCGCCGGCACGCTCTGCAAGGCGGCCGACCTGCTGATCACCGAGGGCGCGCGCGAGGTCCACGCCTATACCTCGCACGGCGTGATGTCCGGGCCCGCGACCGAACGGATCGCCGCCTCCTCGCTCGAGAGCGTGGTCATCACCGACTCGATCGAGCCCACCCCCGCGGTGAAAGCCGTCGAGAAGATCCGCGTGCTCTCGATCGCGCCCCTCTTCGCCCAGGCCGTGACCAATGTGGCGAACGACACGTCGGTCAGCTCGCTCTTCGAGGAAGCGAGCCTCGAGCCCCTCTACGAATCGCAGTACGGGCTCGACTGATGGGCGGCGCCGAGGAGCTTTGGGTCTATCCGCTTTGGATCGGCGGCTCCGGCCTTGCGGCCTGGATCGCCCATCGCCAGGGCCGCCACCCGTTCACGACGTTTGTGGCGAGCTTGATCGTCACCCCGCTCCTTGCCCTACCGATCCTTTGGTATCTGGGACCGAAGACACCGGCGAGCGATCCGACCGACGGCGAGGGCTGATCCCCCTTGCCGGCGTTCCCCCGCTCGTATATCGAGCCGCGATCCGACCGGTTTGCCCGCGCTCCGCGCGGCCCGCACGATTCTCTGGAGACGAGGCCGATGAAAGCCGACATCCACCCCGAATATCACATGATCACGGTCAAGATGACCGACGGCACGACGTTTCAGCTCCGCTCGACCTATGGCAAGGAAGGCGACGAGCTGGCGCTCGAAGTCGACCCGAACAGCCACCCCGCCTGGACGGGCGGAAATCAGCGGCTGATGGATACCGGCGGCCGCGTCTCGAAGTTCAAGAAGAAGTTCGAAGGCTTCGGTTTCTGATCCCCGGCGGGGGTCGACCTCCGCGCAACCTGCGTGCCCTTGAAGATGTCCGACCGCCCCTCGACCCGTGCGCATGTCATCGTGCTCGGCAATGAAAAAGGCGGATCGGGCAAGTCGACCACGGCCATGCATCTGCTGGTCGCGCTTTTGCGGGACGGCCACCGGGTCGGCACGCTCGACCTCGATCTCCGCCAGCAGAGCCTCTTTCGCTACATCTCGAACCGCGACGGCTACGGCCGGCGCTCGGGCGTGGATCTGTTGATGCCCCGGCGGATCGAGCTTCGGCGATCCGAAGCCGCGCTCCGCCAAGCGGCCGACGACGAGGACGCGGCCAGCCTGAACGCGGCGATCGACGAGCTCTCCCGTGACTGCAGCTTCGTGATCATCGACACACCCGGCGCCGTCACCGCGCTCACCGAGGCCGCCCACGCCGCCGCCGATACGCTGATTAGCCCGATCAACGACAGCATGATCGATTTCGACCTGCTCGGCCGGGTCGACCCGCCGACCGGCAAGGTGCTCGGGCCGTCGATCTATGCCGAACACGTCTGGGCCGCACGTCAGCGCCGCGCGGCCGCGGGCCTTCGACCGACCGACTGGGTTGTCCTGCGAAACCGCATGTCCACGCTCGACAGCCGCAACCGCCGGCGCGTCGGCAAGGTCCTCGGCGATCTCTCCAAACGCATCGGCTTCCGCGTGATCCCGGGCTTTTCCGAGCGCGTGATCTTTCGCGAACTGTTCCTGAACGGCCTGACGCTCCTCGACCTCAAGCAAGGCGGGATCGTCAACCTCACCCTCAGCCATGTGGCCGCCCGGCAAGAGGTCCGCGACATGGTCAAAGCGCTTGAGTTGCCCCAAGTCGGGCCGGTGCAGTAGAAGCGAGCCGGCCGCGGCCAGGCGAAGGGGGAGCCCATGCGCATCGTGATGATCGGAACGGGCTATGTGGGGCTCGTCTCCGGGGTCTGTTTCTCGGATTTTGGGCACGAAGTCGACTGCGTGGACAAAGACGTCGCGAAGATCGCGCGGCTCCAGGCGGGCGAGGTCACGATCTACGAGCCCGGGCTCCAGGACCTGATGACCCGGAACCAGGCGTCGGGCCGCCTTCGCTTCACGACCGATCTCGCCGAACCGGTCGCCGAGGCGGATGCGGTCTTCATCGCGGTCGGCACGCCCTCGCGCCGGGGCGATGGGCATGCGGATCTCTCCTACGTCTTTGCCGCCGCCGAGGAGATCGCCGCGCATCTCTCGGGCTATACCCTGGTGGTGACAAAATCGACCGTGCCCGTCGGCACGAACCGCGAGGTCGCCCGGCGGATCCGCGCGGCCAACCCGGACGCCGCCTTCGACATTGCCTCGAACCCGGAGTTCTTGCGCGAGGGGGCGGCGATCGAGGATTTCATGCGGCCCGACCGGGTCGTCGCCGGCAGCGAGAGCGCGCGCGCCCGCGCCGTGCTCGACGAGATTTACCGCCCGTTGAACCTTCGCGAGACGCCCCTGGTCCATGCGGATCTCGAATCGGCCGAGATGATCAAATACGCGTCGAATGCGTTCCTCGCGACCAAGATCACCTTCATCAACGAGATCGCGGATTTGTGCGAGCGCGTCGGCGGTGACGTTCAACAGGTGGCCAAGGGGATCGGCCTCGACGGCCGGATCGGCTCGAAATTCCTGCATCCCGGGCCGGGCTTCGGCGGCTCGTGCTTTCCCAAAGACACCTCCGCCCTCGCCCGCACCGGCCAGGAAAACGCTGCGCCCCTGCGGATCGTCGAGACGGTGATCGCGGTCAACGAGGCGCGCAAACGCGCCATGGCCCGGCGCATCGTCGAGGCGCTCGACGACCGGGTGGCGGGCGCGCGGATCGCGGTTCTCGGCGTGACGTTCAAGCCGAACACCGACGACATGCGCGAGAGCCCCGCGCTCACCATCGTGCCGGCGCTGATCGGCGCAGGGGCCGAGGTGCGGGTCTCGGACCCGGCCGGCCGGCGCGAGGGCGAGGCGCTCTTACCGCGGGTCAGTTGGCACGAGGACGCCTATGACGCGGCGCGGGAGGCGGACGCCCTGGTGATCGTGACCGAGTGGAACGAGTTTCGCGCGCTCGATCTGACGCGGCTCAAGCAGGCGATGCGGGGCGATGTGATGGTGGATCTTCGCAACATCTATCGCCCGTCCGAGGCCCGGGCGGCGGGCTTCCGCTATACCTCGGTCGGCCGATCCTGAGACCGAACTGCCGGCGGGCGGGCGGGAGCGGAGGCTGAGATCGCACCGCCGGCCGGCTTTCCAGATCGCTCAACGTCGGGGCGCGATTGCCAAACAGTCCCGCCCCGATTTCCGGACCCGAGCGCAGGCCTGGGTCGCCGCCTCCTGATCGAGCCCTGTCAGCCGCGCTTTGTAGAGCGTTTTGCCCGCGCGTGTGCGCCCAGGTTCGATCACGCGACCGACGCGCGCAATCATCGGCAAATGGTCCACATCCTTGGCCGCAAGCCGCGCGCGGGCGTTCGCCTCGGTTAGGAAAACGCCGAGTTGGACCGACCAGCCCGGCCTTGGCTCGGGCAAAGGCGCGGCCGCCCGCGCCCCCTGAGCGGTGCTGCGTGTGCCGCTGGCCGACGCCACGCGGATGGCTTTTGCCGGGTCGACCGTCGTCCCCCGCGACGGCCGGGCGATGGGCGTGTCGGCCCGTTTCGGTGCGCGGTGCGTCGCCGGGGAACGGGGCGCGGTCGGAGGAGCAGGCGTCGCGGATGGCCGGGGCGCGCTCTGCTCAGGGTCCGCATCGGCAGTGCCCGATCCCGCACCCGCGGCAGTCGCGACTTCGGCGAGCGGGCCAGTTTCGACGCGCGACGTCGGCGCGATGGCAGCCGAGCCCGGGCGGGTCGCCGCCCCGGCGCGTTCGGCCGAGACCGCAGCGGTCAATGCGGCGAGCCCCGTCGGCGCGACCTCGGGGCGGCTCTGCGGGAGCGGTGCTGTCGCGAGGGCGACTGCCGCACGACCTCGGCGGGGCGGACGCTCCGCGGCATAGCGCGGGGTGTCGCGGAAGCCGCGATCGAGCAATTTTTCCATGTGCGCGTTTCGGGTTCGCGACGACTTTCCACCAAAGATCACGCCGATAACCCGTCGATCCCCACGCGCCGCGACCGCCACAAGATTGTATCCGGCTGCCCGTGTATAGCCGGTTTTCATCCCCTCAGCGCCGCGATACCCCGAGAGCAACCTGTTGGTCGTGTGCACCCATTTGCCGGCCGCCCGCGCTTTCTTCCGTCCGAACACATTGTAGTATTTCGGATAGTCGTAATAAAGGTGACGCGCGAGCTGCGCCATGTCTTGAGCTGTGGACAAGTGTCCCTGTTCGGTAAGCCCATGCGGATTTTTGAACGTGGTGTTGCGCATCCCGAGATCGCGCGCCTTGGCTGTCATCATCCGTGCAAATTTTCGCTTAGAGCCGCCGATCGCTTCGGCCAGCACCATCGCTGCATCATTTGCCGATTTGATCGCCGTCGCCCGGATCAAGTGGCGGATCGTCACCCGCTGGCCCGGTCGCATCCCGAGCTTTGACGGCGGTTGCCGCGCCGCATGTTTGGAGACGCGCACCCTCTGATCCAGGCGGAGCTGTCCGTTCTCCAGTGCCTCAAAGGTAAGATATAGCGTCATCATTTTGGTCAGCGACGCCGGATGCTGCCGCCGGTTGGCGTCGTGGGAGTGCACGACCTCGCCCGAGCGCATGTCCATGACCACGGCGGCGTAATTCGCCGCTCTCGCCTCGCCGGCACCGCCCGCCGAGATCAGAAAGATCGCCGCCAATAGGCGCAGAAGACCGAGCCCCGCACGGAGCTGCCGATAGTTCGCCATTGTCACCCGCCACTCGTCCCGCATTCGCAGGTCGCCTTGCCTCATGCCCCGGGACTTTTGCCCTCAGGTGCTCTTTTTCATTGGCCAAAGCGTACCACAGCTGGGACGGCTGGGGAAATCCTAATGTTCCAAGGGTTAAGAAAGGGTTAGCCGTCTCTCGCGCGGCCGCCGAGGCATTTATGGTGCGCTGCACAAAATCCCTCTTGACGCAGTGCAGCATAGCGGCCATCTTAACAATTGAAGCGTCGTCGAAAAGGCTTCGCACGTAGCGGGAGTGGCGGTTGCGCACTCCCTTGCAACACTCGAAAGGATGCGAAATGAACACCGAGATGACCAACGAAGTGACCGCCCAGTATAAGGAATTCACTGCTGAGGCACAAAAGAACATCGAGCAGGGCGTCGAAAAAATGACTGCGTCGATCGAGGATTTCTCGACTTTCGGGCAGCAGAACATGGAAGCGCTCGTGACATCGTCGAAGCGCGCAGCGAAAGCGGCGGAAGAAATTAACGCCCAGCTCGCCGCATTCACCAAACGTTCACTCGAAGACGGTATGGCTGCCGCCAAAGACATGACCACCTCGAAATCGGTCACCGAACTCATGGAAAAGCAGATGGCCTTCGCCAAAAACAGCTTTGACGGGTTCTTCGCCGAAATGGGCAAACTGCAGGAGATCGCGGCCTCGGCAACCAAAGAGACCATGGATCCGCTGACGGAGCGGCTGAACGCCACCACCGAGCTGTTCAAATTCGAGCGGGCTTGATCCGTTTTTGCGGGTTCGAACCGATATTTCCGGTTCGGGCTCCGATGCCACACGGAAAAGGGGGCCGCACCCCCCTTTTCTGGGCCGGCACGACCGATATATTCGCGATGAACCACGAATGAGACGTCGCGAGAGCGCATGGCTGCCGACCGGATCTTACCGCGAATAAAGATGCAGAACCCCGAGCGCCCCGATGGCCCGGGCGACGAAGGAGACGTGTCGGTCAAAACGCGGCCGAAGTCGAAAACCAAACGACCCTCGCTTTACAAGGTTCTGTTACTGAACGACGACTATACACCCATGGAGTTCGTCGTTTATGTGCTGGAGCGGTTCTTTAACATGGACCATGCCCGCGCCTATGAGCTGATGCTGACCGTCCACACGCAAGGCGTCGCCGTCGTCGGCGTTTACCCCTTCGAGGTGGCGGAAACCAAGGTGACGCAGGTGATGGATTGCGCCCGGTCGCACCAGCACCCTTTGCAGTGCACCATGGAGAAAGAGTGATCCGCCGGCGGCCCTTTTCCCCCCCGTGCGCGCTCGGGGCGCAAGTTCTTCTTGATCCATCTCGTTTGAAGTCCAAGGTTAAAGACGACAGGGGTCGCGCCGTGCGCGGTCGACGCCGTCTGCGGCTTGCACCGAGACACAGGAGTCTGTCATGCCATCACTGACCGCCACCCTAGAGGACGCGATCCATCGCGCCATCGGGTTCGCGAATGCCCGGCGTCACGAGTTGGCGACGCTCGAGCATCTGCTTCTCGCCTTGGTCGACGAACCCGACGCGGCCCGCGTCATGAAGGCCTGCGCGGTCGATCTTGGCGATCTGCGCTCGACGCTGACCCGGTTTATCGATCACGATCTCGAGACGCTTGTCTTCGACGGCGATACGGTCGAAGCGACGCCCTCGACCGGATTTCAGCGGGTGATCCAACGGGCCGCAATCCATGTTCAAAGTTCTGGCCGGTCGGAAGTGACCGGGGCGAACGTGCTCGTGGCGATCTTTAACGAACGCGAAAGCCACGCGGCCTATTTCCTCCAGGATCAGAACATGACCCGCTATGACGCGGTGAATTATCTGAGCCACGGGATCGCAAAGGACCCGGCCTATGGAGAGACGCGGGCTGTCCGCGGTGCCGAAGAGGCGGATCAGGCGGAGGCCGACGAGCATGCGGAGAGCCGCGGCGACGAGACGTCGCTCGGCAAATTCTGCGTGGATTTGAACGCGAAGGCGCGCTCGGGCCGGATCGATCCGCTGATCGGGCGCGAATCCGAGGTTGAGCGTTGCATCCAGGTCCTCTGCCGGCGGCGCAAAAACAATCCGCTCCTGGTCGGCGATCCGGGGGTCGGCAAGACAGCGATTGCCGAGGGGCTTGCCAAGAAAGTCGTTGACGCGGCGGTGCCCGAAGTGCTCGCCAACACGACGATCTATTCGCTCGATATGGGGGCGCTTTTGGCCGGCACCCGGTACCGCGGCGATTTCGAAGAGCGGCTGAAGGCGGTGATTAAGGAACTCGAAGATCACGAGGACGCGATCCTTTTCATCGACGAGATCCACACGGTGATCGGCGCGGGCGCGACGACGGGCGGCGCGATGGATGCGTCTAACCTGCTGAAGCCGGCGCTTCAGTCGGGCACGCTCCGCTGCATGGGCTCGACGACCTACAACGAGTTTCGCCAGCATTTCGAGAAGGACCGGGCGCTCTCCCGGCGCTTCCAGAAGATCGACGTGACCGAGCCGTCGACGGACGATGCGACCGAGATCCTGCGCGGCTTGCAGCCCTTCTTCGAGAAGCACCACTCGGTGACTTACACGGCCGAGGCGATCAAATCGGCGGTCGATCTCTCGGCGCGTTACATCAATGATCGGAAATTGCCGGATAAAGCCATCGACGTCATCGACGAGGCGGGTGCGGCACAGCACTTGAAACCGGTCGCCGACCGCGTATCGAAGATCACCGAGAGCGAGATCGAAGCCGTGGTGGCCAAGATCGCCCGGATCCCGCCGAAACAGGTGTCCCGGGACGATGCGGAGACCCTGCGCGATCTGGAGACCAACCTTAAACGCACGGTCTTCGGTCAGAACCGGGCGATCGAGGCGCTCGCCTCGGCAATCAAGCTCGCCCGGGCGGGGCTGCGCGAGCCGGAGAAGCCGATCGGCAACTATCTCTTTGCGGGCCCGACGGGGGTCGGCAAGACCGAGGTGGCCAAGCAGCTCGCCTCGCTTCTCGGCGTCGAGCTGCTGCGCTTCGACATGTCGGAATATATGGAGAAGCACTCGGTCAGCCGGCTGATCGGCGCCCCTCCGGGCTATGTGGGTTTCGATCAAGGCGGGCTTCTGACCGACGGGATCGATCAGCATCCGCATTGCGTGCTGCTCCTCGACGAGATCGAGAAGGCCCATCCGGACGTGTTTAACATCTTGTTGCAGGTCATGGACCACGGCGCGCTGACGGATCACAACGGCAAGAAGGTGAACTTCCGCAACGTGATCCTGATCATGACCTCGAATGCGGGGGCGTCGGATCTGGCAAAAGCCGCGATCGGGTTCGGACGCGAGACCCGTCAGGGCGAGGATCAGGAAGCGATCGAGCGGACCTTCAGCCCCGAGTTCCGGAACCGGCTCGATGCGGTCATTTCGTTCGGTGCGCTGCCCCGGGAAGTCATCCTGCAGGTGGTCGAGAAATTCGTGCTTCAGCTCGAGGCGCAGCTTATGGAGCGGAATGTCACCATCGATCTCACGCCCGCGGCGGCGGAGTGGCTGGCCGACAAAGGGTATGACGACCGGATGGGTGCCCGCCCGCTCGGCCGGGTGATCCAAGAGCATATCAAGAAGCCGCTCGCGGAGGAGCTCTTGTTCGGCAAGCTCTCGGAGGGGGGCCTGGTGACGGTGGTGGTCAAGGACGGGAAGCTCGCAATCGAGTTGACCCCGCCCGAGAACCGCAAGATCGAAGGCGACAAGCCCCCGCTTCTCACTGCGGAGTGAGGGGCGCCGGGGCAAAAAAGGAAAGGCCGCCCGATCGGGCGGCCTTTTTTTGAGGCGGCAATGACGCGGTGGTCAGGCGTGCGCGCGACGGCGGACCAGAAACCCGACGCCCAGGGCACCCAACATCAGCGCAAGGCTCGAGGGCAGCGGGATGATCTGGGACCCGTCCGGATTGGTGACCGTGCCAATAACGCTCGGACCGCCCTCCCCGAGGAAGACCACGAGCCCCGTCGGGAAATCGCCAGGAAGATCGAGAGCGCCGGTCTGATCGAGGCCGATCCCGTCGAAAACCGACGTATCTTCCGCGATGAAGGAGACGGCAAGATCGGTGCCGTCCGACACCACAAAGGAGTCCGTGGCTGTCATGCTGAGCGGGTTCATCACGTCGTTGAAGAGCGTGATCTCGGGATCGGTAAACGACGTGCCGTCCACCTCGAAGGACACCAGCGGATAGGTGACGCCCCCGAAAAAATCC
Source organism: Paracoccaceae bacterium (assembly GCA_050331395.1). Taxonomy (GTDB): domain Bacteria; phylum Pseudomonadota; class Alphaproteobacteria; order Rhodobacterales; family Rhodobacteraceae; genus Thermohalobaculum. The sequence continues at coordinate 11,523 of JBHJGX010000075.1, forward strand.
ACGACCCCTGTCGTCGTATCGTCCGTGTCGACCGTGAAACTGCCCTCGACGATGCGTCCGGGAGGACCGGCAATCGGCCCGGCCGGCGTGCCGACCTCGAACGAAAATTCATATGTGACCAGCACCGCCTGCGCCGGCAATGCCAGACCTGTGAGCGCGGCGGCAGTTATTAATCTTCGGAGCATAGACCCCTCCTCTTGGTAACCCCAAGTCCCAATAAGCCTGAGGTTGGTCGGAGAGTAAAGCCTTCGCTGTTGATTTTGACGAAAAACCCCCTGACCTTTGCGCGTATTCGATATCTATCGCCCCAAACTCCCGCCCCCGATCAGGCCCGCGTACTGCCGGCCCCTTCCCACAGGAGACCGCCCATGCGCCCGATCCTCGCCGCCCTCTGCCTTGCCGCAGGCACCGCCAACGCCGCCCCGCCCGGCGCACCGAGCCTTAGCCTGCCCGTGGACTGTGCACTCGGCCTCACCTGCCATATCCAGAACTATGCGGACCGGGACCCCGGCAGCGGCGCCGTCGATCATACCTGCGGATCGCTCACCTATGACGGGCACAACGGCACGGATTTCCGGCTCCGGGACATGACCGCGCTCTTCCGCGGGACCGATGTGCTTGCGGCCGCGCCCGGGATCGTCACGGCGACCCGCGACGGTGTGCCCGATGTCGCGCTCGGCGCCGCCGGCGCGCCGGACATCCGCGGACGGGAATGCGGCAATGCGGTGATCGTCTCGCATCCGCAGGGGTGGCGCACCCAATACTGCCATCTGCGCGAGGGCAGCCTAACCGTCGAGCGCGGCGATCCGGTCGCCCGCGGGCAGGTCCTCGGCGAGATCGGCCTGTCGGGCGCGACCGAATTCCCGCATCTCCACTTCGCCGTGCGCGATGGCGAGGGGCGGGTGATCGACCCCTTCGACGCCCGCGCGGTCGGCGAGAGCTGCCGCTTCGAGGAGCGGGAGACCCTTTGGGACGATCCGGCGATCAGCTATACGGCGGGCGGGGTGCTGACCGCGGGGATCCTCGACCGGCTGCCGGACTACCAGGAGGTCAAGGACGGCATCGCCGCCCGCACGCGGCTGACAACCGACGCGGACGCGGTCGTCTTCTGGGTGCATTTCTTCGGGCTCTCGGCGGGGGATCGGCTGCAGCTCGAATTCACCGGCCCGGAGGGAGAGGAGGTCGCCCGCCACGAGCACGTCATGCCGCGGGCGCGCGCGACCGAGTACCGCGCGGTCGGGCGGCGGATGGGCGCGGATGCCGGGCAGGTCTTTCCGCCGGGGCTCTATCGCGGCGTCGGGCGGCTCGTCCGCGACGACCGGGAGATCGACCGCATCGAAGCCTTCGTCCGCGTCGACCCGGTGCCCTCGCCGAGCGACCCGGAAGCTGCGGGCTCAGACGAGGAGTGAGAGAAGCCCGAGCGCGAAGACGTAATCGATCGCCAGCAGCACGATGGCCACGATGAGCGAGATCCCGGCAAAGACCACGAGCAGCCGCAGGAGCCTGTAGGCGACGAGGCCGAGGCAGAGCGCGCCCACCACCTGGGCGCCGCGGCCGAGCGGGGTCATCTCGACGGAAGGGAACAAGAGGCCGAACTCGGCGCCAGCGCCATAGACGCGCTCGATCTCTTCGGGCACCCGCCAGCCGATGAGCGCGGCGAGCCCCGTCCCGACGATCACCACCAGGTTGAGGACGGTGCCGAGATCGGTCCGTTCGACGAGGTCGCGGCTCTCGACCTCGACCTCGGGCCGGCGGTCGCGGACAGGGCCGGGCGGCGGCGGTTCCCGGTGGACGGTCACGTCGCTGCCCGAGCCGGCGGCAGACCCGTCACCCGCCCCGGCGCC
>JBHJGX010000076.1:0-71661 GCA_050331395.1 Paracoccaceae bacterium
CCGACCCGTGGGCAGGCGATCGTGTCGATTTCGGCGAAGATCGATGCACGGCGCCGCCTCGAGCCGATCGGCAACAGACCATGGGCTGAAGCTGAAGCGCAGTACAGCAAGAAGTTGTAAACACGCCCACTGCCAGCGTAGAAATTCAAACTTATGCGTTGACGATCCTGTGTGTGAAGCGCAACCAAAGATTGTAGAAGTGTGCCACAGACAGTGCTTCAGTATGCGAGCGAGATCATTCGACAAGGAATGTCATAAGACTGACAGCTCGCATTACCAATCTTGTTTTAATGGCGGCAGGATTGTTCGGCTTTATACAAAGAGCAGACTTTTCATTCTGCCGACTTTACGTGGAGATCGAGGTGCACTGTCAGTAGGGTCGATTGCCAGCGGCGAGGGCCGAACCCCACCGATCGTGCTTATCCGAAATGTCGCACGAGGACTCGACCTGAAACCACGGGAAATCCATGCCGTGCATTGGCATTGTTGCCGCAACGGATCATTTCCCAAGTATGGCAAAAAGAACATCACCAAGGCTGGCATCAAGGGTCGTTGATGCCGAGGACCTTGAAGAATTAGTCCAGGATAAACGGGATGCATGGCGCGCCTCCGCAGCGAAGGCACGTCGACGGCAGCGACGGTACAAGAACCTCCTGACCACACAAATCCGCGCAGCCGCTGCGCGAAACCTCGGCAACACGTTCGATGTTGAGGATGATGATAAAACTCGTTGAGTTCTCGATTGGCTCAAGGCAGACAAACAATATTTGTTCAGATCGGGAATTCGGCCTCAAATTGTTAATTGCCACCGAGGCTGACGAGATCGGCTTCTGAACTGGCCCCCGGGCAGTCCCTCTGGCGGCAGCCTAACCTGTATGCGGGCGATGTCTGTTATTAATCTGTCGAGGCACGACGCGCCGGGCAACACGAAACGGAAAGCCCGCGGGTAAGTATTCGATGGTAACCGGCCGCACCTAGGCCTTGCGCAGCGGCGTGACGCGGTACGTCGATACGGTCGCATTGCTCCTCGTGGGACCTTCGGCCTATTCGACCATGAGCAAGGCCCGTTATCAGCTGTGTTCCGCATGCCAATCGGCCTGCCTTGGGCGCTCTTTCTCGCCGCCTTTCAAGAGGCGATGCGCCCTTGACTGCCCACGCTGGCGCTGGGGCTAGACCTCGCCATATTTCCTCTGGCCCATCAGCTTCTTCAGTGGGCGAAGGCGTGATCCTACCGTTTTGAAGTGCAAGATGCTGTCGACCCAAGTTCGTGTCTTTTTATTTGCAATCAGCCCGACCGTCTACCTTTTGAGAATACGCAGAGTCAGCGCGTATTCTGCCGGCGCATAGCATTTTGATGTTATGGACACTGGCCCTGTATTTCGCGCTCGATGCGACCACCCGCGAGATTCTGGCCTATGCCGTGACCTAGAGCGACACCTCAGACGCCGTCATGGCCGGCCCGCTGGGATCGCCGCCCGAGATCATGATACTGCCAAGCAGGCCACTAATCCCGACGCCCCGCACTGCCCACGGCGGCTCCAAGCGCGAACGCCACACGTTCGAAATCGCCGTCCACGGGCAGATGGTCTGGCAAACGGAACACGGATGAGGCCCGGGCGCCCCGGTCAAGACGGAGGTCTTGAGGCCGAAGCGCCGCGGTGGCGACTGCCTGAGCGCTTGGAGCCTCGACGCGCGGCATAAGGAGATCGTCATGCGGATCGCCTTCGCAATCAAGGCGACCCGCGACGCCAAGCCGGTCACACAGCTAAGCGGCTGATTTGACCGGAAGGAAGCATGCGACCCGCAGCCAATCCATGCACCATCGCCCAGGCCTACTTGTTCTGCCGGCTCCGAAAATGGTCAACGAGGAGCATGTGGGGCACTGTGAGCACTGCAAGCCCAATGAAGACTGTGCGCAGGATCACGACGTCCTGTGGCAGCCCAGAAAACCAGATCGCTCCCGCCGCCGCACTCGCGCCAAGGAGCCCGACCGCGGTTAGGGGTGCCGCGGCCTTGATACCGCTCGCAAGCTCGAGGCCGAGCGCGCGGGTCGTGTTCAAAAAATGCCTCGGCGAATGGACAAAGCAAAAATAGACAACGAAGAAAACCAGCGGCGGTGCCACCCAGGCGGCGAGGGCGAGAAGGGCGATTTCCAGAGCGAGCCGCGGCGCCAAGCGGGCTGCTGCACTGGCGATCCCGATCAAGGCAACGGAAAGCGGGAGGCCGATCCAGTCGAGAGCGGCCGCTATCGCCGCGCCACCTTCGGGGTCCGCGAGCGTCCCGAAGATGGCGGCCACCTCGCCGGCATGCGCGCTAGTCGGAAGGACGACGATCCCGGCTCCAACAGCGAGGCGTTGCGCGAACGGTAACTCGCCCCGCCAGTCGTCGGCAAAATGGACTGCGGAGTAAGCGAGGAACGACGCGAGCCCGACGGTGGGTGCTGCCAGCCATAGGACTAGGGTCGCGCCGGCGAGGCCAAGATAGAGCGCCGCAAAACCGAGATGCGCGGACGGGCTGCGGAGCGCCCAGACCCGAGCGGCAATGTGCCAGTCGAGGGCGCCGTGTGGCACGCCCAAAATTGCGACGAGCGGGGCCAGGAGGAAGAGTTGGGTTTCGAGGCTCGGCGCACCCGCCAGGGCGCCGGCGAGCAACGCCGGCACTGCGAGAAGCACGAGCGTCCGATGGCGGGCGGCGTGATCGTCACTATCGCCAACCACGCCCGGCTTTGGGCTTTCCACCGGGGTCGCCGCCGGCGCGTCGCTCACGGCGTTGCCAACTCGCGCAGAAAGGGGGTCGGTGGTAAGGCGCCGACCACGGCGAAGCGGTCGAGAGGGGCGTTGGAGCCGGAGAGAAAACGCTCCAGCCGATCGCGGCCCGCATTTCGGAACAGTTTGAGGAACAGCTCGGGCGCGGCCGCCGGGCGCCGCTGGATCACGCGCAAAAAGACCCGATCCATGAAGCGGGTGCCGAGCGTGTCGAGATCGACGGAGATGGTTTCGTGCCCGGCGGCTATCCGCTCGGCAATAATGTGCGCCGATCGTTGGATCCGCTGGAAGGCATAGCCGGTGCTTGGCCGAGCCGCGCCGCCACGGATGCCGGCGTCGGCGCGGCGGATCTCGGGCCGGGCGCGCGTCAGGAGCGGCTTGGCGAGCATCGGGATAAAGCCGCGCTCCTCGCGGATCATCTCGCAAGGCATCCCCCCCGACAGCCCGTCGATTTCGGCGTCGAGCCAACTCTCAAGAGACGTCTCGCCCGATGTCTCGAGTATCCCCCGCATGAAGGAGGTGACCTCTACAAGGGCGCGATCCGGCGCGAATGGTAGGGTGTAGAGAAAGTCCACACGGTCGCGGCGGGGCCGGCGAAATTCCATCAAGCCAACCTCATCTGTGTCAAAAACGGCGCGGGGGAAGGCCAGTTCGCGGCCCAAGAAGATCTGCCCGTAGTGCCCTGCCGCAGGGCGGGGGCGCGTGTCGACGAGGTATCGGCTCTGCAGGCTTCCGGACGTCGTCTCGGTCTCCCAAAAGTCGCCGCCAACGCGGAAGACGGGTTCGCCGAGGACCGAGGCCCCAAGCAGGACTTCCACCGAGGAGGACGCGCAAAGCCTCAGCGCTTTGTCGTACACCGCGCGCGACGACACCGTCTCGTAGCGCAAACGGTCGGAGCGGCGGCGTGCGGTGCTCGTCCCATGGCTTACCCGCCATTGCGACCAGTGCGCACGCACACAATCCTCGAACGGATCGGGCCGGTCACGCCAGAACGACCATGTGCGATCCTCCGAATAGGCGGTCCGGGGCTCGATCACGATTGCTGGGATACTGCGCTCGGCGAGACGCACCGCCAAGCTGAGCCCGGCGCAACCGCCGCCAAGGATAGCGACATGGGTGTCAGGCAGCGACATGGTCAAGCCCTCCGCGATTTGGGCCCGGCATGATTGCGGGCCGGATCAGATCTTCGAAATCGGTGTGCAGGGACCGGTCGTGGGCAAGGCGCCGCGTCGCGGGGGGGAGCACGGCCGCGCCGAGGGTGAGCGCGATCTTTCGCCAGTGAGGCACCACCGTGCGCCCGCTCAGATAGTCGCCTCCCCGCTGCGAAAGGCGGGTGCCGATAGCCCGGTAGAGCTGAGCCGCGACGGTGATCGCAAGGCGCGGTTGAACGGGGAGGTAGCGCAAGCCCGCGGCACCGCTCGCATAGTAATGCTCCGAAAGCGCGACGAGGCGGAGCACGCACCGACGGATCGACGCCTCCAGTTCGGGGGTGGGCCGTAGGATCTCGGCGGGTTCGGCGAGCACCCACCGCGCGGGGAGGTAGCGCCGGCCCGCCATGGCGTCCTCGCCGACGTCTCTCGCGATGTTGGTGAGCTGCATCGCGATGCCGAGATCCACCGCGTGGCGCCGCGCCTTTGGGTCGTGGACACCCAATACGTCGCACATCAGGATGCCAACGGTGCCGCCCACGCGGTAGGCGTAACGCAGGAGGTCGGACTGATCGCCGACGCGCACCGGCGAGAGATCGCTGCTCACACCGTCGATCAGCTGCCGTGCTGCTGACACGGTCAGCCCCACATCACGGTCGAGTACCGCGAAGGCCCTGGCGAGCGGTTCACGCGGGCGCTCGGTCCCGAGGGAGCGACTCAGCCGATCGAGGCGCGCCGCCGCCGTGGGACCGCCTTCGCGGTCGGCGAGGTCGTCTACCGTCCGGCAAAAGGCATATAGCCGCGTGGCGTTGCGAGCCTGTTCCCGGGGCAGGAACCTCGCCGCCCAGGCGAAGCTGCGCCCGTGCCGCGCAAGGATGTCGGCAGAGGCGTCACGCGACATCACACCACCTCCGAGGCGGCGGGCACGAGCCTGTCCAGCACCTTGGCCGACGACACGACACCCGGCAGACCTGCCCCCGGGTGGGTGCCCGCGCCCACGAGGTAGAGCCCGCGAATGCCCTCTCCGCGATTGTGGAACCGGAACCACGCCGATTGCCGGAAGAGCGGCGAGATCGAGAACCCGGTGCCGGCGGTGGCGAGGTAATTGTCGGCGAAGTCGGCTGGGGTCATGGCAAACTCCGCGCAGATGGTCTCGGACAGCCCAGGCAGCATGGTCGCGTCGAGCGCGGCGACGATCCGGTCCCGCAGCCGCGGCCCCTCGGTCTCCCAGTCGATCCCACCGAGCATGTTTGGCACCGGGCAGAGAACGTAGAAGCTGTCGCACCCCGCGGGCGCGAAGCTGGCGTCGGTTGCCGTCGGGCGGTGCACATAGAGCGAGAAGTCCTCCGCGAGCACCTTGCGCTTGAAAATGTCAGCCAAAAGCTCGCGGTGGCGCTCCCCGAACCAGACGGTGTGGTGCGCGACCTCGGGCCACTGCCGATGCGCGCCGAAATAGAGCACGTAAAGCCCCATGGAGAGCTCGCTGCTGCGGCTACGCAAGCGGGCCAAACGGGTCGAGGCGTCCTTCGGCAACATGTTCTTGTAAAGATGCACGGGGTCGACATTTGAGACCACGGTGTCCGCGCGCATCTCCCTGCCCGAGGCGAGCGCAACACCGGTCACCCGCTCGCCCTCCAACAGGATGCGCTCCACGGTCTCGCCAGCGCGGATCTCGATCCCCTCTTCCACCATCAGCCGCTCCAGTGCATCGACCAGCGCTCCGGTGCCGCCGATCGGAAACCAGACGCCGTGGGCGCGTTCGAGATGGTTGATCATCGCGTAAATGCTCGTTGTGTCGTACGGATTGCCGCCGACCAGGAGCGGCTGGATTGAGAACGCGCGGCGTAGCCGATCGTCCTTCATGAACCGCGAGACGGACTGCCAGACCGTCTCGTAACTTCTGAGGCGCAGCAGATCGGGCACCTGGCGCAGCATGAAAAAAGGGTCGTGGAAGGGCTTGTCGGCGAGCTCGCTAAAGGCCTTTACGTAGATCCGTTCGGCATGGCGCCCAAAACGGCGGTATCCCTCGACATCGCCTGGCGACAGTCTCGCAATCTCGTCTTCGGTGCGCGCTTCGGTCGGCCCGTAGTCGAGGGTTTCGCCATCGGCGAACCGAAAGCGATACCAGGGGTCGGGAACGACGAGCTGCACATAGTCTTCGAGACGCTTTCCGAAGAGGCCGAAGAGCTCGTCGAAGAGGTAGGGTGCGGTCAGCACCGTCGGGCCCGCATCGTGGCGGAACCCGTCGCGCTCGAACACCTGAGCGCGCCCGCCGAGCCGGGGGCAGCGGTCGAAGAGAGTAACGCTGTGACCTTTGGCGCGGAGCCGCAGAGCGGCGGCGAGGCCGCCGAAGCCTCCACCAATGACGATGGCCTTTGGCGCGGCGGGGGCACCGGTGTCGCGGGGCATCTCAGTTCTCCTGAAGGGTATCGGACAGGGCGGCGGCCGCTTCCGTGAGCGGCAGACCAGCATTTCGGGGGAGCGACGATGCGGCCTCTGAGGCTTCGGCGAGATGCGCCGTCGCGATCCGGGCGGCCACGGCTCGCGCGGCATCCCGGGAAAGCCCGCGTGAGCGCTCGAGCTGCAACACTGCGTTCACGGTTCCGGCGCGAGCGTCTTCATCCACATCGGCGATGTCGTCGGCGATTTGATAGGCCACGCCGAATGCGAGCCCTGCACGGCGCGCCGCGGGCAACGTCACCGGCTTCCTTGCCGCGAGCAGGCAGAGCTCCAGCGGAAGCGCAAGGAGGGGCCCAGACTTGTCTGCCGCGACACGCTCGTAGTCGGCAAACCCGTCCGCCGGACCTACGCCATTGCGGTCGGCGATCTGCCCATAAATGGTCTGCGCCACAGCGCGATGAATTAGGGTCAGAGCTTCGGGCCCAATGAGTGCAAGCGCGGGGGCGATGGCCGCGTAAGCCGACGAGATGAGAAGGTCTCCAGCGCACAGCGCGACGTCTCGACCGAAGCGCGCCGCTACACTCTCGCGTTGGCGGCGGATGACGCAGCCGTCTTGCAGATCGTCGTGCACCAGGGAGGCATTGTGCAGGAGCTCGCAGCAGGCGCCGACCGCCCGGCGCGCGGGGCCCGGGAGCCCCAAGGCGTCTCCGGCAGCGATTGCAAAGCGCGCCCTGGTCCGGCTGCCGCCCGCATCGAGGTGATAGTCGACGGCATCAGCAGCGGCATTGTTTCGACCGGCGCGCATCTCGACCGCGACCTCGCGCATCTGGGCGTCGATGGCGGCGAGATCGGTTGCGGTGTCGGCGGCGTTCAGACGGCCAACCGCATCAGGCGGCGCCTCGGACGTGGTCTGTCGCGTGATGAGCATTGAAACACCAGACTGGCCAGGGGGTCGGTGCGGCGACAACGCCGCCGCACCAGGGAATCAGGGCGTCATTCAGCTGGGACAGCCGCCCGGGACGCCGGCGCCTCGCGCGCGTCGTGCTCCGACTTGCGCACGGCGATCATGTAGATGAGGACACCGAAGGCAACCTTGGCGACGATGTCGGCGATGGTATAACCCACCTCAACCACAGTGGTGGCCGTTGCACCTTCAAGCCCGACCGCGCCCGCAAAGTATACGACCGGGTAAAACGACCAAGAAAGTACCGTCACCCATCGCGCCGTATTCACAAGTCCGCGGACGTTCTCCGGTTGGCGGGCAATTGACTCGCGAAGCCCGGCGAAGAGTTCGTAGACGATCCACAAGAACGGGATCATCGACGCAATGCCCCAGACCCAACGGTCCGACGCCGCATCGGCGACCTCGCCGGGATAGCCGAGCGCGACCATGAGGGCGGCCAGAATGCCGAGGCGCGTCGCTTTCGAAATCGTCTCCGACCGAGACAAGCCCATCACAAGAATGAGCTCGATCAGCAGCAGCGGCACAGTCAGCAGCCAATCAACATAACGGTAGGCCGCATTGAACGGTCTATCGGTCGCGACGAGCTGACCATCGACGATTGTATATGCCGCCTCCCAGCTCTCGCCGATCCTGAAGTAATGGTATGCCGCAATAAAGGTCACAAGTCCCGTTACAGTCATTGCGGTTTTATAGGCGTCCGCCACCTGACTTCGACCAAACCAAAAAAACAGCGTTGCTGCCAACATGGTTGCGAAGGTGAAAGAGAACGCATTGTATATTAGGTCGTACTGAGCCAAAGAGATCATCTGGCTTCCTCGTGTTGTTGCAGTTCTGCGCAGGAAACAAGCCCCGTCGGCCGTAACGTCAAGATACGGGTCTGGAGGTTGATTTTTTGCCGCACCTTCGAGAGTCTGTGCGCGCTGAGGCTGCGCTTTTGTTTGTCAATAAAAATAGTTTATTTCGGACTGAAGATTTTGTTGCCAATCAGCGAAATCGATCCTTGCCGTAGGCATCGTCTGCCTGACCGCACCAGAGGCACTGGTCCGGTGACGAGCGGACGGGATGGCGGTTCAGCCATCCTGCCACGCAACAGGCATAGGCGAGCGCTACGGGAGCGAATTCCGGCGGATTAGCGATCGCGGAGCGCCGTCGGTTGAGCACTCCGCTGCACACATTTTGCGCTCGGACTAGTCTTTTAGCTTGAGGTGGATGGGCGATCACGACCTCCACCCGGGCGGATGCCAGCCGACCTCATCGGTTGCGCCGCACTCGGCCTCGGACCGGGATTGACGGCCCTCGAACTCCCGAATGGCGGCGCGCTCCTCCATGCCGCAGAGCACAAAAGGTTTGATTTTTGGAGAGAAATGTTGTTTATGAAATCCGGTTTATTAGCGAATGGAAACGACGATGAAGACCTTGAGCTCGATCGCTGCTGTGGGTGTGCTGAGTTTTATCCCGATGGCTGCGCTGTCTGCGCCTGCGACGTTCATCGACCTGGGAAATATCGGTCCGGCCGGAACGTTTACGTTTGATACTTTAGGGAGCACCGATCGAGGTCTCGTTTTTGACACTGTGCTGACGCTCTTCGGCGAAACTGGAACTATAATTGCAGAAAATGACGACTTTAGAAGAAATTTTACCAGCAGCATCACTGAAGACTTGACGGATGGCGTCTTTTTTCTGGGAGTGACGGAGTTTTCCGTGGCCTTTGGGCAAAACTTCTCGGTTGTTGGCGGGAGTTTGCTTGAGCCAGAGGATTCCGGCACATTGCTCATCAACATCAATTCGGTCAATGTGGCGAGCGAGGCCTTCGCAAATGATGTCTTCACATCAACCAACACCGATCCGCTGTTCGCGCGGTTCGAGGTCGGTGCCTCCGCAGCCGCGATCCCGCTGCCCGCTACTGGAGTGCTGTTGATCGGCGGACTTGCCGCGCTCGGCTTCACCGGGCGTCGGCGTCGGGCCGCGCTCTCAACGCCGGAGTAAAAGGCGGCCAGGTGGCCGCGGTTCCGGGTGCGGGTGGACCTTGCGACCCAGACCCCGTGAGCGGTGACGGGCGGCCCGGCGGACCGCCCGCGGCGCAGGTTACTCGGCCGCCGCCTCCGGCGCCGATTTCTCCCGCCGCACCAGCAGCTTGTTCAGGCACTGCACATAGGCGCGGGCCGAGGCCACCACCGTGTCCGTGTCCGACGCCTGAGCGGTCGCGATCTTGCCGCCCTCGCGCATGCGCACTAAGAACGGCGCTGAGAGCCAACGCCCTATCCAGAGTGACATGGGTCCAGACTGCGGCAATCGGTAAAGTAGACTCAACGCGGCCGTCAGTCGCTCTTCCACAACGGCCCATGGGGGAAGATCAGGGAGGGGCGCCTAGGGTGAGGCTTCGCCAACCAACCCTGTTGTGGCAACTGCTATCGCGCCCTCACTTTGGACCCTCGAACTCGTCCATCAGAATTGCAAGCATGTCACCGTATTTGTAGCGCTCCGTTTTACAGAGGCGCTTGAAGCGCTCGCGGGTCTCGTAAGGTAAGCGTACGAAAAGCGAGACTTCCTCGGAGATTTCACGGCTCGGAAAACTCGAGGCGCGATCAATCGCTCTACGTTCACGGTCATTCGCAGGACCATGAACGCGTCTGGGCGTTTGCTTCTGTGAGTCAAAATCATCCAAATCATTCAGATCGGGGATATCCAAACTCAGACTACTCTTTGAGCCTGAGGTGGATTGGCGATCACGACCTCCTCCCGGGCGGATGCCAGCCGATTTCATCGGTTGCGCCACGCTCGGCCTCGGACCGGGATTGACGGCCCTCGAACTCCCGAATGGCGGCGCGCTCCTCCCACAGATCTGCGAGCGAATGGGCGCCCGCAAAAAACCCGGATTGCCCCAGGATCACAGCCGCTTAGCCGTTGATGGCATTGAGAGCAGGAGCGCCCGATCCGGGGTTTTTGCGGGTACCCAAATCCGGGTCCGTTCCGCCGCGGCGACGGCGCCAAATTCGTCTTTCTGATGTTCGACGAGGAAACCGAAAAGCTTGCCCGTGAGATCGGCGCAGAGGTTTGGTTCCCGCCGGCCGCGCTCCGGGAGCGCTGCGACAACAAGATCGAGACCGTCCGCATCGGCAACAAGGCAGGCGTCCCCTCGGTGCCGAACACCCTCGCCGAGCTGTCGAGCTATGCGGATCTCCAGCGCGTCTCCAAAGACGCCGGCATCGGCGACGATCTGGTCCTGCAATCCGCCTTCGGGGACTCGGGCCACACGACCTTTTTCATCAAGTCCGAAGACGATTTCCGCCGCCACGAACATGAGATCGTCGGCCAGGGCGAAATCAAGATCATGAAGCGCATCGACTGCCGCGGCTCGGCCATCGAGGCCTGCGCGACGAAACAGGGCACGATCGTCGGACCGCTGATGACCGAACTCGTCGGCTTCAAGGAGCTCACCCCCTATCGTGGCGGCTGGTGCGGCAACGAGATCTTCGATGACGCCTTTACGCCCGAAATCCGCGACACGGCCCGCGATCTGACCTTCCGGTTCGGCGAACAACTCCGCGCCGAGGGCTATCGCGGCTATTTCGAGCTCGACTTCCTCATCGACAAGAACACGGGCGAGATCTGGCTCGGCGAGCTCAATCCGCGGATCACCGGCGCCTCGTCGATGACCAACCATGCGGCGTTCGCCCATGCGGATGCGCCGCTTTTCCTGTTCCATCTGCTCGAGTTCTCCGAAAAGCCCTTCGAGCTCGATGTGGACGAGTTGAACGCCCGCTGGGCGGACCCGGACATGATCGACTCGTGGAGCCAAATGGTCATCAAGCACACCGAGGACACGGTAGATATCCTGACCCATGCCCCCGAGAGCGGGATCTACCGGCTGACCCCGGACGGGCGCGTTGTCTTCGACCGGTTCGACTATCACCGGCGGGCGGTCGAGTCGGAACAGGAGGCCTTTTTCCTCCGGATCCTGAAGCCCGGCGACGTGCGTTACGAAGGTGCCGATCTCGGCATTCTGGTCACGCGCGGGCGCTCGATGACCCAGGACTTCGCCTTGACCGAGCGCTCGAAACAGTGGATTTCCGGGATCAAATCCGCCTTTCACGCGCGCCCGCTGCCCGCCGCGGCCGCCCTCGAAGGCCCGGCCTTCAAGATCCTCTGACCGGGCTGACAGGGCGCGCGGCCGGTCCCTGCCCGGGATCGCACACGGGCGGGATCGCACACGGGCGGGATCGAATACGGGCGGCGGCGGTGTCAACGGTCGCGCCCCCATTGGCATCCCGCCGCGCTGACACCGCGCGCCGCTCACACCGTCCGGAGGGACGATGGCCGAGTTCCTTCTCCTAGCTTTCGTCTTTCTCTGTGCGGGCGTGATTGCCGTGCCCATTGCCACGCGGCTCGGGCTCGGCTCGGTGCTCGGCTATCTGATCGCCGGCATCGCCATTGCGCCCGTCCTCGCGGTCCTCGACGTCGATGTGGTCAGCATCCAGCATTTCGCCGAGTTCGGCGTGGTGATGATGCTTTTCATCGTCGGCCTCGAACTCGAGCCGCGGCTCCTGTGGGAGATGCGGGCACGTCTGCTCGGTCTCGGCGGGCTCCAGGTCACCCTCTCGACGGCCATCGTCATGGGGGCAGGCATGGCGTTCGGCTTGGTGTGGTCCGTGGCGCTTGCCGTCGGCCTCGTGCTCGCGCTCTCTTCGACGGCCATCGTGCTGCAAACCTTGAACGAAAAGGGCCTGATGCGGAGCGACGGCGGGCAAGGCAGCTTCGCCGTCCTCCTCTTCCAGGACATCGCGGTGATCCCGATGCTTGCGGTCTTGCCGCTGCTCGCGCTGCCCGAGCTTGCTGGCACCGCCGGAGCGGACGCGCATGGCGGCCACGCGAGCGACCATGGCACGATCAGCCTCGTGGAAGGCCTCGCCCCCTGGCAGCAGGCGCTCGTCACCCTCGGCGCCATCGTCGCGGTGATCGCAGGCGGCACCTATCTCACGCGGCCGCTCTTCAACTTCATCGCGGTCGCCCGGCTCCGGGAGATCTTCGTTGCCGCCGCCCTTCTCATCGTCATCGGCATCGCGCTTCTGATGACGCTGGTCGGGCTTTCGCCGGCGCTCGGCACGTTCCTCGCGGGCGTCGTGCTGGCGAATAGCGAATACCGCCACGAGCTCCAAAGCAATATCGACCCGTTTAAGGGGCTGCTGCTCGGGCTCTTCTTCATCACCGTCGGTGCGGCGATCGATTTCGGTCTGTTGAGCGCGATGCCGCTCACCACGGTCGCGCTGACGCTCGGGCTGGTCGCGGTCAAGGCCGCCGTTCTCTTCGGGCTCGCGGCCGTCTTCGGGATCGGCGGGGCCGACCGGTGGCTGATCGCCCTCGGCCTCGCTCAGGCGGGCGAGTTCGGCTTTGTGCTCTTGGCCTTCACGACGGCTCAGGGCGTGATCCCGAGCCCGCTCGCAGATCTTCTGCTCCTCGTCGTCACGCTCTCCATGCTGCTGAGCCCGGGGCTCTTCATCCTCTACGACCGGCTGATCGCCCCCCGCTTTGTCGATGCGGAGGCGCCGGATGCGGACGAAGAAATCGCCCCGGGCTCGATCATCATCGCGGGCCATGGCCGGTTCGGCGGGATCGTCAACCGAATGCTCCGGGGCCTCGGACACGAGCCCGTGGTGGTCGATTACAGCTCGCGCCAGCTGGCCATGCTCCGAACCTTCGGCTTTCGGGTCTATTTCGGCGATGCGACCCGTCCCGATCTGCTGCACGCGGCCGGGATCGAGCAGGCGGCCCTCCTCGTCGTCGCCATCGATGACCGGGAACAAATCACCGAAGTCGTCCGCCATGTCCGCCAGTGCCATCCGCAGGTCCACGTGGTCGCACGGGCCATCGATCGGCAGCATGTCTACGAGCTCTACGCCGCCGGCTGCCGGGACATCATCCGCGAGACCTTCGACAGCGGCGTGCGGGCGGGGCGCTCGGCGCTCGAGGCGCTCGGCATGCCCGCCGCCGAGGCCGACCGGAAAGCCCGGCACTTCGTCGAATTGGACAAGCGCCAGCTCGCGGTTCTGGCCGACCTCTACGACCCGAACATCCCGATCCACGAGAACGCCGCCTATGTCGCAAAGACGAAGGAACTCCGCGCGGAGGCGGTGGCGCTCTTTCGCGGCGAGGTGCCGGCGTCGGGCGCAGGCTCGGATCCGAGCTGGGGGTTGCCGAGCCTCGAGGACATCGAGGCGGCCGAACGCTTGGCCGAGGAGGGCGGGGCGCGGGGCCGCGGCTGACGGACCTGCGACGCTGCCGACATGGCAGATCCTGCATTTTCCTGCTTTTCTTCCCAAAACAGGGAGGGAACGCTGCATTGCTCGACATTCAAGGCATTTTCGGCGAGGCGCTCCGGTTGATCTTGTCCCGGGATGCGGGGCTCGTCGACATCGTCGGCCTTTCGCTCCAGGTCACGGTCACGGCGGTGGCGTTCGCCTGCCTGATCGGTCTGCCGGTGGGGGCTGCCGTGGGCGCCTTCCGCTTTCCCGGGCGCGCGATCCTGGCAGTGATCTTGAACGCGCTCATGGGCCTGCCGCCGGTGGTCGTCGGGCTCGTGGTCTATCTCGCGCTTTCGGCATCGGGCCCGCTCGGGCCGCTACAGCTTCTCTATACGCCGACCGCCATGATCATCGCGCAGACCATCCTGGTCACGCCCATCGTGGCTGCGCTCACCAAGCAACTCGTCGAGGATTTCTATCGCGAATACGCTGAGCAATTCGCCTCGCTCGGGGTCGGCCCGATCGATCGGCTGGGCGCCCTGCTCTGGGACGCGCGGTATTCGTTGCTGACCGTGGCGCTGGCAGGCTTCGGCCGGGCGGTCGCCGAAGTGGGCGCCGTGATCATCGTCGGCGGCAATATCAACCACGTCACCCGCGTGATGACGACCTCGATCGCGCTCGAGACCTCGAAGGGCAATCTCCAGCTCGCCCTTGCCCTCGGCGTCGTGCTGCTCGCGATCGCGCTTGCCGTCAATGCCGCCCTGATGGCCGTGCGGGCCGCGGCGGTGCGGGCGGCCTATGCCTGACACGCCACCCATGAGAGGTTTCGCCATGACCTTGTTCCGACGCCTTACGGCCCTCCTCGGTCTCATCGCGCTTGCGGCCGGCCCGGCCACTGGCGAGGACCGCTTCATTCTCGTGCAATCGACCACCTCGACGCAGAATTCGGGGCTCTTCGATCACATCCTGCCGATCTTCACCGAAGCGACGGGCATCGACGTCCGGGTCGTGGCTGTCGGCACCGGTCAGGCGATCCGCAACGCGGCCAATGGCGACGGCGACGTGCTCTTCGTGCATGCAACCGCGGCAGAGGAAGCCTTCGTCGCCGAGGGCCACGGGCTCGCCCGGCACGACGTGATGTATAACGACTTCGTGATCGTCGGGCCGGCCGCGGATCCGGCCGGGGTCGCAGGGATGGACGACGCCGCCGCCGCGCTTGCCCGGATCGCCGAGGCCGACGCGCCGTTCGCCTCGCGCGGAGACGACAGCGGCACGCACAAGGCGGAACTTCGCCTTTGGAGTGCGACGGAGGTGGACGTGACCGCCGCCTCGGGCGGCTGGTACCGCGAGATGGGCTCGGGCATGGGCGCCACGCTTAATGCCGCGCAGGCGATGGGCGCCTATGCGCTCAGCGATCGGGCGACCTGGATCGCGTTCGCCAACAAAGGGGATCTGACCATCCTGGTCGAAGGAGATCCCCGGCTCTTCAACCAGTACGGCGTGATCCTCGTGAACCCGGCGCGCCATCCGGCCGTGAAGGCCGAGCTCGGCCGGCGCTTCGTCGACTGGCTGCTTTCCGAAGACGGTCAGGCCGCCATCGGCGGGTTCCGGGTCGCCGGACAGCAACTTTTCGTGCCGAACGCCCGCTGAGGGGGCGCCGCGGCCGTGGCTCGGCTCAGGGCGAGAGCCAGCGCACCCGGCCGGTCTCGTCGAGCGCGTAGCCGCCGAGGGTCTCGGCCTTCCGGCGGAACGTGTCCGACCGGGCGAAGGCTATGAGCGACTGAACGGGTTCGGTGAAATAGCTGCGGCGGTCGATCAGGAGGTCGAACCGCTCGGCCCGGAGCGGCACGAAGCCGAGGGCGAATTGCCGGGCCATGGCCTCGATCCCGAGGGCGGCATCCGCCTCGCCGGCCGAGACCGCGGCGGCCGCCTCGGCCTCGGTGCGCGCGAGATCCGCGACCGGCACGATATCGGCCTCCGAGAGACCTTGCTCGCGCAGGAGCGCATCGAGGAGTGCGGCCGCGCCCGCTCCCGGCTGCCGGAGCACGACCCTATGACCGCGGAGATCCGCCACCCCGGAGAGCCGTCCCTCCAGCCCGCGCCCGACCAAGAGCCCCCGCGCGCGCGTGGCGAAGGCGATCAGGACCGCATCGGCGAGACCGCGCCCTTCGAGCGTCTCGAGGTTCCAGCCGTCGGGCTCGGGGATATGCAGCCCAGCAAGCGCCGCCTGACCCTCGGCAAAGGCCGCGAGCCCGTCGAGACTGCCGTTCCAAAGGGTCGCGAGTCCCGACTGCGAGGCCCGCACCGCCCAATCGAGGAGCGGATCGTGCGAGCCGGTCAGCACCGCGGGCCGGGCCTCGGGCCGCGCGGGGGTCCCGTCGATCCAGGCGCGGATCTCGGCGACGGGGAACAGCAGCTTGCCGGTGATCCGCCGGTGCGGGATCTCGCCGGCGGCAGCCAAGTCGTAGACCTTCCGCTCCTTTACACGCAGGAGATCGGCCACCTCCCGCGTGGTGAGATAGGCGGGCGGCCCCATCGCTCCGGGGCCGTGCGGGTCCGTGGGCTCGGTCATCGCCCGACGATCCACGGGACGGGCTCGGACGGCAAGGCGCTATGCGCCGCAAGCCAGGCTCCGCCGGCCCGATTGAGGCGCGCGATGGCAAACCGACGGCATCCCCGATGGCTCTGGGGCTAGGGTCCGGAGATCCCATCGGTTGGCAGAGAAATCGTCGCCAAAAGCCCCGGCGCAGCGTCGGAGAGCGTGAGCCGCCCCCCATGCATGCGGGCGACCGCCCGGACGAGCGCGAGACCGAGGCCCCCCGCACGCGCCTCACGGCCGGCGCGGGCGCGCACCGGCTCGGGCAGGCCGGGCCCCGCATCCGCAACCGAGAGGCCAAGGCCAGCGGGGCCGATCTCGCAGAAGAGCGCCACCTCTGTCCCTTCGGGCGCGACGCGAAGCGCGTTGTCGAGCAGGTTGGAGAGGGCGAGCGTCAGCAAGTCGCGATGGCCGTCGAGCCGGAGCCCCGGCGGCACCGCGGCGCAAGCGAGCCGAACGCCGCGTTCCTCGGCCAGCGGCTCGTAGAGCTCGGCCACGTCCTCGAAAAGTGCGGCCAGATCGATCGGAGCCCGCTCACGTTCGATGCCGGCTTCGGCCCGGGCGATCTCGAGTTGAACCGCGAGGATCCGTTCGATGCGGTCGGCCTCGGCGAGGGCGCGGGCAGCGGCGGGATCGTCGGCGGCGAGCGGGGTCAAATGCAGCCGAAGCCGGGTCAGCGGCGTGCGCAGATCGTGGGCCATGCTCTCAGAGGCGAAGCGCAGGTCGCCGAGCCGGGTGTCGAGCCGGGCCAGCATGGCGTTCATCAGCGCGCCGAGGCGGTCGAAGGGATCGCCCGAGTCGTCGACGGGGATCCGCTGGCTCAGATCGCCCGAAAGCGTCCGCCGGGTCGCCGCCATGATCCCGTCCATGCGCCCGAGCAGGATCCGCGACGTCGCCCAACCGGCGAGCCCCGCGCCGAGCGCCGCCACGCCGACGCCGAAGAGCATCGCGAGGCCGAGCGCATCGCGGGTCCGGGCCTCGGCCGTCCCGGCCCGGGCGAGCAAGAGCCGCGCACCGTCCGGCAGCCCGACCGCGGCGGCCTCGATCCAGGGCCGCCCGGATCCGTCCGGTCTCAGCCGTGAGAGCCGCGCCTCGGCCGGGCTCCGCGCCGGGTCGATATCTTGAGGCCAGGCGGTCAGGCTGCCCGACCGCCGCGTGCCGTCCGCATCGAGGAGCAGATGAACGCCGTCGGTCCGCTCGGAGAGCGCTGCCGCGACGGGGCCGAGGCCGGCCGCACCATGGAGCGCGGTCAGACCCGCGAGCTCGCGCCGAAGGCCGGCCGCGACTTCGGCCTCGACCAGATCGGCCGCGGTTTCCGCGATCAGAATGAAGACCGCCGCCGCCGACAGGAAGGTGACCGCCCAATGGAGGAGCCCGAGCCGGGCCGCGATCGGCAGGCGCAGGCGCCTGGGCGTGCCCCAATCCCGCGCACGGTCGGTCACGGCCGAAGCCGATCCGAGAGCATATAGCCGATCCCCCGCAGCGTGTGGATCAGCGGCCGGTCCGAGGCGCCGTCGAGTTTGCGCCGCAGCCGGCTCACATGCACCTCGATCACGTTGGTGTCCGGCAGCGCGGTCAGGTTCCAGACGCCCTCCAGCAACATCGCCCGGGTCACCACCTGGTCGCGCCGTTCGAGCAGAAAGCGCAGCATCTGGAGTTCCCGGCGCTTCAGATCGAGCAGCCGCTCGCCCCGCATGGCCACGCCCGCCTCGAGATCGAGGGAGAGATCGGCACAGACGAGCCGCGCCCCCGCCTCGCCGGGCGGCGCCCGCCGGATGAGGGCCTCAATGCGAGCGACGAGCTCGGCCATCTCGAAAGGTTTCGCCAGATAGTCGTCGGCCCCAGCCCGCAGGCCCGCCACCCGCTCGCCGGTCGTGCCGAGCGCGCTCAGCACCAGGATCGGCCGGGGGTCCCGAACCTCGCGGAGCGCGCGGAGAATGCCGAGCCCGTCGAGATCGGGCAGCATCCGGTCGACCACCACCACCGAATGGCGGCCCTCGGCCGCGAGGGCGAGCGCCGTGCGCCCGTCACCCGCGTGGTCGACGGCATGCCCGGCCGCCGCGAGCCCGGTGCGGATTTGCGCGGCGATTTCCGGGTCGTCTTCGATGAGCAGGATCCGCGGCATCGGGGCTGTCCTCCTCTCGGGGCGTCCGACGAATCGAACTGCCTCCCCGCTTAGGCTTGCGACAGTCGGACGACGGCTGCAAGCTTTGGGTCACGGTGATGTAATACTCAGTTCATGTCGGAAATACTTTTGTCGTATGAGGCGAAAAATCTCCGTGATCTTCGGGTTTCGCTTGCGGCATCTGGGCTGTCGGGCGGATAACTTGGCGCACGCAGCGCGACCACCCCTGCAACAGACCCTGAGGAGACACGCCATGACGCGGTTCCCACTCGCCGCCGCAGCGATCCTAGCCGCCGGCGCCGCCGAGGCCCACTACGGCATGATCATCCCGTCGGATCAGATGGTGATGGCCGAGGAGGCGCGCAGCCTCGATCTCGCGCTCTCGTTCGGCCACCCCTTCGACCCGTCCGGAATGGAACTCGTCCGCCCCGTCGCCTTTTCGGTGACCGCGGGCGGAGAGACCACCGATCTCCTCGATACGCTGTCCAAGACCGAGTTCCACGGCGCGACGGCCTGGGAGACGTCATTCGAGATCGAGCGCCCCGGGACCTATGTGTTCGCCATGGAGCCCCAGCCCTACTGGGAGCCGGCCGAGGACGCCTTCATCGTCCACTTCACCAAGACCTACGTGACCGCCTTCGGCGATGACGAGGGTTGGGACAGCGAGCTCGGCCTTAAGACCGAGATCGTCCCCATGTCGAAGCCTTTCGCGCTTTGGGCGGGCAATGTCTTTCAGGGCATCGTCAAACTCGACGGCGAGGCGGTGCCCTTCGCCGAGGTCGAGGTCGAATATTATAACGAAGACGGCTCCGC
This sequence comes from Paracoccaceae bacterium, assembly GCA_050331395.1. Lineage (GTDB taxonomy): Bacteria > Pseudomonadota > Alphaproteobacteria > Rhodobacterales > Rhodobacteraceae > Thermohalobaculum. The sequence goes on from JBHJGX010000076.1 coordinate 19,051, forward strand.
CGTCGCGCCGACCGAGTTGATGGTCACCCAGACGATCAAGGCCGACGAGAATGGCATCTTCACCTATGCCGCGCCCAATCCGGGCTGGTGGGGCTTTGCCGCGCTCAACACGGCCGACGAGACCATGGACCACGAGGGCGAGGCGAAAGCGGTCGAGCTTGGCGCGGTCATCTGGGTCCGGTTCGAACCCTGGCGGACGCAATGATCCGCGCCGCCTGCCTGGCCGCAGCGGTCGCGCTCCTTGTCGCCCCGCCCGCGCTCGCCCACCGTCTCTTGGTCTTCGCGTTTGTCGAGAGCGGAACGGTGGTCGTCGAGAGCAAATTCTCGAACGGTCGCATCCCTGCGGAGGGCACGGTGATCGTCTTCGACGGAACCGATGCCGAGCTCAGCCGGCATCCACTTGGCGCCGATGGCACCCTGCGCTTTCCCCTCGACGAGCGCGGCCGCGAAACCGGCCTCAAGATCGAGGTGAGCACGGGTCGTTCGCATAGCGACTACTGGATCCTGACGCCTGAAGACATCGCGGGCGCGGACGCGAACTGACCCGCCCTGCCCTACCACGCACCCCTGCAAAGCGCATCCTGGGAGATCCCGATGACCCGTCCTTTGACCGCCACGGCCTTGGCCCTCGCCCTCGCCGCCGCCGCCCCCGCCGCGGCCCATGAATTCGTCGTCTTGCCTGCCGAGACGCGGGCGACCGCCGGCGAGGCGATCGGCTTCGAAGTCCATTCGACCCATGTCTTCTTCGCGCCCGAAGAAATGGAGCGGCCCGAAAGCGTCTCGGTCGAGCTCGTCTCGGCCAGCGGACCTCAGCCGGTCGAGATCGCCGCCGGAGCGGACGGGCTGATGCTCACCGGCGAGGTCGAGACCGGCGCGGAGACCGTCTGGCTCGCCGCCCACCGGCTCGGCCAGATCTGGTCGAAAACCCCGAACGGCTGGGTCGAAGCCGGCCGCGACGAGGCCACCGACGCCGAATTCACGAACAAATACGAGAAATTCGCCAAGGTCCTCATCAATGCGGGCGATGCGGCGGTCGCGACGGCCCCGATCGGCCAACTGCTCGAGATCGTGCCGCTCAGCGACCCGTCCGAGCTCGCCCCCGGCGACGTGCTCGAGGTGCGGGTGCTCCATGACGGTCAGCCTGTGGACGCGACGGTGACGGCGACCTTCGGCGGGTTCAGCGACCTACCCAACACTTATGCCTATCTGACCGAGACCCGCGAGGTGGACGGCACCCCGCAGGCCGACATCAAGACCTGGTCGCCGGGGCTCTGGGTCGTGCGGGCCGAACTGCAAACCGCGGATACGCCCGGAATTGACGCCCATGTGCTGCGGAGCATCTTGCAGTTTGAGGTGAACTGAGGCGTGTTTAGGGGCCGTTCGAACTCGGTCGCCCGACAGGGCACCGGGCGGCCCACGACCGACGAGGACTGCGTGCACGACGATCGCTCCGCACGGCCCGTCGCCAAAGGGCGGGCCGCTTGGCTTCGCCCAGCAATCGGGCTCTCGGCCGTCATCGCGGTCGCGGGCCTGGCCGGATACGGTCTCGTGCAACCGGATGGGCACGCGCATCTGGCCGACGCGGTCGATCCTGCCGGACCGCTGCCCGCGCAAGCCGACGCGGTCGCAGAACGCGTGCTCGGTCAGATCTACGCAGCCTTCGGCGAGCGCGAGGAAGGCGCGATCTACGACGCGCTTGCGCGGGTGGCAGAGGGCGCCGTGCTAGACGAGCTTTATCTCGAAAAGCGTGCGGCGCTCGTTGGCGACGCGACCGGAGCGACTGGCCAGACGGTGCACGGGCTCGACCTACTCGAGGCGGTCGGCCGTCCGGATGGCGAGGTCTATCGTCTCGACGCGCGCTGGCAGGTGATCGGTGCGGTTGCGCACGGGGATCACACCCATATCCGCGGCAATATCTACGCCGCCCGGCTCGAGCTTGGCGCGCGCGTGGGTGGCTGGCGGCTGACGGGCTTCGAGCTTCGCGAGATGCGCCGGGCGGACGAGGCGGCACCGGATCGGGAGCCGGACGGATGACCGGCGCGCCGGTGCCGCGCGCGGTCGATCTCGAGCACGTCGCCTTCGCCTATCGCCGGGGCGGTTTCGGCCTCGAAATCCCGACCTTTCGTCTCGAGCGCGGCGAATGTGTCGCCGTTGTCGGGCCGAGCGGCAGCGGCAAGACCACGCTCCTCGGGCTCATTGCCGGGCTGCTGCGCCCGAGCGCCGGGCTTGTTCGGGTCTCCGGTACGCCGGTCTCCGCACTCTCGGAGGCCGAAAGGCGGGCCTTCCGGATCTCACGCATCGGGTTCGTGTTCCAGGATTTCGAGTTGATCGGGTATCTGAGCGCCCGGGACAACATCCTCTATCCTTATCTGATCGCCCCTCGGCTCGGCCTCGATGCGGGGGTCCGCGCCCGCGCCGAACGGCTGGCCGAAGCCGCGGGCATCGCGCCCGCGCTCGGGCGCCGCCCCCGCGCGCTCAGCCAGGGCGAGCAACAGCGGGTCGGCGTCTGCCGCGCGCTTGTCACCGGCCCCGATCTCGTGCTTGCCGATGAGCCGACGGGCAATCTCGACCCAGAGACCAAACTCCGCGTGCTCGATCTTCTCCTCCGCGAGACCCGGGCCGCCGGGGCAAGCCTCCTCGCGGTCACCCACGACCACGCACTCTTGCCGCGGTTCGACCGGGTGGTGGATTTCGCCGCCTTCCGAAAGGCCGCCGCATGACCGGCGCGCTCCGCCTCGCGCTGGCCTATATCGCTGCGCATTGGGCGAAAAGCGCGGTCCTCACCCTCGCGGTCGCCGTGATCCTCGCCGTGCCGCTCTCGGTCGCGGCGCTGCTTTCGGCGGCCGAACGCCAGCTGACCGCCCGGGCCGAGGCGACGCCGCTGATGATCGGCGCCCGCGGCAGCCGGCTCGATCTGGTGATGAGCGGACTTTACTTCGCCGAGGATCTGCCAGAGCCGGTCACCATGGCCGCCGTCGACCGGATCTGGGAGAGCGGTCTCGCCGCGGCGGTGCCCCTCCATCTGGGGTTCCGGGCCGAGGGGGCGCCCATCGTCGGCACCACGCTCGACTATCTCGACGCCCGGGCGCTCCGCTTGGCCGAGGGTCGTCCCTTCGCCTTGCTCGGAGAGGCGGTGATCGGCGCGGATCTCGCCCGGCGCCGCGGCCTCGCGCCGGGGGACGCGCTCGTCTCCTCGCCCGACACGCTTTTCGACCTCGCCGGCGCCTATCCGCTCAAGATGACCGTCGCTGGCGTCCTCGAAGCGACAGGCACGGCCGATGACCGCGCCGTCTTCGTCGACATCAAGACCGCCTGGGTGATCGCGGGGATCGGCCACGGGCATGGCGACATCGCCGCCGAGGCCGACCCGGCCACCGCCTCCGCTGTGGTCGAATACCGCGAGATCACGCCCGAGACCATCGACAGCTTTCACTTTCACGGCGATCCGGCCGGCTATCCGGTGACGGCGATCCTTGCGCTGCCCCATGACGCACGCTCGGGCACGATCCTGCGCGGGCGGTATCTCGAGGCGGACCGGAGCGCGCAGATCGTCGTGCCGCGGGACGTCATCGGCGCGCTCCTCGCGCGGCTCGTGGCGATCAAGGGGGTAATCGACGCCGTCGTCGCAGCCGTCGGCGGGGCGGCGCTCGTCGCGGTCGGGCTCGCGGGGTACCTGTCGCTCGAACTCCGACGCGGCGAGATGGCGACAGCCTATAAGATCGGGGCGAGCCGCTGGTTGATCGCGCGGCTCGTGGCCGTCGAAACAGCGGTCCTGTTGGCCGCGGCCGGGGCGCTGGCCTGGGCCGCCGTCGCAGGCGTTCGCGTTTGGGCAACCGAGGCGGTCGCCTGGCTCGCGGCCGCAAGCTGAGGAGAGGTGTGATGTGGATCCATCGGATAATCGTCGGGGCGCTCGCCGCGGCCGTCGCGGCGGCCGGCGCAAGGGCCGAGCCCGAGGCGACTGTCTTTGCCGTCAACGCGCCGCTCGCGGCCTTTGCCGAGCGGCTGGGCGGGGACGCGGTCCGGGTCGTCTTTCCCGTGCCCGAGGGGCGGGATCCCCAATTCTGGCGGCCGACCATCGCGGAGATCTCCGCCGCACAGCGGGCGGATCTGATCCTTTTGAACGGGGCGGGCTTCGCTGTCTGGACCACCAAAGCGAGCCTGCCGCGCGCCCGAACGGTCGATACCTCACGCGGCTTCGCAGACCGGCTGATCGCGACAGAGACGATCACCCACAGCCACGGGCCCGAAGGCGAGCACGCCCATACCGGGACGGCCGCCTTCACCTGGCTCGATTTTGCCCAAGCCGCGATCCAAGCCGAAGCGGTGGCCGACGCCCTCGCCCGGCAACTGCCCGAGCAGGCGGGCGAGATCGAGGCCGCGCGGACCGCGCTTCTCGACGATCTCGACCGGCTCGACGCCCGCGCCCGGGAGATCGCAGCAGGGCTCGACGGGCGCGTTCTGATCGCAACGCATCCGCGCTATCAGTATTTCGCACGCGCCTACGGTCTCCGGATCGAGAGCCTGGAGTGGGAGGCGGGCGAGGCGCCGAGCGCCGCCGCCTGGGCCGAGTTCGATGCGCGCGTCGCCGAGACCGGGGCGGGTCTTTTGCTTTGGGAAACCGAGCCCGCACCCGAGGCCGCGGCGGCGCTCGCTGCCCGCGGGATGGTGGGTGCCGTCTTCGAGACCGGCGCGGGCCGGGGGTCTGAGGGTTTTGTCGCACGAATGGTGCGCAATCTCGACCGTCTAGCCGAGGCCGCGGCCGCCCTGCCCTGACCGGCTCAGCGCGCGCGGATCGTCGCGCCTCGCGGAAGCGGTCGCGCCCGGCGGAAGCGGTCGCGCCCGGCGAAACCGCCAACCCCTCGCGGCTCGCGCCCGCAAGGGACCTCGCCGTAGGCACGGTCCTGCGCTAGGGGCCCGGATCGCCCACGTCCTCGGGCGCGACGGCCACCGATTTGACCACAGCGAAACAGACCACCCCCGGCGCGAGCGCCAACGCCTCGGCCGAACGTTTGGTCACGCGGGCGAGCAGCGGGCCGGCCTTTGTCCGCAGCGAGACGAGGGCCCCCGGACCCTCGCCCGGGCGCACGCGCTCGACGACGCCCGGCACCACATTGAGCGCAGACAGCCTCTCGGGACGGGTCCGGGCAAGGATCACGTCGGTCGCCGGGATGCGGATCCGGATCCGCCGGCCGGGCGGCTGCGCCACCCGCGGCAAAAGGAGGGCAACCCCTCCCGCATCGAGTTCGGTCAGCCCGTCGCCATGGTGAACCCGCACCACCGCCTCGAACACGGCGCCGGCGGCCCGGACCCCCGCGGGCATCACGCTCGGATCCGCCAGCACCTCGGCGGCCGGGCCCTGACCGACCACCCGTCCCCGATCGATGGCGATCACGGTGGTGGCGAGGCGGGCGACCTCGGCGGCCGCATGGCTCACATAGAGGATCGGCACGGCGATCTCGTCGCGCAGGCGCTCGAAATAGGGGAGGATCTCGGCCTTTCGCGCCTCGTCGAGAGCGGCGAGCGGCTCGTCGGCAAGGAGCAATGCCGGGCTCGAGAGCAGCGCCCGGCCGAGGGCGACGCGGCTCCGTTCGCCGCCCGAAAGCGCGCCGGGCCGCCGATCGAGCAGCGGGCCGAGGCCCAGCATCTCGACGATCCGGGCGATCTCGGCGGCGCCCGCCCGATCCCGGGCGAAGCGTCGGCCGTAGAGCAGGTTCTGCCGCACGCTCAGATGCGGAAAGAGCCGCGCGTCCTGGAACACATAGCCGACGCGCCGGCGATGGGCCGGCAGGGCGATCCTCCGCGCGGTGTCGAGGAGCACGTGCTCGCCGAGAGCGATCCGACCGGATGCGGGGCGCAGCAGGCCCGCGACCGCGTTTGCGATCGTCGTCTTGCCCGAGCCCGACCGGCCGAAGAGCACCGTCACCCCGGCCGGCGCGTCGAAGGCCGCATCGAGCTCGAACCCCCCGAGCCGGTGGCGGAGCGCGACCGAGAGCGTCATCCGCCCGCGACCCGCCGCGCGACCCGCCGGGCGAGCAGTTCCGAGGCGAGGAGCGCGCCCATGGAGACCGCGACCGAGACGAGCACAAGGCGAAGCGCCGCTGCCTCGCCGCCCGGAACCTGCAAAAAGGTATAGACCGCAGTCGGCAGGGTCCGGGTCTCGCCGGGGATGTTGGCGACGAAGGTGATCGTTGCGCCGAATTCGCCCATCGCCTTGGCGAGCGCGAGGACGGCGCCCGCCAGCACGCCCGGCAGAATGAGCGGCAGGGTGACGGTCGCGAAGACCGAGACCGGCCCTGCCCCCAGCGTCGCGGCGGCATCTTCGAGGCGCGTGTCCACCGCCTCGATCGAAAGCCGGATCGCCCGGACCATGAGCGGGAAGGCCATCACCGCCGCGGCAAGTGCCGCGCCCTCCCAACGGAAGGCGACCGGGGTTCCGAGCGCGGCCAAGAGCTGGCCGACGGGCCCTTGGTTGCCGAAGACGAGGAGCAGCAGATAGCCCGTCACCACCGGCGGCAGCACGAGCGGCAGATGCACCAGCCCGTTGAGGAGCGCCCGCCCGGGAAACCGCCAGCGCGCGAGAGCATAGGCGGTCAAAAGGCCGAGCGGCAGGCTCGCTACCGTCGCCCATGAGGCCACGCGGAGGGAAAGCGCAAACGCCTCCCATTCCTCGGGTCCGAGCCAGCCCATGCGCCTCAGTCGCCGAGGGGCTGGAAGCCCTGGCGCGCGAAGGCGGCCGTCGCCTCCGGCCCGCCGAGGAAGGCGAGGAACGGGGCGGCGAGGGCGTTCTCGCTCCGCGCGACCCGGGCGGCCGGATAGACGATCGGCGGGTGGCTCGTCTCGGGGAAGGTGGCGAGGATGCGGACCCTCGGCTCGGCGCGGGCGTCAGTCGCATAGACGAGGCCGAGCGGGGCCTCGCCGGCGGCAACGAGGCGGAGCGCGGCGCGGACGTTCTCGGCCTCAGCGATCCGGGGCGCCACGCCCTCCCAAAGCCCGAGCGCCGTGAGCGCGGCCTTGCCGTAAATGCCGGCCGGAACGGCTTCGGTGAGCGCCATCGCAAGCCGCCCCTCGCCCAGGAGGCCGGGCAAATCGAGGGCGGGCCAGATCTCTACCGGCGGAACCGGCGCGGAGGCGATTAGCACGAGACGGTTGCCGACCAAGTCACGGCGGCTCTCGGGCACGATCAGCCCGTCGGCGGCGAGCCGGTCCATCCAGGCCGCATCGGCGGTGATCACCAGGTCCGCCGGTGCGCCTTGGGCGATTTGGCGGGCGATGGCGGACGACCCGGCGAGCGACAGCCGCGGCCGCGCCCCGGTCTGGGCTGCGAAGGCGTCGGCGATCTCTTCGAGCGCATCCTTGAGGCTCGCGGCGGCGAAGACGGTGAGATCGCCGCTGCGCGCCGGGGCGGCCATCAGGCCGAGAACGGCGGCCAAAAGGGCGATGGGGAGACGCGCGAGGAAGGAGCGGAGCATGGGCACTCGAGCGATATGGTTCGCCAGGAATATCGCATTGGTCCCTCGATCTGTCAAAGCCGGGCTGCGGTCGGGCGCCGGGCTCAGTCCTCGCGCAGCATTTCGCGGAGCCGCGAGAGGTTCTCGGCGCTTGCGGTCTCGGCCGCCCGTTCGAGGGCCCGGTATTCGGCCAGCACCTGGTGCCCGGTCTCGGTGACGGCCGCACCGCCGCCCCGGACACCGCCCCGGCTGCTCTCGACGACGGGCAAGCGGAACATCGCGTTCATCGTCTCCACCAGCTGCCAGGCGCGCTTATAGCTCATATTCATCTCCCGCCCCGCCGCCGCGATCGAGCCGGTGCGGGCGATGCGCTCCAGGAGGTCGGCTTTGCCGGGTCCGAGCATTTCCCGAGGCCCGAAGACGATGCGGATCCGATAGCGCGGGGGGTCGTGGCGGTCGCTCATGGCCGAAAGAATGGCCCGCTCGGATCGGCGCCGGCAAGCGGCGGAGCTCAGTCGGTGTCGAGAAACCCGGCGCCGGCACCGGCCCGGCGTGCGGGGTCGGCGGGCGCGTGGGTCCGGGCGGCAAAGCGTTTGAGGCGCAGGATCGTTCCGTCGTCGGCCACCGCGCGGGAGCCGAGCGGCAAGACGGGCGGTGCGGGCGCGGGGCGCAGGGTGGTGGGCACGGGATGGGGAGGCGGAGGGGCGCCGGTCAGGGCCACCCCGTCTCGGCCGATGAGCGCTGCGCCACCCGTCCAGTCGAGCCGAAGACCGGGCGCCGCGTGGCAGGCGAGAAAAGGCACGAGGAGAAGCGGCTGGGCGCAGGCGCTGTGATCACCGAGCGCAGGGACCGCGGCGTCCGAGATCGCCGCACCCCGCCGGATCGGGCAGCCTGCCTCGGGCGGCGGAGCCTCGCAGAGATCGGCGAGTGCGGCCGCGCCGGCGAGCCCGCGGGCCTCGAGCCAACGCACGGCCATGGCCGCTTCCTCGGCCAGGCCCCATGGCCATCCCGCGCCGCGTGCGGCGGAGAGGGCGAGCGCGGCGACTTCGCCGAGAGACCGGCTCACGCCGCGCCGAGATCGTCGGGCAGGGGCGCGTCCGCGAACATGGTGATCCGCAGCCACCGGTCCGAGCGCGGATCGAAGCGCGTGGCCCCGAAGAAGGCGAGCTTGGCTCGCAGCAGGTCGATGGGCAAAAGCTCGGCGCCGATCAGGTTGTCCCGGATCTCGGCATAGGGCCGGCGCATCGCCCGCTGCACCCGGCGGACGGCGTGGCGGTGCTCGGGGCGGCGCAGCAGCAGATCGGCGATCGGCATGTCGCCGGAGGTCTCGAGCGCGGTCTGGAGCACGGCGGCGAGGGCGGCGACGTCGCGGCCCGTCGCGAGCGGCTGCTCATAGGCGGTGAGGCCGGGATCGCTGCGGTCGCCAAGGCGGGGCTCGAGCTTCTCCTCCGAGACGTACCAGACCCGGGCCGCGGCCTCGGCGGCGCGGAAATCCGTGTGGAGCGCCCACGGATAGTCCCGGGCGATGCCCGCCATGAGCGCGGCCGTGCCCATCCGCCCGTCAATTCGGAAACACGCCGTCTCGTCGGCGGACATGGTCGCGGCCAGGTCGTCCACCGCCGCACCCGCCAGATCGATGAGGAGCGAGACGAGCCGTTCCTGCGCCTCGAGCCCGAGGCTGGCTTCGACCCATCGATAGAGCGCGTCCCAGGGCCGGGCGGCCTCCGCCTTCGTCGTCCATGCGGCTCGAAGCGTGGCGAGATCGCTCCGCAGCCCGGCGATCCGCGCCGCATAGGCGGGATCGGCCACGTGCCAGTCGGCGGCGTCCGCCTCGGCCGCGGCGAGCAAATCGGAGAACCGCGCGCGCTCGTCGTCCGAGGCGTCCGGCCGGGCCCGCATCCGGGCAAGCGCCGTCTCGCGCGCGCCGATCCAGGCATCGAGAAGCGCCGGATGGTTCACCAGGAATGGCGCCATCCCGAGCCCCGTGGAATTCCCGACGCCGAGGCGCCGCCGGAGCGCAGGCGCGAGCCGGACGGCCCGGCCGGGCGCCTGCGCCGCGGCCATGTGTTCGACCAAATCGAGCGTGAAGGCGCGGATCAGCCAGACCGCCAGCATCTCCGGCTGAAACGCGCCCGCGAATTCCGCCCGGTCGGCCCAAAGATCGCGGTCGGCCGCGCCGAATTTGCCCGAGCCGTAGACGGCGGTTGTGCGCATCAGATACCCGACGCCGGCCAGTTGGGCGGGATCGGGCTGGCGCCCCTCGGCGAGGCGATCGCGCACATGGCCGAAGAGCCGGACCGAGCGGTTGGCGCGGGAAAGCACGAGCTCTCGAACGCCGATCCGGCCCGCCTCCTGGCGGGGCACATTGGCCGCGAGCCGCGCGAGGTCCTCGGCATCCGGCTCTCCGTCCACGAGCGCGAAGGTCGCATCCCAGGCTTCGGCGATGACCCGGTCCGAGCGGCACTCGGGCGGCAGGTCATGGGCGAAGGCCACGAGCGTATAGCTCCGCGGCCCGCGCAACCGATAGGCGGCCCGCCCGACCCCGCGGGCGTCGATCTCCCAGAGCGGCCGGTCCACGCGCCAGCCCCCGGCAAAGAGGCGGCGCAGGAGCGTCGGCATAAAGCTGAGCCGCGTTCGGTGCATGGCGCCGAGCCGCGCGAGCCGCATCACCTGCTCGGGCGGGCGGAGCGAGAGGGCGCCGGGCGAGAGATCGAGCGACATGAGGACCCTCCTAAATCAGCCGGTCTGGCGCGCGCCCCGTTCGGGCGCCGCGGGGCCGAAGCTCCGCTCGAAGAAGGCGAGCCAGTTCTCCCCGAGGATGCCCGCGATCTCGCCCGCCGAGAAGCCCACCCCGCGCAGACCCGTCTCGAGGCCCGGCCAGTCCCGATTGTCCCGGAACCAGGCGGGCTGGGGCGGGAAGCGCACGTTCGGGTCGTCCGCCGCCCAGCGTCCCCCGCGCATCCATTGCACGACGCGGTCCGGCTGATCCTGGCAGAGATCCGAACCGATACCGATCCGCTCGGGCCCCATGCGCTCGGCGGTGCGCGCGACCATGGCGCAGAAGCCCTCGAGCGTGCAGTCCGACCCGCCGGCCAAATGGTGGGGATAAAGCGAAAAACCGAGCATCCCGCCGGTCTCGGCCAGCGCGGCGAGCACCCGGTCGGATTTGTTCCGCGCGGTCGGGTGCCAGGCGGAGGGGTTGGCATGGGTCACGGCAATGGGCCGGGTGGACCGCTCGATGGCATCGAGGGTCGAGCGCTCGGCCGAGTGGCTCATATCGACGACGATGCCGAGCCGGTTCATCTCGGCGACCGCTGCCCGGCCCAGGCGGGTCAGGCCCGGATCCTCGGCCTCGGTCCAGCCCGTCGCGAGAAGTGACTGGGCATTATAGGACAGCTGCACGAAGCGGATCCCGAGCGCGTGCCAGATCTCGAGCAGGCCGAGGTCGTCCTCGATCGGCTGGGGCGTCTGAAAGCCAAAGAAGATCGCCGTCCGCCCCTCGGCCCGGGCGCGCCGGACATCTGCGGCGGTCCGGCCTGGGAAAATCAGATCGGAGTGGGCGGCGAAGCGGCGGTTCCAGGCCTCGATATTCGCGACCGCCTCTCTGAAGGTCTCGTGGTAGGCGATCGTCGCGTGCATCGCATGGACGCCGCCCTCGCGCATCTGGCGAAAGACGGTCTCGGACCAGTTCGCGTATTGCAGAGCGTCGATCCGGTGCATCGGGCCTCCGAGGGTCATCTGACGCGGCCAGCGCCGCCGACGCAAGGGCCGGATTTGCCTCTTTGCCATGCCGCGCAAACGGAGGCGCCCCGGTCCAGAGACACGCCGCCCGCAAAGCCCGTGCCGGGCGCGATCGACTGGAAGCCTTGGCTGGTCGAGGTGGTGCGCGTTTGAACCGGGAGGATTTGCACGGGTTGGGAGCGCGGACGGCCGCGCTCCCCAAGGGGCGTCAGACGAAGAGCCCGTCGGCCTCGAAGCTGAAGTTCGCCTCGGAGAAATCGGGCAGCTCGTCGACCGCCTCCGGATTGCCGAGATCGCTCAGATTGGTGACGTGCTGGATCGCGCTCGCCGCATCGTCGAGATCGTCGACCTGGAAGAGCCGGTTCCGGCCCTGATTGATGTTGTGATAGACGAAAAAGCCCGCGCCTTCGTCCTCGGGCGTCTCGGCGAGCGCGGCGGCGAGCGCATCGGCCGCCTGGCCTGCATTGTTCCAGACGCCTTCGAGCACATAGACGGTGTTGCCGCCCTCGATGCCGAGAAGTTCGATATCGTTCGGGTCCTCGCCGTTGGCCCGGTCGACCACCTGGACCGAAAGCGGCGCGTCGACGCCGAAGCTCTCGGCATCGAGCACGAGTTGGTCATCGTGCACGTCGAAATCGAGGATCGTCTCGGCGCCGTCGCTCTCGCCCTCGGCAAAGACAAAGCGGTCGGGACCCTTGCCGCCCGAGGTGACGTCGTTGCCGTCGCCCGAGCGGATCAGATCCGCTCCGAAGCCGCCGTCGATCGTGTCCTCACCGGCGCCGCCGTCGAGCTGATCGCGGCCGAAGCCGCCATAGACCGCGTCGTCACCGCCGAGGGCGACGATCGTGTCGGCAAAGATCGTGCCGTCGAGCCCGTCGTCGCCATCGGTACCGATTTGGTCGCGATCGATCCGAGACAGAAGCGCGTCGAAGAACGTGAAGAGGTTCGAGTTCAGGAAAAAGAACGGAAGGGGCATGGGTCTCTCCTTGCTTGGCCATGGCCGCCGGGCTCCTGTCGTTTCGCGGCCCGGCGTGCCCCTGTCGGTGCCGCGCGCTCCGAGACCGGTTTCAGACGAGATCGTGAGCGGACGGCGTGAACCCGTTCCGACCGGATCGGCACGCCGCCCACGGCGGTCGCGCGCCCGCGGAAACCATTAAAGATTTGTGACAAGCCGAATTTCCGTTTCCCGCCGCTGGGACGAGCGCTAAACCCTCGGTAAACACAAGCTCAGGAGATCGTTCATGATCCGCAGCATCGTGCTCGCCGCGGCGCTACTCGCCGCGATCCCCGCCGCCGCCACCGCTCCCCTCGAGGGCGACGCGCCGGTCACCGTCCAGTTCCGCGAGCTCTTCGATGGCGGCAAGCCGAGCGCCCTCGCCCAAGAGCTGAACGGCCGGGCGATCGAGATCGTCGGCTTCTTCGCGCCGCCGCCCACGGCCGAGAGCCCGTTCTACGTGCTCGTCGGTGCGCCCGCGCAGTTTTGCCCCTATTGCTCGGCCGTGCACGAGCAAGACCACCTGCCCTATGTGCTCGTCTATCCCGAGGGCGAGACCACGCGCTATGGCGCCCGGGCCCGCATCCGGATCGTCGGCCGGCTCGATGCCGGGGTGAACCACGAGAATTTCTACGGCATCCACAACGATCTTCGCCTCTTCGACGCGGTCGTCCTGCGGGATCGGCAGCGCATCAACCCGGTGCGCCAGCGCGCCGCGTCGCAAATGAACCCGGACATCGCGAACAGCATCGCCGAAGAAGACTAAGCCCGCTCGGATCGCGCGCCATGGAAGAGATCGTCGGGATTTTCCCCACGCCGCTGATGATCGCCCGCAAGGCGGTACCCGGCGATTTGGTGGACGCCCTCGTCAAGGTCTATGGCGAGATGACCACCGGCAGCAATGTGCGCACGGCCAAGCTCGCCCATACGCCGATGGCGCCGCCCCGGGTGCACGAGGCCTTCAAACGCACGCACGCCCAAGTGGCCCCCCGGGTCAAAGCCTATGGCGAGGCCCTGATGGGCGAGACGCTCGACTGGGGGATCAAGGAGATCTGGGTCAACCGCATGGAGACCGGCGGCGCGCAGAAAATGCACAACCACGCCAATAGCTTCATCTCGGGGATCATCTATCTGACGCCGACGCATCCGGGCTCGGCGACCGTGTTCTATCGCCGGGTCGGGGCCGATACGTTCCAGATGCACAACGAGAACGAGCGCTGCAAGGTCACGGCCTTTAACACGCCGATCTTCCGGGTGCCGGATGTGGGAGCCGGAGATATGATCCTGTTCCCGAGCTATATGCATCACGAGGTGCCGCCCAATCAGGGTCCGGCCCGGATGACGGCCGCGTTCAACGCGCTCCCCGACCGGCTCGACAGCTGGGGATACCAGGTCCGGTTCAAGTGACGCCGGCCGCCGAGGCCGCCCCGAGCGAGGCCGCAGCGGGACCGACCTCGGGTGGACCGCAACCGCACGCCCCGATGGTCCGGGGCGCAGCGCTCATCCCGCTGATGCTGCTTCTCTCGGGCTTCGCCGGGCTCGGCTATCAGATCGTCTGGATCCGGATGCTCTCGATCGGCCTCGGGCACGAGGTCTTTGCCGTGCTCGCGGTGGTGGCCGCCTTCTTTGCGGGCCTCGCGCTCGGGGCGGTGGCGCTCGATGGCCGGATCGCCAAAAGCCGGCGGCCAGGGCTTTGGTATGCGGGGCTCGAGATCGTGATCGGGCTCTGGACCCTGGCGCTCGTCGCGCTGATCCCGTTGGCTAATCTGCGGCTCGCGGCGTGGATGGGGCCCGAGCCGTCGGAGATCTGGCGCTGGACCGTCGCCTTCGGCGGCACCGCGCTTCTTCTTTTGCCGGCCACCGCGGCGATGGGGGCGACCTTGCCGGCGGCCGAGCGGCTTTATGCCCGCGCCCGGCGTTCGAGCCGCGGGATCGGCGGGCTCTATGGGGCGAACGCCGCCGGGGCGATGGCCGGCGCGTTGCTGACGGCCGTACTGATCGCGCCTGCGGTCGGCTTCACCGCAACGCTCTGGATCTTTGCCGCGGCCAACTTCGCCGCGGCCGCGGTCGTGCTCGCGGGTCCGGCGCGCGGCGAGGCCGACCGTCCCCCGCTCCCCGCGGCAGAGGCGGGCCGAGGACCCTCGCCGCGGATCCTTGTCGTCCTCGCGATCACAGGGCTGCTCGGCGTCGGCTTCGAGGTCGCCGTCGTGCGCGCGCTCGCGCAGATCCTCGAGAACACGGTCTATTCCTTTGCGGCCGTCCTGTCGGTCTATCTGCTCGGCACGGCGATCGGGGCGGCCGCCTATCAGCGCGCCTATGCGCAGCGCCGGCGCGACGGCTGGGACGGATCCGCGGTCGGTTTTCTCGCCGGGCTGACCGGGGCGGCCTGCGCCCTCGGCACGCTGGCGGTCTTTGTGGTCCCCGAGGTCTACAGCACGCTCCGCAGCGGATTCGGCGAGACCGTCCGGGGTTCGATCGCGGCCGAGATCCTGGCGGCCGCGCTCGTGATCCTCGCGCCGAGCGCAGCGATGGGGGCCTTTTTCTCGCATCTCGCGCAAGGGGCGCGCGGGCCGTCGGGCGGGCTCGGCGCGGCCTTTGCGGCCAACACCCTCGGCGCGGCGCTCGCGCCCGTTGCGGTCGGCGTCCTGGCGATCCCGGCGCTCGGCGTCATGGCGAGCCTCGTCGCACTCTCGGCCGCCTATCTGGTCCTCTTGCCGCTCGCGGCCGGCCCTGGCCGGGGCGGGCGCACGGCGCTGGCCGGTCTCACGGCGGCGGCCGCCCTCGCCGCCCTCTTCGGACCATACGAACGGCGCCTCCTCCTGCCGCCCCCCGGCGGGCGGATCCTCGAGCACCGCGAAGGCGTCGCGGCCGCCGCGAGCATCCTCGAGGACCGCGCGGGCGACCGCTGGCTCCGGGTGAACGGCACCTTCACCATGGGCGGCACCGCGTCCTATGCCCTCGACCGGGTGCAAGGGCATGCGGCGCTCCTTCGCCATCCCGACCCATCCCGCGCGCTCTTCCTCGGCATCGGCACGGGCGCGAGCGTCGCCGCCGCGGCCGATTATCCGGACCTTAGGACCGAAGCGGTGGATCTCTTGCCGGAAGTCCTCGCGCTCGTCCCGGCTTTCCCCCAGGTGACCGAGAGCCTCGCGGCGGCCGGGGAGCGCATCCGGCTCGGCATCGGCGACGCCCGGCGGCGGGTGCGCACCGGCGATGATGCCTGGGACGTCATCGTCTCCGACAATTTTCACCCGGCGAAGGACGGCTCGGGGCTTCTCTACACGGTCGAGCACTTTGCGGCCGTGCGCGACCGGCTGACGCCGGACGGGGTCTTCGTGCAGTGGTTGCCGCTTCATCAGCTCGACCTCGCCACGCTTCGGCTGATCGTGCGGAGTTTCCTTGCGGTCTTTCCGGATGCGACGCTCTCGATGGGGAACTACAACCTCGTCACGCCGATCCTCGCGCTCTCGGGGCACCGGGACGGGGCGCGGCCGAGCCTTGCACGTCTCGCCGAGCGCATGGCCGATGCACCGCTCGCCGAGCCGCTCGCGCGGGTGGGCCTCGGGGATCCCTTCGCGGTTTTCGGGCGGCACATGGCCGGGGCGGAGGCACTGGCGGCCTTCGCGGGGCCAGGCCCGCTCAACACCGACGATCACCCCCGCGTGCTGTTCGAGGCGCCGCGGACCGTCTACGCCCCCCTCGGGTCCCATGCGGATCGGCTGCTCGGCCTTGTCGCGCGTTTCGAGCCGGACCCCGCCGCGGTCGCCCGGCTCGACGGCGGGCCCGCGGATTTCGCGCCGCGGCTGAGGGCCTATTGGCGAGCTAGGGATGCCTTTCTCGCTTTCGGGCGTTCGGTGAGCGTGACCGGAGACATCCGCCGGGACGCCCGCGCCATGGCGCCGCGACTTCTCGAGATCGTGCGAATGTCACCGGATTTCCGCGAGGCCTACGACCCGGTCCTCGCCATCGCCCGGTCGCTTGCAGGGGTGCGGCCGGAGGCGGCGCTCCAGCTGCTGGCCGCGCTCGATGCGGCCCATCCGCGCCGAGACGATGCCCGGCGGCTCGCGGCCCAGCTCAGACGGCTGCGCCCGTGAGCGAAAGCGTAAGAAAAATCGTGCCGATCGCCGCGACCCAAGAGCTGAGCACCCGTCCCGCAATCGGCGTCCAACTGCGCGCGGCAAAGCCGACGGTGGCGAGGGCGATCAGAAGCGTGCCCGTGACGGTTCCCGCGGTGAGGACGCCGGGCGCATAGAGCGTCCAATCGATCGCCAGATCGCCCTGCGCCGGGATCCCGTTCGAGAGCCCGCTCACCACGCCGACGGCGCCCGCGAGCGTTGCCAGGGCCCAAGCGGGCAGCCGGAAGGCAAAGGCGCCAAGGACGCCAGGGATCGCGAGCGCCGCGCCGACCGCCGGATCGACGCTCTCGGGGACGGGCGCGAGCGCGGTCACACCGAGCCCTGCCCCGATCCCGAGCGGCAGCGCCAGCAACATCCAGCGCGCCTGCTCCCGCGGCTGCGCCGCCGCCAAAAGCCCGAGGCCGAGGAGCGCGATCACGTCTCCGGGCGCCGACAAGAGATGAAGCGCACCCGCGTAGAAATCGCCGAATTCGAGGCCGACGAGATGCGCCGACGCCGGCGCGGGCCAAAGCGCGAGGAGGGCCAGAGGGAGCCAGAGACGCGGCATCATAGAACTCCAAGCACGCCGGCGGTGAACCATAGACCGAGGAGGGCGATCGCAGCACCGCAGCCCCGCACGATCCATGGGCCTGTACCCTCCCAGTCGTTCAGGAGCCCGATGGCGATGCCCGCCCCATGCAAGAGCCCGGTCGCCAGCATGAACCCGGCACCATACGCGATCGGTGAGCTGGCCTCGGGGATCTCGGTGCCATGGGCGTGCCCGTGGAAGATCGCGAAAAGCCCGACGATCAGCACCGCAAGCCAGACCGGGGCCCGGAACGCGGCGGCGACGGCGAAGCCCAGCAAGAAGGCCGAGAGCGCGACGCCGAGTGCGACCTGCGGCACCGGCACGCCGAGCACCCCGAGGGTGCCGCCGACGGCCATCATCATCGGAAAAGCGATCGGCAGCGCGACGAGGAGCGGCATGCCGAGTTGCGCGCCCCAGAGGCCGACGGCGACCATGGCGACCAGGTGATCAGGGCCGAGGAGCGGATGGAGCACGCCGCTCTGAAAGCCGCCGGCGACCCCCTCGACGCTGTGTGCGAGCGCCGCCACCGGCAAGAGCGCGCAGAGCAGGGCGAGCGCAAGAGGCCGGGCCATGGTCACGCTCCCACCATCACGGCGACACGTTCGACGAACCAGAAGGCCGCGAGCCCGCCGATCGCATAGGCCGGCGCCCGCAGGCTCCAGTTCGGCCACTGCACCCGCATGACCCGGTAAGCCCAGGCGAGCGCGATCACCCCGAGAACAAAGGCGATCTGCCCCGCTTCGACGCCGAGGTTAAAGGCAACGAGGGCGTAGGGCACCGCCTCAGAGGGCAGACCGAGGGCGACGAGCGCGTTCGCGAAGCCCATGCCGTGCAACAGGCCGAAGCCGAAGGCGACGATCCACGGGTGTCGCAGGGTAAAGCTCGAGCGGCCCTGTTGCGCGCGGATCACCTCGACGCCGACGAACACGATCGAGAGCGCGATGAGCGCATTCACGTAGAGCTCGGGCACGCCGACGAAGCCGAAGGTCACCAGGGCGAGCGTGATCGAGTGGGCGACCGTGAACGCGGTGATCGTGTTGAAGAGCATCCAGCCGCGGGCAATCCATACGAGCCCGAGGACAAAGAGCAGATGGTCGATCCCTTTGAGGATGTGCTCGATGCCGAGGATCAGATAATCCCAGGACACTCTGAGTTTGCCCTCGAGCGTGTCCGCCGCATAGGCCGGCGTGACGTTGGCCACCGGCTGGGTCGGGCTGAGCGTATAGATCTGGGTCTCGCCCGTTTGCGCGCGGATCTTGAACATTGCCGCCGACTGGCCCGCGCCGATGCCCTCGAAACTGAGCGCGCCGACCAAGCCCTCGGACCCGCAGTCGAGGGTCGGTGCCGCGTAGGTGCAGTGCTCGGGGAAGATCGGCTCGAAGCTCTCGTTCGCCTGGGTGTTGGGCTTCATCTCCCACGAGACCGTGTAGGTGCCGGCGCTCAGTTCGGCGATGCGCAGCACCGCGAGTTCGGTCACATGGGCGGCCGCGGTCCCGCCCCAGAAGCCGAGCGCGAGGAGAAGTCCGCAGAGCAAACGGAGCTGGGGGGTCATTGCGCGGTTGCCTCCGCCGTGTCGGGGCCCTCGCCATCCAGATCGACGAACTCGCCCATATAGGCCCGGCGCTCGATCGGATAGGTGGCCATCAGCGCCTCGAGGGCCGCACGCGCTTCGATCGCCACCTCCCTTTGACGCCACTGGGCGATGGCCTCCCCCTCGACATCCTCGAATTCCGGAATCTCGGCCGCTTGGCTGCCCAGATATTGGACGACCTGCCAGCCGCGCGGCGAGGCGAGCGCGGTCCAAACCTCGGGCTCGGCCGCCTCGACCGCGTCGATGAACGCATCGCCGAGCAGGCCCACGAGTTGCGGGCGCGGCCGGTTCTGGAAATTGACGAGCGGATAACGCCCGGGCGCGGGCCGCTCGCCGCGCGCGAGCGTCGCATTCATCTCCTCGGCCAGGGCCTGTGCATCGGCCTCGGTGCCGTCGAGGCCGATGACCCGGAAGCTCACCCGCGGCGGAATGCCGTAACGCTCCGCATTCTCCTCGAACCAGGCTTCGACCTCACCCTCCGCGGGCTCGGGCGCCGAAATGCCGCTGACAAGCATCAGACGCATCCGCTGGGCGAGGCGCTCGCGCATCATCTCGTCGCCCTCGTCGAGACGCAGATCGCGGGCTTCGCGGTATAGGATCTCTTTGACCAAAAAGACGTCCACAAGCTCGTCCATTTCCGCGGGCGTCGGCTTTCGTCCCCGGCCCTCGACAAAGGCGTCCGACAGTCGCTGTTGGACTTCCGCATCGACACGGATGGTGCGCGGGTCCGTTTCTTCGGGGCGGGTCGCAAGACTAACACCGTATAGAACCAGGCCGATCAAGACGAAATGCGTGAGTGGATCCTCGAGGACACGCTTTAACAGGGTGATCAAGAGCGGTCTCCTGGCTGATACGGATCCGAGGGTCAGCGGCTCCGGGTGGTCGCGAACCTTGGCTGACAGCTTGAGGTCATAGACGAAGGCAAGTTTGCCTGACAAGTCCGAGGTTTAACCCGGGGCCGTCACCGTTTCGTCATAAAAGTTTGACCGCTTTGTCTTGAAAGTTCACATGTTCCGAGAGGCACTTGATTTAGGTCAGTGAGTTGTGACACTTCGCACAGCGGTTGACCGCCGCTGACCATTTATCAGGGGAAGAAAATGCCGAACACCATGTTGCGCGGGACCCTCGCGCTGGCCAGCGGCGTGAGTGCGCTCGCGCTCACCGCCGGTCTGGCCGCCGCTCAGACGGCGACCACCAACTTCATCAACGAACTGGAAGACGCGGGCTCGTACCTGTCGGGCGACTTCCACAACCACACCTCGTGCACCGACGGCTCGATGTCGGTCACCGTCACGGTCAACGAATCGCTCGACACCTACGGCCTCGACTGGTTCGCCCAGACCGGCCACGGCGGCGGCTCGCTCAACCGCGATTGCCGGTTCTCGGACCCGGAATATGACGGCTCGGTCTCGGGGTCGGGCAATTTCTGGCAGGAAACCATCGGCGCCGACGCGCTCCTCGGCGACGTGGAATTCTCGGGCGGCAACGGCGCGAGCACCCGCTTCGGCGACGAAGGCGCCCGCGAGATGCACCGCTGGCAGAACCTGATCGAGTACGCCTACCCGATGCAAGCGGCGGCCGGTCAGATCGCCGACAAGCCGGCGTGGATCGGCATCGAGCACAACGCCCCGGGCCACGAGCACGTCTCGATGGCGATCCTCACCGAGGGTCTGCGCGAGGGCTTGCCGCTCACCCCTGACTTCACGCCTTATGCGACCGGTCAGTTCGAATACCTCTTCGACCGGGGCAACAACGACCGTTCGGGCGGCCTCGACTTCGAAGATCCGGCCAACAACGGCATCCCGCTCCAGGAAGACCAGACCGGCCAGGCCGGCCACGAGTACTCTGTGACCTCGGTCGAGTGGCTCCGTGAGAACCACCGCACGACGTCTTATTTCGTGCCGGCGCACGTCGAGCGTCAGGGCGGCTTCGTCCCGGACGAGAACCGCGGCTATAATGTCGAGCACTTCCGCGACTATTACAACGCCGGTCTGCTCAACCTCTTCGCGCCGACGGGCCAATCGCTTGCCTACGGCGGCGAATTCCTCGCCGGCCACCAGTTCGCCAACGGCGGCCGTGGCACCTACGAACTCGACCGTCCGACTGCCGGCTTCGGCACCTACGGCGGCGCCGGCGCCTATGCGGGCGCGGAAATCGCGGTCCCGACCCGTGCCTTCGACGGCGGCGACGGCGAAATCGCCACCAACGCCTTCCTGAATGGCGAGCCGGTCTCGATCGTTCTGCCGACCGACGGCGAAGTTCTCGACGAAGAAGACCTGAACTCGATCCGCGATCAGTTCGACGCGATCTTCGAAGGCCGTCTGACCGAGCCGTCGGGCTCCGACCAGTTCGACAGCTTCGACACCGAAGAGCCCATCGAGCAGTACGTGCTCGGCCGGCCGGGTCTCGCCACCATGTGGGACGCGCTCCTCGGCGAAGGCCGCAAGTTCTGGATCTTCTCCAGCTCTGACTGGCACAACCGAGGTCAGTTCGGCCCGTTCGAGCCCGAATCGACCCTCGATCCGTGGCCGGGCGAGTACAACAAGTCCTATGCCTACACGGACACGAACGCGACCAACTATGACCAGTCGGTCGCCCAGGCGATCCTTCGCGGCAAGCGCTCGGGCAACGTCTGGAACGTGCACGGCGACCTGATCGACGAGTTCTACTTCGTGATGTGCCAGGGCGAGCTCTGCGCCACCATGGGCCAGACGCTCCGCGTCGATGCCGGCGGCCCGGACGTGCAGTGGGAAATCCGCCTCCGCGATCCGGAAGGCGCGAACTTCTCGCCCTACACCTTCGACAACCCGTCGCTCGCCCAGATCGGCATGAGCGTGCCGATGAACGAGCCGGTGCTCAGCCACATCGACGTAATCCGGGGTGACGTGACCGGCCTGATCTCGCCCGATCAGCCCGAGTACTTCACCAACGTGGCGAACCCGACCGTCGAGATCTTCGGCACGGTCGACAACATGGCCGGCGAGTTCACCGCCGACGGTGAGTTCCTCGTCGCCACCGGCTCGATCCCGGCCGCCACGATCTCGAACGAGATGTACTTCCGCGTCCGCGGCACGAACATCCCGAAGGGCACGCCGAACGAGACCGACGCGGACGGCAACCCGCTCCTCGACGATTTCGCCTCGCTGATCCCCTGCACCGCCGAAGGCAACGGCGCCCCCTCGGGCACCGCGAGCCCGACGCCGATCAACTCGTCGATTTTCGCTCGCGCCGAGATTGACGCCCAGTTCGACCCGACCCGCTGCCCGGATCACCTCCCGGTCGACGCGTCGGGCACCAAGTTCATCGACGCCGATGTCGAAGCTTGGGCCGACCTGTGGTTCTACTCGAGCCCGATCTTCCTCCGTCCGTTCAACCGCTGAGCGGGCTGGCCCCGCGGGGCCGAGACGGAAACCGATCGACCGCGGGGGCCCTTCGGGGCCCCCGTTCGCATGAAAGCCCCGAACCGCCATGACGGTCCTCGACCTCGTCCTCCTCGCCACCGCGCCGGCCATCGGCTCCTTTGCCGCGCTGGCCGCAGACCGGGCCGAGACCGGCCGGTCCGCCATCGCCCCGCGCTCGCGCTGCGACGGCTGCGGACGCCCGATTGCGCCGCAAGACCTGGTGCCGATCCTCTCGTTCCTTTGGCTGGGGGGCCGTGCCCGCTGTTGCGGCGCGCGGATCCCGGCGCATCTCCCAGGTCTCGAGCTCGCCAGCTTCGCCATCGCCGCCTGGGGGTTGTCGGCGACCACGGCCGCGCCCGAGGCGATCCGTATCGCAACCGTCGGCCTCGGCACCGCGCTCGTCGGCCTCGCCTGGTTCGATCTCCGCCATTTCCGCCTGCCCGATGCGGCGACCCTGCCGCTCCTCCTCGGCGGGCTCGCGCTCTCCGCCGCCGGGCTCACGGGCCCGATGTGGAGCCACGCAGCCGGGGCCGCCGCGGGCTATGCCCTGATCGCGGGGATCGACGCCGCCTATCGCCGGATCCGCGGGCAAACGGGCCTCGGCCTCGGCGATGCCAAACTCCTCGCGGCCGGCGGCGCCTGGACCGGGCTCGCGGCGTTGCCGTCGATCCTGCTCTTGGGCGCACTCGCGGGGATCGGGACCGCGCTCCTCCGCGGCAGCCGCTGGCGCGAGCCGCTTCCCTTCGGCCCGGGCCTCGCGCTCGGCATCTGGCTCGCCTGGTGCCATGGGCCGGTCCTTCTGATGGCGCCGTGATCGGCCGCCGCCGCGTTTGGCAAGCCCAGAGCCAGCCGCTATAAAACCGAGGAATGCGGGAGCCGCGATGCTCACTTACCCGGACAGCACCACGACGCCGATTGCCCGCCTCGCGGAGACGCTTCTCGAGGACGGCCGGCTTGACCATGCCGCGCTCCGCCGCGCCGAACGGGTGGCCGAGGAGACCGACGAGCGCCTCGATACGGTGCTGACCCGCCTCGGCCTCGTCGACGAGCGCAGCATGGCCGACGCCTTTGCCCGCGTCCTCGGCTGTCCGCGCGCCGGACCGGCCGACTTCCCCGCCGAGCCGCTCTTTCTCGA
The DNA here is from genome assembly GCA_050331395.1 of Paracoccaceae bacterium. Taxonomy (GTDB): domain Bacteria; phylum Pseudomonadota; class Alphaproteobacteria; order Rhodobacterales; family Rhodobacteraceae; genus Thermohalobaculum. The sequence goes on from JBHJGX010000076.1 coordinate 42,065, forward strand.
GGACCTCGGCGCCCGATTTCTGCTCGCCGCGCGGCTCCTGCCGCTTGCCGACGGGGCCGAGGGCGCGATCCTCGCCGTCGCCGACCCGGTCGACCGGGCCGCCGTCGATGCGGTGCGCCTCAAACTCGGCCGCCCCGTCGAGATCCGCATCGGCCTGCCGTCGGAGATCGAAGCCGCCCTCGAACGCCTCTATGCGGGAGAGAGCGACGCGGCCGCGGCCGATACCCTCCACGAGACCGATACCGCCGCCGACATCGCCAAGCTCCGCGACCTCGCCTCGGAAGCGCCGGTCATTCGGATCGTCAATCAGATCATCCGCAAGGCGGCCGAGGCCCGCGCCTCGGACATCCATCTCGAACCCTTCGAGCAGTCGCTGCGCGTGCGGCTCCGGGTCGACGGCGCGCTCCGCGAGGTACCGCCCCCGCCCGGCCCTCTGCGGGCAGCCGTGATCAGTCGCATCAAGATCATGGCAAAGCTCAACATCGCCGAGCAGCGGCTGCCGCAGGACGGCCGGATCCAGGCGACGGTGGCGGGGCGAGCGCTCGATATGCGGATCGCGACCCTGCCGACGCTCCATGGCGAGGGCGTCGTGATGCGCCTCCTCGACCGCTCGGGGCTCGTGCTCGACTACGACGGCCTCGGCTTCGACGCGGCGGTGCAAGAGGCGCTCTTGCCGCTCATCGAGAGACCGAACGGGATCCTGCTGGTGACCGGGCCAACGGGCTCGGGCAAGACAACGACGCTCTATGCGACGCTCAGCCGCCTCAACCGCCCCGACCGCAAGGTGATCACCGTCGAGGACCCAGTCGAGTACCACCTCGACGGCATCACCCAGATCCAGGTCAAACCGCAGATCGGGCTGAGCTTCGCGCACGGGCTGCGGGCGATCCTCCGCCAGGACCCGGATATCATCATGATCGGCGAAATCCGCGACCGGGAGACCGCCGAGATCGCCGTGCAAGCCGCGCTGACCGGGCACCTGGTGCTGGCGACGCTGCACACGAACTCGGCCGCAGCCGCGATCGCCCGGCTGAGGGATATGGGCGTCGAGGATTACCTCTTGACCGCGACGCTCGTCGGCACGGTCGCCCAGCGCCTGGTCCGCCGGCTCTGTCCGGACTGCGCCGCCCCCGAAAGCGCGCCCCTCGTCGAAGGCGTGGCGCCCGGGCGCGATCCGGCCGGCTTCCGCAAGGCGATCGGTTGCGCCGCCTGCCAGGGCACGGGCTATCGCGGCCGGACCGGCGTGATGGAGGTGCTCGAGATCGACGATCCCATCCGCCGGGCGATCCTTTCCCGCGAAGACCAGCGCGATATCGAGGCCCTCGCCGTCGCCCGCGGCATGCGCACCATGCGCGCCCACGGCATCGAGAAGGCCGCCCGGGGCGAGACCGCGCTCGGCGAAGTGCTGCGCCTCGCGGCCGAGGTCTGAGGCAATGCCCCAGTTCCGCTACCGCGCCGTCAACGCCAAGGGCGAGGTGGTCACGGGCACGATCCACACCACCGACCGCGCCGCCGCCGTCGCCCGGCTGCAAGCCGAAGGCGCCATGCCGATCCGCCTCGAGAGCGCGGCCGCGGGCGGGCTGATGGCGCTCCTCAACACCGAGATCACGCCAAGGGACGGGCTGACGGAACGCGACCGCATCGCCTTCACCCGCACGCTCGCGACGCTCACCGGCGCGGGCCTGCCGCTCGACCGGGCGCTCGAGACCGCCCGCGATCTGGGGACGAGCCGGGCCGGGCGCGACGTGGCGGGCCGTCTTCTCGACCGGGTCCGGGAAGGGGCGGCGCTCTCGGACGCGCTCGACGGCGAACGTCAGGCGTTCCCCGCGCTTTACCGGGCGACGCTCCGCGCCGGCGAGGCGGGCGCCGCGCTCGAGACCACCCTCGCCCGGATGGCCGACACGCTCGAGGTGGCCGCCAAACGCCGGGGCGCGCTCCGCTCGGCGCTCATCTACCCGGCCTTCCTGATCGTGACCGCAATCGGCTCGGTCGCCGTGCTCCTCGCCTTCGTCGTGCCGACCTTCGAACCGCTCCTGGACGAGGCGGGCGTCGATCCGCCGCCCGTGACCCGGGCGGTGATCGCCTCCGGTCGCTTCGTCGAGAGCTACTGGCTCGTCCTTCTCCTCGGTGTCGCGGGCGCCGTCGCCGCCTTTCGCGTGGCGCTTTTGCGGCCGGATATCCGCCTCGCTTATCACCGAGCACTTCTCGCGGTGCCCGGCATCGGCGGGCTCTGGCGCGCCTTCGAAACCGGCCGCCTCGCTCGCCTCCTCGGCAGCCTCCTCGAGAACGGCGTCGCGCTCCCGGCGGCCCTCCGCCATGCGGGCGCGGCACTCGGAAACCGGGCCTTCGCCGCCGAGATCGCCCGCATCGTCCCCGAAGTCGAGGCCGGCCGGGGCCTTGCAAAGCCCCTCGCCGACGGCAGGCTCTTGCCGCCGCTCGCGCTCCAGCTGATCCAGGTCGGCCAGGAGAGCGGACAGCTCACGGAAATGCTGCTCAAGACCGCCGAGATTTTCGAGGAGGACGGCACGCGCCGCTTCGATCAGGCGATGGCGCTCCTCACCCCGGTGCTCACCTTGGTGATGGGCGGGCTGATCGCACTCATCATCTCTTCGATCCTCTTCGCCCTCTTCTCGATCAACGAACTCGCCATCTAGGGAGATCGCCCATGGCCCCGCGGACCGCCCAGAGACCGCCGACCGACGCCGGCCTCACCCTGCTCGAGCTGCTCGTCGTGGTGACGATCCTCGTGCTTTTGACCGTCGCGATCGGGACCGTGGCGCTCAATTACCTCTCCGGCGCGAAGGCCGACGCCGCCCGGCTCCAACTCGGCCAGATCGAAGCGGGGCTCGACCTCTACCGCCTCGACGCAGGGCGCTATCCGACCGAAGCGGAGGGGCTCGCGGCGCTCATCGAAGCGCCCGCCGGCGCCGCCGAATGGAACGGTCCCTATGTACGCAAGGAGGCGGCGCTGACGGATCCGTGGGGCCGGCAATTCGAATACCGCCAGCCCGGCCGCGAGAACGAAGGGAGCTACGACCTTTTCTCGCTCGGCGCGGACGGCACCGAGGGCGGTGAGGACGAGGATGCGGACGTCACCAACTGGTAAGCGGACAGAGGGCGGCGAAGCCGGGCTGACGCTCCTCGAGATCTTGGTCGTCGTCACGATCCTGGTGGTGCTCGCGACCCTGCTTCCCGGCTTCGGCGGCGGTGGACGCCCTGACCCGCAGACCGCCGAGCGCGCGCTTCTCGGCACGCTTCGAGAGGCGAGGGCCGAGGCCGTGCGCACCGCCCGACCCGTGCGCGTGGTCTTCGACACCGCCGGCCGGCGCTTCGGCATCGACACCCCCACCCGGCCCCTCCCCGAGGGCGTGGATCTGACGCTCGCGACCGCACGGGAGGCGGCCGACCGGCGCGGTCGCCCGGGGATCCTGTTCTTTGCCGACGGCAGCGCGACGGGCGGACGGCTCACCCTCTCGGAGGCCGGCGCCCGCCGCGGCAGCGCAGGCGTGATCTCGGTGCGCTGGTTGACCGGCGTCGCCCGGATCGAGACGCCATGACCGCGCAGCGGGCGGCCGGGTTCACCCTCCTCGAAGTGCTCGTCGCCTTCGTCCTCGTTGCGATCGTTCTCGGCGCGGCCTATAGCGGCATCGCAGCCGGCGCCCGCGGAGCGGCCCGGGCAGAGGACACGCTCGCGGCCCTCGCGGCCGCAGAGGCCACCCTGGCACGGCTCGGCGCGGACGTGCCGCTCGTGCCGGGCGAGACCGTCTTGAGAGAGGACGGATGGATCACACGGATCGCTGTCGCCCCCTATCCCGAGCGCCGCGCCGAGCGCTTTGCCCGCCAAGGCGCCGGGCTCCTCTCGGTCGAGGTCGTCGCGCGCCACCCCTCGGGCGCGGCGGTCCGGCTCGAGACGCTGCGGCTCGCCCCGTGAGAGGCGCGGCCGAGAGCGGGCTCAGCCTGCTCGAGCTTTTGGTCGCGGTCTCTCTCCTCGGCCTCCTCGGCACGCTCGCGGCCGGCGGGATTTCGTTCGGCATGACCGCCTGGGAGCGGAGCGCGGATCTCGGCGCCCGGACCGTCGAGACCCGGGCCGTGCAGCGCTTTCTCGACCGGCTGATCTCGGAGCCATGGGCCGTCCGCCTCAGGGACGGCAGCCGCACGCCGCCCGTCCTCTTCGACGGCCGGCCCGAGGCGCTCTCGCTCGTAGCGACGCTGCCCGCCTTTCTCGCGCCGCCGGGCGACCGCTTGGTGGCGCTCGGACCGCTCGAGGAGGGCCGGCTCGGGCTCCGCTCCGCGCCGCTCGGAGACCGGCCGCCCGAGATCTCGGACCGGGCCGCGGTCGAGCCGCTCTTGCATGGGCTCGCCGCCATCGGCTTTCGCTATTTCGGTCCGGACGCGGACGGCACGCGCCGCTGGCAGGCCCGCTGGCGCGGTCGCGCGCGGCTGCCCGAACTCGTGGAGATCACGCTCGTCTGGCCCGGGGAAAGCGGCCGCCCGACCGCCCGGCAGATCGTGCGCCTCGGCGAGGGAACCCGGCGATGAGCCTTGCGGTCCGGTTTCTCGACTGGTGGGGACGGGAACTCAGCGCCCTCGTGCCGAGCGGGCTTCGACGCGCGCTCGCACCGGGGGTCATCCGGCTGGCCGCCGTGCCGAGCTCCGAGGGCCTCGTCCTCGAACGCCATGACCGGCGGGTGCGGCGCTTGGGCCCCCTCGCCCGCCTCGGCCGAAAGAAACGCGCCCGTCTCGCCCGAGATGCGGCCCGCTGCCGGCTGCTCCCCCTCCTTGCCGTGCCGCAAGATCGGGTTGTCACCCGCGAGGTCAGCCTGCCAGGCGCGGCGGCCGAAGACCTCGCCGGCGTGCTCGGCTTCGAGATCGACCGGCTGACCCCGTTCCGCGCGCGCGAACTCTACTATGCCTTCCGGATGGCGCGCACCCGCCCCGAGACGGGCAAGATCGACGTCGCCCTCGTCTTTGCGCCCAGGGCCGATCTCGACCCGTTCCTCGAAGAGATGCGCAAGGCCGGACTGCAGGCCGCGGCCATCGACGTGCTCGAACCGACGGGCCGGCTGGCGGGGCTCGATCTTTTGCCCCCAGCCGAGACCGCCCGGACGCCCTGGACCGCCCGCCTCTCTGCGGGGCTCGCCGCCGCCGCGCTCCTCCTCGGCGGCGCCTGGGGCTGGCTCGAATGGAGCGCTGCCGAGCGCGAGGCGGAGGCGCTCCGCGATGCGGTCTTCCAGGCCCGACGCGCGGCGATCGCGCTCGCCCGTCCCGCGACGCCCGCCGTCGCCGAGGGAGCTGCGCTCACCGCTTGGCGCCGGCGCGAGGCCACTCCGCTCGCCCTCGAGACCGTGGCGCACATCACCGAGATCCTGCCCGACGACACCTGGCTCGAGAGCCTGACCCTGGAGGACGGCCGCGTCGACATGAGCGGCCAGTCGGCGAACGCCACCGACCTTATTCGCCGCTTCGAGGCGCACCCGGCCTTCACCCGACCCGAGTTTCGCGCACCGATTACCCGCACCGGAGATGGCGCGGACGGCGGTGCGGAACGGTTCCTCCTCACGGTCGCGCTCACCGGCGGGGGCCCCGAATGACGCCCCTGCTCTCGCGGCTCGCGGCGCTCGGGCTTCTCTTGGCGGGGGTTGCGCTCGTGACCTTTGCCGCCCTGCCGGTCTGGGACGCCGCGACCGCCCGACGCGAGGAGATCGCCGATCTTCGAGCCCAGCTCGCCCGGTTCCGCGACGAGATCCGCACAGCCTCCCGTGCGCCGGGCATCGACGTCGCCGACGCGGCCCTTTTCGAAGCGGGGTCCGAGGCCGTCGCCGCCGCCCGGCTTCGCGACATTCTCGATGCCGCCGCGCGGGCCGCGGGCGCGCGCCTTGAGACCTTCCAGATCGAGGACAGCGTGCCGCTCGAGGCGACCGGCCTCGTTGCCATCCCGGTGACGCTGGCGCTCGAGACCGATATGGAGAACCTGGTAGCGTTCCTGCACCGGATCGAGACCGGGACGCCTTATCTCTTTGTCGAACGGTTGGACCTTCGCCGGCTGCGGCGGAGCGACGACCCGAGGGTGCCGACGGCGGTTGGGCTGAGGCTCCGGGTGCAGGGGCTGATGCCGGCCCCTTCCCCCGGCTGAAGATTATGGCATAACCCTCCTGCCGAGACCCACTCGGGCCCGCCCGATCGGAGAGACCCGTGCGCCGCGCCCTGACGATCGCCGCCTTAAGCTGCCTCTGCGTCGGATCCGGCGCGGGGCTTTACCGCGCGGCCGTCGAGGCGCCGCCGACGGTCGCCCCGCTGCCGCTGCCCGAGGAGAAACCCGGCACCCGTACCGTGCGATTCGAAGCGCCGCCCGCGCGGGCCTTCGCAGAGATCGCGGCCCGGCCCCTCTTCTCGTCCGACCGCCGTCCGCCCGCACCGCCCGCACCAACCGCCGAGGCCTCCCGCCGGCCACCGCCCCGGATCGTCGTCTCCGGAACGACGAGCCTCGGCAAAGCGCTCTTGCGGGTCGACGGAGGACCGGCGGAGCTCCACGGGCTCGGTGCCATGCTCGCCGGCTGGCGGCTCAGCCAGATCGATGTGGCGCGCGACCGGGTGGTCCTCGAACGGGGCGGCGAGGAACTGGTGTTCGAGCTCGGCGAAGTGGCGCCCGACGGCGAGGGCGTCTCCCGGCCCGCGCGTGCCGTCGAGATCCCGGCCGAGCCGCTCCGTCGAACGGGATCGCCGGAAGCGCAGAACCGGGGTCGGCCGCCCAGGTCCGGCCGCCCGCAAGCGCGCATGACCGACATGATAGACAGGCTCGAAGAGATCGACTAGCCGAGACAAGGGTTGCGCGGCGGATCCGGGACCGGAAGCTCTCGGATTGCCGGACCGCGCGCCGCCCGCCCGCCCGTCGCCCGGCCGCCTCCGAGGGATCAGATGACCCGCGCCTGCCCCCACGCCCCCGTGTCGCGAGCGGCCGGACGCATCGGTCTCCTCGTGGCGGCGTCTCTGCTCGCCGGCTGCGAGAGCCTGCTGCCCGACACCGACCGCGATCCCGTCCGCACGGCCGCCGGTCTCGAGAGCGCCCGGACCGTGGGCCTCGGCAACCTTCCGGCAGACCCGGAGCTCGCCCGCGCCGAAGCCCGCGCGCGCGCCGTCCGCGGGTTCATCCGCCGCGGCACCCCGCAACGGCCTGCGCTTTCGGACCGGCCGGAGACCGATCTGCAAGCCGGCGGCGGCGAGATCACCCTCGACTTCGTCGGCGCCGATCTTGCCAGCGTCGTCGAGGTCATGCTCGAGGACGGGCTCGGCGCGAACTACGTGATCGATCCGGGCGTCGGCGGCACGGTCACGCTGCGGACGAACCGGCCCCTCCGCCGGGCCGAGATCCTCCCCACCCTCGAGGAGATTTTGCGGCTCAACAACGCCGCCATCGTCGAGCGGGCCGGCGTTTTCCGGATCGTGCCGCGGGCCCAGGCCGGCCTCTCCGCGCCGCTCGTCACCGCGGCCGACCTTTCCTCCCGGGGGCTCACGGTCCGGGTCACGCCGCTGCGCTTCGTCGCCGTCGACGACATCGCCGAAGTTCTGGAAGGCTTCGCACCTGTCGCGGGCTCGATCCGCTTCGACCCGGGACGGAACCTCGTCTTCACCACAGGCACCCAGGCCGAACAGACCACACTCCAGGACATCATCGCCACGCTCGACGTGAATTTCTTCGCCGGGCGGTCGTTCGCGCTTCGTCCGCTGCGCGAAGCCCGCGCCGAATTCGTCGTCGAGGAACTGCAGGCGCTCTTTGCGAGCCCCGCCGGCGGGCGGAACCGGGCAATCCGCTTCCTCGGCGTCGAGCGGATCAACGCCGTCCTCGTCATCGCCGAAGACCAGGTGCTGCTCGAGGAGGCAATGGCCCTCATCCGGCATCTCGATCAAGGCGTGGGCGAGACCCCGCAACTGAGGGTTTACCCAGTCAGAAACCGCCGCGCCGGCGAGATCGCGATCATTCTCGGCGATATCTTCGGCGTCGAGGTGGGCGGCACCGGGCTCGAGGGGAGCGACATCGCGCCCTCCCTCTCCGAGCGCCGCGACCGGACGATCCAGACCCGGGACGCCCGCGGGGTGATCGTCGATCCGGACGCGGAAACGGAGACGCCAGAGCCCGGATCCACGTCTCCCGGCGGCGGTCCGGCCCCTGCCCCGCCGGCCGAGGGCAGTCGGCCTGGCACACTCGGCGGCCGCTCGGGTGTCTTGCAGATCGTCGCCGACGAAGCCTCCAACTCCCTGGTCGCGCTCGCCACCGCCGACGGCGCCGGCGCCATCGAGAACGCGCTCCAAAGCCTCGACCGCCAGCCGCTCCAGGTGATGATCGAGGCGACCCTTGTCGAAGTGCAGCTGAACGACACGCTCGAATACGGCGTCCGCTGGTTTCTCCAGTCCGGCAATTTCAACTTCAGCTTCGGCGACGTGGTGAACAGCACGATCCAGTCGGGCGCGGGCAACCTCTTTCCCGGCTTCAACGCGGCGTTTCGCACGACCGACATCCAAGTCACGCTCTCGGCGCTCGACGCGGTCACCGATGTCCAGGTGCTCTCCTCGCCGACGCTGATGGTCCTCGACAACCAGATCGCCCGGCTCCAGGTGGGCGACCAGGTGCCGATCACGACCCGCTCGTCCCAGTCGACGGACGCGGCCGACGCGCCCATCGTCGCCGAAACCGAGTTCCGCGACACGGGCGTGATCCTCGAGATCCGCCCGACGGTCAATTCGGGCGGGCTCGTGGTGCTAGAGATCCGCCAGGAAGTCTCCGACGTTATCGATACGGCCGGCGATACGAACCCGACCTTTGCGCAACGCGTCGTCGAGAGCACGATCGCCGTGCAATCGGGCGACACCATCGCGCTGGCCGGGCTCATCGAGGAGACCGCAAGCCGGGGGCGCGAGGGCATCCCGGTGCTGTCGCGGATCCCGGTGATCGGCGGGGCGTTCGGCACAACCGCCGAGAGCGCGGACCGGACCGAGTTGCTGGTGCTCATCCGGCCGATCGTCGTGCGCGATCAGACCGATGCCCGCGCAGCGACCGAAGAGCTGCGGCGGAAGCTCGTCTCGCTCGTTCCGCGAGAGGAGACGCCGGGGCTGCTGGACGGTGCGCTCAGCGGAAATGGGCCGCCGGCAGACGCCGAATGATCCGCACGGGCCGGGCCTCGGACGCGGAGATCTCGACCTCCATCGCCCGCACGGCCCGCGTCCCGCCCGGAAGTTCGGCCGTCGCGGAGAGCGTAAAGGCCGCCCGCTCGGGCACCTGCCAGTCCAAAAGCGGCCCCGACCGGAGTGCGGTAAATCGCGCCCTCTCGTCCTCCGAAAGCGGCAGCGCCGCAAAGACTTCGGGGGTCGCCGTCAGCGGATCGGGCGCCGACCGCCCGGAGAGCACCGTCAGATGGGGCGCGATGCGGTCGAAAAGCGCCCGGTCGATCCCCGGGACTTTGAGCAGGTCGGCGACGGTCTCGATCTCCCGGTGGTCGAGCCGCCAGGAGACACCCCGGCTTCGCCCGTCCCGGTCCCGCGCCGCAAGGATCGCCGCAATCGCCGCATCGCCCGCACCCATTCGCGCGAGCACCGGGGCCAGCACGTCTGCATCGGCCGCGTTCTCGTCGAGCTTGCCGTCCTCGGCCGCGACCCGAAGCGTGATCTCCGCCTCCCCGAGCCGGAGCGTGTAGGCCCGTCCGTCCCGGCCGATCCGCTCGGCGCCCGTCAGCGGCCGCGATCCGGCGCGCTCCCCAGCCACCGCGGGCAAGGGCGTACCGCGCGCCTCGGCCGCAAGACCGGAGGCGAGCCGCAAGATCGCCCCCTCGGCAAGGGCGCCCGCCCGCGCGGCCGCCACCTCGTTGGCCGCCACCCGTACCGCGAGCCGGCTTTCCCGCGTCACGCCGAGCGCCAGCACCGAGACCACCAGCGCGAGCCAAACGGCCGCAAATAGCGCGACGCCGCGATCTCGGATCGCCCGTTCGCGCCCGTGCCCGCGCTCGTGCCTGATCCCGTGCCCGATCCCGTCGCGCATGACCGGCCTCCTTGCCCGCCTGTCTGCCCTATGCCATCAGGGCGCAATGCGCGCCAGCCCAGCCGGGAGACGAACATGAACGCCCGCAAGGCCCAGGTTATCGGCCTCTTTCCGACACCCCTCATGCATGTGCCACAGGTCGTCGGCGGACCGCTTCTCGAGAAAATCGTCGGGCGCATTCGCAGCGAGCACCGCGAGACCAATACGAAATCCGCCCAGCTGTCGCACACCGCCATGGTCACTGCGACCGAAGACCCGCTCTATGCCCAAGCGGGCGAGCGCATCCAGCCCCATGTGACCGAGTTCGGGGGGCTCCTCTTCGGCGAGGCGCTCAACTGGCAGATCAAGGAGATCTGGGTGAACGTGCTCGAGACCGGCGGCGCGCAGTCGGTGCACAACCACGCGAACAGCTTCGTCTCGGGGATCGTCTATTTGACCGGGCATCATCCGGGCTCGGGTACGGTGTTCTTCAAGGGGATGGGCGGGACCGAGTACAGTTTCGTCAATCAAAACAAGAATACCAACATGGGCCCCTACAGCGCGAGCCGCTGGCAAGCACCGCCCATGAGCCCGGGCGACATGGTGCTGTTCCCGAGCTTCATGCTGCACGAGGTTCCGAAGAACCAGGGCGAGCAGCGGATCACCATGGCCTTCAACGCCCTGCCCGACCGGCTGGACAGCTGGGGCTACCAGGTGCGCTTCAGCTGAGGCTGCGCGCGGCGAGGAGAAGGGCGCTCAGCGCCGCGAGGCTCTCCATCAGCGCGCGGCCCGTGGCGGGCGGGATCGCCCGGGCGGCCAGCCGTCCGCCGAGATAGCCTGCCGCCACCCCGGGCCAGAGGCGCACGCCCGCCAAAGCCTCGGCGGTGCCGAACCGGCCCGCCAAGGCCAGCGCGATCAACGAAAGGCAGCAGGCCACGGTGAAAACCGCAGCGATGGTGGCCCGTGCAGCCTCGGGCCTGACGCGCGCATAAAGGACGACGAGCGGCGGCCCGTGAATGCCGGAGACCGTGCCCATGAGCCCGGCCGCGCCGCCTGCGATCCCCGCCGCTGTCCGGGTGGGCCGAACCGCCAGCCCGAGCCGTCCGAGGGCGAGGGCTGCGAGCACGGCGAGGGCGAAGACGAGGCCGAGATCCGGTCCCGCGAGCGCGACGACCGGTGCGGCCGCGAGGGTCCCGGCTCCGACCCCGACGACGAGCGGGCCGAGCCCGCGGCGATCGACGGCCCGGCGCCCCACTGCGGCCATGACCGTCGAGAGCCCGAGCATCGCCAGGATCGACGGCCCCGGCACGAGGGAGAGATCGACGAGCGCGAGCAGCGGCACGGCGACCATGGCAAAACCGATGCCGACCGCCGCCTGCACCGCGGCGGCGAGGGCGACCGCGACGCTCGCAAGGAGAAAACTCGTCTCCACGCCTCAGAGGCAATCCGCATAGGCGAAGAGCGCCGGCAGGCCGCCTGTGTGCCAAAAGAGGACGTTGCCCGACAGGCTGCCCTCGCGGGCAGCGAGGATCAGCCCGGCCAGCGCCTTGCCCGTATAGACCGGGTCGGTGAAGAGCCCTTCGGTCGCGGCCGCGAGCCGGATGGCTTCGCTCACATGGGCGCTCGGCTGCCCGTAGCCGGGCGCGAGGGCCCGGTCGTCGAGGCGAATATCCTTTGGCGCGACCGGGTTCTCGATCCCGAGCATCCGGGCGAGATCGTCGATCCGCCGGCCAATCCGGGCCTCCTGCGGGGCGGCCGGGCGCCGCACGCAGATGCCGAGCACCGGTGTCTCTATGCCGAGCGCCCGGAGCCCGAGGAGAAGGCCCACATGGGTGAGCCCGCTGCCCGAGGGCACGATAATCGTCTGCGGCCAGGCGCCGGCGCCGATCTGGACGGCGAGCTCTTCGGCCGCCGCCACATATCCGAGGGCCCCAATCGGCGGGTGCTCGGGTCCGAGCGGGATCGCGAAAGGCCGCCGCCCCTCGGCCCTCAACCCCTCTGCCAGGCGCGCCACCGCCAAGTCGGCACCCATCTCGTCCTCACCTTCGGGATAGGCGTGGATTTGGGCCCCGAGCAACCGATCGAGGAGCACGTTGCCGTTCGTGCGATGGAGCGGCCCGACCCCGGCCACCCGCTCTTCGAGCTGGATATGACAGCCCATGCCGAACCGCGCCGCATAGGCCGCCGTCGCCCGCACGAAGTTCGACTGAACCGCACCCGTCACCAGGAGCGTGTCGGCGCCCTCGGCCCGCGCACGTCCGACGTAATAGTCGAGCTGCCGCGTCTTGTTCCCGCCGAACGCAAACCCGGTCAGATCGTCCCGCTTGACCGAGAGCGTGAGCCCGAGCGCGGCGCCGAGCCGGGGCAGCGCCTCGAGCGGCGTCGGATAGTGCCCGGCCCGGAGGCTCGGGAAGGGTGCCAGAAGATCCCCGACCCCGGCTGCGACAGCGGCGGTCACGCGGCGAGCCCGAGGATCGCCCGCGCCTCGGCAGGGGTTGCAACGGGGCGTTCGTAGCGGGCGCACAGCTCGACGGTTCGCCGCACCAACGCCGCGTTCGAGGGCGCGAGCGTGTCACGGTCAAGCCGGACATTGTCCTCGAGACCGGTCCGCGCATGCCCTCCGGCGGCGATGCACCATTCGTTCATCTCGATCTGATGGCGGCCGATCCCGGCGCCACACCACTCCGCATCCGGGGCGAGACGACCGAGGGTCTCGACGTAAAAGTCGAACACCCGCTTGTCCGCCGGCATCGCGTTCTTCACGCCCATGACGAACTGAACGTAAAGCGGCCCGACGAGCCGCCCGTCGCCCGCCATCTTCACCGCCTGGAAGATGTGCGAAAGATCGAAGGCCTCGATCTCGGGTTTGATGCCATAGGTTTTCATCTCGAGCGCGAGCCAGTCCACCAGATCCGGGCTGTTCTCGTAGACGCGCGTCGGGAAATTGTTCGAACCGACCGTTAGCGAGGCCATGTCCGGCTTGAGCGGCAGCATGCCCCCGCGGGCCCGGCCCGAACCCGAGCGCCCCCCGGTCGAGAACTGGATGATCGCGCCCGGGCAGTGGCGCTCGAGCCCCTCCTTCAGCCGGGCGAACCGCTCGGGGTCCGAACTCGGCAACCCTTCGTCGGTGCGCACATGGGCGTGCACGATCGATGCACCGGCCTCGACGGCCTCCTGCGAGGCCTCGACCTGTTCGTCGACCGAGATCGGCACGGCCGGATTGTCCGCCTTGGTCGGCACCGATCCGGTGATCGCGACGCAGACGATGCAGGGCTTCGGCATCCTTTCCTCCCCGAGAGCGTTATCGGGCGAGCCTAGCCCGAACCGAGCCCGATCACAAAAGCTCACCGTCGGGTGCGGCCGGCCGAAACGTATCGTATTCTCCGACCAGACCCCAACCAGGAGACAGCCCCATGCCCCCGAGCTTTCGCGAATATCTGCTCATGTCCGTCGACGCCTACGACAACCGGATCGCTGCGCAGGATCCGACGGCCATCGCGATCGCAGACCCGGCGGTGGAAGAGATCTTTCCGCGCTGGGAGGTGAGCGCCCCCGAGGGCGAGGGCATCCCGCGGAACGCGAGCCGCACGGCGGGCAACGGGTTCGAGGCCAATATCTACACCGACGAGGCCGCGGGCGAGGTGGTGGTCGCCTTCCGCGGCACCGAGTTCGGCTTCTTCCTCGATGCGGTCGATGACGGCGATTTCGACCTGATCGACGAGGCGAACCTCGACCGGGACATCCAGACGCTCTTCGGCTATTATCAAGACGGCGGTGCGACGCTCCAGGCCGAGATCGACCGCGAGGGCGGGCTCGTTCCCTATATCGAAGAAACCTTCGGCGTCGGCGAGACCGAGGCGGAGATCATCGTCGCCGTTCTCGATCTGATCGACGGCGATCCCTTCGGCGGCGGGCTCGACCCGCTCATCGAGGAAGGCGAGGCGGTGCTCCGGTCCCAGGTGCAACTCGCGCTCAACGTCACACTCCAGGCGGCAGCCGACAATCCGGGCAAGACGGTGACGGTGACGGGCCACTCCCTCGGCGGCGCGATCGCGGCGGCGGTCTCGGCCGGGCTCGGCGTGCCGGCGGTCACCTTCGATCCGGCGCCATATGCCTCCGACGGGCTGCTCGACTATGCGCGGAGCGAGGCGGCGGTGCAGCAGGGACAAGTCCCGGGCGTCGACACGGCCGCCGCGGGCTGGGACGCAGGCGCCTCGCCCCAACAGACGGCGGCGGATCTCGTCGACCGTTATCTCCTCGAGGGAAGCTTCGTGCCGGGGATCTACTTCTCCGCCGACCCGAACGATCTGCCCGAGGGGGCAGGCACAGTGACGGTGCTCGACATCCCGGGCGCGGATCAGGACCCCTTTACGCTCCATTTCGTCGATCTGATCCTCCTCGCTTTCGACAGCGAGGAACGGGCAAGCGACGCCCGGCCGAGCTTCGCGCGCCTCGCCGAACCCCTGCCGACGCTGCTTGCGCAAATGGACAACGGCGACCTAGTCTCGCCGATCGACGAAAGCTCGGCGAGTTTCTTCCGGGCGCTTACCATCGAAGACGCGTTCTATGCGCTTTTTGCGGATCTGATGACGCTCGTCGCCGCCGAAGCCGCGGATCTCGACCCGGACAACCGGTATCCGGAACTGACCGAGGCGCTCGAACGCGACCTGATCGATGCCAGCCTACAAACCGTCGGCCAGATCATGACAGCGCTCGAGTTCGAAACGCTGCCGACGGTGGCCGATGTCTATGGCGACCCTCGCGGCGGACCGGAGGCGGATTTCATCGTCGGCCGGTTCGGGCGCGCAGAGGTGGTCACGCCCGGGCTCGCCCGGGATTACATCGCGACGGGAGGCGGGGCGCGCGACACGGTCTTCGGCAACGTCCAGCAACTCGACCAGGACTTTATCCATGATTTCGAACCGGGCGACCGGATCGTCGTCTCCGGCGCGAGCTTCGGCGCCGACGGCCTTACGGTAACGCCAGGCGCAATCTCGGCGCTCGCCATCGACACGACGGGCGACGGGGCAGCCGAGGCGGTGATCGAGATCCGCGGCAGCTTTGCGCGCGCCGACTTTACTGTGGAGCCCGACCCGGACGGCACGGCTATCCGCTTCACCGACGACACGCTGGCGGTGCCGATCTTGCTCGTGGATGTCGAGCAGATCGTGCTTCTGTATGAAGCGACGCTCGACCGGTCGCCCGAGGATAGCGGTCTCAACTATTGGGTCGATCAGCGCGCGGCGGGTCTCGGTGAGACGGCTTTGGCTGAGGCGTTTCTCTTCGCGCCCGAGTTCGAGGCGAAGACCGGCCCCGTCGACAGCTTGACCGATGTGGAGTTGATCGACGCCTTCTACCTGAATGTTCTCGGTCGGCCCGGCGACGCGGGCGGCGTGGACTTTTGGACCGGAAAACTCGGCGACGGAGCAAGCCGGCCCGATGTGCTCCTGGCCTTTAGCGGCTCGCCCGAGAACGTTGCACAAGTTGCGGCAGTCGAGACCATCGCGCAGGACGAGAACGGCGACTGGAGCGTGGCTTGAGCGGGCGCGGTGGCGCGCGTCAGGTCGCCCGCATCTTGATGCGGTCGACCCGGCGCGCGCGCCTGAACCGGCCTCGACCTCAGACCGCGTATTGGCTCTCTGGGCTCTCTAGAAACGTCAGCAGGAGTTCTTCACTGCCGAATTCGGGATGCGCAAGCGCAGAGATCCAATAGGCCAATCCAGTTGGATCGGCCGACCTGCCGAGCACCTGTTCGTAGAGATAGACGACCAGCTCTTCGCCTTCGAGCCCGGCCACGGTCTCCTCGATGGTCTCGAGTGAAAACTCGAACCGGTCCTCGTCACCCGGCGCCGGGGGCGGGGGCGGGGGATCCATCGGCGCCCCCGCATAGTCCCGCTCATTTTCGATGGCGAAAGCGCCGTGCTTTTCGACGATGTCCGACGCGTCGAGCGCGCGATCCAGGATTTCAAAATTGTTCAACAGCCCTTCGAAACTGTCGCCGCGGATGCGGCCATCGCCGATCACGACCATCCACGATCCGGGGCCTTTGGTCTGACCGGTGATCGCCTCCTGTCCGATCCGGCTGCCGTCGAGAAAAACCTCCATCCGACCGGCCGCGTTATCATAGGTCATCGAGATGTCGTGCCACTGGCCGTCGAGGAGTTTGGCGCCTCGGCTTTGCCAGCTTACCTCGCCGCCAAGGGTGGCCAGATTGATCTTCAGGTCACCGACCGGCAGAACTTCGATCGTCGTATTCCCGAACATCTCGAAAATCTGGCCGGCATCGCGCCGGAGCCCGTGCTCGGCCCGGAGCGAGAAGGAAATCGTGAACGCGTCGAGATTGAAGATCTGGTCGATGTCCGCCGGCTTGAAGCCGATGGCCGTCTTGTCGCCGAAGCGAAGCGCGCCGCCCGTGTCGTCGGCGATCACCATCCCGGGGCCGACCTGCACGGGTGTATCGAACCAGGACGCATCCGACACGCCGTCGGCGGTCACCTCGAGCCGGAAGAGCACGCTCTCCCGCGCCCGCGCGAGCGTCTGGCTCTCCGCGACGGTGCCATCCGCGTCTTCGATCCGGAGCGTGACCCGATAGTCCCCGCCGGTGGCATAGTCGTGGGTGACGGTCCGCCCCGTCCCCGTGGTGCCGTCGCCGAAGTCCCAGAGAAAGCTCGCCTCGTCTGCGCCGATCGGACCCGAGGGCCCGGCGCTCAGGCTCCCGTCGAACGTGAAGCTCAGCCGATCCTCCCCGGTCGCTGGCCGAATAAGAGGGGTAAGCGCGTCGGGCGTCGGGTCGTATCGTGTCGCCGCGGCACCAACCCCCAGCTCCTCGATCAGCCCGCCCGGCACGGCTTGGAGATCCGCCGGCGAGGCCACCTCATCGGCGAGCGCATTGACGAAGAGTTCGTCGTAGCTCGGTTGCCCCGGCGCGAAGGCGCGGTTGACGATCAGATTGTTCGTCACGTTCCAATCGGGCCGATCTCCCCCTTGCGGTACCGAAGAGGAGATGTTGTCGGCAATCGTCACATTGCGGCTGAGCGCTCCAACGGTAATCTCGGGTGCGAATTGTTCTTTCGTCCGAAAATGCGCATCGTGCAGGAGCGTGTTGTTGCGGATCGTAACGCCGTCGGCCGCCCCCACATGCAATGCATTCTGATGGGAATTGAAGATGACGTTATCTTCAATGAGCACATTGCGATAGAACATCGCGTCGCCGGGCACTTGACCGGTATCGACCGCTTCGTTCCGCATCCAGATCGTCTGGCTCCACTGCCCCTCCCCCACGTCGAAGAGATTGCCGCGGATGGTAATATCGGTCTGCGGAACCCGTTGGTTCATCGTAAAGAATTGGATCATGTCCGGATGATCGCCGGTCTTTGGCGCATTCATCCAGTCACGGAACAAGTTGCCCTCGATCAAAATCTCTTGGTTCGACACCGCGTTCACCCCGTCCGACCGGATCGAGTGAAACTCATTGCCAACGATGCGGCTGTCTGTGGTGAAGCTGACAATGAGACCCTTCCAAAAGTGGAAAAATTCGTTGTTTTCGATCGAAACATCGCGGCTATTGATCACGTTGAGACCTTTGCCGCTGCCAAAGCCGTCGGATCGCGCGTTGACGCCCTTGGCCAGATCGCCTTCGAAGACCGAATTGCGGATCGTCAATCCCTCGATCCCGGCAAATTTGAAGGCCTCGCGTTTTACCGACGCTCCTGGCGCTGCGGAGTAGTCAAAATGCAGGTCTTCAAAGACAAGATTTTTCCCACCTCGAAAATTCATCCCATTAAAGACTGCGGGATCGTCGGGATCGGACGACCGAATTGTTACTGGAGCGTCGAATTCAGCATATACATCTTCTTTCCGTTTGACGAAACGGCCATAGTTTCCGGGCGCGAGTTCAATCGTGTCGCCACCGCTGGCAGATCTCAGCGCCGCTTCGAAGCTTGCAGCATCGAAGACCTGAAATGTTTTCGTCTGACGTGCCATGCTCACCAACTCCTGTTGACGCGTTGTTGCGACGCGTTCTGCCAAGGATTTGCTGATGTGCGGCTGATGTTCGTGCCCAAGGAACGACGAATTTTCTGAGTTGAAAGACTGTACAGAGAACGCGGTAGACGGCACCTTCACTATGACCGCTGCCTGGGCGAACCCGACAGCAAGAAGTGCAAGAAGGCAGAGGAGCGCGGCGGGCAGACCTCGGGCGATGGTTAACAACCGGGACATCGAACCTCCACATGATCCGGTTTCGTGACGGTCAAGTTTCAATTTGATCAAAGAACGATGAGAATGGGCATTTTTCCCGCGGAGGGCGCCGGCGGGATCGGGACCTCAGATCCCCGCGCGCTTGACGAGCGCGAGCCCAAGACCCGCCCAATATCGCGGCCTGCTCGGGTCGAGCCGGACCGCTCTGCGGAGCGCCTTCACCGCACTCCGGGGTTTGCCGAGGGCCTGCAACGTCCGGCCGGCGCTGAAGAGATAGCGCGCCCGGATCTTCGGATGCGGCGCGAATAGCCCGGCATGGAGGCGCGGCACCGCAAGGAACGACCGCGCCCTCCCCCTCGGCCGACGCGAGATGCTATCGCCCTGCACGTAAGCCACGCAAACCGGCCGCGGATCATAGCGCACCCGTGTCGCGCGGCTCAGTCGGATCATGAACTCCCAATCCTCGTTGATCGGCAGGCGCTCGTCATAAAACCCTGTCTTCCGCGCGGCCTCGGCGCGCATGAGAAGCGTTTGCGGCGAGATCAAATTGCCGCGGAGGGTCTCGAGGGTGATGTCGCCGTCGGGGACGGTGCGTCCGGCCTCCGGCGCGATTGCCACGAGCCCTTCGCCATAGCGAAAGCGCGCGTCATGGCCGTAGATGAGCTTCGAGCCGAAGATCGCGCCGTAGTCGTCGCCGGCCTCGGCGAGGCGGGCGAGTTGGTGGGCGAGCTTGTCGAGCAGCCATTCGTCGTCGGAGTCCTGGAACGCAATCAACGCCCCGCGAGCATGGCGAAGACCGAGATTGCGCGCGGCCCCGGCGCCGCCATTCCGTGCCGCCCGCCGATAGACAAGCCGCGGATCGCCCCAGCCCGCAATCAACGCCTCGGTCCCGTCCGATGAGCCGTCGTCGGCGACGATCAGCTCGAGATTGCCGTGGGTCTGGCCGAGCACGCTGCGGATCGAGCGCGGCAGCGTGTGCGCGCGGTTGTAGGTCGGGATGATGACGCTGACGAAATCGGCCGCGGTCGGGTCGGTCTGCATGGGGACCCCGGAGCTATGTGGGCAATCCGGTCGCCCCGCGCCGCCCGAGCTTGAGCGCCGCATTGGCGAGCCGGAGGCCCTGACGGCGCAGCGTACGCTTGAACGACGGGGACTGGAAGCGCTGTTGTGCGACCGGAAACGGCGTCGTAGGGACCGGCTCGCCGAGGAAACCGCACAACTCCTCCCAGCCGACCCGGCCGGAGAAATCAAGGATCAGGAGCTTCTCGGGGCGGTCGGCGAAGTAGGCGCGCACGGCCGCGTTGTGGGCGCGGTAGACGGCGCGGTAGCGGGCCTCGTTGCCGAGCGGCGCCCCCGCATCGGCACCGTAGACGAGACGCTGCATCACGTCGTCCTTGCCGCCGAAATGGCCGAGAACGCTGGTCCACCAGGCGTCCTCGTCGCGGAGCGTCAACACAAAGCGCGCCTCCGGGAACGCCGTGTCGAGCTCGCGGAAAAGGAGAGGCCAGGGCATGTCCTGGACAGCGTCGTGGGCGCGCGCGCGGGCGAGGCCGCGTTCGACCCAGCTCGCGGCGAGCGTGGCGTCGTCGTCGTCCCGACCGTAGACGCTGTCGACCCGGTAGCCGAGCTCCTTGAGCGCGGCCTCCATGGTGCTGGTCCCGGTCTTTTGGAAGCCGACGCAGAAGACCTTGGATTTTGGCGAGACCATTCGGCGACCTCGCTCACCGCGGGCGCCGGCCGGCGCCGGGACCGGGTTTTGGCGTGGGCCGGTCGGGATCGGTTCCGCGGGCGGTGTCGGTGCCCTGCGGCGTCCGGCCCCTCGGCAGGATGAGCCGCGGTCCGCCTTGGCTCGGCATGATCGGGCCCTTGCGTTCGGGCTCGGGCGCGGGGCCGGAGGTCGACGCCGCAGAGGAGGGTTTCCGGCCGGTGAAGACCGATTTGGCCCGCGCTTGCGACGCCGCGGCCGCGAACCCGCGCGTGGCCGGTCCGTCGGGGCGCCGGGCGAGCCGACCGCGCGAGGTTGTGCCTGCGGGACCACCGGCTCCGTCGCCCTCTCGCTCCGCCTCCTTGGCAGCCTCGATCTCCGCAAGCGTCAGGTCGGGCCGCGCCCAGGGTCTGCTTTCCCGGCGACCGGAGAGCGGCGCGCTGACGGCCTTGAAGGTGTTGCGCTCTTCCTGGCGCGCTTTCAATTCGGCGAGCCGGGCGCGGCGCTGCTCTTTGCTCTCGGCGAGATCGTCGAGTTCCGCCTTGTCGAGCATCCAAACCGCCGAACCGAGCATGAAGAAAAAGAAACAGTAAATCGAGCCCCAGATATGCACGGTACACATCGCCACGCAAATCCCGGTGAGCGCGATCAACGTCGCCTTTTGATAGGGCAGGATCCCCTGATTGCCGACGCCTGCACGGCCGACCTGGATGAACAGGAGCACGATTGCCCCGGCCAAGAACAAAAAGCCCGGGATGCCGTAGCGCATGGCGACGACCAGCCAGAAATTGTCGATCGAGACCAGCATCCAATGCGGCCGATCCCAGTCCCGCAAACCGATGCCGAAGAGCGGGTTCCGCCAGACATTGTTCATACCGTGATCGAAGATGTGGATCCGATTCCAACCCGATTGGCGATTGAAGGTGAATTCGTCGACGATGATCTGCACCGGCGAGCGATTGGACACCATGTCGAGTGCGATATAGCCGCCGATCACCAGGATCAGCAGCAAGTTCCAGCGCTTGGGCCGGCCCTTGCTGATCCGGTCCCAGGCGACCAGCGCCATCTGGGTGATAAAGGAAATCAACGCGCCCATCGACAGCGAGGAGAAGGTCGCCCACAGCGTGAGACCAGTCGCTCCTCCGCGGTTGACCATCGCCCAATCGCGCCCGAGGACATAGAAGAGATAGGCCGCCGCCGGTGCGCAGAAAACGCCGAGCAGGATCGGGTGTTGGAACGGCCCTTGTGCCCGGTCCAGGCCGAGCCGCTGACCGCCGCTATCCGTCTGTAATGTCCGCCCCGTCGCGGCCTCAACGAATTCTCTGAAAATGTTGAACCCGGCAAAATTCTCGATGATCAAAAACGGCAACATCAGCAGTACGAGAAACACGTATACCCGGCCGAATGCTTCAAAATCGCGGTGATCGCGCACATAGCAGCGGGCCAGCAGATAGGGACCCAGTGTCTCAGCGACATTCATCCCGATAAATTGCCATTGGCCAAGCCCATGCGATTTAAACAGCGCCAAGCTCGACCAGACAACATACATCACGACCAATAGATCGATCCGTCGGAACTCGCCGGCGCCGCCCGACATGTACTTGATCAGCACGGGCAGAAACATCAGCACAACGATTAGCCGGTAAGGGCTGAGACGCAGCGCGCCGAAAAGCTCAAAATTCAACGGCACCATCAAAGACAACAAAAAGATGATGATTAGAACGGACGCTCTCTTGGGCTTTTCCGTTCGAAAACGGCCTCCGCTGGCCCCGCTCTCGTCGAAGGCGTCGCCGCGAAGATCGCGTTGGAATTCGTTCATCGGCCACCTTCCCGGTCCCGAGGGCTGCTCGGGTGTATCCCTCTCAACGGGAGATTACCAGAAGGTGGCCGCGGGTGCGAACGCCGGTTGCGGATCAGATCGCGTTGGTCAACACGACGACGCCGATCAGCAGGGCGAAGACGGCAAAATCGAACTGCCGGAGCGCGTTCCGCGCACGATACTCGTTGAGCTTGTCGCGAAACACGGTGTCTGAGGCGGTCTTGCACAACATTGGGGGTCCTTTCTCGGTCGGGCGCCGGTCTCGAGCGCCATGGCAGTCATATGGGGGCCGCAAACCAACCATGCATGAGAGCGGCCTCACCTGCCGGTGATCTGCGTCACAGCGGTGGTCGCTTTCCACCGGGGGCGTCTGCGTTGCGGAGCCGGCGCTTTCTGTGTAGACGGCCCACTGTTGCGTCGGAACGAGCTGGTGGTTCGGCGATCGGGTTACGAGGGACGGCCATGCATATCCTCGCCTTTTTGCTTCGGCGCGGCGCGCAGGCAGTGATCGTGATGCTGGTCATCAGCCTGATCGGCTTTTCGATCCAGGACAATCTCGGCGATCCGCTCCGGGAACTTGTGGGGCAGTCGGTTTCCGAGGCCGAACGCGACGCCCTCCGCGAAGAGCTCGGGCTCAACGATCCGTTCCTGGTGCAATACGGACGGTTTCTCGCGGGCGCCGTGACCGGCGATCTCGGCACGTCCTACGTCTTTAAGCGGCCGGCGCTCGAGGTGATCCTCGATAAGTTCCCCGCGACCTTCGAGCTCGTGCTCGCCGCGGCGCTGATCATCGTGCTCGTCTCGGTTCCGGCGGGGATCTACTGCGCCGTACGGCCGCGCTCGGGCCTTGCTCGCGGCGTGATGGGGGCGTCGATCCTCGGGATCTCGGTGCCGATTTTCGTCACGGCGATCCTGCTCATCTGGGTCTTTGCGGTCGAGCTTCGTTGGCTGCCGGCGTTCGGGAGGGGCGACACGGTCGATATCCTCGGCTGGGACACCGGGCTCCTGACCCTCGACGGGCTCAGCCACCTGGTGTTGCCGGCGGTGACGCTTGCCTCGATCATGCTGCCGCTGTTCATCCGGCTGATCCGGGCCGAGATGATGGAACAGCTCGGCCGAGACTATGTGCGCTTTGCGCGCGCCAAGGGCCTCCCGGCCCGCGTCGTGCGGCGCCACGCCTTCCGGAACACGCTCTTGCCCGTTGTGACCGTGGGCGGGCTGCAGATCGGCACGCTCATCGCCTATACGATCCTGACCGAGACCGTCTTCCAGTGGCCGGGCATGGGCTTTTTGTTCCTCGATGCGGTCAATCGCGTCGATACACCCTTAATAATCGCCTATATCATCTTTGTCGGCCTGATTTTTGTCGTCGTGAATACGATCGTGGATCTGATCTATACGCTGATCAATCCGATGGTGAAGCTGCCTGGGGAGCGCGCTTGATGGAGCCCTGGGTCACACGCCCGGACTGGGTGACCGACGAGGCCGTGGCGGCCGTCGGCGCCCTCCTCTTTGCGGTCAGCATCAATTTCATCGTGATCAATCTGGGCCTCCGCGCGATCCCCGAGGGCCGGACGTTCCTCAAGGCCGCGCGCGACGACGGCCGCCTCCTCGCCCATCCGGACCGCGAAACGCCGAGGCCGGTCCTCACCATATTCGGGCTCGCCTTGGCAGCATCGGTGATGGGCGGGGTGCTCGCCTATTCCCTGCTCCTCGAGGCGGTCCGCACGATCTCCTGGCCCTCGCCGGTCCAAATCGCGGGCCAAATCGCGGGAGGCGTCCGATGATGGACCGGGCCGAGCTCTGGCAGCGCTTTTGCCGCGATCCGGGCGCGCTCTTCGGCGGCGCGCTCCTCGCGCTCATGGTGGCGCTCGCGGTCGCCGCTCCGCTGATTGCGCCGCAAAACCCCTACGATCCGCTCGCCCTCGACATCATGGAGAGCCAGCTCCCGCCGTCGTGGATCGAGGGCGGCGACGAGCGCTATTGGCTCGGCACAGACGCCCAGGGCCGCGGGATCTACTCGACGATCCTTTACGGCATGGGGATTTCGCTGCTGATCGGCCTCGGCGCCGTGGCCGTGCAGGCGCTCCTCGGCGTGACGCTGGGGCTGATCGCCGGCTATCGGGGCGGCTGGATCGACAGCTTTCTCATGCGCCTCGCCGATATCCAGCTCTCCCTCTCGACGCTGATGCTCGCCATCGTGGCGCTCGCGGTCTTCTCGGCGGCCTTCGGACCGAGGCTCTACGGCGATCTGGCGCCCATCATGCTCGTGCTCGTGATCGGCATCGCCGAGTGGCCGCGGTTCGCCCGCACCGTTCGCGCCTCGGTCCTGGCCGAACGCGAGAAGGAATACGTGGACGCCGCCCGTACGATCGGCCTCAGCCCCGGCAAGATCATGCGCCGGCACATCATGCCCAACACCATGACGCCCGTGCTCGTCATCGCGACGATCCAAGTCGCCGAGGCGATCATCACCGAAGCGGCCCTGTCCTTCCTCGGCCTCGGCATGCCGGTCGATCAACCCTCGCTCGGCGCGCTCATCCGCTCGGGCTTCGAGTTCATCTTCTCTGGCGCGTGGTGGATCACGCTCTTTCCCGCCCTGGTGCTGGTGGCGCTGATCTTCTCGATCAATCTGGTCGGGGACTGGCTCCGGGACACGCTCAATCCCACACTTCGGAGGGCGGGCTGATGGCGCTGCTCGAAGTGGAGGGGCTCGAGGTCACCTTCCCGGGGGGGACCGAGGACGCGCCGCTCCGGGCGCTGCGGGGGGTGGATCTCACCCTGGAGAAGGGCGAGCGGCTCGGCATCGTCGGCGAGTCGGGCGCGGGCAAATCCATGCTCGGCTTTGCGCTCCTCAACCTCGTCGCCCCGCCCGGCCGGATCACCGGCGGCACCGTGCGCTTCGACGGCAAGACGCTCACCGGGCTCCGGCCGCGCCAACTCCGCCGGATCCGCGGCGCGCGCATCTCGATGATCTTCCAGGACCCCATGGTCACGCTCAACCCGGTGATGACCGTGGGCGAACAACTCGTCGAGACGCTCCACGCCCATCGCCGCATCTCCAGGGCCAAGGCCCGCCGGCGCGCCCTCGAGATGCTCGAGATGGTCCAAGTCCCCGCCCCCGCCCGCCGCTTCGAGAGCTATCCGCACGAATTGTCGGGCGGCCTCCGCCAGCGCGTGGTGATCGCCATCGCCCTCATCGCCGAGCCCGAGATCGTCATCGCCGACGAGCCGACCACCGCCCTCGACGTCACGATCCAGGCCGAGATCATGGCGCTTCTGCTCAGGCTGACGCGCGAGGCGGGCGTCGGGCTCATCCTGATCACCCACGATCTCGGGGTCGTCGCCGAGCTGACCGAGCGGTTGATGATCCTCTATGCGGGGCGGGTCGTGGAAGAAGGCCCGACGCAGGACCTGATCGCCGCGCCGCGGCATCCCTACACGGCCGGGCTCATCGCCGCGCTGCCGCAGCGGGCCGAACGGGGCCGGCCGCTCGCGCAGATCCCCGGCACCATGCCCGCACTCGGCGAGATCGGCGAGGGCTGCGCGTTCCGCCCACGCTGCGACCGGGCCTTTGCGCGCTGCTATCTCGAATTGCCCGAACCCGAAACGGTCCCGGACCAACCCTGGCGCGCCCATGCCTGTTATCGTCCGTTGGGGGAGGAGCCATGACCGCGCCCATCGATCTGGAGGATGTGGGCGAGACGGCACTCGCCGCCGCCGACGTGACCTTGCCCGACGGCGATGCGCCCCCCGCGGTGCCGCTCGTCTCCGTGCGCAAACTCGCCCGACGCTTCGCGCTGCCGAGCCATTTCCTCGCGCGGCACCGGCCCGTCCTCCACGCGCTTTCGGGCGTCGATCTCGAGATCGCCCGCGGCGAGATCCTTTGCCTCGTCGGCGAATCGGGCTGCGGCAAGACCACGCTCGGCCGGATCGTCATGGGCCTCCTCAAACCCTCCGCCGGCGCCGTCTTCTTTGACGGCAAGCGCATCGACCGGATGTCAGAGCGCCGCCGCCGCCCGTTCCGCGCGCGGATGCAGATGGTGTTCCAGAACCCCTACGCTTCGCTCAACCCGCGCCGACAGGTCGTCGACACGCTCGCCGAGCCCGTGCGCCATCTCGAACCCCGGATCACGACCGAGGATCTCGAGGCCCGGCTGATCGACGTCATGCAGGCGACGGGCTGCGATCTCTCCTGGGCGCACCGGCTGCCGCACGAATTCTCGGGCGGGCAGCGCCAGCGGATCGCCATTGCCCGCGCCCTCGTCACCCAGCCCGAATTCCTCGTGGCCGACGAGCCGGTCTCGGCGCTCGACGTCTCGATCCAAGCGCAGATCCTGAACCTACTGGCCGAATTGCGGGCGTCGCGCGGGCTGACTTATCTTTTCATCACCCACGATCTCTCGGTCGTGCGTCATATCGGTGACCGGGTGGCGGTGATGTATCTCGGCCAAATCATGGAACTTGCGCCGGTGCCAAGTATTTTCGAGCGGCCGCAGCACCCTTATACGCAGCTCTTGCTTCAGGCGGTGCCAAAGCTCGAGGGCGGCAGTCTCGAGGCGCTGCCGCCGCCGGGCGAACCGCCGAACGCGCTGAAACTGCCCAAAGGATGCCCGTTCGCGCCGCGCTGTGCTCACGCCAACGACCGCTGCCGCCGGGAGCGACCGCGGCTTTTGCCAGCCGCCGGGGGCAATGCAGCGGCCGCCTGCCACGGGGTCGAGGAGGGGCGCATCCCGGTCGGCGCGTGAGCCGACCGGCCCTCTCGCTCACATATTCGGGTAATTGGGCCCATCGCCGCCCTGCGGCGTCGTCCAGACTATGTTCTGGCGCGGGTCTTTGATGTCGCACGTTTTGCAGTGGACACAGTTCTGGAAGTTGATCTGGAACCGCGGTCCAGTGTCTTCGTGGACATACTCGTAGACGCCGGCGGGACAATAGCGCTCAGACGGGCCGCCATAAATGCCAAGCTCGATCTCGACCGGAATTGAGGCGTCTTTCAGCTTGAGATGCGCCGGCTGCGAATGGTCGTGGTTCGTAAAGCTATAGGCGATATTGGTCGACCGGTCGAAGCTGATGATCCCGTCGGGCTTCGGATATTCGATGGGTACGAAATCCTTCGCGGCTCCCGTGGCTTCGTGATCGGCTTTTCCGTGCCTCAAGGTGCCGAGGAGGGTGAAGCCGTGGAGGCCCACGCCCCGCATCAGCGAGGCAAGCCACATCTCGACGCCGCCGACCAGCAGCGAAGCGGCGATGCCATAGCGCGACCAGAGCGGCTTGACGTTGCGCACGGGCCGGAGATCCCGGCTGATCTCGCTCCGTTCGACGGCCACCGGATAATCCACGAGTTCGTCCTGCCGGCGGTCGGCCTGGACGGCGTCCCAGGCTTTCTCCGCGGCCAACCGCCCGGAGATCATCGCGTTGTGGTTGCCCTTGATCCGCGGCACGTTGACCATTCCGGCCGCACAGCCGAGAAGCGCGCCTCCCGGGAAGGTCAGCTTGGGCATCGATTGCCAGCCACCTTCGGAGATCGCCCGCGCACCGTAAGAAATCCGCTTGCCACCCTCGAGAAACGGTCGGATCTCTTCATGGTGTTTCCAACGCTGGAATTCCATGTAGGGGTAGAGATGCGGATTCTCATAGTTGAGATGGACAACGAAGCCGACATAAACTTGATTGTTTTCCAAGTGATACATGAAAGAGCCGCCGCCGGCTTCCATACCGAGCGGCCAGCCCATGGTATGCATTACGAGGCCCGGCCGGTGGTTCTCGGGCTTGACCTCCCAAAGCTCCTTCATGCCGAGGCCGTATTTCTGCACATCGGAATTGGCGTCGAGGCCGTATTTGGCGATCACCTGCTTTGACAGCGAGCCGCGCACCCCCTCGCCGAGGAGCACATAGCGGCCGCGCACTTCCATACCCGGTTCGTAGTTCGGCCCGGGCGTCCCGTCGGCCTGCATACCGAACTCGCCCGCCACCACGCCGACCACACGGCCCTCGTCGTCGTAGACCAGATCGGAGCACGCCATTCCGGTGTAAATCTCGACCCCGAGCTCTTCGGCCTGCGCGGCCATCCAGCGGCAGACATTGCCCATGGAGACGATGTAGCAGCCGTGGTTCGACATCAGCGGCGGCATGGTGAAGGAGGGTATTTTGATTTCGCCCGACGTGCCGAGAATCCAAAACCGATCGTCGGTCACCGGTTGGTTGAGCGGCGCGCCCCTGGCCTTCCAATCGGGGATCAGCTGATCGAGCCCGACCGGATCGAGCACCGCGCCCGACAGGATATGTGCGCCGACCTCGGAGCCTTTCTCGAGCACGACGACCGAAACATCGTCCCCGCCCAGCTGCTTGAGCCGAATAGCCGCCGACAGGCCCGCCGGGCCTGCGCCGACGATCACCACATCCACGTCCATCGCTTCGCGTTCGGTCATGTCTTGCTCCCTGGAAATCCGGGCAGAAGGCCGCACTGCCGGCTTGCGCAACTATCGTCCGTCGCTCCGCGAGGTCAACGCCACCGCGACATTCTTTTCCGCTAGACCCGGTCGTGCCGCCTGCAACTGCTATAAAATCGTGGTCTTGGCCGAGGGCCGCGGGTAGAGAGGACGGGTCCGGGCGGCGCGACCGGTCAACGGCGACGGGGGCAAAACCATGGCGGGACCTATAGCAGGTTTGTCGAGTAAGCTGCGGCGCGCGATGCTCCGGATGAAGCTCCGGTCGGCGGGCGCGGTCGCCCGGGAAAACGCGCGCTATCGGCGCCTCTCGGACCGCGGCCGCGCCGACTACTACCGGGAATTCGCTAAGATGTTCAAAGGAAAGCGCGTCGGCTTTCCGGAGACCGATTGGACGGTCGACGTTGCCGGGCGGCCGCTCAAGCTGCCGCTTCGCCCCGCGCATGGCTGGATGGATTGGGACAGTGCCTGTGCCGTGCTCGGTCACGATACGGACATCAAGGACACGTACCGCGCGCTTTGGGAAGGGCCGGAGCGACCCGAAATCTTTCTCGATGTCGGCGCGAATTACGGGACGCATTCGCTGCTTTTTCTTGCGGCTGGGATCGAGACGATCTCCTTCGAGCCGAACCCCACCTGCCGGGCCTATTACGACGCAAGCGTCGCGCTCAACGGCTTCGAAGGGCGCTGGGAGGCGGTCGCCGTCGGCGCCGCGCCCGGCGAGATCGAGCTTGTCTTCCCGGCCGAGGATACCTGGCTCGGCACAACGGACCCCCGCGTGATCGAGACGCTCGGCGACCGGATGGATATCGAACGGGTGCGGGTGCCGCTCGTCCCGCTTGACAGCTATCAGGAACGGCTCGGACCGGTGCGGCCGATGGCGATGAAAATAGATGTGGAGGGCGCGGAGATCGCCGTCCTCGACGGCGCGCGGGGGCTCATCGCGGCCTTCCGACCGGTGATCCTTTTCGAAAGCAACGAGATCGAGGACCGTCCCGCGATCTTTGGGCGGTTCGCGGCGCTCGGCTACGGCGTGTCGGCGCTGCCCTGGTCGCCGGACGCACCGGGAGCGCGGCTCCCGGAGGCGGCGTTCTGTGCGGCCGGGGAGACGAATTTCCTCGCAGCGCCAGCGGCGTGACCAGGGGCGGAGGGATCGACGCCGAGACGCGGCGGGCGCTGGTCGCCGCGCTCGAATGGCAGATCGAACTCGGGGCCGACGAGGCGATTGCCGAGGCGCCGATCGATCGGCTGGCGGCGTGGGCTGCGACGGCCGCTGGGACGTCGCCCGAGAGGGCCGCTCCGGCGGTCCACAGGGGCGCGCAAGCATCGGCCGCACCCGCGCGCGCCGGTGGCTCAGACCTGCGTCCCGAGGTCTCGGATGCACCGCGGACACCGGGGCCGGGCGCCGCGGCCCCGCCG
>JBHJGX010000077.1:0-23737 GCA_050331395.1 Paracoccaceae bacterium
GCGGGCGCCCCGCGCTCCCCCCCGCCCGGTCCTTGTTTGGCGGGGGGCGCGCCCGATGGGGGGGGGGGGGGCCGGCGCGATCTCTCGGCCGGCGCGATGGTGCCTGGGAGCATGCGGGCGCGCGCTCGACAACCGGCGCGAAATCGGACGTCGTCGGTCCTTGGCGCGTCCCCGGCCGATGCCGCCGCCTCGCGCGGCATCTCCGCCAGCCGATGCTCGGGCGCTCGACAGGCAGGCTCACGGCTCTTATCCTCCGTCCAACCTTGCAGCCCGGAGGCCCCGATGTCGATCAACCACATCCGTCCCTGGCGCACCATCGAGCGCCGTCCGTCCCGGCAGATCCATGTGGGCTCGGTGCCCGTCGGCGGCGATGCGCCGATCACCGTGCAGACCATGACGAACACGCTGACGACCGATCCCAAGGCCACGCTTGTGCAGATCGAGCGCTGCGTCGAAGCCGGTGCCGACATCGTCCGGGTTTCGGTCCCAGACGAGGAGAGCGCGGCAGCGATGCCCGAGATCTGTCGCCATTCCGCCGTGCCGATTGTCGCCGACATTCACTTCCATTATCGGCGCGGGATCGAGAGCGCGGAAGCCGGCGCCGCCTGCCTTCGGATCAATCCCGGAAACATTGGTGACGAGAAGCGGGTAAAGGAGGTGATCAAGGCCGCCAAGGATCACGGATGCTCGATCCGGATCGGCGTCAATGCCGGCTCGCTCGAGCGGGATCTGCTGGAAAAATACGGCGAGCCGTGTCCGGACGCCATGGTCGAGTCCGGTCTCGACCACATCAAGATCCTCCAGGACAACGATTTTCACGAGTTCAAAATCTCCTGCAAAGCCTCCGACGTGTTTCTCGCCTCGGCGGCCTATGTGGCGCTTGCCGAGCAGACCGATTGTCCGATCCATCTCGGCATCACCGAGGCGGGCGGCGCGTTCTCGGGCACGGTCAAATCTGCGATCGGGCTCGGACAGCTTCTTTGGATGGGGATCGGCGACACGATCCGGGTCTCGCTCTCGGCCGATCCGGTCGAGGAGGTGAAAGTCGGCTTCGAGATCCTCAAGTCCCTCGGCCTCCGTCACCGGGGGGTGAATATCATTTCCTGCCCGTCCTGTGCGCGGCAGGGGTTCGACGTGATCAAGACCGTCGAGCTTCTCGAGCGCCGGCTCGAGCACATCAAGACGCCCATGTCGCTGTCGATCATCGGCTGCGTGGTGAACGGCCCCGGTGAGGCCCTGATGACCGATGTGGGCTTTACCGGCGGCGGGGCCGGTTACGGGATGGTTTACCTGGCCGGGTCGAAATCGCATCGCATGGACAACGCGCAGATGGTCGATCACATCGTCGAACAGGTGGAAAAGAAGGCCGAAGAGATCGAAGCGGCCCGGACGGCGGAAGAGGCCGACAAGACGGCGGCTGAGTAACCCGGCGCGTGATCGCGAGAGCAAGGCTCGCGTGAGCACCGGGCGGCTCACTTGTCTGCCAGATACAACTAGGCCTGGTCTCGCGTTGGGTCTATGATCGCGACGACTGACATGTTTGACAGGGCGCCGTCCATACGCGGTTCGACGAATTGGGCGTTCCCTGGCGCCATCGCTCTTGGCGCTTGCGAACCGCAGACCGACGAGCGCCTGTTAAGTGCCTCCGCGCTCGATGCCGAACCCGTCGCCGTCATCGCGGATCCTACGTCCGTGATCGACCGGACGATCCCCCAAGTCACGGCGGTCTCGCACAATCCCATCGCGCTTGCGATCGGGCTCGCCGTCTCCGGCGTTGTCAGCGCGGTCGAGGCCGCGTCGACCGAGATTGGCGCGATCCCGACCACCGACGTGGATCTTGCAGCGCAGATCGAGGCGCGCCTTGTCCGTTCTCTCGAGATCGCCCGTTTTTGCGCTGAGCCATGAGAGACCCGCCTAGCCGAGGATCCGCACACGGAGTACACTATATGGGGATGACTGGATGTGTTCGAATGAGAGTAACAGGCGATGGGGCTCTTCGGCTCGGGCTGGCTCAGGCGGGGGACCGATGACGGGCGGACGACCTCCGAAGTCGTGGCGCGCTGGTTTGGCTGGGGCCTTGGCTTCGCCTTCATCGCTCTCGTGGCGGGGTGCGTGATGGTCTGGGGAACGGGACATAATCCGGCCCGGTGGCATGTGGATCCGTTGGTTGCTAAGCGAACGGGCAAACCGAACGATTATCTCGTGGCGCCCGAGGGCGCGGCGGCGGCACGACCCGACCGAAGCTTCGCGGCAGTCGCAGAGCCTCCCGAGGCGCTCTTCGCGCGGTTCCACGAGATCGCCTTGGCGGCGCCCCGGACCGAGATCGTGGCGGGCGCGCCGGCCGAGTTATTCGTGACCTATGTGCAACGGTCCGCGGTTTTCGGCTTTCCCGATTACGTGTCGGTCAAAGCGGTCGCGGCGCCCGATGGAGCGTCGCTTGCAATCTGGTCGCGGTCGCGGTTCGGCTATTCGGATCTGGGCGTGAACCGGGCGCGGGTGGAGCGATGGCTCGCCGCGCTCGATGAGGCCGCGCCCGGTTGAGGTGCGGCGACGGTCTCCCAGGCCGGCCTCGGATCCCGGGGCGCGGATCCCAAGGGCCCGCCCACCCGACCGCCGCCGCAAGGCAAGCCCCGGTTCTCCCGGCGCGCGGGGTGGAGACGTTCAGACCCCCGGCGCGCAGCCTTCGCTCTGGTGGCGCCAGATCACCAAGTTCCGGGCCTTTTCGCAACGCGACGTGACTTGGCGCGAGCCGATCTGCAAACAGGCGGTCTCGCCCACCTCGACGCGGGCGCCGCGGCTGTCGGTGCAATAGCATTCCGGGTAGCTGTGCCCGGATTTGGCCGGGGGCGGCGAATAGCCGCCGGCGGCCGGTTTCGAGGGCTCGGCGGCGGCGGCGCCGGCGGCGGCGGCGGCGGCGGCGAAGATGAGAATGAGCGCGATCCGGTTCATACATCGAGCGTAGCCAGCTCTGGCGCGCTCGGCAATTCCGTTCCTCACTCCGCGGCATCGATGCCCTGTCGGGCGCGCCACAGGGCCCAGTCCTCCGGGCTATCGAGATCGGTCAGCGCCGCGGCGCCCGGCAGCGCCACCTCGGTGATAAACTCGCCGTGCTGGGCGAGCACGTCGCGCGCGCCCCGGTCGCCGTCGAGAAGCCCAAGCGGCTCGAAGAACCGCCGGCCGAAAAGGACCGGGTGCCCTGGGCGCCCGTCCTCGGCCGTCGCGCGGACGATCTCGCGCCCCTCATCCGGATCGAAGGCCGCGAGCAGACGGTCGATCCCCTCGCGGCCGATCTCGGGCATATCGGCGAGCACGAGGAGCACCGCATCCGCGTCGCTGCGGATCCGGGCCATGCCGGCGGCGATTGACCGGCCCATGCCCTCGGCGGAGCGCGGGTTCTCGACCACCGTCACTCCGCTCGGCAAGAGCGCGGCCCGCGGGTGATCCAAGGCGGGCAGAACCGCAAGGGTCTCATCCACCCCGCTCGCCGCGAGTTCCCGCGCCACCCGGGACAGGAGGGCGGTGCCGTCGGGCAGCGGCTCGGCGAGTTTGTCCCGGCCACCCATCCGGCTCGACCGACCGGCCGCGAGCAGGAGGGCTGAGACGACGGGTCGGTGCGGGGCGGCAGCGGCGGCGGCCCTCGGCGCCGGGCGCGAGGCGATCTCCTTGAGGAGCCCGCCGACCCCCATGGCGGCGATGTCCTCGGCGCCCACCTCGATCCCGCAGGCGATGCGCTCGAGCACCCAGTCGGCGCCGTTCAGCTGCGGCGAGCGGGCGCATCCCGGCAGGCCGATCACCGGGCGGGGATCGGCGCCCGCGGTTTCGCCGAGAAAGAGCAGGTTGCCCGGATCGACCGGCATGCCGAAACGGGTGAGGCGTCCGCCTGCGGCAATCAGCGCCGCCGGTCCGTGATCGGCGCGGTCCGAGGTCGCCGACCCCGTCAGGATCAGCACCATTTCGCCCTCGGCGCCCGCCACCGCTTCGGCGATGGAGCCGATCGCATGGGCGACCCGCCGCTCCTCGACACAGTCGATGCCGAGGGCGGTCAGTCGCTGACGGACCGCGGCCGCACCCTTGTCTAGGAGCTTCTCCGCCTGCCCGCCCACGCGGGTGAGGATGAGGCTCGCCGTCCTGCGCACGATGCCGCGAAGGCCGATCGCACCGCCTGACAGAAGGTCTTCGGCTCGTGCCACCGTTCGGCCCTCGACCGCATAGGGGATGATCTTGACGGTCGCGACCATTTGCCGAGGCGCGACGCGGGACCGGTCGGCAAGCGTGGCGACGGTCACTCCCTCGTCGAGGGCGTTGAGCGCGGCGATCCGCTCGGCGTCGAGGGCGAGCACACCCGTTTCCCTGGCGTAGAGATTGGCGCGTCCGGTGAAGGCTGCCGCTGCGGTCAACCCGACCGCCTGGGGGTCGGGGGCGAGGGCGCGGAGGATCCGAGCCGCGGCCTCGTCCTCGCCCACATCGTTCGGGTCGAGCCGGGCGGCCGTCACGCGGGTCTCTCCGCCCGCGCGGAGCGCCACGATATCGGCACCGGACAGGCGACGGCCCTTCTTGAGACGGCGCCCGCCGACCGAGAGCGAATGCGCAAGAATGGCGCCTTCCGCCTCCTCGAGCGGGATCTCCCCGAAGCGCATCGCTCAAGTCTCCGCCCGGCCGGGACGCGTCTCGGGCCGGCGGAGGCGCAGCGTCATCTCGGCCAGAACCGCAACGGCAATTTCGGCGGGAGAGCGCGCACCGATATCGAGGCCGACCGGGGCATCGATCCGGGCAATCCGCTCGGGCGAGAGCCCTGCTGCCTCGAGCCGCTCGCGCCGCTTCGCATGGGTTCGGGTCGAGCCGAGCGCGCCGATATAGAAAGCGTCGCTGCCGAGCGCCTCGATGAGCGCCGGATCGTCGAGTTTCGGATCGTGGGTCAGCAGAACGACTGCCGTGCGGATGTCGAGCCCGTGGGCGCGCAGGGCGGCGTCGGGCCAGTCGTGCAGGATGGTCTCGCCCGGGAACCGGTCGGGGCTCGCGAATGCCTCGCGGGGGTCGATGATCGTCACGTCGTAGCCGGTCTCGCGGGCCATCCGCGAAAGCGGCTGCGCGATGTGCACACCGCCGATGATCGCCATGCGAAGCGGCGGGCTGTGGAGAGTGAGAAACCGGCCAGGCGCATCCGCGTCATGGCCCGAGCGATCGGCGTCGAAGCGCTGCGGCAGCTCGTCATAGGTCAACAAATCATGAGATAATTCATATGCAAGAGCTACATCATTCGAAGAATTCTCGAGCGCTGAAAACCGGGTGGCCACGGCGACCGGTTGGCGAGCCGCCCGCGCCTCCACAACTGCGCTCAAGACGCGCTCTGGCAATGCGGTGCCGACGGGTTCGAGCAACACCCGGATCTCCCCGCCACAGGCCAAACCCACCGCAAACGCATCGTCGTCGCTCACGCCGAAGCGCATCAGACGGCCCTTGCCGTCGCCGATGGCCTCGACGGCTTCCGCGACCACCGCGCCTTCGACGCAGCCGCCCGAGACCGAGCCGGCGATCTCGCCTTCTCCGGAGATTGCAAGCTGAGAGCCGACCGGACGCGGTGCCGATCCCCAGGTGTCGATCACAGTCGCGAGAGCCGCGCCCCGACCTGACCGGGCCCAGGCGAGCGCCGTTTCGGGGATCGTCTGGTGGCTGGCAAGCCTTTGATCTGTCATCGCATGTTTCCTGCTCGGCGGTCGGTGCGTCACGATCCAGTGTGTCGGAACGTCCAGGAAAGATGTGGCCGCTCGGCGGTCGTCCGACAAGCGCCGATCCACGCAGGGCGAAATTCGAGGATTCTACGGTAAACCGGCCATTAGAATTGCGCGCCGAATCGGGCGAAAACCAGACATCCCCACGCCCACGGATGCACCGCCTTCGCTTGACTCTACTTGGGCGGGAACGCATTCTCTCCGCTCAGGGAGTGAGTAAGGGCAAGAGTTTGTGACCGATAGCGTGCTGTGCGCGCTCGGATCACCTCCGCCTGACGAGTGCCATCGGTGACGCCGCATGCCGAATTTTCGGCCCGGTTACGCCTTTTTTGCTCAGTCCGGCCTATTTATCGGCGTGTCGCGCGTTTCGGCGACGGAAGGGGTCAAGAGGAAAGACCGTGGAGCATTCGTTTTCCGCGATCCTGCCACTCAGACGCAAGGCGCGCCTCGACGCGGGAGAAGTGATCTCCGCGCTTCGTTTGTTCGTCGAACAAACCGGCGCGACGGTGCGGATCGACCCTCGGATGGCCAACCAAGCCGAGGACGGCGGGCTTTTTGGCCTGTTCGGGGCGGCAAAGCCTGAAATCATTCAATTCGAACTGGACGGCGTTCGCCTGCGCGTGGCCACGAACCCGGAACCCTTCAAGAAAAGCAATGAAATCCACCGATTCGTGAACCCGGTCATGTGGAATGCTGGGCTCGGCGAATTCGCCGATCACCGCGCTCATATCCATGTCTACGAGGCCGGGATCGAGGGCGAGGAAGGCCCGGACGCCACCTATGATCGTGCGGCGGCCGTAACAGCGACCGCTGCGGTTGTGGCGCGGCTGACCAACCCGGTCGGCGCCATCTGGGCCTCGGCGCGAAACGCCCTTCCGGTGAAGACCTTCGAGGCGGCTGTCGAAAAGATGATGAGCGGCACGGCACCGCTCTCGCTGTGGCTCCGCTGGCACATCATTCCTCCCGGCGATATGGACGAGCTGAGCCCAGGTCTCGTGACCCATGGCCTCGCTGCTTTCGCGGGTCGCGAGGTGCTCGCCGCGCCATCGGAAGCGGAACCGAAGGTAATGGTCGATCATGCCTTCGGCCTGGCGCGCCGCCTGGTCGACGAGAAGATTGCCCTGTCTGACAATCAGTTGATCAAAGGCGAGAACGGCGATCGGTTGCGCGTGCGGCTGCGGCCGGCCGGGGCGCACAGCAGCGTGCCGCTCTATGAAATCGTGCGAGAGGCGTCGGCCCAGCGTCCCGACGGTCCGACCGGACCGTCCTCGCCCGGCGGCGGGTCGTCGCTGTCCTCCGAAACTGGCCGCGGCACGACCGGCGCGTCAGCGGATGGGGGCGTCGGCGGGTCAGCGGCCGCGCATGGTACGGTCGGGTCGTTCGCGCCCGAAATGGCGGGAGAGCCCGTGGTCGATTTGAGCGAGCATGTGAAGGGCCCGGGCTTTCGGGCTCGGGCGCAGGCGCGCGCTTTGACCGGGTCTGGCGGGCAGGCGGCTCCTGCACCGAAAGCGCGCCGCCGGCCTCAGCCGAGCTCAAACCAGCGCCCTGCCGCGAGGTCGATCGGCGGGCTCGATCCGTTGGCGGCCGAGCTATTGGGGATCACGCCCGACGATCCATCAGCGGCGCCCGAAGCGACGGAGCTTCTCCGGCGACGCCTGAAGCACGATCCGCTGCCCCTCGTGCCCGATGACGACACGCCGACACACCGTCACCGCGCGCGGTCGAGCGTCGATCCTTTGACGGTCGGGGCGCCCGGTCAGAAAAAGCCGTTCGATCCGCTCGCAGCCGAGCTGTTGGGTCAGACCCGCGATGCCGCCTCCCTGATGGACGAAATGCGGGGACGCGGGAGTTACGAACCGTCTCCACCTGCCGCGCCGGAGCCCGAGAGCGCCGAGCCGGTGGGCCCAGAGGCCGTGGCCCCCGGGCCCGTATCCCCAGAGCCGCTCGACCAGCCGTTCGACGGGCAAGAGCCATCGACGCTCGAGGTGGACATCTTCTCGGGCGAGGACGACGGGGGCGCTGACGCCTTTACCCCCCAAAACGGCGGATATGGAACGTTCGAATTCCAAGCACGTCCGTCGACCTCGGGCGGCCGGCCGGGCAAACTATTTTCGCGTCCGCAGAAGAAACCCGCGGCAGAGCCCTCGGAGGCCGAGGTCCAGGAGACCGAACGTGCCGTCCAGGAGGCAGAAGCCGCGCTCCCAGAGACGGCTGCGCCCGACCGGGACATCGCCGCCGCCGAGGGCGCTGTCCAAGCCGCGGCCGTAGAGCCGGTACCGACGCCGCTCGACTACGATCCAGGCACCATCGGGCCGGCCGAACCGGCCGCGGAGCAGGTGTCCGAGCAGGGTCCCCAACCCGAGCCGACCGCTCGCCCCGAGCCGGGCGCCGATCTGGTTGAACCCGCCCAGATTGTGACGCCCGCGCCCGCGCCGGACGAGACGCCCGCAGCCGCCGCGGCATCGGCTGAGTCGGAAATTCTGCCGGCCGAACCGGAGCCCGCACCCGCTCCGGTCGAAACTGCCGAACAGGAACCCGCACACACCGCGAGGGCATCCCAACCCACCGCCGTGGTGCCCCAGACGCCCAAGCCCGAGACGCTCGAGCCCCAGACGCCCAAGCCCGAGCCCGAGACGCCCGTGTCCGAGACGCCGGTTTCCGAGCCCTCACCACAAGCCGACGCGATACCTCCGGCGGTCCCACGTCGGGCCGCGCTCGAGCTTCGGGGCGGCCGGCGCGATGGCAGTGCGGTCAAACGTCCGACCGGGGCCACTGCCGCAGAGCCGGACAGCGCCGACAAACGGGCGAACGGACCGACTGATCGCGCGCCGACGAACGGTACGCCACCCTCGGCCCAGCCGTCAGAGCGCACCGCGCCGGTGCTCGCCCCCATTCAAAGCCCGTTCGAAACCCTGAAGCCGAGACCGACGCCGGAGAACCGGGCGGCCCTCGAGCGCCTCGCGGCCGAGATCAAAAAGCCCGATGGCATCGACAAGCTGCGCACAATGATCGGCCTGACCGCCTCGCCCGAGGGCTCTGAGACGCGCAACGGATCCGGAGCGCCCGCTGTCGACGATCCGGGCCGCGGGCCGAACGGGAGCGCGTCCAACGGGCCGGCGACGGGGGACCACGCATCGGTCCCGAAACCCGTCGAGCTCTTTTCGCTCAAGCGCCGCCCGCCGCCGCGGCCAGGCGACACCGGCGAGACCGGGCGGATGCGCGTGATCCCGGGCGGCAAGAGCGGGGTTTGACGGTCAGTCCGGTCTTCCCGGTCCGTCGTCGATCAGAGAGATCTTCTGCCAAATCTTGAGGTTCAAATCGGCCGCGAGCGCGGCCAGGTCGCTCGCCGCATCGATCACGGCCGCATCGCGAGAACTTTGCGCATAGACCGCCGCAACCTTCGCCGTGAGCGACAGAAGCTCTGAACAATAATCCAAATACCGAGTGAGTTCGAAGGATGTCATCGTCCGCTCGGGCGAGTTGGCGGTGCGAGGACCGCGGCGGGCCAGGGCGCTCGGATCCTTGGTCAACTGGTGCATGTCGATCACGTGAATGATCGAACGGAGCTCGTGCAGGATCTCGAGTGCAGCCGCGCGTTTCAGACGGTCTTCGATGCTGACAAGAAAGTAAACCGCGCCACCGATGACGATCAGCAGGCTCACGGCCGCATCGACACCCGAGACGAGGCTAAAGAAGTCCCCCGTATCGCCACGGAAATCCGTGACCGAAAGAAGACCTCCCACACCGA
This sequence comes from Paracoccaceae bacterium, assembly GCA_050331395.1. GTDB lineage: Bacteria > Pseudomonadota > Alphaproteobacteria > Rhodobacterales > Rhodobacteraceae > Thermohalobaculum. The sequence continues at coordinate 9,478 of JBHJGX010000077.1, forward strand.
GCAGACCGACGCCGATCACCGCGGCGGTCGCAACCCGCAGGAGCAGGCTGGGGCGCTCCAGGCGGTCGGCACGGGCGGCACTCTCGCGGGCCATGCCCGTCAGTTCGCCCGCGACACCGGCCAGGCTCGCGCCGGGAAAGCGTTCGGCGATCCGCGCGCTCAGGATCTCTAGCGTGGCGACGATGTGATCCGGGTCGAGCGCGCGATAGGTCATGGGATCGCCATGCGCATCCGGCGCTTCGACGTCAACGGCCATTGCGCGGCGGCCGGCCTCCGGGCCATGCTCCCGGCAAAAGGGAGGTGCCCATGGCCGAGACCGTCCTCGACGCGCGTGCCCACCCGGTGCCCGGTTCGGGCGAGGGGCCGCGCAAGCCGCCGAAGATCGCCCCCGGGCGCGCCCGGGTCGCCGGCGGCGGGATCGCCGGGCTCGCCGCCGCAATCGCGCTTGCCCGCGCCGGCTGGGAAGTCTCGGTGCATGAGCGTGCGGCCCGCTTCGAGGAGGTCGGCGCGGGTCTGCAGATGAGCCCCAATGCGAGCCGGGTGCTCCGCTGGCTCGGGGTGCTCGACCAGGTCGCGGCGGTGGGGTTCCAGCCGGAACGCGCCGAACTTCGCGACGGCCAGACCGGCGCGCTCGTCTATGAGGTGCCGCTTGCCCGGGCGGCGGAGATCCGCTGGGGCGCGCCCTATATCCATGTGCACCGGGCCGATCTGGTGGCCGTTCTCGCCGAAGCGGCCGAGGCGGCGGGCGTCGCCCTCAACACCGGCGACGCGGTCGTCTCCTATGGCAACCGTCCCGAGGGCGTCCGGCTCACCATGGCCGACGGGCGCACCATTACCGGCGATTTGGCGATCGGCGCGGACGGGCTTCGCTCGGCCGTACGGGGCGTGCTGAACGGCGAAGAAGCCCCGGATTTCTCGGGTCAGGTGGTTTGGCGCGGGACTGTACCGGTCGAGGCGTTGCCCGAGGGCACGGTGACGCCGACGGCGACGGTCTGGGCGGGACCCGGCCGGCATGTGGTCAGCTATCTCCTAAGGGGCGGTCGGCTGGCCAATGTGGTCGCCGCCGAGGAGCGGGACGAATGGGCCGAGGAAAGCTGGAGCGTCGCGGGCGATCCCGAGCGGCTCCGGGCCGCGTTCGACGGCTGGCATCCGCGCGTGACTGCGCTTCTCGGCGCGCTTGAGCGGCCGCTTCTCTGGGGGCTGTTCGTGCGGCCCGAACAGGTGCGCTGGGCGGACGGGCGCGTCGCGCTCATCGGCGATGCGGCCCATGCGATGCTGCCTTACATGGCGCAGGGCGCGGCGATGGCGCTTGAAGACGTGGCCGCCCTCAGCCGGGCGCTCACGCGCGCGCCGGACGTGCCGGCCGCGCTCCTGACCTTCGAGGAGGCCCGCTGGCAGCGCGTGGTTCGCGTCCAAGAACGCGCCCGGGCGAACGGGCGGCTCTTTCATCGGCGAAACGCCACGACCCGAGCGATGGAGCGCTGGCCGATGTCGCTGGTCTCGACCTTTGCGCCGTCTTTGGCGGCCGCGCAGCTCGATTGGCTTTATGGGCACGATGCAACGGCGGGGATGTCATGAGCGTGACCGACACGAGACCGGAGACGCCGACCTGGGCAGACGGCATGGCGCACACCCCGTTTTGGCATGAGGCGGCCCCGCCCGAAGCGCCGAGCGGGACCGACGCCCCGGCGGAGCTGGACGTGGCAATCGTCGGTGCTGGCTTCACCGGGCTCTCGGCTGCGCTCGTCCTGGCTGAGGCCGGTCGTTCGGTGGCGGTCTTCGAGGCCGGCGCGCCGGGGGCTGGGGCATCGACCCGGAACGGGGGCATGATCGGCTGGGGGCACAAGGCGCGGCTCGGCCCGCTCGCCAAGCGCTATGGCGAGGCCCGCGCCCGCGCGATCCTGCGCGAATCGGCCCTATCGCTCGCCTTCACCTGCGAGCTGATGGCGCGGCTGCCGGGAGACGCCCGCCATGTGGAGACCGGCAGGTATCTGGGCGCGGCCTCGGCCCGGCATTTCGACGATCTGGCACGCTGGGCCGAACACGAAGCGCCGGGGCTCGGGATGGAAGTCGAGGTGGTCCCCAAATCGGGACAGGGCGCGCATATTGCGACCGATCTCTACCATGGCGGGCTCTTCTTCCCGCGCCACGGGGCGGTGCATCCGGCGCTCTTTCACAAGGCGCTGTTGTCCGGCGCGCGGGCGGCCGGCGCGAGCGTGATCGATCATTGCCCGGTGACGGCGGTCTCGGGCGGCGACGGCGCCTGGAGGATCGCCCACGCCCAAGGCGAAACCCGCGCCCGCAGCCTCGTCTATGCGGGCAACGGCTATGCGGGCGGCGGGGGCGGACCCTTTCGAGGTTTTGCGCGGCGGCTCGTCCCCTGCCCGTCCTTCATTGTAGCGACCGAACGGCTCGGCGCGAATCGGGTCCGAAGCCTCTTCCCCGGCGGCCGGTGCCATGTGGATACCCGCTCGACGCATTCCTATTTTCGCCCGGATCCCGACGGCGAACGGATCCTCTGGGGCGGGCGCGCTTCGCTGCGGCCGCTCGATCCGATGACGAGCGCTCGCCGGCTCCGCGACCACATGCTGAGCGTCTTTCCCGAACTGACCGAGACCCGGCTTAGCCATTCCTGGACCGGCAACGTGGCCTTTACCTTCGACGGGGTTCCCCATGCGGGGCAACTCGACGGGATCTGGTATGCCTGCGGCTATAACGGCTCAGGCGTCGCGATGGCCCCCTATCTCGGCTGGAAGATCGCCGGGCGCATTCTCGCGGATCCGGCCGCCGAGACCGGGTTCGACGGGGCGCCGTTCGACGCCCAACCGCTTTACTCCGGCAATCCCTGGTTTCTCCGCCTCGTCGAGCTTTGGTTTAAGCTTAAGGACCGTCGGGAAGGCGTCGCCCGCGTTCGCCGTCACTGAGGTTGATCACGTCCCGCTCGGGGGTGAGCCGTGTTTCTGCTCGTGGAGAAGGCGCGCCTGCCCCACCCAATCGTCGCGCTCGACGCGGCCGGGAAAACTCTCGATCGCCCGATTGAGCCAGACGAGATCGGCGGCCTCGAACTGGGCGATCTGCGCGAAGAGATAGATGCCGTTGGCGTTGAGGACGCTTTCCATCTTTGGGCCGACGCCGCGGATCTGTTTGAGATCGTCCGGCTCGGACGGAGCCGCATCCAGAAGTCCGCTCGGCGGAGTGGGCTCGGAGGTCTCCGTCTGGATCGCCGCCTCCGCCGCGGGCTGTGCGGCAAGGGGGCGCGCGGTCGATCGGAGAGCCGCAAGCTCGGCTTTCGTCCGGGCAAGCTCCGCCTCAAGTTCGGCCCGGGCCGCGCGGCACTCGGCAAGATCGCCGACCGGATCCCGCGAGATCTCGTCCCGGCGCTCTCCGCCGCCGAGGCGCGCGAGCCTGCCAAGCCCGCCGCCCCAAATCAGCCATCCCGCAGCGAGGCCGATCCCCATCGCCTTCACCATGTTGAGCACAAGTTCCGTCGAGCCGTAGTCCATGCTGCCCCTCCCGTTTATTGTCATGCGCGGCCGATCCGGTCAGGTCCGGGTCCCCGCCTTATTTGTCCGCCCTCGAGGTGCCACCGGTTCAGACCGACGCGGCACACCAAGGCGGAGTTACCGCAAGACCCAGTCGAAGGTGATGCGCCGGTTGGCGCTCCGCCCGTCTTCGGTCCCGTTATCCGCGATCGGTCGGGCGGACCCGTAGCCCTCGGCCCGCATGCGCGACCGCGGCACGCCCCGATCGGCCAGAGCTTGGCGAACCGCCTCAGCCCGGCGCTCGGAGAGCGCCATGTTCGCAGCGGGATCGCCCGATTTGTCGGTGTGGCCGCCGATTTCGAGCGCGAGCTGCCGGTCTGAGAGGCAGTGCCGCGCAATCCCCGCCAATCGGTCGAGGACGCCGGACGCGTCACGCCCCAGCTTTTCCGCATAGGCCTCGAAGGTCAGCTTGTCGGTCACCTGCACCCGCGCCATCGCCGACGCGCAGGCGGCCGGGTCGGGCTCGAAGCCCGCCTCGAGCACCCAGTAGCCGTCCACGAGCCGCTCCGCCTCGCGGGTCACCGGGTTGAGGCGGACGGCGCCCTCTTCGGCCGGGGTTTCGCGACCGCTCAATGTCAGCGTCCAGCCCGGTCCCAGCACGTTCTCGGCAAAAGCGCGGATATCGGCCTCGGCATGGCCCGGACGAAGGCCGCCTTCGATCTCGACGGCGGTCTCCGCGACCGACCCCTCCGCATAGTGGAAAAGCTTAAGTAGCCGGCCTACCCCGGTCAGGGCGCGGGACCAGGACGACGCCTCGCCGGTGCCGCCGGTGGTGAGCGTGGCCTCCGCCTCGCCGCCGAGCGTCGCGATCGCCTCTCCGGCCGTCAGCCCGGCCGGCAGGATCCCCGAGATCTGCGTGCCGCCGGCGTCGTGGCTGAAGCGGACCGCAGCTTTGGGCGGCACCTCGTCGAGTTCGAAATCGAGCTGCCAGTCGGGGCCGAGCGCGGAGCGGAGCGCGGCGCGGGTCTCCTTTCGGCTGACCCCGTCTTGGAGCCGGCCGACCATTGTCACTCGGTCGCCTGCGATCCGAATGCGCGCGTATTTGATGCGCGGGAGCGCCACATTGAGCGCTTCGACCGCGGCGAGAAAGCGCTGGGGGGCGCCGTCTCCGTCGGTCTCCGTCTCGGCCGCGATCCGAAGCTCGGGGATCGCCTCGCGGAGCTGCGCCACACCGAGCCCGGCGGGAAGACGGCCCGAAAGCGTGAGCCCCGCCTCGGCGTCGAGCGCGATCTCAAGAACGGCCGGCGGGCCTGCCGCTTCGGTGATCGCGGCGGTAGGCGTCACGAGCAGCGCACCGGCGAGCACCGCTTCGGTGATTCGCCGCAGAACCGAAGCCACCGATGGCGCCGCTCCAAGCACCACGAACGCAGGCGCGGGCGGTTCTGCCCCGATCAATTGCGCCAGGATGCGACCGAGCTGCATCTGTCGTCACCCGTTGAGATGTCCCCTGCCCTTAACCTGAGCATAGAGGAGCGAACCGGCCTCGCCTAGCGTCTCGTCGGGGAGCGGTTCATGCGGCCCGCCCGCCGGTTACGCTGCGGCCGATGCGGGCTTCGCGCAGGCTGATATAGAGCGTCGCGCCGACGATGATCGCGCCGCCGAGGAGCGTCGCGCCGTCGATGGTCTCGGCAAACCAGATATAGCCGGCGAGGCCGACCGTCAGCAGCCGCAAATAGGAGAACGGCGCGAGAAAGCCCGCCTGACCGACCGCATAGGCCCGGATATCCGCGTAGGTCCTGAGCGCGGAGGCCGCAACCAGCACACCGACCGCCCCCCAGGCGACCAAGTCCGCCGGCAACTCCCAGACGAAGAGCGCGGGCGGCAGCGTGGTGATCGCGACCAGGACCGTGGAGGAAACGAAGACAGAATCCGATCCGTCGGTGCGGGACATCACTTTGCCGATCAAGAGCGTGACCGCGAAGGCGAGCGACGAGCCGAGGGCGGCGAGCATGGCGATATCGAGTGCGCCGAAGCCCGGGCGAAGGATGATCACCGCGCCGAGGAACCCGGCCGCCGTCGCGCCCCAGCGCCGCGGTCCCACCCGCTCGGCCAGAAAGAGCGCAGCAAAGGCGGTTGCGAAGACCGGCGCCATGAAAAAAAGGAGCGTCGCCGTGGCCATCGGCAGTTGCCAGATCGCGTAGAACCCGCCGTTGAGCGCCAGCGTGATGCAAGCCGCCCGGGCGAGATGCAGCTTCCAGAGCGAGAACCGGAGCGGCCGGGCCCGCCGCCGCGCTTGCCAGAGGATCGGCAACACGAAGAGGACACCGAAGACCGAGCGCAAAAAGGCGAGCATCGCGGAATGGATATCCGGCGTGAGCACGCGGATGGCGAGCGTCATCGCCGTTGCGCCGGCGACCGAACCGAGCATCCAGAGCGCGCCGGCCATGTTGTCGCTGAGAACGAGCTTCGGGGAAGCGTCGTCGGCGTCGTCCGGGTCGTGGGGGGTCTCGGGCATGGCGGTGCTGTTTGGCTGCCCCATTGGCGCGCGGCGGGGGACGGTTGGCAAGCCGCGGCGCGGGGAAATCCGCCTTGCATCCGCTGCAATGCGAAAGAGCGGAGGCGCCCGCGGGTCGAGAGCCGCGCTTGTGGCGGGGACCGGGGTCCGCCGGGCCCCACCCGCCCGGGCCGTCTCCGCTCGGCGGGGCGGGCGTCGGTGCCCCCCATCGGCCCGGCGAACCCCGGTCCCCGACCGTCAGCCTTTCGCGCGGGGATGGGCGGCGCGGTAGACCGCGCCGAGGCGGGCCTCGTCGAGGCCCGTATAGACCTGGGTGGTCCGCAGCGAGGCATGGCCGAGGAGGTCCTGGATCGCCCGCAGATCACCGCCCGCGGCGAGGAGATGGGTCGCGAAGCTGTGCCGCAGCGCATGGGGCGTTGCAGTCGGCGGCAGGCCGAGCGCGGCGCGGGCCTCGGCCATGGTCCGGCGCACGAGCCCGGAATTGAGGGGACCGCCGCGCGCGCCGAGGAAGAGCGCGGCATCGGCGCCCGCCCGGTGGGGGCAGAGGCTCCGATAATGCTCGACGCCCTCGCGGGCAGCAGCGAGCACGGGAAGCTCCCGGATCCGGCCGCCCTTGCCCCTCACCCGGAGCGTCGGGCCGAACGGGGCGTCGCGTTGGCGGAGGCCGAGCGCTTCGGAGACCCGGAGACCCGCCCCCCAGAGGAGCGTGAGGATGGCGGCGTCGCGGGCCGCGATCCAGGCGGTCGGGTGCGCTCGAGCGGCAATCTCGACGGCGGCAGCGGCGTCGGGCGGCGTAAGCGGGCGCGGCAGCCGGGCGGCCTGTTTCGGCGCGCGCACGGCATGGATCGCCGGGCAGGCGAGGCCGTCGGTCTCCTCGAGCCAGCCGAAGAAGCCCCGGACCGCGGACAGCGCCCGGGCGAGCGCTGCCGCCGAGATCCCGCGGCCGCGTTCCGCCGACATCCAGGCACGGAAATCCGCGACCGTCAGGTCCGAGAGCGCGGCCGGCCCGAGATCACCCCCGAGATGGCCCTGCAGAAATCGGAGGAAGCGCGTGACGTCGCCTTGATAGGCGGCCACGGTGAGCGGCGCGGCGCCTCCCACCCCGGAGAGTTGGGCGGTCCAGGCCGCAAGACGCTCGGCGGCGTAGGCGGACAGGACGACGCTCAGGACCCCTCCTCGGCCGCCCTCAGATGGGCGAGCAGCAGCCGCTCGGTCACCGCTCCGAAAAAGACCAGGTTGTCGGTTCCCTGGTCCGGGGCGAAGTGCTCGATCTCGGCCGCGCCGAAGGCCAAAAGCCCGCCCGCCCCATCGAGATCGAGCCGCACCAGCGCCTCGGAGCGCACCGGCGTGCCGGAGCCGTAGAGGAACTCTGCCTCGCTGCCGGCGGTGCGCAGATGTACCCGGGTGCCGGGTGCAGCGCCGTCGAGCATGAGATAGCCATCGACCGTGCCCTCTGGGCTGGCCAAAACCCGTTCGCCGAGCGCGGGGGTCAGACCGAGGAGTGCCCCAGTCTCGTCCACATCGGCCTCGAGGAGAAGCCGCGCGGCCTCGATCCCGAGCATCGCCGGCACGGTTCCGGTTAACCGGTCGAAAAAGGCCTCGAGCCCGTCCGCATCGAGAAGCGCAAGGAGCGCCCGATGCAGCGTGCGGGTGCCCGCGACGGTCTCGTAGGCGGCGGCGATCATGCTGCGATTGGCTTGCATCAGCTTGCGGAGCCGCCCCTCGAGCCGGGCGACCAGCCGGTCGCGGAGATCGACCACCTGACGTCCGGCGTCTTCGCCTCCGCCGATCAGCGCGCGGATCACCTGATCGTCGCCGAGCACAAGATCCGGGTCAGCGAGGATGAGCGACCGGACGAGTTCGCGCTCCTCGGCATTGAGGCTGATCGGTCCCGGCGCCGCCTCGGCCGCGGCAGTCGCGTCTCGTCCGCCCCCCATCGCCGCCCCGCTCAAGCGCCGCCCGGCAGGATCGACTGCCCGGTCTTGGCCCAGTCCGACAGAAACTGCTCGAGCCCCTTGTCCGTCAGCGGATGGTCGGCGAGCTTGCGCAGTACGCCAGGGGGCAGCGTGGCCACATCGGCGCCGATCAGCGCCGCCTGCTTCACATGGCCCACCGTACGGATCGAGGCCGCAAGGATCTGGGTCTCGAAGAGATAATTGTCGTAGATTTGCCGGATCTCGGCGATCAGCTCCATGCCGTCGAGACCGATATCGTCGAGCCGGCCTATGAACGGCGAGATGAACGTAGCCCCGGCCTTTGCCGCCAGGAGCGCCTGATTGGCCGAGAAGCAGAGCGTGACATTGACCATGTGCCCCGCATCCGTCAGCGCCTTGCAGGCGCGCAGCCCGTCAATCGTCAGCGGCACCTTGACCGCGATGTTCTCGGCGATTTCGGCGAGGCGGCGTCCTTCGGCGATCATCGCCTCGGCCTCGGTCGCCACCACCTCGGCCGAAACCGGCCCGTCGACGATTGCGCAGATCTCGGCGGTGACCTCTGAGATGTCCCGTCCCGATTTCAGGATCAGCGAGGGGTTCGTGGTCACGCCATCCACCAGACCCGTGGCGGCGAGCTCGCGGAGTTCGGCGACGTCGGCGGTATCGACAAAGAACTTCATGGTGGAGGTCGCTCCCTCGGGCCGGGGCGGGGACCCTCGCCCCCCGTGTCTTGAACTCGCGCGCGACCCTAGCCGAGGTCGCCCGGTCCCGCCAGAGCCGAGCGCGTCGTGAGCGGGCTCTGCGAGGGGGAGAACGCCGGGTCCGACGGGCCGGCCGAGATCCCGCCGGGCGCCCCGGTCTCGGTGCTGGTGCCGGCGCCCATCGAGACCCCGCTCGACTATGCGGGGCCCGAAGGCCGGGCGCTGCGGCCGGGCGCCTTCGTGCGCGTGGCGCTCGGGTCGCGGCCCGTGACGGGGCTCGTGCTCGGGCCGGGGGCGGGCGATGTGGACCCGGCGCGCCTCAAACCCGTGCGCGATGTCGTCGATGTCCCCCCGCTCGGGCCGGCGATGCTGCGGTTTTTGCTGCGGGCAGCCGCCTATACGATGACCGCGCCGGGGCTGATGGCAGGTCTCGCCGCCCGGGTGCCGGATCTGGGTAAGCCCGCCCGGCCGCGGCTGAGCGTGGTGCGCGGCCCCGCGACGCCGGACCGGATGACCGAGGCGCGGGCCCGGGTGCTTGCGGCGGCGGAACGGGCGCCAGAGGGACGAACCGCGGCCGATCTCGCCCGCGCGGCCGGGGTGTCGGCGGCCGTCGTCAAAGGGCTAATCGACCAAGGCGCACTGGCGCTTCGCGAAATGCCCGCCTTCGCGCCCTATCCGCCGCTCTTCGGCCAGGCGGCAGGGCGGCATCTGTCGGCGGATCAGGCGGCGGCTGCGGATCGGCTGCGGGCACTGGTTGCCGCGCGCGCGTTCCAGGGCGTGCTGCTCCAGGGCGTGACCGGATCGGGCAAGACCGAGGTCTATCTGGAGGCGGTCGCGGCTGCCGTCGCGGCGGATCGCCAGGCGCTGGTCCTCGTGCCCGAGGTCGCGCTCACGCCGGCCTTTCTGGCCCGGGTCGAAGCGCGCTTCGGCGTGCGCCCGGCGGAATGGCACCACGGCGTGACTGGGCACGAGCGCCGCCGCCTTTGGCACGCCGCCGCCGAGGGCACGGTTCCGCTTGTGGTCGGCGCCCGCTCGGCGCTTTTCCTGCCGTTCCGGGATCTCGGCCTCATCGTGGTCGACGAGGAACACGATGCCGCGTTCAAGCAAGACGACGGCGTGCTTTATCACGCGCGGGACATGGCGGTCTTGCGGGCGGCGGAGGAGGGCGCGGTCGCGCTCCTCGCCTCGGCGACGCCGTCCCTCGAGACCTGGACGAATGCCGAGGCGGGCAAGTATCTCCGGCTCGATCTGCCGAGGCGCTTCGGCAGCGCGGTCCTGCCTGAGCTTCGGCTCGTCGATCTGCGCGCCGAGAGCCCCGGGACGGATCGCTGGCTCTCCGAGCCGCTCGCCCAGGCGGTGGATCTCAGGCTCGCGCGCGGCGAGCAGGCGCTCTTGTTCCTCAATCGGCGGGGCTATGCGCCGCTCATGCTTTGCCGGGCCTGCGGACACATGATCGGCTGCCCGCATTGCGATACCCGCCTGGTGGCCCATCGGCTCCGGTCGCGGCTTCTTTGCCACCAATGCGGCCACGAAACGGCAATCCCGACCGCCTGCCCCAATTGCGGCCGCGACGACCGGATGGCCGCCTGCGGTCCGGGCGTCGAGCGGATCGCCGAGGAGGCGGCGGCGCGGTTCCCGCGCGCGCGCATCGCGGTGGTCTCCTCGGACCTCGCCGGCGGGCCGGCCGAGATCAAGGCCCGCCTCGCGGCGATTGCGGCCGGAGAGGTCGACATCGTGATCGGCACCCAGCTGGTGGCCAAGGGGCACACCTTCCCCAAGTTGACCCTCGTCGGGGTGGTCGATGCGGATCTCGGCCTGCAAGGCGCGGATCTGCGGGCGGCGGAACGGACCTTTCAACTCGTCAGTCAGGTCGCCGGCCGGGCGGGTCGGGTCGAGCGGCCGGGCGCGGCGCTCCTCCAAACCGCCTGCCCGGATCATCCGGTGATGCAGGCGCTTTTGTCCGGCGATGCGGAGGCCTTTCGCCGCGCCGAGGCGGAGGCGCGCCACGCGGCCGGCGCACCGCCCTTTGGCCGAATGGTCGGCATCGTTGTCTCGGGCACCGACGAGGCGCGGGTCTGGGAGGCCGCCCGCGCGCTCGGCCGCGCTCGCGGGCCTTTGATCCAAGCAGGCGCCGAGCTTTTCGGGCCCGCGGCTGCGCCGATTGCCAGGCTCCGTGGGCGCCATCGGGTCCGGCTGCTGATAAAGGCGCCGAAGGGCGTCGCACTCCAGGCGGCGATCCGCGACTGGCGCGCCGAGGTCAAAATCCCCTCGACGGTCCGCGTCGTCATCGATGTGGACCCGATGAGCTTTCTCTGAGCTTGGGCCACCGGACAAATGCTTGGTGACGGCAGGGCAGGTCGGCCTAACTCCGAATTGAGAATGATAGAGGAGCTTCCAATGCCGATTGTCTCGCATTTCGTCGCCGCGCAAGCGACCGCCGCCGGCCTGGCGCTCGGCCTCGCTTTGGGCGTCGGGCTCGCCGTCGTCACCCATGCTGCCATCGCGCGGGAGGGCTCGAAATGATCCTGCGACAGGGCGTGAACGGCGCGATCCACTTTGCCGGCGGCGTGGTCATGGGCGTGACGCTGATCCTGGCCGCGTGCACCATCGCGCGCACCGCGCAGCTGGCCGCACGCAAGGCAGGCGTCGGACCGGGGGCGCTCTCGGGCCGCGAAACGGGGCAAGAGCCCACAGGCATGCCGCCCGGCGCGGATCCGTCCATGGGGACAAGTTCGATGCCCGCCTCGCCCGGCGATGCGGACCAGGCCCCGCCCCCCTATTCGCAGGGACCCGCGCCGCTCTGAGCCGAGCGGCGAGCCCGCGCTGAGCCGATCCCAGGTTCAGGGCGCCTCGCCCGTCTTATCCGCGCCCCGCAGGCGTGGCAGAAAGCGCGAAAGCAATCGTGTCAGGTCGTCTAGCCGCACCGGCTTGGCGAGATGCGCGTCCATGCCAGCCCGAAAACAATCCTCCACGTCATCCGCCCGCACATGGGCCGTGACGCCGATGATCGGGATCCGCGGCCGCCCGTCTCGGATTTCGACCGCACGGATCTCGCGGGTCGCCTCGAACCCGCCCATGATCGGCATGCGCACATCCATCAGCACGAGGTCGTAACCGAAGTTCTGATAAGCCTCGATCGCGGCCCGGCCGTTGCGCACGACTTCGGTGTCGATGCCGCGCAGCTGCAAAAGCTCCTCCATCACATGGGCGTTCGTCGGATCGTCTTCCGCATAGAGCACCCGGATCGGCGGCAAAGCCGCGGCTTCGGCGGGGTTTGGCGCGAGGGGCAGGAACAGGCTGAACTCTACCGATCCGGACATCTCCCGGTCGAGCCGAGCCGCGCCGCCCAATTTCTCGGCCGCACAGGCCGCAAGCGCCAGCTTGGCGAGGCCAAGGCCGGCGGCGTCGGGCATGGCGCTCTCGGCGCCCTCAGTTGTCAGGTGTCGGAGGACCGCGACGACCTCCCGGCTCGGATCGCTTACGGCGAGCCGGAGCGAGAGGTCGCCGCCGGCGGTCCGCACCGCAATCCGCCCGCGCGCACCGAACCCGGCAGCCGTCTCGGCGACGAGCGTCAGAATGAGGTCCAAGACGGCCCGCGGTGCCCGAACGCCGGCCGCGAGCTCCGGGCCGACCTCAATCCTCGCCCCGGACGCCTCGGCGGCGGAGAGGCACATGCCGATCTGCCGCACCGAGATCGCCTCCGAGCCGGCATGGATCTGCGTTGAAGACACGGGGCCGGCCAGGGAGAGGACCGTCCGCATCGCATCGGCGATCGCGCCGATCGCATCGGAGGAAACGCCGTCGGGCCTGCGCTGACCCGCTCGCTCGAGCGTGGGCGCGAGGGCTGCGAGGCACTCGTGCACGACCCTGAGACGCGCCGCGTCCCTCAGCTGTCCTGGCGCCTGCAGCGTCGGTCCGTCGAGGCCCTCTCCCCGCACCAGGAATGCGCCGCGAAGGACCCGGCTTTCCCGACGGCTGTCGATCACGCTGACCACGTCGCGGACCCAGATATAGCGCCCATCGGCACGGCGCAGACGATAGACCATCTCGTGGTCCTGCCCGCTGCCCGTCTCGCGGAGGCAGAAATCGATGATTTCCGCCCGCTCGTCGGGATGAAGCAGCGACACGAAGAAGCCTGGCTCGGACCACCGGGCGAGCGGATAGCCGAAGACCGCCTCTGCATTTGGCGAAATATGGCTGAAAGCGAACTCCGGCAGGGCCGTTTCCCAGATTACGACCGGTCCCGACATGCCCGGAGGCACGGCGTCGCCGATCTGTTCGCGTCCGCTCATGTACATCTCCTAAACCCCACACCTCGGGGCGGAGGATACATTCGGACGAGGCGCTCGCAAAGCGGCGTCGCGGTGCCGAAGATCACGCCCTGCCGGCTCGGTTCGGGCGCAGTTGAAAGGGCGAGACGCCTGTGCTAGCGACCCCTCACCGCGTAAGACGCCGTGCCGTGCACGGTGCAGACCGCTCGCCTCGTTGCGTCGCGCCATTCACGGACAGTCGGTCCGCACGGGCGCGCTCGGGTTCGGGCCATGACGATGAAGAGGGGCCGTGGCCGAAGTCTCAAGCTATACCGCCAGCGTTGCCGGCCGCTATGCGACCGCGCTTTTCGACTTGGCCACCGAAGAGGGCGCCCTCGACACGGTTGAGCGCGATCTCGACCAGTTGAGCGACGCAATTCGCTCGAGCACCGATCTCGAACGGTTGATCCGCAGCCCGATCTACGGCCGCGAGGATCAGGCCCGCGGGTTAAACGCCGTCGCAGAGCGCATGGGGCTCTCGCCGATTGCGCGCAATCTCCTGGGACTGATGGCGTCCAAGCGGCGTCTTTTCGTTCTTCCGGATATGATCCGCATCTTCGGACAGATGCTCGCCGACCACCGCGGCGAGATCACGGCCGAAGTGCGGGCGGCGCGGCCGCTGTCGGATGCGCAGACCGAACGGCTTGCCGAGACGCTCCGCGCGGCCTCGGACCGGACGGTCAAACTCGAAGTGACCGTCGATCCGGCTCTGATCGGCGGACTGGTCGTTAAACTCGGCTCGCGGATGATCGATACGTCGATCCGGTCGAAGCTGATGGGTCTGCAAACAGCCATGAAAGAGGTCGGGTGATGGGCATCGAAGCTGCTGAGATCTCCGCGATCCTGAAGGATCAGATCCAGAATTTCGGCGGCGGCGCCGAGGTGTCGGAAGTCGGCCAAGTGCTGTCAGTCGGGGACGGCATCGCCCGGGTCTACGGCCTGGACGGCGTGCAGGCCGGCGAGATGGTCGAGTTTCCCGGCGGCATCATGGGCATGGCGCTGAACCTCGAGGCGGATAATGTCGGCGTCGTGATCTTCGGCGAAGACCGCAACATCAAGGAAGGCGACACGGTCAAACGGACCCAGGCGATCGTCGAGGTGCCGGTCGGCAAGGGCCTTCTCGGCCGCGTCGTCGACCCGCTCGGCAATCCGATCGACGGCAAGGGCCCGATCGAGGCGGCCGAGCGCCGCCGCGTCGACGTGAAAGCGCCGGGCATCCTGCCGCGCAAATCCGTGCACGAACCGGTCCAGACCGGCATTAAAGCGATCGACGCCATGATCCCGGTCGGGCGCGGCCAGCGCGAACTCGTCATCGGCG
>JBHJGX010000078.1:0-5503 GCA_050331395.1 Paracoccaceae bacterium
GCGGGGAGGGCGGGCGGTGGGCTCCTGATCGCGTGGGCCGACGGAGCGAGGTCGGGCGGGACCGCCGATGCTGACGGATCGTTGATCTGCCGGGCGAGCGCCGGCGCGGTTTGGTGGGCCTGCGCGAGGGCGATCTTGAAGCCGCCGGTGGCAAGCCAGAGCCCTGGCTGTCCGGGGACGGCACCCACAAGCGGCTGCGGGCGGGGCGCGCGCGGCCGGAGGCCTGCCCAACGCGAAGCGACCCGCGCACCGGCAAGTCGCGGCACGAGCGCGCGGGCCCGCTCGACGACATCATCGAGTGCCCGGTCGGGTTCGGGCTCGGTCCAATCGGGCTCGCTGGTGGAGCCGACCGCCACGTGACCTGCGGCATGTGCCACCACGTAGAGCCCAGGCGCGGTGATGAGCGGACCGGCCGGCAGATGCGCGTCTAGCGTCGCTGCCTGGCCTTTTACGCCGCGCACCGGAAACCCGAGAAGCGGCCCCGTCGCGGCACCGGCGGCAACGACGATCGCGCCGGCGCTGCGGATGCCGTCCGCGCAGTCGGCTTGCCCCGGCGCGACCCGGTGGCAGACCGTGCCCCAGTCGATCGGCGCGCGCGCGCCCACGGCGGCCGCCAGCGCTGCGAGATAGGCCGTCGGGACGATCTGCGCTGTCAAGTCGTCGGCAAAGGCACCGGAGGGGCACGCGGCCGGGTCGAGCCCCGCCTCCGCTGCGGCGGCCGGCTCGAGCAGCCAGGCCCGCCCCCGTCCCCCCCAGGCATTCGGGGCGGCCGCGGTCTCGGTAAGGGCGCGGATGCGGTCGGCCTCTGTGGCGAGCGGAGCAAGGCGCCCCCGCCGCGCATAGCCCGTCGCCCGGCCCGTTTCGTCCTCGAGCATGGCGATCTCGCCCGGCAAGGCGTCGAGCGCGTCGAGTTGCAGCGTCCTGAGCGGGCTCGCCCGCCCCGGACGGTGCGGGGCGAGGGCGCCGACCGGCCCCCCCGACGCGCCGGCCCCAGGCGCGGGGCCCGCCTCTATCACCGCGACCCGTAGGCCTTCGTCAAGGCACGCGCGGGCGACCCAGAGCCCGAACACCCCTGCACCGATCACCAAGACATCCGGCCTGCGCGCGTCTTTCCCTTGCGTTTTCATCCGGTCCCTGGCCAATAAGAGCGCATGGTAGAGGTGACCGACGAGGCCAGTCTCGATTGGCGCGAGGGCCACGTACCGGTCTCTCGCCGATTTGGCGACCCCTACTTCTCGGTGCTCGACGGGCTGGCCGAGACCCGCCACGTTTTCCTGGATGGCAACGACCTGACCCGGCGGTTCGAGGATGGCGAGACCGAGCGCTTCGCGGTCGGCGAGCTCGGCTTTGGGACCGGGTTGAGCTTTCTCGCCTGCTGGCAGCATTTCGTCGAGCTGGCACCTCCCTCCGCCCGCCTCGATTTCACCTCGTTCGAGATCGCTCCGCTGACCCGCGGCGCCATGTTCCGGGCGCTGTCCCGCTGGCCAGAGCTCAAGCCCCGGATCGATGCGCTGCTCGGCGCCTGGACGGGCCCCGGCGTGATCGAGTTCGGGCGGGTTCGGCTCGAGGTGATCGACGGCGATGCCCGGCGGACCCTGCCCGCCTGGCCGGGAATGGCGGATGCGTGGTTCCTCGACGGTTTCGCGCCGGCCCGGAACCCCGAGATGTGGGAGCCCGCGCTTTTGCGGGCGGTCTTCGCCCATACCGGGCCCGGCGGCTCTTGCGCGACCTATTCCGCCGCCGGGGCGGTTCGGCGCGGTTTGTCCGAGGCCGGCTTCCGGATGTTCAAGCGCCCAGGGTTCGGCACCAAGCGCGACATGCTGATCGGCCGCCGCCCCGCCGCTGGCTGAGGCAGCTCCGACGGGCCTGTGGGCTGGCGCGACGGCGGTCTGGTTCAAAGTGACACAAACTGTTTGCTCCTCAAGGGATTGCGTTTACGCCCCGTTAACCCGCTATATCCATTCTCACCTCATCGCAGCAGAAGCGTCGAGGCAGTAAATGTCCAGCTGGGACGACAGGACGTGTCAGAAACCCGGGATCGAACGTCTGGCCGTATCGGTCCGGATGCCACTCGAAAATGTCGAGTTCACCATCGAGCAATATCTCCTCCAGAACGGCTGTCGGCTCGATCTGGAGACGCGAAGGCTGCTCGCGGGGGTGCGCGATTGCGTCGGCCGGGTCGCCGTATCGACCCGGCGGATCGAGAGCGATCAGACCGCGGCGCCGTGCCCGCCGATCCGACAGGCGGGCTGAGGGGGCGGGGCGTGCGCCCCGGCCATCGGTGAGGGCAGCCGGCCCGCCAGAGGCGCAGAGCGCGCCGCTGATCCTCGGGATCGACACGGGCGGCACGTTCACCGATGCGGTCCTCGTCGCGGCGGAGCGGCGCGCGGAGGGACCGGGCGCGATCGTCGCTTCGGCGAAACGCCCGACGACGCACGGCGCGTTGGCTGACGGGATTGCCGCAGTGCTCGGCGCCGTCCTCGCGGAGGGGATCGATCCGGCCCGCATCCGGCTGGTCGCGCTCTCGACGACCCTTGCCACCAACGCGCTCGTCGAGGGCGCGGCGGACCCGGCCGGGCTCGTGCTCATCGGCTTTGCCGAGCGCGATCTCGGCCGCCATGGGCTGGCGGATGCACTCGGCCGGGATCCGTTGATCCGGATTGCCGGCGGCCACGACGCGCTCGGGTCCGAGGCGGCGCCCCTCGATGCGGCAGCCCTCGGCGCGGCCCTCGAAGGGCTCGTCGCAGAGGGACAGTGCCCCGACGCGTTCGCTGTTGCCGGGCTCTTCTCCGTGCGCAACCCTGCCCATGAAGATGCCGCCGGTCGGCTGATCCGCGCAGCCACCGGTCAACCGACCACCCTCTCTCACCATCTGTCGGCCCGCGTCGGCGGCCCGCAACGCGCCGTCACGGCTCTCCTGAATGCCCGGCTCACCGGAGTGATCGCCACGCTCTTGCGGGCGATGCATGCGCTGATGGCCGAGACCGGCATCGCCGCGCCGCTCATGGTCGTGCGCGGGGACGGCTCGCTGGTCGCTGATGCCTTTGCGGCCGAACGTCCGGTTGAAACGATCCTCTCCGGACCGGCCGCGAGCCTCACCGGCGCGGGGTGGCTAAGCGGCGTCGGCGAAGCGGTCGTCGCCGATATCGGCGGCACGACCACGGATATCGGGCTCTTGCGTGGCGGGCGGCCCCGGATCGACCCGGCCGGTGCGACCGTCGGCGGCTTTCGCACCATGGTCGAGGCGGTCGCGATGACCACCCACGGGATTGGCGGCGACAGCGAGATCCGGCCGGCCGGGCGCGATGACGGCGCGCCCCTCGCGATCGGACCGCGCCGGGTCATCCCGATCGCCCGACTGGCCGACCGCGCGCCGGCTCTCGTCCGGACGACGCTGGGGCGCCAGGCGGGGGAGGCGCGGATCTCCGAGCGGGTCGCGGGCTTTGCCACCGCGGTTGCCGGCGCAAGGGGGCGCGACGCGGAAGAAAGCCGGCTCCTCGAGATCCTCGCCGCCGGTCCCATCGCCCTCGATCGCAGTCCCGAAGGCGGCCGGGCCCGGGCCGCGTTCGACCGCCTGCGCGCGCGGGGGGCGATCCGGCTCGCGGGCGTCACGCCGACGGATGCCGCCCATGCGCTCGGGCTCCAAACGGGCGGCGATGCCGACGCGTCACGCCACGCCCTCGGGCTCCTCGCCCGCCTCCGTCGCCCGGACGGCTCCGCGCTTGCCACGGACGGTACGGCGCTCGCGCAGGCGATCCTTGCGGTGCTGGCCGACCGATCCGCCGAAGCGGTCCTCGCCACGCTTCTCGCCGAAGACGGCTTCCCGGCGAGCGCCGCGACACATGCCGTCCTCCGCGCCGCGCTCGCGGGACATTCGGGCTGTCTCGCCCCGCGCCTCGGCATCCGCCTGCCGCTGATAGCACTCGGGGCTTCGGCCGCCACGCACTACCCGGAGATCGCCCGACGCCTGGACATGGCGCTCACCGTGCCGGGCCACGCGGGCGTCGCCAATGCCGTCGGCGCCGCCGTCGCGCCCGTGCGGCTGCGGCGGAGCGGGACGGTCACCGTGCCCTCGCCGGGGCGGTACCGGGCCCACCTTCCGGACGCCCCGCGGGATTTCGCCGATCCCGACACCGCCGCCGGGGCCCTGGCGACCGCGCTCCAAGCGGCGCTTCTCGACGAGGGGCGGGCGGCCGGCGCCACCTTTCCGGTAGTCGAGGTCTCGGAAGAGCGCGCCGAGAGCCTGATCGAGGGCCAGCGTATGGTCGTCGAGATCCGGGTCACCGCGACGCTGACGGCCCGGCCCCGCCTCGCCGCCCTTGCGGAGCCCGCGGATCGGGGCCACCCTTCCGACCCATGACCCTTCGTATTGCGCCGATCCCCCGCGACGAGATCGCCGGCATCCTCGCCCCGCTCGCCCGGCTCCGGATCGAGGTATTCCGCGCCTGGCCCTATCTTTACGACGGGGACGAGGACTACGAGGCTGCTTACCTCCAAACCTACGCCGAGAGCGCCGAGGCCGTCGTGGTCGGCGCTTGGGACGGTGCGCGGCTTGTCGGCGCGGCGACCGGCACCCCCATGGAGGATCATGCGGAGGCCTTCGGAGCGGCAGTCGCCCAAGCGGGCTATGCGCTTGAGGACGTGTTCTACTGCGCCGAAAGCGTGCTCCTGCCCGCCTATCGCGGTCAGGGCGCGGGCCATGCGTTCTTCGACCACCGCGAAGCCTTCGCCCGGTCGCTCGGACGTCGGGTGTCGGGCTTTTGCGCAGTGATCCGACCGGATGACCACCCGGCCCGCCCGGCAGACTACCGGCCCCTCGACGGATTTTGGACAAAGCGCGGCTATGCCCCCGCGCCCGGCATCGAAGCCCGCTTCGCTTGGCGCGATATCGGCGAGACCGCGGAAACTGAGAAACGCCTCCAGTTCTGGTTCCGCCGGCTCTGAGAGCGCCGCTGATCCCGGCGACCGGCTCCGGAGTGCCGGACGAGGGGCTGCTCGTTTCCCCTAAACCTCGTTCAACCGGTCAATGGCTTTTCAGGCGATAGATGACCACTTTCGAAATCACGGTGATTGGATCCGATAGCGGCAACGGTGCTTTTTCGTGTTCTGCGGTAAAAAATTTTCTCTTTTTGGAATGAAGCGTCAAATAATTTAGGAGCTGATGGATCTGATTGACCAGCCGGGGCAAAAATAACTTTAGAATTTCGCAAAAAATACGCTGCTGTCCCGAGTTCATTATCGCCGTTCGTCCTCGAAACCTCCGCGGGCGACGTGGTAGAGCTTACCGCTGGTAAACGGGTCAGCGCCGAAGTGCCCTTGCCGGCGTCCGCGCTGTCGCTCGCGACCGGCCTCGGCGGTCTCAAAGCGGCCGCCGCCCGCGCGGGGGCCCCCCCCCCCCCCCGCCGGGGGGGGTGGGGGCTCCCCCCCCCCGGGCGGCGGCCGCTTTGAGACCGCGGAGGCCGGTCGCGAGCGACAGCGCGGACGCCGGCAAGGGCACTTCGGC